>SLTJ01000037.1 GCA_004347685.1 Clostridia bacterium
TCCTGATGATATCTGATCTCTAACTTTTACGTTGGTGGGCTGAGTAGTTACTTGATAACTACATCAAACATATCGAATCACTCATTAAGAAAGCTAATAAGTCGGAAACCGGAAGTACCTCTCTCCCTTTCGTGACTATCGGGAGTGAGGTCGAAATTCAAGACTTATCTGCTCAGGAAGTTCACCGTTTTCGCCTGGTGGCTCCCTTTTCAACAAGTGTAGGCGGCGGCGATATATCATATATCTCACCTGTCGGAAAGGCATTATTGTTAAAGAGAGTTGGAGACGAAGTAACAGTTAATGCGCCAGCAGGGGTATTCCGATACAAGATAAAATCTATTAAGTGGCGAGGCGATTAAGACATCGATCTAATAAAGAAGGGAGCGTAACAACGTGTTTCCCCGGTCAGAAGGAACCGCGTCCGCAACCGGGCAAGGTTACCAGGTGCTGGCGGCCATTATGCTGGGAGGGATCATGGGCCCCATTGACGCCAGCATTGTCAATGTTATTCTTCCTACCATTACCGGCTTTTTTAGCGCTCCCCTCGCCACGGCGCAGTGGGTTCCGCTAATCTACCTGCTCACCATGAGCAGCCTTCTTTTATTCTATGGTCGCCTGGGGGACATCCTGGGGTATAAGAGGGTCTATCTCTCGGGGCTGGTATGCTTTATCGTCGCCTCCGGCCTTTGCGGCCTGGCGCCAACCATTTACTGGCTTATAGCCTTCCGCGCCCTCCAGGGGATAGGCGCCGGCATGATGATGGCCGTACCCTATGCCATCCTTACGGCTACTTTTCCCCCGCAGGAACGCGGCCGGGCCCTAGGTATTAACGCCATCAGCATTTCGGCCGGCTTGGCGATCGGCCCTACCCTGGGCGGGTTGCTTACTTCCCTGTGGTCATGGCGGCTCGCCTTTCTGATCAATATTCCCATTCGGAATCCTGCCTTGCCCTAGCCTCGGCCCGCGAGCCAAACAAGAAAGCCATCTTTACCCGCTTCACCGGCTCCAGTACGCTCTTGGCCAGTTCGACCACCGATTGCTCGGCCATGTTTGATCATCCCCGCTTCAGCCCATGGCTTCATCTTAACATGCCACGAGAGCGGCAGCAAGTTCCCCGCAGAACCTTACACCTCCACCCACCGCCGCAACAGCCAAGCGGTCAGCTCGAGGGCCAGGGCCGTCAGAACCAGGCTCACCACCACCACGGCCAGCAAGGGGGCCTCCATGCCCGGCGTGCCCAGGCTGAGCATCATGTTACCGCTGCCAAGGGCCATGGGTTCAGGCACCGGTAACATTCCGGGAAGGAAGTCCAAGATGTCGAACAGCCACGCGCCCAGGCGCTCCATCCCCCAGAGGGTGAGCACGAACCCGGCCATTTGGGTCAACCCGCCGCCCCAGCGCACGGCCCGTTCCACCACGACGGCCAGGAAGCCCGCCGTGGCCACCGGCAGGGCGCCTGCCAGAAAGGCAAAGTATACGGTCACATAGGCGGTCGTCCAGGGTAAAGGAAGGGCCGTGGCGGTGGCCCGGGCGACTAGGAAGTATATGCCGGTCACGGCCGGCAGGGAGATCAGGAACAGCCGGGTTATTACGGCCAGGAGCTTGGCGGCCAGGGTCACTTCTTCCCGCACCGGCAGGCTGAGCAGCCAGTAGGAAGTATGGTCCGCCCACTCCTTGTTCAGGCTGGCAAAGGACGCCGCAATGAGCCAGATGGGAATGCCAGCCATCGGGCCAATTACACCCGGAATGAAGGACCACGTCCAAGTTCAGACACCCCTCTCGGCAATCTTTACCCTCTCCTGCAGCGCCACTAACGCCTCGGCCGGGGAAAAACCCGCCTCCCCCATCTCGGCCAGGTAGCGCTCCGCCGCCCGCCCGGCCAGTTCCTGCCGCAGCCTGTCTACCAGTTGCGGGTCCTCGCTGAGGAAGGTACCTTCCCCCCGGCGGGTAAAGGTGAGGCCCCGCCGTTCTAGTTCCTGGTAGGCGTGCTGCACCGTATTGGGGTTCACCTCGAGTTCCAGGGCCGGGTCCCGCAGGGACGGCAGCCGGGCCCCCGGCGGCAGCTCCCCGCGGGCCACGCGGCGACAGATATTATCCACGATTTGCAGGTAAATGGGGCGGGTCAAATCAAACTGCACGGGCAACCACTTCCTTAATAGTGCACTATGTGTATAATACACTATGTCTGTAATCATGTCAATGCCCTCCCCACTCGACGGCAGGAAAACTGCGTCGGCGCCTCGAAGTTATCTGCGTACGTATTGTTTGCGCACCACACCCCAGGTCCCTTCTCCAGCGCAGGTTTCCCGCCGCGCGAGCACCAGGAGGAGGTCTTCCAGGTTCAGTGGGCCGACTTCTAGCTGCCGGGCCAGCTCTGGGCGCCGCCGCAGCAAGTCGCGGTAGCTGCCCGTCACGCCCAGGCAGCGGCCGCCTTCCCGCCGCCAGACCTTAAGCCAGGGTTTAAGCTCTTCCAAGTAGGCCGCCGAAAACGCCAGGTGTTTCCAGTCGGCCAGGAGTTCCTCTTTCTCCTGGCAGAGGAGCAACTTGCCCTCGTGCAGGACGGCCACATAGTCGGCCACCTTTTCCACGTCCTCCATGAGGTGGGTGGAGAAAAAGACCGCCGGCTCTTCGTCCTGGATGAAGGCGAGCATCTCCTGGAGCACGTCGTGCCGGGCCACGGGGTCCAGGCCGGCCATGGGTTCGTCCAGGATGAGCAGCCGCGGCCGGTGGGAGAGGGCCAGGGCCAGGGCCAGGGAAAGCTTCGCCCGGGTGCCCTTGGAAAGCTCCTTTATCTTCTTGGCGCGGGGCACATCGAACTTCTGCAGAAGGCGGTAACATAGGCCTTCATCCCAGGACCGGTAAAAGCGACCCCAGAAGCGCACCGTCCAGTCCACCGTTAGCTCCTGGTAGTACGGATGGGGCTCGGACACATAGCCCACCAGTTGGCGGATCTCCAGCTCGTCGCGGCGAGAGTCCAGCCCAAAAACGCGAATTTGTCCGGCGTCGCGGTGAGAAAGGTTGAGAAGGCACTTAATGGTGGTGCTCTTGCCGGCACCGTTCGGCCCGATGAAGCCCATGATGTAACCGGCCGGGAGGCGGAAAGACAAAGGCCCCAGGTTAAAACCGGGGAAAGTCTTCTCCAGGTTCTCTAGCACGGCGCCTCGTTACCCCCTTGCAGGACGCGATTAAAAATGGTCCTGATTTCCTCATCCTCTAAACAGAGACTTCGCGCCTCGTCAAGGGCCCGGGCAAACAGTCTGGCCGCCAGCCGGCGGGCGGCCTCCCGCAGCGCTTCGCGGTCAACCTTGGCCACAAAAGTTCCCAACCCCTGACGGGTGGTAAGCAATCCTTCCCTTTCCAGCTCCAGATAAGCCCGCCGGGTGGTGATGACGCTGGTGGTGAGCTTCTGCGCCAGTTCGCGAACGGAGGGCAAGGGGTCGCCCGGCGAAAGCTCGCCGGTAAGGATCAGGCGGCGGATTTCATTTATGATTTGCTGGTATAGGGGTTCCGGGTTATCGCCGGACACTCTGAGCAGCAAGGGCGCCTTTCCTCCTTCTTACCGGTGCCGCGTGGCCGAGAACCGGAGAAGCCGACGAATCGCCGTGGCCGGTCGGCCGGAACGCAAGCAAAACGCCGGTAGGTAATGGGAGGTTGCAGCAAAGTCAACACCTAAATCGTTACTGTGTATACTATCTATATACAGTATAGGCGGCTAAGCTATCTTTGTCAAGTAGCGGTATATCCCCACAGCAGCGCCGGATACGTGGTTCGCCTGGTGGCCGAAGGTATCCTCCAGGTGGCCTATGACGCCCGCATCTTGCTGGTCCTCGCCGATAAGCTGAAGCCCCTTGGCCTCAACCTCACCCTTACCCTCCACGCCCCAAACAGTGCCTACAAGGGTTACGATTACCGAGCGCTGGGAGAGCTTGCCGACCGGATATCCTCCTGCCTCCGGAGCAAGCCGTAGGAAATAAAATCCTCCGCTCCCACAGCCCGGCCAAACCAGACTTGGGCTCCCCGGCGGAAGCCATCGCCTGACGTCATCCAGACCACCCGAACCTCCCTCCCGTCCCGACTGGCCTCGGCAATCCACCGGTACAGTAGCCTGCGGACCCAGAGCAGGTTTCCCCGGCTCTCGTCCAGGTCGATTCCCATCCGGCGCGCCAGGCGAGAACCAGGATACTTACCCGCCCAGTAGCCCAGCAGGTTTCCCACCAGGTTGGCCAGGGTGCCAAGCAGAACCAGCAGAGAAAATGAAAGCCTGCCCTGCTCAATCCAGTACCCGGTGGCCAGAAAAACGGCCTCGTAAGGCAGGCCGGGAATGCCCGCCCCCTCCGCGAGCAGGAATAGGCTAAGAACAGGGTAAAGCAGAAGTGGAGAATGTGTCAGCCAAGCGCCCAACTACCCCCGTCCTTTCGGGGCATGAGAGCCGTTTCCGCCCGAATATGGTCAGGTACCTGAAGATAGCCAAAGATTCTCCAAGATTGAATTACCGAAAGTGTTTGCCGCCACCTGTAATCGACGGTCCTCCCGGAAATCCTCCTCAGGGGCGCACTCACCTCGTTGTTACCCGGAGGTAACCGCATTTGGGATGTGCTCCCGGGGCGAGCTTAGAGTCATCTCAGGCGAATAATGAGGCTGGAGGAAGCAAAACGGAGAAAGCGCGAGATTTTGCCGGGAATCCGTACCCAAGGCCGACACTCATCCATTCGGCCCTCGACTGTAAACTTTGACTTCTCACGCGAAAGGACCATAGACTAGCATAAAAAGCAGGGATGGGATATATAGTAGAGGTAGGGTGGACCACTATACCCATGAATTTCTCTCACGGCAACGGGGTAGCTAAAAAGGGAGGCGTGGTCTGGAAGGCAACAGCGTTATAATTGCTTAGCTCGGCGATTGTCTGGCCACCGCGCACCCGCAGCCGGGCCCGCCGTCGAGGCGCAAAGACCGGGTGTGGCGCTGCGAATTGCCTGGGGGTGCCTTCCATGGCCAGTAGGACCGCCAGAAGGAATAATGCGAAACGGGGCTGGTGGCCTGCCTGGGGGCGCACCAGCCCCTTTTTCAGGGACGATTTTTCGCGACAAACCCATCAAAATCCCTAAAAGAACTCGTTCGTCCGCAAGCGAAGAAGCCTCGGTGACGCCCCAACAGGCTTTAGCCGTTGGGGGCTTGGGCCCGGCTACCCGGTTTTTCCACCGGCAGGCCTTGGCGGCATAACGGGCATTCCTCCGGCCGGTAGGTGGCGAAGGACACAGAGATAAGGGTCACTGCCGGTACTCCCAGGTCTACCTTCCCGCCGCTGCGATCCACCAGGGCCGCGGCCGCCACCACCTCGGCCCCGCAACCCCGCACCAGGGCCATCAACTCCTGAATCGAGCCGCCTGTGGTGAGCACGTCCTCCACCACCACCACCCGCTCGCCCTCCTCGAGGCTAAAGGAGCGGCGTAAGGTCAGGCTTCCATCCACCCGCTCGGCAAACATGGCCCTCGCCCCCAGGACCCTGGCCACCTCGTGGGCCACCAGGATGCCTCCCAGGGCCGGGCCCACCACGGCCTCCACCCGGTTCACCCCCAGCCTGTCGGCTATCTCCCGGCCCAGAAGTTCGGCGTATTCCGGGTGCTGCAATACCTGGGCGCACTGGACGTACTGGTCGCTGTGGCGGCCGGAACTCAACAAAAAATGGCCCTGCCGCAGGGCCTGACAACTGGTGAAAATCCGCCAGATACTTTCCGGTGTTAACAACTCAAGCCCTCCTCTATTTCCTGTATAATCCGGGTCACCGCCTGGACCGGGTCGTCGGCTTCAACAATCGGGCGGCCCACCACCAGGTAATCCACCCCTACCCGGGCCGCTTCCCTGGGGGTCATGGTGCGCTTCTGGTCGCCAAGGCCGGACCACGCCGGCCGGATGCCCGGACATACCAGGATAAACTCCGGCCCCAAGGCCAGGCGCAGCACCCTAACCTCGCGGGGCGAGGCCACCACGCCATCTAGGCCGGCCTCCCGCGCCAGGCCGGCCCACCGCTGCACTACATCAATAACACTGGTGCCCAGGCCGATACGCCGCACGTCTTCCACCTGCAGGCTGGTCAGCAGGGTGACGCCCAAAAGCATGGGGCAGGGAATACCCCGGGCCAGGGCTTCTTCACGGGCCGCCTGTACAGCAGCCCGCAGCATGCTCAAACCCCCGGCCACATGCAGGGTAAACATGCCCACCCCCAGGCCGGTGATCACCCGGCCGGCATCAGCCACCGTATGGGGGATGTCGTGGAGCTTGAGATCGAGAAAAACCCTGGCGCCGTAGCGCTGCACCATTTCCACGGCCTTGGGACCGCAACTGCTATATAATTGCAGGCCAATCTTAAAGATGCCGACCAGGGGTACCAGGAGGCTGACTATCTCCTCGGCCTCCTCCAAGGTGGGTACATCCAGGGCCACGATCAGCTTATCATTAGCCTGCAAGGTACATCCCTCCATGTCGCAGTACGCTTTTAGCCGGTCCACCCTCCCGGGCCCCTGGGGCGGCCACCACCCCTCCAACCTCCGCTCTTAGCTGCCAACCCCGGCTCTGGGCGAAGGGGCAAGCCCATGCAGTTCCTGCAGGGTGAGGATGCTGAAATCCCGACCCTTCCTGACCTCTTGCAGGGCCTGAAGCATGGCGCGGGCCGTATCCAGGGACGTAAAGCACGGCACCCCCAATTCCACCGCGGCGCGGCGAATCTGGAAGCCGTCGCGGGCCGGAGTTCTTCCCTTCGTAAGGGTATTTATGACCAGGCTCACTTCGCCGGAGGCCATGGCATCTAACAGGTTGGGCCGGCCCTCGTGAATCTTGGCCACTTCGCTGACTTCCAGTCCTGCCTGACGCAGAAACCTGGACGTGCCCGTGGTGGCCAGCAGGCGGTAGCCCAGGCGGCTGTACTCGAGCAGCATGGGCAGGACTTCTTTCTTGTCTTTATCGGCCACGGTGGCCAGAACCGCACCGTCTTCAGCCACCTGATACCCGGCCGCTACCAGCCCTTTATATAGAGCCTTGGGCAGGGTGGTATCCAGGCCGATTACTTCCCCGGTGGACTTCATCTCCGGCCCCAGGGTGGTATCTACCTGCGGCAGCTTGGCGAAGGAAAAGACAGGGACCTTCACGGCCACCAGGGGCAGTTCAGGGTGCAGGCCGGTACCGAACCCCTGATCCCGCAATTTCTCCCCCAACATTACCCGTGTGGCCAACTTCACCATGGGCACGCCGGTAACCTTGCTTAGGAAGGGCACCGTCCGGCTGGAGCGCGGATTCACTTCCAGCACATAGACCTGCCCCTGGTAGATAACAAACTGGATATTCAGCAGCCCCTTAACCTGCAGGGCGCGGGCGAGCTGGGTGGTATAAGCGATTATCTGCTGTTTCTGCCCGGTGGTCAGGGAAAAGGCCGGGTAGACGGCAATGCTGTCCCCGGAATGGACCCCAGCCCGCTCCACATGTTCCATGATGCCGGGGATCAGGATGTCCTGCCCATCGCTGATGGCGTCTACCTCTACTTCCGTGCCATTCAGGTACTTGTCTATCAGGACCGGGTACTGGGGCGAAACCTCCACGGCGGTGTGCATGTAGTGCTCCAGATCTTCCTGACTGTAGACTATTTCCATGGCCCGGCCGCCCAGGACGTAGGAAGGCCGCACCAGCACGGGAAAGTCAATCCGTGCGGCCACGGCCTGGGCCTCGGTCACAGAGGTCGCGGCCCGGCCGGCCGGCTTCGGAATGTCCAGGCGGGCCAAAAAGTGCTCGAACTTATCTCGGTCCTCGGCCAGGTCAATGTTGGCCACTGAGGTACCCATGATACGCACCCCGGCCGCGTCCAGAGGGCCAGCCAGGTTGAGGGCTGTCTGGCCGCCGAATTGCACCACCACCCCTTCCGGCTGCTCCACATCCAAAATATGGAACACGTCCTCCGTGGTCAGGGGCTCGAAATACAGCCTGTCGGCAGTGTCGAAGTCGGTGCTCACCGTTTCGGGATTGTTGTTGACTATTACCGCCTCCAGTCCCGCCTCCCGCAGGGCCCAGACGGCGTGAACCGAGCAATAGTCAAATTCTATCCCCTGGCCGATACGGATGGGGCCCGACCCCAGCACCACGGCCCGTCGCGCCAGCCCGGGCCGGGCTTCGTTCTCGCTCTCGTATGAGGAGTAGTAATAGGGGGTGGTGGCGTCAAACTCGGCCGCGCAGGTATCCACCATTTTGTACACCGGCCCTAACCCTTGCTCCCGGCAGAGGCCGCGGATTTCTTCTTGTTGCTTTCCGCTCAGGACCGCCAGTTGCGCTTCCCCATACCCGGCCACCCTGGCCTGGTGGAGGAGTTCCGGCGTTAGGCCCCCTTGAAGGATGTCCTTCTCCAACCGGACGAGATCGGCCATTTTTCCCAAGAAATAGGCATCATATCCCGTGAGACCGGCCAGTTCCTCTACGCCCAGGCCACGACGCAGCGCCTCGGCTACCAGGAACAGCCGCCGCTCATCCGGCTGCACCAGGTGCTCCCGCAGCCACCCCGCGTCATAAGCGGCAAGTGACGGCTGGTACAGGCCTGAGACCCCGGTTTCCAGGGACCGTACGGCCTTGAGCATGGCCTCGGTAAAGGAGCGGCCGATGGCCATGACCTCTCCTGTGGCCTGCATCTGGGTGCCCAACACCCGGCCATCCACATTGAACTTATCAAAGGGGAAACGCGGCATCTTCACCACGCAGTAGTCCAAGGCCGGCTCAAAACAGGCATAGGTCTTACCGGTAACGGCGTTGGTGATCTCGTCCAGGCGCAGGCCCACGGCGATTTTAGCCGCCACCTTGGCGATAGGGTAGCCGGTGGCCTTGGAGGCCAGGGCGCTGGAACGGCTAACCCTGGGGTTGACCTCAATGACGTAATACTGGAAGCTGTGCGGGTCCAGGGCGAACTGGATGTTGCACCCGCCCTCGATCCCCAGGGCGCGGATGATCTTCAGGGAGGCCGAACGCAGCATCTGGTATTCCCGGTCGCTCAGGGTCTGGGAAGGAGCCACGACAATGCTGTCCCCGGTATGGATCCCCACTGGGTCAATGTTCTCCATATTGCAGACGGTGATGCAGTTATCCGCGGCATCCCGCATGACTTCATATTCAATTTCCTTCCACCCGGCCACCGAGCGCTCGATAAGCACCTGGCCGATCAGACTGGATTTCAGTCCCCGGGCGGCGATCTCGGCCAGGCTGGCCGCATCATGGGCGATGCCGCCGCCGGTACCCCCCAGGGTATAGGCAGGACGGACGATGACCGGGTAGCCGGTCTCGGCGGCAAAGGCCAGGGCTGCCTCCACGCCGGTAACAATGGCGCTTTCCGGCACCGGCTCGCCAATTTCTTGCATCAGGCTGCGGAACAGCTCCCGGTCCTCGGCCTTCCTGATGGAGTCTACCGGAGTCCCCAGCAGCTCCACGCCGTACTGCTCGAGGACCCCGTGCTCGTGCAACTCCACCGCCAGGTTCAGCCCCACCTGCCCTCCCAGGGTGGGAACCAGGCCGTCGGGCCTTTCCCGGGCGATAATTCTCTGCACGAACTCCAGGGTCAGGGGCTCCATATACACCCGGTCAGCCATATGGGTATCGGTCATGATGGTGGCCGGGTTGGAATTGACCAGCACCACTTCCAGGCCTTCTTCCTTCAGGGAGAGGCAGGCCTGGGTGCCGGCGTAGTCGAATTCCGCCGCCTGGCCGATGATTATCGGCCCCGAGCCGATTACCATGACTTTATGCAAATCCTTGCGCTTGGGCATGCTGCGGCTCCTTCCAAAACGGAGATAAGGGGTCTGTGTACACGTATATATTGGAGCACCACTCTAAGACAAGAGCTGTCGCCCATCCATGACGATCTCACCGCCGACGATGGTCATGACCGGCCAGCCGGACAACTTCCACCCGTGGAAAGGGGAATTGTGCCCCAGTGAGACGAACCTGTCCCGGTCCACCACCATCTCCAGCTCCGGGTCTATGAGGGTGATGTCCGCCAGCGCGCCCGGCTCCAAGGTGCCCACGGGCAAGCCTAGGATCCGCGCCGGCTTCACCGTCATGGCGGCCAAGGCCCGGGACCAGGCCAGGAGGCCCGATTTGACCAGGACGGTGGCCACCACCGGCAGCATAGTTTCTACGCCGGAGATGCCGAAGGGTACCTGGTCAAAGTCCTGCTCCTTTTCCTGGGCCGCGTGGGGCGCGTGGTCGCTGGCGATTACCTGGACCACACCCCCGGCCAGGGCCTGGCGCAAAGCCTCCACGTCTTCTTGGGGCCGGAGCGGCGGGTTTACCTTGGTGCTGGTGTCGTAGCCGGCCACGGCGGCATCACTCAGGGCTAAGTGGTGGGGTGTGACCTCGGCGGTCACCGGCAGCCCCTCTTCCCTGGCCCGCCGCACCATGGCCGCGCTCAACCCGGTACTGAGGTGGGCCAGGTGCACCCGCTGCCCGGTCAGGCGGGCCAGGATGATCTCCCGGGCCACCATCACCTCTTCGGCAGCGGCAGGCATGCCCACCAGACCCAGGACTGTGGACCAGTAACCCTCGTGCATCACCCCACCCCCGGCCAGATCCGGGTCCTCGCAGTGGGAAATGACCACCCGGCCCAGGCTGCCGGCATATTCCAGGGCGCGGCGCATGACACCCGCCCGGGCCACCGGGAAACCGTCGTCGGAGAAAGCCACGGCGCCGGCGGCGGCCAGGGAGGCCATCTCAGCCAGTTCTTCCCCCCGCCGGCCCTTGGTAATACAGCCGGCTGGCCACACCCGCGCTGCCCCCGTCTCCCGGGCCCGGGCCGCGATCCAGGCCAGGGTACCGGGGTTATCGGCCGGGGGATCAGTGTTGGGCATACAGACGAGGCTGGTGATACCCCCCATGGCCGCGGCTCGGGTGCCGGTGGCAATGGTTTCCTTATGCTCATACCCGGGCTCGCGCAGGTGCACGTGCATATCCACCAGGCCCGGGGCCACGATCCTCCCGCTGGCGTCAACTACCCTGGCGCCGGCGGGAGCGGGTAGATCGCAGCCCACTCTGGCGATCTTCCCTTCCAGCACCAGCACGTCCGCCGGCTCCTGGTCCATCCCGGAAGCCGGGTCAATGACCCGGCCGCCCTTAATCAGTAAGGAGACGATTGGGTTCACCCCCTAGGTGGATGTTACAAAACTCCGGGGCGGCAGGGCTGGCGCCCTGGCTGGATGCTTTTTTCAACCGCCCCCTAGGAGCAGGTAAAGAACAGCCATGCGCACCGCCACCCCGTTGGTCACTTGGCGGTTGATGGCCGAACAGGGCGCGTCCACCAGCTCTGCCGCCAGTTCCACGCCCCGGTTAACCGGCCCCGGGTGCATGAGCAGTACGTCCGGTTTGGCCAGGGCCAGGCGCCCCGGAGTAAGGCCGAAGCTGGCGGCGTATTCCCGCAGGCTGGGCAGGAGCCCCTGGCGCTGGCGCTCCTGCTGCAGCCGCAGGGCTATGACCACATCTGCCCCCTCCAGGGCCGGCTCCAAGCGATGGTAAACCTGCGCCCCCATCTTTTCGAGGCCTGGCGGTAGAAGAGTGGCTGGACCAGCCACCCGTACCCGGGCCCCCATCTTGGTCAGGCCCCAGATATCCGAACGGGCCACCCGGCTGTGGAGGATATCCCCGATGATAGCCACCTCCAGACCCACCAGCCGGCCCTTTTCCTCCCTGATGGTGAATAAATCCAGGAGCCCCTGGGTGGGGTGCTCGTGCATGCCGTCGCCAGCATTGACCACCACCGTCCTGCTTAACCACCCGGCCAGTTGCCCCGGCACGCCGGCCGTCTGGTGCCGCACCACTACCATATCGGCCCCCAGGGCCTCCAGGGTCTGTACCGTATCCCGCAGGTTCTCGCCCTTCACCACGGAACTGGTGGCCGGGGCTATGCTTACCGTGTCGGCCCCCATGTACTTGGCGGCCAGCTCAAAGGAGACCCTGGTCCGGGTGCTGGGCTCGTAAAAGAGGGTGACCAGCACCTTGCCGCGCAAAGTAGGCACCTTCTTGATGGGCCGCTCCATGACGCCGGCCATAGGCCGGGCCGTCTCCAGAACGAGGTTTATTTCTTCGGCTTCCATTTCCGCCAGGCCTAAGAGGTGCCTGGCAGCCAATCCGGCCATAAAAAAACCTCCCCGGTCCGGTGGCGCCAAAGGAGGTAAATCACCTTTCGTTACCGTCCTTACCGGCCTCACCGGGCCAATTTCAAGGACGCAATCGCTAATCTGGTTTTTCCTTAATAAGGACTTTATCTTCGCCGTCTATCTCCTGGGCCATGACGGCTATCACTTCTTTACGGGAAGTAGGAACATTTTTACCCACGTAGTCGGCCCTGATAGGCAGCTCCCGGTGGCCCCTGTCTACCAGCACCGCCAACTGGATGCTTCGCGGTCGCCCCAGGTCAATCACCGCGTCCATGGCCGCCCTTACCGTCCGCCCGGTGTAGAGCACATCATCCACCAGCACTACTACTTTATTAGTAACATCAAAGGGGATCTCCGTCTGCTGCACCTGGGGCTGGTAACTCAGGGTGGTAAGATCGTCCCGGTAAAGGGTGATGTCCAGAATGCCCACTGGCACCGCTTTACCCTCGATTTCCTGGATGAACTGGGCCAGCCTCTCGGCTAGGGGGACCCCCCGACGGCGGATACCTATCAGTACCAGGCCCTTGACGCCCTTATTTTTTTCCACAATTTCGTGGGCCATGCGGATCAGGCTGCGGCGCATGGTATCCGCGTCCATAATCTGAGTCTTCTCTACCAGTGGCAAGGAACCACCCCTAAAATGGAGGTAAAAAATAACCTGTCCCGGCCGGACAGGCATACCGCTGGCGTTTCCGCCCAACCTTGCCGGCCTCTCCGGGCCGCTTAAAGGCCATTCAGCTATTTGCAGTTTAACCCCCGGGGCAGCAGTTGTCAAGGGGAAATCTTATACGCAAAGTAGGCAAGGTTATCGCGATACCTAACCGTGGAAGCGGTTCCCGACTATCTTTTCCACCGCTCGTAGCGGGGAACCCTGCTCTTCACCCTTGGACTCATTGATAAACCTGTAATCATGCTTCCGCAGGTATTCCTTCAATTGTTCCCGCAGGCTGTGGATATGTTCCAATTCCACTTCGATGAGAGAATTCGCTTCATCCGATTCCGCATGCTCAAGAACCCGTAGAAAATGCGGCAGGCACAGGCCAGATGATTGCCGGAATTGTCCAAAAAAATCCTGATCTATGAGATGGCTTAGGATCTCTTGGATTTGGGTCGTGCCCTGCGCCTTGTTTCGGGAGGTCTCAGTGACAAGACCGGCAAATTTTGGCCTATTACGATCTTTGGAGGAGATTTTGCAGCAGTACTTGAAGGAAGCAAAAAGCGACAAAAGAGGATTTCTCACTTTTTTACTTTCAGGCGCTTCTGAGGTGCAAGAGGTTTTGGCAATGTTTTTGCCCACGGGTAAATGCCCGGCTTGCGAGCATGAGACTCTAGTGGAAGAGTCGTTGAGGATATTCATCATGGGAACCGGGAGGCGCACTGCGCCTGGTCCACCAAGGTAGGCGTAAAGGGGTAAGCCCGCCGACTCCGCCGCCGCGCGCGCCACGGCCATGGAAACACCTAAGATCGCGTTGGCGCCGAGGTTGTTCTTATTCGGAGTGCCGTCTAGTTCGAGCATGAGGCGGTCGATTTCGGCCTGCTGGGCGGGGTCCCTACCCTGAATTTTTGGAGCGATTACCTCGTTAACGTTGGCAACCGCTTTTCTTACGCCCTGCTGAGAGCATGGTAGGGCACGTCAAAAAGTTCGGCGGCCGCTTTACGGACCGTCTCGATCAGGTCGTCGGCCCGCTGCTGGTAGGGGCGTAATACCTCGGTGACCCGGAGGTCGAAGGTACGTGCCATTTCGCCCAGTTCGTGTTCGAAAAACCATCTCCTCACTTCTTCCAGGCCGCTCTGAGCCCACAGGTCAGGGTTGCCCGATTTCCGGGCCTCCAGCCCCTGGCGCGCCGACACGCGGAAGACGGGAGGATCCCCTGTTATCCCCACCTGTTCCCGCAGCACGTTACGAACAAAGCGGACCAGGGTGTCCCTTTCTTCCTCGCTCAGGTAATCTACTTTGTTGATAATGAAGAAAAGCCGGGTGACCTTGGCCCGCACCGCCTTCAGGAATTCCACTTCCACTTCGGTGATGGGCGGGTCCGCGGATACCAGGAACAGGGCGGCGTCGCACTGGGGCAGGAAATTCAGGGTGGCCTCGGTATTGTGCCGGAAGGTGGAACCAATGCCCGGGGTGTCGATCAACACTACTCCTTGTTGGAGCAAAGGAGCCGGGTAGAAAACCTCTACATGGGAAACCCCCTTGCGGTTTGCGGGATTGTCCGCTTCCGTAACAAACTGGGCAAGAAAGGCGGTTAAAGCCGTAGTTTCTTTGCCGGAGATCTCCGCACGGGGATGATCGTTCAGGAAGGTAACACGGGCACGAACGTCAGGCCCCCATAAAAGAAAAGTAGGAATAGCAGTCAGGGGAACGACTGAGGTGGGTAGTATTTCTTCGCCCATGAGGGCGTTTAGCAGAGTGCTCTTGCCGCGCTTGAACTGCCCTAAAACCGCCAGGTGGAAGCGCTCCATGGCGAGACGCTCTTGCAAAGCCTCTATTTTCCGGCGGTCAGGGATAAAATCCGGGCCGAGCTTTTCCAGGTGTGCCAGGGTTTGCTGGAGAAGGGCAGGCAAACCCTGCGGGGCTGGATCGTTTTCAACTTGGGAACCCGGGTTTATCCGCCATCCCTGCTTGCTCTGGCTCATCAAAAAAAACCCCTCCAGGAGTCTCCTGGTAGGAGTAGTTAAATGGTCCACCAGCCAATACTCCTACCAGGGATTATTGTCCCTTGGTAGGAGTCATTAACCCTCGCGGGGTGGTTTGCGGCGGACTCCATCACCATTTGCTAATCCGCTTTCCCTTGTTGCAGTTAGGCTTCACGGAATTGTTCAACCGAGCCCTAAGAATTATTAGTCAGGGAAAGCTGTTCTCTAATGTATTTATATCTCATCGCCGCGTCCAAGTCAAGCCGCAGAGTTTAAACGCGAAATTGACGCCCTGAGCCTGTACCGGCAGAGCGGGATCATAGTGAGCGACATGCCACCGGTAGTATATGCCGTAGCCCGCGGGTGGGACGGATGGCGGGTGTTCCTCCAGGACGCCGATGCCATGGTCTACCCCTACCCTAGGATAGTAGAAGTGCTGACACACCTACGGGAAAAACTGCCGGAGGTGGAACGGGTGGGAGCTTATGCCACCCCGAGGGATCTCCTGCGACGCAGCGTCGGGGAACTGAAGACCTTGCGGGACCAGGGGCTCGGCATCATCTACCTGGGCGTGGAAACAGGGGACCCTGGTCTGCTGGAGCGGATCGGCAAGAGGGTGAACTATGACCAGATGGCGGAAGCGGGAAGGAGGGCTGAAGAAGCGGGGATCACCCTCTCGGTGACCGTAATCCTGGGCCTGGGCGGGGCGGAAGGGAGCGAAAGGCATGCCCGGGAAACGGCCCGCCTCCTCAGCGACATTGACCCGGAATATGCCGGCGCCCTAACCCTCACCCTGGTTCCCGGCACGCCTCTGTATGAGGAGGCCGAGAACGGGGCCTTCCACCCCATATCGCCCTTCCAGTCCCTCCTGGAACTAAAGGTGCTGGTGGAGCAGGCCTCCTTTACCAACTGCTTCTTCAGCTCCATGCATGCCTCTAATTACTATTCTGTCCGGGGGACCCTGCCCTGGGACCGGGACAAAATGCTGGCCGAACTGGAGCAGGTGCTGGCCCGCCGGGACCCGGCCATGCTGAGGCCAGAGCACCTCCGGGGGCTGTAAGGAAGACGGTCGCTGGCATAAAGACCTTGCAACCGGGGACAACAAGGTTTTATAGCCCGCCCCCAAGTCCGGCCAGGGGCGCCCCTTCCAGGCAACACCGCAAGTAGGCGTAAATGGTCTCCCACCCCTCCAGGCTGACCACCCCCGGCGGCAACTCCGGGGAGCGGTTGTGGGGCGCGGCGAAAAGGATGACCGGCAGCCCCTCAGAGGCCAGCATCAAGGCGTTTTCCAGCCGGTCGTCAATGAATACCTCTATCCCGGCCCGGCGGCAGGCCTCCCTCTTGTCATGGGAACCGACCAGCACCAGGTCATGGTAGGCAAAGCCGTGCCGGGCCAGCCAGTTCCGGGTCATATCTTCCTGAAACGGAGGCCGGGCCGTAACAATAGTCACCCGGCACCGCCGGGAAAGGCTTTGTAGGCACGGCCCGGCGCCGGGCATGGGGGGCATTTCCTCCAGCAAATCCTGCCGCGCCGCGAAAAATTCGCGGATTTCTTCCCGCGACAGGCCGTAGACCTTGCTGAGGTCATAATCCCGGACTTCCTCAACCCTGACCTCACGCCCGAAATAATCATTAAGGGCCCGGACGGAAACGGCGAGAATGTCCCCCAGGACCCCATCCAGATCAACTCCCAGATGCAAGATAAGCCCTCCTCCCAGGCTGCTCGTATGTAGGTTGCCGCGCCGAACACGAACCGGCCGGCGCCTGCGGAACCGGGTTGTGCTCACCGCAGCAGCCGCCGCCGCATGAGTAAGATTGGCAACGGGAACAGGGCGCCCGCCACCACCGCCAGCCACAAGAAATGCGCCAGGAAACTGCTCCCGAGATGCCCCAGGGCCAGGGCACGGTTCATTTCCACCACATGGTAAAGGGGGATAAACCAAGCCAGCTTCTGAACCACGGCCGGCAGGCCCTCCACCGGAAAGAAAATCCCGGCAAACAGGAACATGGGGGTGATGACCAGGGTGAAGAAATAATTAAAGGTATCCATGTTGGGAGCCAGGCTGGTCCAGGTAAGGGCCAGCTCAGCGAAGACCAGGCCGCATAGGACCAGGGGCAGCGGGATAAGCAGGGCCAGGGGAGAGGCCACCAGCCCCAGGAGGGAGACCACCGCCAGGATAATACTGCCATAAAGGATGCTCTTAAAGGTGCCGTAGAGCATGTCGGCCACCACCACTTCGTCCAGGCTCACCGGGGTGGCGATGATGGCCTGGTAGGTTTTCTGGTAATGAAGCCGCAGGAAGGCGTCGTAGGTGCACTCGCTGGCCGTGGCCCACATGGCCGAAGAAGCGATCAAGCCGGGAGCGATGAATTCCATGTACGACTGCCCGTTCACGCTGGTCACGTAGCTGCCAAGACCCATTCCCAGAGCCGCCAGGTACAGAAGCGGCTCGATGAACCCGAACATGATATTGGCCGGCCAGGTGCGGGCAAAGACCGTCAGGTGCCGCCGTAGCACCCGGAATACCAGGGGTGATATTTGCAGCCCGGGGCTGCGCGGACTGCCTGCCTCCGCATCCACAAAACCATACCTCCAGCGGGAATAAACACACAGCCTAATGATAGCATATCCCGGGGGCGGGAACAACCCTGATGTCAAAGGTGATCAACCACCTGGAGCTGGCCCCGCCGTTACCTTTAAGTCGCTTTTCTGTAAAAATAAGTACATGAATTGCGGATAAAGCTTCTTAGAGATATGCAAACATGACTTCGGTCAACTTGATCCCGCTGGGGCAGCGGACCGTACAGGTGTAACAGGAGGCGTGGGAAAGAGCTATCGGCACCAGCGCTAGCTCGTTCCTACGAGTTCTAAACTCGTACTTCTAACCCCTGACCTTTCGTTTACCCGGCCCAAACCCGGCCCAAGTCAATCTCCCACCCTGGGAAGATCGCTGGGTGGAAAACAGCCTTCCCCTGGTGGCGGTTTAAGAGAGTGAAGGTACCGTCCTGCGAAACGTACTCTTCCAGTTCCTGCTTATCCGGGTCCAGCAGCCAGTAGTAGCTTACGCCATGCCGGGCATAGATTTGCGCCTTGACCAGCCGGTCGGTCTGGGAAGTGCTCGGGGAAAGGATCTCTACCACCAGGTCCGGTGCGCCGGAAACATTCTTCGCGGTAATCCGGTCCAGGCGCTCCCGCCCGATGAAGATAATATCCGGCTGGGTGACGTTGGTGCGACTAAGAACCACATCAATGGGGGCGTCATAGACTTCACCTAAATCATGGGCGGTAACGTACGCGTAAAGCAAAAACTCCAGGTTGATAGAGACTTTCTGGTGCTTCGGTACCGGGGCCGGGGTCATGTACAGCACTCCTTCCAGGATTTCGTAGCGCATCCCGTCATCAGGAAACTGGAGATAATCCTCGTAGGTAAGAATAATTTCCCCGGCTGGCGGCTGGGGCTGAGCCACAGGGTACACCTCCCCGTAATGTTATTATCATTAATTCTATAACCCTTTTCTACCCCCGTCAACGATATACGAGACATTCCAGGGGAGCCACCCTGGTCCACCGGGAGCCAGAGCTGAAAAGACTGGTGGGCCGGGTAGACCAGGTATTCCTGGCCGAAGGTTGAGGGGACCGGGGCTAGGTGGTTATTTCACGGGCCAGCCGGAGGATCTTGTCCTGGCGGTTGTCATACAGACCGCGAGGGGTTATGCGTAGGTCCGGCAGGTCGCTGGCCGAGAGGAAGAAGATGGTGTAAAGGGGGCATTCGTAGTGGTAGCCGCAGGCCCGCATCAGGCGGTTGAATTCTTCTTCCCCGGCCGCCAAGGCCTCCACCGGCTCCGGGCTCATCAAGCCAAGCAGGGGCAGGGGTAAATGGAAGTCCGGCTCCCCCGGCCGCAACAACGCTAGGCCCCCACCCATCCGGTATACACTGGCCACGGCCCGAGCCATGGCCTCACTGGTTTTCCCCACCGCCAGGACCCCCAAACCAACGTGGTAGCTGGAGGCCAGGGCGTCTATCCCGTCCGCCAGCCCGGTGATGAAGCCGTTGGCCACCTGCCGCCCCTGGCTGTCAATGCAGGCTATTTTCATCACCCCTTCCGGGGCGGTAATCACGCCGTCCCGTACCGGCAGGCGCATTTCCCGGCGACGGGTGAGAACCGTGGCGCTCACCTGGATCACCGGGAATTCCACCGCCGTACCCTGAGCCGGGATGGCAAAAATCCCGGGGCTTATCTCCCGCGGGGGCAAGGGCCCGATCCCGAGTTCTTCCCAATCTAGCTCTGACAGCTTCCCCACCAGTTTCCCGTTCCGGGCCACTACTTCCCCACTGGCCAGCACCGTTTCCGGCACCGGGCACCGCAGATCCCGGACCAGGAGGATGTCGGCATACCGCCCGGGGGAGATGCTGCCCACCTGGTCATCTATCCGCCAGTAGGTGGCCGGGTTAATGGTGGCCATCTGGACGGCCACCAGTGGATCCACGCCGGCCTCGATCACCCTGGCCAGCAGGGTGTCCGTATGCCCTTCCCTGGCTAAAGTGGCTGGCGTCGGGCCGTCGGTGGTCAAGAGCAGGCGGCTGGTATCCACCCCGTTTTCCGTGATGAGCCGCGACAGCTCGCCGAGGTCGTGGCGGATGCTGCTGTCCCGCAGGGCCACGTACATCCCCAGACGCAGCCTCTCCAAGGCCTGGGGGACGTTAATGGCTTCGTGACACCCGCTGATGCCGGCGGCCGCCAGGGCGGCCAAGGACAGGCCCGAAGCCCCGGCCGTATGCCCGTCCAGCCTTTTGCGCCGGGAAAGGGAATAGGCCAGGGAGGTGAGAACTCTGGGTACCTGTTGCACCATGTCGTACCAGCGGGTGGCCTCGCCCCAGCCCAGGACCTGGGGGTGGGACAACAGCAAGCGCTGCCCCTCCAAGGAACAAATTTCCTCCTCCAGAGGTTGGAGAGAAGGAGAATGGGGCCGGACAAACCAGAGAAACTTTAGCGGGCAGGAATCGCAGCCACCGATGAAACGGGTCAGGCCTGCGGCTCCCAGGTGGGCCATGAGCCAGTAGCTGTCCCCGACCACGGTAGTAGTTCCCCTGGGCAGCAGGGCAGTGGCGTAGGCGAAAGGATTGTACATCAACACCGGGTGGGCATGCGGCTCGATAAACCCAGGCACCAGGTAGAGCCCCGAAGCCTCTATGACCACGGTATCCGGCCCCAGTCCGGGCAACTCGGAACCCACGTAAGCGATGCGATCCCCCTTGATGGTCACATTCGCCGCCACGAGTTCCCGGGAGTATACATTTACTACCTGCCCGCCGGTAATAACCACGTCGGCGGGGTCTTCTCCCAGGGCCGTGCGTACTAAAGAGGAGACTTCGTTGGCATCGGGTGTTTTCAATCTCGCACCTCCCAGATCTCTTAGATAATTGCTGCCCAGTAAGACAAAGATCGCGCTGTGGCCGCCGCCGGGATAGAACCGCGCGCAAGCAATCTATCCCTCCGGCTCCCTCCCCAGTCCCCGGCCGGTCAGCTTGAGAAATACGTCCTCCAAGGTGGCCGGGCGCAGCAAGTGGTAACGCAGGCCGGGCGCCAGTACGGCCAGCGCGGTCATGGCCGCTTCGGGATCATCCAGGTAGAAGAAAAAATTCTCTCCTATTTCCTGGTAATCTCTGGCCAGGGGCGCCAGTTCCCCGACCACGGCCGCCTCCTCTCCCGGCTGCGCGCCGACCTCCAGCACGTGCCTGCCGGCATGGGCAGCCACCAGTTCCGGCGGGGCTCCCTGGGCCACCACCCGGCCCCGGTCCATGATGGCCAACCGGTCGCACAGATAAGCGGCCTCATCCATGTAATGGGTAGTGAGGAGGAGGGTGACCCCTTGCTCCTGCAACTGGCGCAGCCTCTGCCATACCAACTGCCGCGCCTGGGGGTCGAGACCGGTGGTGGGCTCGTCCAGGATGAGCAGTTCAGGATCGTTCACCAGGGCCCGGGCCAGGGCCAGCCGCCGCTTCATGCCGCCAGACAGCTTCTCTACCTGGGCCTGGGCCTTTTCCTCCAGGCCCGCAAACCGTACCAGATCCTCCAATCGCTGTCTGACTTCGGCGGCAGGCCCGAGGGAAAAATAGCCCGCATACAGGGTCAGATTCTGCCAGACGGTGAGTTCTGCATCCAGGCTGTCTTCCTGGGGGACAACGCCGATCCGGCTCTTAACCTTGCGGGTAAAACGCGTCACGTCCAGTCCCATCGCCCATATTTTCCCGAAGATGATGGGGGTCAAGCCGTAAAGCATACGCACGGTGGTAGTCTTGCCGGCACCGTTTGGGCCCAGCAATCCGAAACATTCACCCCGGTAAATGACTAGGTCCAGGCCGTCAACCGCTACCACGTCACCGTAGCGCTTACCCAGGTTTTGTGTTACAATAATAGGGGTGGAGGTGGCCATACCCGGAACCCTCCTTAACTACATACATAACCTGGTGATTTCTGGACAAGATGATGAAAAGGTGAAGCCAATGACCCCTCAGTTAAAGAAATTTATGGATGCCCAGTTCAATGCCGCCCAACAATTCCTGGCCGGCAAAGGTCAGGAGCTGGTTGGCGAGATAGCCGAAGTCTTTGCCGGCGAAATTACCGAGGAACTGCACCGGCAAAAGCTTTTCCAGGCCGGCGAAAAAATAGTCCTCCCGGCCCAGCCGGACCTCAAGGAGGTCGTCGTCAGACAAATAGCCTTCGCCTGGTCCCTGGGCTGCGCCGTAGGAGCCGCCGGGCTACCGCAGGACAAAGAAGTCGGGGTAGCGGAAGCCGCTCCTGTTTCTCCCGAGGGGTACTAGCCGTAATGTTTTTTCACCGCGCGCATCCCAGGTTCCTTCAGCCGCTGGCCGGTGACCGGGTCCTGGTACGCCTGCGTGCGCCCCGGCACCCCCACTGGCAGATACGGCTGGTGGCCGGCGGGCCGGCCTGGGAAGAAGCGCCAATGCTCCCCACGGCCCGTACCAGGCATTACGCGTATTATCAGGCTGAAGGACACGCTGCCGGGCCCTTTCGCCTGCAATATTATTTCTCCGTGCGGCCGGAGAAGTCTTCTGGAGGGCCTGCTTTTACCATTCTGGCCCCGGACAACCGGCCATTTGTCTTTACCTGGAGCGAAGAAGACATCTTCTGCCCTCCGTCCTGGGTGCCAGGAGCAGTCTTCTATCAGATATTCCCGGACCGGTTTTACAACGGCGACCCGGCAAATGATCCTCCCGGCACCCAATTGTGGGGTGGCACCCCGACCCGCACCAACTTTTTCGGCGGCGACCTGGAAGGGATCCGGCTGAAAATACCTTACCTCCAAAAACTTGGGGTAACGGCCCTCTGGCTGAACCCCATCTTTAAGTCTCCATCCAACCACAAGTATGATACCAGCGACTACCTGCAGGTAGACCCCCATTTCGGCGACCTGGATACCTTTCAACGTCTGGTGGCCGAGCTACACGCCAGCGGCATCCGCGTAATCCTGGACGGGGTGTTCAACCATACCGGCACCAGCTTCTGGGCCTTCCAAGACCTGCTCGCCCGGGGTGAAGCGTCACCATACCGGGACTGGTATTATGTCAACTGCTTTCCGGTAGAAACAAACCCGCCGAACTATGCCTGCTGGTGGAACTTTGCCGAACTGCCGAAACTGAAGGCCACCAATCCGGAGGTACGGGAGTACCTCATCAAAGTAGGAACCTACTGGCTGGCAGCCGGCCCTACCGACGGCTGGCGCCTGGATGTCCCCAACGAGATTGAGCCGCCCTTCTGGCGGGAATTCCGGCAGGAAGTCAAGAAAGTCAACCCCGACGCCTACTTGACCGGCGAAATCTGGCATGACGCCGGCTCTTGGCTGCACGGCAAATATTTTGACGGCGTGATGAATTACATCTTCCGCGACCTGGTCATTGACTATTTTGCCCGCCGGCGCATCAGCCTCAAAACCCTGGACCTGCTCCTCGGGCGCTACCGGCTGCGCTACCCGGAAGCAGCCAATTACTGCCTCCTTAACCTGCTCGGCAGCCACGATACGGCCCGCATCATTACCGTTTTTCAGGAAGGCCTGGCCAACCAGCCCGGACACCGGGGTGACTACGCCGAAGCGGTGGAGCACCTACGTCCCGCCCTCATCCTGCAGATGACCTACCCCGGGGCCCCCATGGTCTACTACGGCGACGAGGTGGGAATAACTGGGGGCCCGGACCCGGACTGCCGCCGGCCCATGGTTTGGAACCCGGCCGAGCAGGACACGAGCCTGCTTGATTTCTATTGCCGGCTCATTCAGGTGCGGCGCCGCTACCGGGCCCTGCAGGACGGATTATTTCAACCCCTGCTGGTTGACAGCCGGCACGATATTTACGCCTACGCCCGCCGCCGGGAAGAGGCCTCGATGGTAGTAGTCCTCAACGCTGGTGATCAGGAACAGGCTGTTAGCCTGGCGGCCTGGCCGGCCGGTGCCGTCCCCGGCCAGGTATGGGCCGACCTCCTGGGCGGAAGCGAGGTCCGGGTTGCAGACGATACCCTGCTGCATTTAACCCACCTGCCGCCCAACTCCGGCGCCATCCTGGTCCCAAGCCACCAGGCCACCTGGTGCCCGTGACGCACAGCCGTTACCTAAGCCATGATGCCCACCGCTATCTCCCCTCAACTACCGTGCGGCTGACCCCTTGTTAGTTGCATTCCCGGGCCCGGCCACCGCCCCCGGGTGTGAATCGCTGACCAGCTTCCTCACTTCGGCCTGGGCTTCCGGAGGGCCAATGATCACTAGAATGTCGCCCGGCAATATCTGAGTTTCGGCCGGCGGGGAAAAATACTCCTCACCATTGCGGCGAATGGCCAGGACGGTGGCCCCGGTGGAAGCCCGGAAAGCAGCCGTAGCCAGGGTCTGGCCTACCAGCGCGGAGTTTGCCGGCACCTTGACCTCTTGCACCTTCTGCAACCTGGTGGCCATTTTCATGGTGTATTCCAGCAATTCCTTCTGCAATCCCTCAATCTGCCCATCCAGCCTGTTCCTCTGCTGCAAAAGCTCGGAAAGCTTTTTCTGCATTTCTTGCAGCACCTGGCGCTGTCCCAGTTCGGCCAGGTAACTTTCGGCCGCTTCCCGGGAACGGATGATCACCCCAGTACCCGGCAGCACCGCCACGATACCCATTTCCTGCAGCAATGACAGGGCCCGGCGGATGGTTTCCGGAGAGACATTGTAGCGCCCGGCCAGGGACGAACGGCCGAAAACCTTCTGCCCCTCCCGCAATTCGTCCAGGGCTATCCGCCGGCAGATATCACCGGCAATTTCTACGTACCTCGACGTCCAGAGAGTTCCCTCGGAGCGCATCGGCCCCTTTACCTCCTTCTACATCGCCCATTCCTAGGCGGACAAAGGCCCAGGGGAGAACAAAGAAACCAATAAAAGCCACGGAAAAATACCGCACCAGCGTAAACCACTCCCAGGCCAGCGCCAGGCTCTTGCTCACCAGATACCAGACCGCCAGGACCAGGAAACCCAGACCGCCCTTCAGTACCTGCTGCCACCAGCGGGAGCGGCTGTGCTGGCCAGGAAGCCTCCCGGCCAGCTCATACCCCAGATTCATGCCGGCCAGAGCCCCGCTTAACTGCCAGGCCAGATGGGAGCGGTAAAAAAGGAGGGGCCATAGGGCCGAACCCACAAGCAGGATAACGCGCCAGAACTCCCCCCAGGGCCAGCGCCACCGCGCCAACCACCCCTCGGCCCACTTAAAAACAGCCAGGACCGCCAGGCCAATGGCCGCCCCTCCGGCCACATCGGCAGGGAAATGCAGCCCCAGGTACAGGCGGGAGAGGGAAACTAGAAAAACCAGCCCCGCCAGGGCCAGAGCCAGGGGCCAGCGAAAATGCCGGGTGGCCACGTAGCCCCAGAAGGAAGCGCTGCTCTGGGCATGTCCGCTGGGAAAGCCATAGCCGGTACCGGACTCGGCATAGACCACCCGGACCAATGCCGGGTCGGGCCGGGGCATGGCCAGGGTATCCTTCAAGAAACCATTGAGGTACATGGTACTGCAGAAAAGGACCCCCAGCGAGTAACCGAGCCTGGCATCCACGAACCAGTAGATTGCCGGGATAACCAGGAGATAAAACTCCTCGGTGCCCAGCCAGCTAAGGGCAACAAAGAAGTAATCAAGCGGCGGGCTGGCAAACTGCTGCAGCCACAGTATCAGTTCCACTCACGTCCCACCCCGAAAAAGAGACTGCCAATGCTGTCGTCACCCGTGGGTATCAACGCCAGCCTTGGCATTCGCTCGCGCCAGATGCCGGTCAGACCAGCCTTCGCCCCGGAAAAGCCATACCTCCGCCCTTGAGTTTAACGCTAAATCCCCCGGCGGTCAAGATAAGCCGCGACCTCTATCTCTACCCGTACCCCCCGGGGCAAGGCGCTTACCCCGACACAGGCCCGGGCCGGCGGCGGGTCCGCCAGGTAACGGCCGTATACTTCATTGACGGCGCCGAAATCCGCCATGTCGAGCAGATAAATGGTAGTTTTGACCACGTCACCCCAGGCAGCTCCGGCCTGGCGGAGAATGGCAGTAATATTCTCCATAACCCTGGCGGCCTGTTCGGCCGCGTCTCTACCCGTCACCTGGCCCGTAGCCGGGTCCAGGGGTATCTGCCCGGAAACAAAGATGAAATTTCCGGCCCGGACAGCCTGAGAATAAGGGCCGATGGCCGCCGGGGCGTCAGAGCAAACTATCCGTTCTGGCAAAATTAGCCCCCCTATTCTGCGCACATTGTTTTCCCGGCGCGCCAGCCCGGCCGGCGGCATGCGGGTCAGGCGCAAAGCGGCCGGTTGTATCTGACATCACAGTTCTGCTAGCTGCACTGTGTTATAATGGTGCAGGAAGGTAAGACAGGAAAAGGAGGTAGACTATGACCTTAACCGGCAATTGCCAGACCACAGCCATGGGGATACTCCCCCATACCTCGCTGGAGGAAGCATGGCAAATAGCCTTATCAGTGGACATTCCTTTCTGGCCCCAGTTACCCAGGCTCAGCTTCTGGGAAGACATGTACGTGCAGGCCTCGGAAAACTTCCCCGGCATCACCCCTCACCCCCCGGAGGGGCTCACCTTTGACATAGACCTGTTCTACCAGCAACTGGAAACTTACATCCAGAACTGGGAAAACCCCGACTACTTCCGCATCTCCCCGGTCTATTCCCAGGTCTACCATGAGTTCCTCAAGATGGATCTCAGCCGTTACCCGGCCGTACGCGGCCAGAGCATCGGCCCGGTCAGCTTTGGGCTGAAGATCGCCGATACCACCAAAGCCCCCATTATCTACCACGACGGGGTGCGGGAGATACTCTTTGACTTCTTCGCTCGGAAAATCCAGGTGCAGTACGCCGACCTCCGGGAGAAAAACAAGCAGGCCTTTGTCTGGATTGATGAGCCAGGCCTGGAACTGATTTTCATGGCCTTCACCGGCTACCCCAGCGAGCGCGCTCTAGGCGACTACCGCCAGTTCCTGGCCCAACTTCCCGCGCCCAAGGGGGTACACCTATGTGCCAATCCCGACTGGGCCTTCCTGCTCAACCTGGATCTGGACATCCTCTCGGTAGACGCCCTGCAGTGGGGCCGTATTTTTACCCGCTACACCGACCTGGTAAAGGATTTCCTGACCCGGGGCGGGATAGTCTCCTGGGGGATCACCCCTACCCTCACCGAGGAAATGGCCGGCTACGATATCGAAGCGCTGGTGGCCAGGCTGGAGGAACTGTGGGACTACCTGGACGCCAACGGCTTTCCCAAGGAGCAGATAGCCCGCCAGGCGTGGCTGGCCCCGGCCCGCTGTTGCCTGATAAACGCCGATGGCGGCCGGACGGTGGCCAAATCCTTTGCCTGGCTCCACGAAGTCTCCCGGCGGCTGCGGGAAAAATATCACCTGGAGTAAGCCGCTAGGCCATTTCCGCCCACTCCTCCAAAGCCTCCATATCGGTGACGCAGATGTAGCGCTGATCCGTATCCAGGCAGCCGCTCTTCTTGAACTGGCTCAGGGCCCTGGCCACCGTCTCCCGGGAAGCCCCGACCAGGTTGGCCAGCTCCTGCTGGCTCAGAGCCAGTTCAATCCTCACCCCCCGGTCGGTTGAGCGCCCGTACTCCGCCGCCAGGTCCTTGAGCACGGCTGCCAGGCGGCTGTGTACGTCACGATAGGCCAGGTCGCGCACCTGGATGAAAGCTTGGCGCAGCCTGCGGCTCATTATCCCGAGCATCCGCCAGGCCAATTGCGGGTTGGCCGCCAGGATGCGCCGCATTTCAGCGTTATTGATCACCGCTATCTCGCTGTTTTCCAGGGCGGCGGCGCTGGCCGGGAAATTGCCCTCGTCAAAGAGGAGAATCTCAGCAAAAACATCCCCTGGATTGACGAAATGAAGGATCTTTTCCCGCCCGTCTTCCATCAATTTATAAATCTTGACCTTGCCGGAATGGAGAAAATACACCCCGTCACCGGGTTCGCCCTCGACAAAAATGATGGCGCCTTTCTTAACCCGCCGTACCCGCACCCCGTGACCCAGTTCATTGAGTTCAGCCTCTTCCAGATCGGCAAAAATAGGAATCATGCGCAGCCAGGGCTCGGTCCTTTCCACCTATCCACCCTCCCTCCTGTATCATATCATCCCGGGCGGGAGCGGACAAGTCACCGGCAGGCCGATGACAAAAAATATTTCGGAACCGTCCAGGAAAAAAATACCCGAAAATATAGCCAGGAAACCACGATCCCGCCGCGAACTACTATAGTGAAGGCTCTAAATACATTGAGGAGGCTTGCGAGATGTCCCTGTCCGGAGAAAAGGGAAGGTACCGTAAACAAGAGCTTAAGAGCATGGCCATGGACTGGCTGGCCCGGCGCGGGGTGAGTGTGGCCGATATGGCGGCGCTGGTTTATGAAATCCAAAAGGAGTACATACCGGGCCTGTCCCTGGATGGCTGCCGGGAAAGCGTCGAACGGGTTTTGGAAAAGCGCGAGGTACAAAACGCGGTCTTCACTGGACTCACGCTGGACACCCTGGCCGAACAAAGGCTTGTCTCTGAGCCCCTGCTGGATATGTTACAGCGGGACGACGGCCTATATGGCATTGACGAAATCCTGGCCCTGAGCGTGGTAAACATTTACGGTTCCATCGGCCTGACCAACTTCGGCTATTTAGACAAGGTAAAGATGGGCATCATCGGCGTGGTCAACCAGCATAAAGGCCCCCAGGTCAACACTTTTCTCGACGACATCGTGGCGGCCATCGCCGCGGCTGCCGCGGCCCGCATGGCGCACCGGGCCAGGGATATGGAAGAGGAAAAGGAGCAGCAGCTCCCGCCCGCCTGATTGCCTCCTTCGAAACTGGCCGCCGTACTACCAGAATCACCCAGCAGGAAAGGCGCAAAGCCTGGCGAATAATCCGGCAAGCAAGCATTCCAAACTCGAAGGGGAATCTTGATGCCAGAAGTTGGCGTAATCATCCCGGCCTACAACGAAGGACCGCGCCTTGGCAAAGTGCTGGAGGTAGTTACCGGTTGCCCCCGGGTAAGCCAGACCGTGGTGGTAGACGACGGCTCTACTGATAACACCGCGGCCGTGGCTGGCGGCTACCCGGTAGCCCTAGTACGACATGGGGTCAACCGCGGCAAAGGGGCCGCCTTCCAATCCGGACTGCCCCAGGTAAGAGAGATGGATATCGTCCTGTTCCTAGATGCCGACCTGGTAAACCTCCGGCCGGACCACTTGGATAGCCTGGTCGCCCCGCTGCGTGACTGCCGGAGAGCGCAAATGAGCATCGGCACCTTTAAGAAAGGCCGGTGGGAGGTGGACCTGCAGCAACGCTTCTTCAGCGTCCTCAATGGCCAGCGGGCCCTTTCCCGCGCCCTGGTGGAGAATCTGCCCGACCTCTCCTGGTCGCGCTTCGGCGTGGAAGTTCTTCTCAGCCGGTTCGCCGCCCACATCCGGGCCGAGATAAACGAGGTTCTCCTCTACGGCCTCACCCACACCCTCAAGGAAGAAAAATTCGGCCTGGCGCGCGGCTTCCAGGCCCGGGTAAAGATGTATTACGAGGCCCTGCGGGCCGCGGTGATATGGAAACAGATGCTGGAGCGGGGGGAAAATTCTTCCCGCGAAGAGCCGGAAAAAACCGCAGGCGAAGAAGTGTCTTGAATTACAGGATCGCCCCGCTCCGCTTGATCCGTGTGCTCCGAGACTGAATGCGGGCCTCCTGTCCCGCCCCGTTTACACTCCTGCTGCTCTGGCCACAGGCGACAGGGCGCCCCGCGGCGACGCTGGCCGCTCAGATGCCCGCCGGCGGGCTAAATTCAGGCACCGGCGGCAGCCGCCGCTTGTGGGCGCTGGCCCGGCGCATTGCTTCCACCTTTTCCCTGACCGCGGGACCAGCCTCGCCCGTCAGCAGGTAGCGATCCAGGTCGGCGTAGGTCAATCCCATCTCGCCCTCGTCCGTCTGGCTCTCCCACAGCCCGGCGCTGGGGGGCTTGGTAATTATTTCCTGGGGGATCCCCAGATAAGCGGCCAGTTGCCTTACCTGGCCCTTAACCAGGTTACCCAGGGGGAGAATATCCACCCCGCCGTCTCCGTACTTGGTGAAATAACCTACCTCCAGTTCGCTCCTGTTCCCCGTCCCCGCCACCAGGTAGTTCAACTGGTTGGCGAAAAAATACAGGGTAAGCATGCGCAGCCGCGGCTTCAAGTTGGCCCGGGCCAGATCCCTGACGCTCTCCACCTGACCAGACACCTGGCCCAGGAAGGCATCATAAACCGGGCCCAAGTCCACCTGGCGGCAGGGGATGCCCACTGTTTCCGCCACCCGGCGCGCGTCCGCGGCATCGGCCGGACGGCTGTGACAGGGCATGACCAGGGCCAGGCAGTTGTCGCCGCAGGCCCGCCGGGCCAGGACCGCCACCACGGCCGAATCAATGCCCCCGCTCAGCCCCACCACCAGGCCCCCGGCCCCGCCTTCGGCAACCTGGCCTTGCAGCCACTGCACCAGCCGCTCCGCCATTTCGCTTGCTTGCACGTCCTCAGCCTCCTCGTTGTACCAAACTTCTCTGTATACAAGCATAGCAAATAAGCCCTAACGTGGCAACTCTATAAACAGAGGCTCTCGAGCACGCGTTACTGGGACCACCTGGGCAGGGTCAAGCCGCCCGTGCATTACCGCCAAAGGTATGCAAAATGGGCAGGCGCAAACAGAGGTTAGGATTCTGGAACTGGCGCAAGCCAGTTCCTACAAGCGTCTAACCTCCAACCTCCAACCCCCAACCTCAGAACTTGGTCAGGTACCTTTCCAGTTCCCAGGCGTGCACCTGCTGCCGGTACTCGGCCCACTCTACCTTCTTGGCTTCCATGAACCGGCCATAAATATGCGGCCCCAGGGCCTCCTGCAGCACCCGGTCTTCAGCCAGCACCTCCAGGGCCTGCGCCAGATCCGCCGGCAGGCTGGCTATGCCCAGTTCTTCCCTCTCGGACTCGGTCATCTCGTAGATATTGCGGTCCACCCGCGGCGGCGGCTCGATCCCCTGTTCGATGCCGTCCAGGCCGGCCTTGAGCATCACGGCAATGGCCAAGTACGGATTGCACGCCGGGTCGGGGTTGCGCAGTTCCACCCGGGTGGAAAGGCCCCGCTTGGCCGGGATGCGGATCAGCGGGCTGCGGTTGCGCACTGACCAGGCCAGGTACACCGGGGCCTCAAAGCCAGGCACCAGCCGCTTGTACGAATTCACCGTAGGGTTGGTAATGGCGGCCATGGCCCGGGCGTGGTGCAGGAGCCCGCCGATGTACAAGTAAGCTTCCCGGCTCAACTGCAGCTCGGCGCCGGGATCGTAGAAGGCGTTGTCATCGCCCCGGAAGAGAGACTGATTGGTATGCATGCCGGAGCCGTTGATGCCGAAGATGGGCTTGGGCATGAAGGTGGCGTGCAGGCCATGGCGCTGGGCAATGGTGCGGACGACAAACTTGAAGGTGACGATGTTGTCGGCCGTAGTCAGGGCGTCGGCGTACTTGAAGTCTATCTCATGCTGGCCGGGCGCCACCTCATGGTGCGAAGCCTCAATCTCGTAGCCCATGCTCTCCAGGGTAAGGGCAATGTCCCGGCGCGCGTTTTCGCCCCGGTCCACCGGAGACAGGTCGAAGTAGCCGGCCTGGTCGTGGGTATTCAGCGTCGGCCGTCCATCCTCGGTGGTGTGGAAGAGAAAAAACTCACATTCAGGACCTACGTTCATAGTATACCCTTCGGCCGCCGCCTCGGCCAGCACCCGGCGCAGGTTGGCCCGCGGGCAGCCAGCAAAAGGCGTCCCGTCAGGATTATAAACATCGCATATCAGCCTCGCCACCGCGCCCTCGCTGGGCCGCCAGGGGAAAACGGCAAAGGTGTTGGGATCCGGCCGCAGGTACATGTCGGATTCCTCAATGCGGACAAAGCCGTCAATGGACGAGCCGTCAAACATCAGCTCGCCTTCCAGGGCCTTCTCCAACTGGTCGGCGGTGATGGCCACGTTCTTCAGCACCCCGAAAATATCGGTGAACTGCAGGCGGATAAACTCCACTCCCTGGTCTTCCACCTTCTTCAATACGTCCTCCTTGGTAAGTCGCGACAATCTGTTTACCCCCATTCTAGCGTAGATAGGAATCCTTTGAGGCAAACCGCGGCCCGTTTCCTGTCCGGGGCACCTCAACCCTGGCAATTGCGCCCAGCCTGGAAGCCGCAATAAAAATAAAAAGTCCCTCCGGAGGCAGATATACTGCTCCGGAAGGACTCCATCGCCTCTCCAGGCCCATGGACGCCATTGCCCACCTGGCTCCCTCTATTATATCCTCCTCGCGAGAAATCGTCAATGGTACGTTCGCTTCTTCTCACCGCCTACCCCGCGCAGGGCGGCCACGACCAGAAGGAGGAGGGGGATTACCGCCTGGAAATGCGGGGCCATGAAGGGATAAACTGGGGGGCATTATCCCATAGGACTAAGGAAAGGAAGACCAGGGCTACGGCCACGGCCGGGACAGGCGTGGAAAAAGGTGAAGGAGACGTGGCCCGAGGAATTCAAACGCCTCCGGTGCAGGTGAGCGTAGAGTTCAAGCTCCGGCGTACCGGCCTCTCCGGCCCGGGGCTGAAGATCGGCAGGTAAAACCTACCCCAGTGTCAGCAACTGCAGCTTCCCGGTCAGCACCAGGAGGCCAAATGCCACCAGGATCAGCCCGCCGACCAGAGAGACATGGGGCAGGTAGCGGTTGAAAAAGCGGCGGAAGCGGCTGAAGTAGCCGAGGAGAAGGGCCGCCAGGAAGAAGGGCAGGCCCAGGCCCAGGGAATACAGCCCCAACAGGTATACCCCCTGCCCGACCGTCTGGGCGCTGGCGGCATACACCAGGATCGAGGCCAACACCGGACCCACGCACGGGGTCCAGCCCACGGCAAAGGCCATGCCCAGGCCCAGGGCCGGGAAAAACCCCATGGCCCGCGGCCGGTAGTCCACCCGCTGCTCCCGGTACAGGCCGGGAATACGGATCAGGCCCGTCATGTATATCCCGAAGGCGATGATAAAAATGCCGGCCACCCGCTGCCAGACGTCCCGGTAACCGAGGAGGAGCTGGCCGATAAAGCTGGCCGAGGCGCCCAGAGCCACAAAAACTAAGGAAAAACCAAAGATAAAGGCCAACGCCCGCCAGGCCACCAGCCAGCGCGAAGCGGACCCGCCGGCGCCCCATTCCGCCGCCGAGCTACCGGTCAGGTAAGTAACGTAGGCCGGAATTAAAGGCAGTACACAAGGCGATACAAAGGAGACCAGCCCGCCGCCAAAGGCAAAAAGTCCGGATACCATTTCCGTCGCATGCGCACCCTCCCCAAAGCAACATCCACAGAAGCACCCGCAGGGGATAACTGCTTCTCTCACTTTTAGTATACTATACACCTCTTATACTGTCAATTCATTCCTGTTCTTACCAGGCATCTTCCCACCACTACATTGGCCCTATGAATGGGCGGGGGAGTCCTAGGCTCGCGCTGCCACCTGCGCCTAAGGGGCCGGGCCGACATGAAAAAAAGCACCTTTTAGCAAAGGTGCCTTTTTTCAAGTTACAAGAGAAAGCCCCTAAACTCAGGGGCCTCCAAAGCAAGCCTTACGCATGCATGGTTTGTTGTTGTTGTTGTTGCTGCACGTTCCTAGCCATCTGCTGCAGCAGGCTGATGTCCTGGGAATCAGCCGGGCTAAGCTGGTACCAGCCTTTATTGTTCAGGGCGTTGAAGATCTGGTGTTGGAGGTTAAGCTCGTCCTGGTAGATGGAATTGAAATCACGCAAGAGTTGATCCGAGGCGCATTCCATTACCGCGCGGTTGTACCCGTCGAGGAGGAGCTTCTGGCTTCCCAGGGCGTCACTCATGCAGAAGCGATCATCAAGTTGAACCACCGGCATTATATTATCCTGACCTCCTTTTCGGTAATTGCCCGGTCCATGCCGTTACATCATCGGCTGGCCGGCATTGATATGGCGCAGCAGCATATCGCGGTGCCGCTGGTGCAATTGCTGGGCATTGAGGCACGTTTGCTTCAATTGCGGATCTGAGACGATATTGGCAAAAGCACCATACTTCTGGATCATAAGCGTCTCGGCACTCAGGTTTTCTCGCAGCGACATTACTTCCGCCTGGGTCAAATTGGCCATGGAAAGTCTCCTTTCTCATTGCAGGATTTTCTCCAACCGGTTGCGGTCAAAACCGACTATGGTTTCCCCCTTCACCACCATTGTCGGCACGGCCAGCCGGCCGGTACGGCTGTACATCTCGTCCCGCGCCGCGTCATCTTCGGCCACGTTAAACTCCTTGAAGGCCACCCCTTTTTGGGAAAGAAACTCTTTCACCTGGGCACAATACGGTCAGGTGGGCGTAGTATAGACTATCACCGGCTGATCAGCCATGGTCATCCCTCCTGGTGCTATTATTTCCCCTTCTCCAGGACGTATGCACAGAAAGCAAAAACCAGGAAAGCACCATAATAATCTTTGGGCCCAGCGCCAGGGCTGGCGCCTCGCACGTTCCTAATGTCTGTGCACCAGGGAGGTGAGCATAGTGCGGGCGCTGGCCATGGCCAGGCTGCCAAAGCCGCCGTAAGACTGAAATATGCTTTCTAGGGATTCCACCAGCCGGTCCAGGTCGGCATAGTCTACAATTAAAGGCGGTTCGAGACGGATCACGTTGGGATTGTTAAGGGTATAAGCAGTAATAATCTGGTGAGTATTGATTAATTTTCCAGCAATCAAGGAAGCCAGATACTCCTCACTGAATTTATTCACCACCTGACCGGTTACCTTTTCCCATAAGCCCTTGGTCGGCTGGGAGAACTCCATGCCGATCATCAGCCCCCGGCCTCGCACCTCTTTAATTAACGGGTATTTTTCGGACATGGAGTTAAGTCTGGCCAGCAGGTACTCGCCCTTTTCCCTGGCCTGGCCAGGCAAGTCCTGGGAGATGATGACCTCCAGGGCTGCGATCCCGGCCGCGGCCGCCCAGGTGTTGCCCCCGAAGGTGGAAGTGTGCAGCAGGCATTTATCCATGGCACCGTAAGCCTTGTCCCAGATAGCCGGGGTGGTGACAAAAACCCCGATGGGCATGATCCCGCCGCCCAGGGACTTGGCCAGGCAGAGGACATCCGGCACCACGTCCTCGTGCTGGACGGCAAAAAGGTATCCAGTCCGCCCCAAGCCGGTCTGCACCTCATCCACAACCAGCAGCGTGCCGTAACGGCTGCAGAGTTCCCTGGCCCCGGCCAGGTAGCCGTCCGGCGGGACGATTATCCCGCCCTCCCCCTGGATGGGCTCGACGATGAAGGCCGCCACATCCTGGGTCTGCAAGACCACCCGCAGGCTGTCCAGATCCCCGTAGGGGATGGCCTGGCAGTCCGGCACCAGGGGACGGAAGGGCTTCTGGTATTTCTCCCGGCCGGTGACCGAGAGGGAGCCCAGGGTCTTGCCGTGGAAGGAACCGTGACAGTATACGATCTTGCTGCGGCCGGTGGCCATCCGCGCCAGCTTCAGCGCCCCCTCCACCGCCTCCGTGCCGCTGTTGCCGAAGAAGCAGCGGCTGAGGTTGCCGGGGGTCACCTCGGCCAGGTTGGCGGCCAGGGCACTGGCCACGGCGCCTAAAGAGGCCTGGAGGATATTGGGCGCCTGCCGCACCTTTTCAATGGCAGCCATTATTTCCGGGGGGTTGTGGCCCAGGTTCAGGGCGCCGTACCCGCCCAGGAAGTCTGTATAACGTTTCCCTTCGGCGTCCCAAACGTAAGCCCCTTCGGCCCGGACAAAACGCTTGTCAAAATCGAGCAGGCCGAGCATCCCGGCCAGCCCGGGGTTCACGTGCCGCTGGTAGTTCTCCCGCACCTGCTGGCGGGTTAACCGCAACGCTTCGTCTACACTAAACATATCCCCATCACCTTTTCTCGGAGGCCGCCCGCAAAACCTCGCCTGGCCTTGTCGGTCTAGCCATCCGGCGCTCATGTACTGCCAAGACACACTCTAGTATCGCCGGCTTCGCGTTGGCGCCATACTCGTTTTAACCCAGCCTCCGGGCCTTCAGCAACATACTCTACCCCGGCTGGGAAACCCGCACCGGCGCCCGGCGGGCCAGCCGCAACAGCACCGGCGCCCCGGCGAGAATACCCGAATGATAGGTGAGGATACGCCAACCGGCCACAAAGGTGGCCAGGAGGCCCTTGGGCACCGCCGAGGCGAAAAGGGAGGCCATACCCAGCTCGGCTACCCCGCTGCCGCCCGGCAGGGGGATATAGGAGATCACGAAGTACAGCACTATCTGCCGGGCCACCGTCAGGGTCACCGGGATATTCAGGCCCAGGCCATACAGCAGCACCGGCCCAATGGCAAAGAAGGTAATCCAGATTAGCATAGTATATAGTAACACCAGCCCCAGCTTCCATCTATCCCCTCTAAACAGCAAGGCCAGGGTGTTGCTGAAGACTAGCAACTGCCGGTAGGCCTTGAGGGAACTGCCATTCGGGTCGGGTAGGAATCTCTTGACCGGTCTGAGATTGACCGCCCACCGCACCAGGTGGCGGATGGAGGCCGGGTGCAGGAGGAGGTAGAAGAAAATAGCGATGAGCCCCAGGATGAAGATAACTATGGCCATCACCAGGACCTGCAGCCACCAGGTAAAACCCATCATGGAGTTAAAGAAGATCAGGATCAAAGGTACGGTAATGATAAAAAAGGCAAAGGTCAGGAGCAGCCGCATGGTGACCAGGGTCAAGGACTGATCCAGGGGCAGCCCTTTCCGGCACAGGAAATATGTAGCTACCGGGGGTCCACCGCTGGAAAAGGGGGTGATGTTGGCGGCAAAACTGCTGGCCAGATGTACTTCCAGGGCATCGAGCAGCCTGATTTTGCCGCCAATTATCTGCAAGCAGACCTGCAGGCGCAACCCTTCCATAATCCAGAGTAAAAGGACAAAGCCTATCGAAGCCAGCAAATAAACGGGCCGCATGCCCGCAAGCATCTGCCATCCGCCTTCCCCGGCGGTGGCGGCAAATACGGCCGCTATGCTGGCCGCGCTGAGGCTCACGGTCACCGCCAACCACAGGCGCTGCTTGCCAACCAGTTCAACCGCCATCTTTGCTTTCCCCCTGCTACTGCGCCGCCTTTATCGCCTTCTCGACCTGCGCATCGCCGTGGGTTTCTTCCCAGATCTGGTCCGCCAGCTCACCCCACGCTTCAGAGTACGGCTCTATCTTCCCCACAAACTCGTCAATGGTCTCGTTGGCGTGGAGTTGCGTCGGGTAGGCCCCGGATTCATGGATAATATCCCGCAACATTTCCGGGTTATCAATGATGGGGCAGGGCCGGCGCAGGTTGGTGTTAAAGGGCTGCCGCTTCTGATAAGCCTTGAACAGCGGGTTCCCCAAGGCTTCCTTAAGGCTGATATCCTTAATATTGCAGGTGGAGTAATGCACAAAGGCGCAGGGCTCCACTTCACCGGAGGCATTGATGTGGAAGTAGGTCCGCCCGCCGGCGATACAGCCATTGACCGCCTCGCCGTCATTCCAAAAATCGCATAGAAAGATAGGCTTTGTCTGCCGGAAATACTGAATACGTTCATACATGTAGGCCCGCTGTTGGGGCGTAGCCATGAATTCCAGATCCACGTCCTTGCCGATGGGAATGTAGGTGAAGTACCAGCCGTAGGCCACCCCCTTGTCGCACAGCAGGTCAACGAACTCATCGCTGCCCACTTCTTCCGTATTCTTCCGGGTGTAGGTCACGGAGACGCCGAAAACGATCCCGTTTTCCCGCAGCAGGTCCATGGCCCGCATGACCTTCTTAAACACGCCGTGCCCGCGACGCTCGTCAGTAGTCTGCTCCATACCCTCCAGGCTGATGGCCACCGTGATGTTCCCCACCCGCTTCATATCGGCCACAAAGGCCTCGTCTATGAGGGTACCATTGGTGAAAAGGTGGAACACCTGTCCAGGATGTTTCTCCGCCAAGGCCACAATATCCTGCTTGCGCATCAACGGCTCGCCGCCGGAAATGACGATAAAGTAAATCCCTAGTTCCTCGGCCTCGGTCAGGATGCGGTCCATGGTAGCAAAATCCAGTTCCTGCTTACGCTGGTAATCGCCGGCCCAGCAGCCGGTGCAGTTGAGGTTGCACTTTTCCGTGGGGTCCATGAGGATACCCCAGGGAACATGGGCGCCGATCTCCTCGCTAGCCTTTTTCTGGCGCGGGATGCCGAGCAGACCGGCATTAATGAAGAAATTAACAGCCAGTTGCTGCCGGATCTTGGGGTGCGTCTCGGTAAGCATCCGGTGCGCCAGTTGGTACCAGTTGTTATCCCGGTCGTCAACCAGGAAATGCCTGAAGCTCTTGATAAACTCCTTGTGTCTGGGATCGCGGGCAATCTTGTCGCCCCAGTTCAACAAGAAGACAATATTGCGCTCCGGGTCTCCTCGCAGGATCAATTTAATACCCTGCTGCAAGAATTTCTCTCCCAAATAACTCTCCGCTAAGTTCATTGAGACGACCTCCTTAACTGGGATTACTGCCGGCGACATCCGCTTCCTGCGGCCATAACCTGGCGACGGTGTCCACGGCAAAACTCCTCAGGGCTTCCTGGGCCGAGGGATCGAGCTTCCTGGCTTTCTCCTCGTAGGCCGGCAGGTACCCCAGCCAATCAGTGCCGATCTCCCCTGAGGCGTGATGGTTGAGGCTCAAGGCCAGAAGGCAACTGGCAAACACTACCAGGGACGATTTGGGGGCCAGGAGGAGCGACACTAGGTTCCCCAGCAGCACTGATTCACCGCTGTTGCCCTGGGTAACGGCCCGGTAGGCCAGTAACGAGATAACCATCAGGTACGCACAAAAAATCAACGGATTATGCACATTGCCTATTTCAATCATTATCTGGTGGATAATCTCGCCGGTACCCCGCTGCCGGCTTTCCTCGATAAAGTGACGTAGCTTGGTTTTGGCTCCTTCCCATACCTCCTCCCATTCCCATGTTTTCTGCGCCAGGGCCTCTTTGCCCGCCGGACTGAGCTTAAACAGGACCCGCGACCGCCCGACCGCCGGCTCGCTGCCTCTGGCCTCCCGCTCCACCACCAGGTAACCGTTGCTGGCCATGGCATTCAGCACGTCATACGCTGTCCACTTACTCACGGCCAGAAGTTTGGCCACATCGCTGTAATGCACGCCTTCATGGTCAGTATCCAGGTAGGCCACGGCCTGCAAGAACTGCTTCTGCCTAGCTGTAAGCATCCAACGCCTCCTTCCCAAGAAACCCAAAAATACTTTAGAACTAATTGTAGCACAAATGGCCCGCGTGTCAATCCCATTTCAGACGACCCGGCACAAAAACCGCCCGCTGCGCCAGACGCCAAAGGAAGATCCATCCTGCCAGGGCGGTCAGGTAGTAGGTAAAAAAGCGCCACCAAGCCACAAAAACCGGCAGAATATCGGCCGGCACCAGCCCGGCGAAAAGGGAGGCCAGACCCAACTCCGCTACCCCGCTGCCGCCGGGCAGCGGGACGTAAGACATGACGAAGTACAGGACCATCAGGCGGACCAGGGCCCGCAGGTAAGGGACGGAGAAGCCAAGGCCGGCCAGCAGGAGCGGCGCCACCGAAAAATACAAGGCCCAGTATGCCGCCGTAAGGAGGAAAACCACAGCCAAGGGCAGGAGGCCACGGCTCAGTCCCAGGGATAGCGCGTCGCGCATATCTGCCGTGCCGCGGGCAATCCTTTCCGGCCATGTTCCTGCCCGCCGCGCCAGCCGGAGCCAGCGCAAAACCGCGACCGCCGCCTTGATTGTTTTTCGCACTGCGGGTGGCCGCCACAGCAAGTAGAAAAATCCGACAGAGATGCCGACCAGGGCGGCGACGGTAACCAGAATCAAGATGCGCACCAGCGGGTTCACAGGAACGGACGCCTCATAGAATACGAGAACAAGTGGGGTGACCAAGCCGAAAAACGAGAGGGTGAAAAGCAGGCGCAAAGTCACGACCAGGGCCGACTTGGCCGGGCTCACCCCCTCCTGGCTGAGGAAATAGGCCTGGGCCGGCGGCCCGGCCGCACCCAGAGGGGTAACGGCCGAGAGGAAAGCCGCTCCCATATTCACCTGGAATACCTCCCATACCGAGAAGCGCTTCCCGAGGATGCGCAGAATCAGCCAGACGCGCAAGGCCTCGACCAGCCAGTAGCCCCCCACCAGGCTGGTGGCCACGGCCGCCACCTCAGGCGGCAGGAGACGCAGGTTATGCCAGGAAAAGCCATCCGGGGCCAGAATAAAGACCAGGGCCAGGGAGCCCAGGCTGAGGGCCAGGGCCACCAGGGCCATTTTCCAGTTGAACAACCTATTGTTGCCATTGCCAGCCATGGACGAATTATGCCCTGGTTAGTTATTGTTTATGCGGGCGGGCAGAGGCTATGTCCGCGGCATGCCCGCCCCCGTTATTCACCCTTGATCAAATCCACCTCGCCAAAGGAAAAAGGCAGCCCTGTTTGAGCTGCCCAAACATATAATATCCTGTGCACCCTGCCACGGACCAGGTGCTGGGTGCCGTAGTTAGCCTACCGTAACTATCTCCAGTAGATGTCTGCTCTTTACTTCAAGGGAAGGCTGGTCAGTTTTGTTATCTCTTCCTCCGAATAGCCCAATCCCTGCCAGTCAAAGACACCCTTCTCGCTGTGGCAGCCGGTACATGACCGCCCCCCGGCCGTGATGGCATGGTTGATCATCAGCGTGGCATCCATGGGCATGGGCGCCCACATATACTCCCCGCTCCAGGGACCGGGGGTGAACCGCTGGTTAAATTCCGCCGCCATCTTTGTCAGGTATGGGACCATTTCCTGGCTGTACAGCATCTGCATAAAGGGACTGGCCATAGCCGACTTCACGGCGGCGTCGGGATCACCCGTCTCCTTGAGCATTTTCAAGTCAAAGGGGAGCAGGATAAACGGATTCTTTTTGTCCACCGGCATTATGGAGTTAAAGCCACGGAACGGGGTAATCTTGTCCTCCGGCGGATTCCCCTTTTGCCCTGGATAGACGAGCCCTTTACTGGAAAGGGCATTGGCCATGGCCGTACCGGTGCCATTGAACCAGCGCCAGGCGATTTTGCCGGGTTCATGGGTGATGGTCGGCTCATAATAGCCGGTTTCCGGATTGAGTACCATCTTCGACCAGTCGTACAGGCTGAAGGCCGTATCAGGTACGTGGCAGGACTCGCAGGCCAGTACCTGGGCGTGCTCGTTCAGCAGTTCGCCGGTCTGGTTCTGGTGCGGCGCGGGTGTATGACATTTGGCGCACGACACTTCTACCTCAGGCAGGTCGTTGTCCACCAGGTCCGTCGCCGCCTGCCCCTTGGCTATCTTGTGGTTCTGCACGGTATGGCAATCAGTGCACTCCATCCCGGCGGCCGCATGTACGTCGGTGGCCGGAGTAAAGGGCGTCATCCGCTTATATTTCTCCCCCTGCATGGCGTGCTCGTGACAGCGCATACAGATTTCGGTGTTCGTCGGGCCGACCGTTAAAGCGGCTGCGTACGCCTCCTCGGGATCCAGAGTGAAAACTCCAGCCTTGCCCTGAGGCGTGTCAACGTACTCCACCCGGCGGGCCGGGTACTTCTCGGCGTGGCAAATGAGGCAGTCCAGCTTTTCCTTTTCGGCCGGGTCGGGCGTATCGGCCATGAAGTTGGGCGGCCCAGTCGTACCCAGGGTGACATGGCACTTGCCGCAACTGTTCAAGGTATCGGCCTGGCCCGTAGTGTTGCTGGTGGCCAGATAGGCCCAGGAGATGCCGGCGGCTCCGGCCGGGAACCCGCAAAAGCGGTTGGCCATCCCCGCTGGTAGGTCATAGCTACCACCGTTGAAATCCTTGGTGGCCGCACCGTAGTCTACCAACCGATAATGCGCGGTATCCAACAGTTCCTCTCCGGCCTGCGGGTGGCAGGTGAGACAGGTATTGGCTCCGGCATAACCGTTAGCCTCGATGTAGGCAGTACCCGGATGGGCGGTATTGAGCTGTACCTGTGACGGTGTTTCCTGTAGCGGTGTTTCCTGACCGGCCCGGTGCGCGGCGGCCGTTACTAGCTTAATACCTGCCTGTGGGTCATAACTTACACCGTACCCGAGTGCATTGGCCACAAAGCGTAACGGCAAGAAACTCCGCCCACCCGCCAGACGTGCTGCCGGGGCCTGCTGCTCAACCGCGTTGACCATAACCTGGCCGCTACGCGCGTTAAATGACACCGTGGTTGCGGCATGGCGCAAAACGACTACCTTCTCCTTGTGCTGCCACTCTACCTGCAGGCCGAGTACACGGGCCAACTCCCGGGCGGGTGCCAGGAACTGGCCACGCGCCATGTAACCGGTCAGCCGGACCCGGTCGCCGCCGACCGTTACCACCATACTCGCCGGCTCCAGGCCCTGCGGCCTCGAGATGGCTGCCTTGGGGGCACCGGGAGCTGTAGTTGGCGGGTTTGTTTTGACACCCGCACCGCCTGTGGCCGGCTTGGCCATGGCCTGAAAATCGCGGCCGGCTGCCACCCATTTCCGGCCAAATTCATTGAGGGCCGGTACGGCGCTGTGGCACAGGTTGCAGCTTTTTTCGTAACCGGCAGGGACCTTATCTATGTAGTCCGGTTTGGCCTGGGCTTCCGCAGATACTAGCAGCACCACCAACATAAGCACCGAACTCAAGATCAATTTCTTCCACATTGCGTCTCCGCCTTCTCCTCCCTTCCATTATTCTCTCTCGTTACAGATGCCGGTATATCCTCATTCCCACCCCCCTGCAAGTATTGAGTGGTTATAAAATTATATCAAGATCAATAACCATGTTAAGTCGCTAGTACATTATTTCCTATGTTGCGGTACTGATAGTATATCAACATCACAACTGGGTTGTGTTTATTATACTATGAATACCATACGCTGTCAATAGAGAAAGACAAAACAATATCTCTGGGGGCATTGGGGGCAAAAAGGGTTTGACAGCGGCTGGATCACGTGCTATAATACCCACTGCAAAGGGAGCCGTAGTGCAGGGGTTTAACACGCTGGCCTGTCAAGCCAGAGATCGCGGGTTCAATTCCCGTCGGCTCCGCCATCTATGCCTCGGTAGCTCAGTCGGTAGAGCAGTGGACTGAAAATCCACGTGTCGGCGGTTCGATTCCGCCCTGAGGCACCAAACAAAATATGAAAACAACCAAACGAGCGGGAATAACTCAGTGGTAGAGTGCAACCTTGCCAAGGTTGAAGTCGCGGGTTCGAATCCCGTTTCCCGCTCCATTTGTTTGTGGTGCGGTGGCGAAGTGGCTAACGCCGCGGTCTGCAAAACCGCTATTCGCCGGTTCGAGTCCGGCCCGCACCTCCAGCAATGACAAAAGTCTGGCCCTAGCGACGATAGCTCGCTAGGGCTTTTTGTCATAACTTTGTCATGAAAGATTTCCCCTGAAAAGCCTGGCTGCGTCTTTTTGGGTCGTTGGCGGCACATGGGTATAAAAGTCCGCAAATGAGCAGCACTTCTTGCGAAGCGAAGGAGTAAAGCCTATCAACTGGAGACCCTGCGGGTGCCATTGGACAAGGTGGACCTCACCGACGACAACCTGCTCGAACTGCGGCAGTTCGCGCCCGGCGAGTTCGTACACGTGGGGATCAACCCGGCGCAGCCCACCGTCTTCGACGCCGCCCAGAGGAGCGGAGGCGGCGGGCGGGCATCCCAGCCAAAGAGGGGGCCGGCAGAAGTTGCAGGGCTGGTGGAGGAGGAAGACGAAGAAGACGACCGCACCGCCCGGGTCCTGCCCGTGCGGCAGTGGGATTTCCGAAACCTGTAATTAGCGGTGGAAATTCCGGTATGTACGGGTTATAATGAAATCCAATTAAGGTACATATCTTACCAAGGGAGAGTTAAGGCAGGTGGCTGTTAACATACATCCCCATGCCCGCCAGCGGATGGAGGAGCGTGGGGCCACCTACGAAGAAATTGTGGCCACCGTGCAACAAGGAGAGCAGTTTCCGGCCAAGTTTGGGCGTACAGGCTTTCGCCGCAACTTCGAGTACAACGGGATATGGCTTGGTAAGTTTTATCGGAGTAAACAGGTAGAAGTGTATGCCGTCAAGGAAGGGACTGACTGGCTGGCTGGCTGGCTGGCTGGTTATCACTATCGTCACCCGCTATTTTTAGTCACGAAGGGAGCTGAGGATGCTTGAAGTTCACCTATGACCCGCGCTATAACATAGCGTATATTTTGTTCAGGGAAAAGGGAGAAAAGGTGCGCACGGTGCAGGTCAGCGACGAACTTAACATTGATCTGGCGCCAGACGGGACGATTTACGGCATAGAACTGCTGAACGCCAATGAGCAATTGCAGCGTGAAGAAGGCATGGGGCGGCTGCTCGTGATAAACGAAGCTACAGGCACCGAAGCCGAGGTACCCTTGCCCTGAGAGATAAAGCGAGATATGGCCTTGACTTACTCCCTGACCGGAGACAAAGCGGTTTATCCAGCAGTTTGACATGGGCAAAGGCGACTACACCAGGGAGAGAGACCAGTGGCTCGGCGACTTGACCATCGAGCAAATCGTCAAGGAGGCCAGGGAAGCAGGGAAGGTGAGCACGTATAATGCAAAACGTTATAACCAGGAGCTGAACACCGGATTTACATATCCCCGACGACATTTGAATACGAAGAGCCGACCACCTCGCTGCTATGGCCGGGGGATAAAGAGGCAGCTTGTCGGTTGACGGGCGCCGGCAAGCGCACCTGGTCCAGGATGGGCCGCGAAAGGGACGAGGACTCCTTAACCTGGAACGTGTTCAGGTACCTGGAGCGTAACGGTCTCCTGGATAAACTCGGCGACCTATTGAAGCGGAACAACCCTGCGCTGCCGGGGCTCGGGTTCTCCGAGAAGGTCGTCTATTGGTCCGTCGACCTTGAAAGAATGGCCACGTGGGAAAGTTTGCAGAAGGCCAGAAACCAGATAGGTGAGGGCACAAAAGGCTCCGAGCCGGATATCGTCGTCGTCTTCCAGGGGGCGGTTGTGCTCATAGAGGTGAAGTTCGACTCTGCCTCTGTAACGCCAGCTCCTTCCCCGATCCCCTCTTACTACCGCGATGAACGCGGTGTATTTAAAAAAGATCTCCAATCCACGGCCGGTGTTAACAGCATCGGTTACGAGCTCATGCGGTTCTTTCTTCTGGGAGAAGCTTTAAAAGAGCAGCTTAGGAAGCCTTTGGCCGTGATTTCGCTCACCCAGGACAGCCTAGATGCCGACCTGGCACGGCGTGTAAATGAAGCGGTCCATCTCGACGTTGCGAGGTGCTATGCTCGGCTGACCTGGGGTGAGGTATATAAGTTCATCGATGCTTCCATGACCAGGATCTCTCCTAGAAATGGCAAGGCTTCCATAGATGGAAGCAACTGCCATTTTTTATTTCTATGGTTTCTGATAAGATATCTCATTACCTTTCCATTGCAGTCCTCGCTGGCACCCGGCGGGGTCGAGCTTCCGGCGCGGGAGCTCGAGGCTGACGTTGAGAGAAAATTTGACCTTTCGCTACGGTCTTCGCTAACTCCTCCGGTTCTCCTTCGCTTCTGCTCCACTTATCCACAGTACAAGTAGCCCTGACCAATAGCCGTACTAGTCAGCCCATTGCCCGCGCATATCAAAGAAGATCAGACATCTTGGGCACCAACTGGCGCAAAGATCTCCCTCGCCCCCAGGTTCCCGCGGGGTCATTATACCATGTGGCCATGGGAAAAGGAAGGCACCTGCTCTTGTCTTTTCCTGTTACCCCCTGTGACCATGCCGGCAAGCACCAGAAAGAGGCGGGGGCGTTGCCAGGGTGACTGACTGATCGCCAAAGGACCTACCACGAAAGGAACGACACCACGAAACCAACTAGAAAAATGCCGTCAAAGACACCGGCGCCACCAATGCTCACCACCTGGGCCTCCAGGCTACGAATAGCCCGCAAATTTAACAGATCGGCTCCCACCAACGTGCCCATGGACCCCGAGATGTAGCCTACCGGCGCCGCCGCTTCCCCGCCGGCAATAATGGCCACGGCAGCCGCCACCAGCGGCGGGATAAATGCCGGTAAGGAAATCCCCACCCCGGGCACCGGCCGGGCCAGGAGCATGGCCACCGCAGCCACGGCGGCCATGCCGATGAGGCTCGGCAACAAGGGAGCCCGGGTGAGCAAAAGGTAGGCGGAAAAGGCAACGGGAATGACCGCTCCACCAAGGTTAATGCAAAGCACCTGCTCTATAGCCTGGGGCGGGTAGTAGAAAAAATAAAAGGGCCGCGGCCGCACCATGACCCGCCGGCGGCTAACAGGGATGTTGACCATGCCGCCCAGGAGGGAGACCAGAGAAAAAGCATGGCCCCCAGGGGTGAGAGGGCCCTTCCCTTAGTTAGCTTACCCTTTCGCCCTCTCAAGGCAAAATCCTTCTTGCAAAAGTCTCCTTGACATTTGTCTGGACGCGGGATACAATAGCTCCAGCCTGACTGACCAGACGGTCAGTGAAAAAATAGTCAAAAGAATATCCTGCCGGGAGGGGAATTAACCATGCGAAGGTTAGGCAGCGGGAGATGGATGGCTGGCCTACATAAGCGCGCCCTGGGATTCGGGGCCGCAGGGCTGATCCTGACTGCGGGCTTGCTGGCTGGCTGCGGCCTCAACCAAGAAACTTCGGGAGCCGAAACCAAGACAGAGGTTCCGGTAGAGGTAGCCCTGGTAGCCCGCGGCAACCTACAGCAAAGCAGCACCATCAACGGCCAGATTCAGGCCAAGGTAGAGGTTAACGTGGTACCCAAAGCCCAGGGCAAAGTACAGAGCGTGGCCGTGGACGTGGGTGACGTGGTGAAGGCCGGGCTGGTGCTGGTGCGACTGGATACCACCGACATTGACGCACAAATCCGCCAGGCCGAGGCCGCCGTGGAGGCGGCGCGCAAAGGCTTGGCTCTGCTGCAGGCCGGAGCTACCCCGCAACAGATCGAAGCGGCCCGGGCCCAGGTAAGCCAGGCTGAAACCAACTATAACGCCGCTAAGACCAACCTGGAACGCATGCAGTTCCTTTTTGCCCAGGGGGCCATCTCACAGCAGCAGCTTGATGCGGCCCAGGCCCAGCACGACGCGGCCCAGGCCGGCCTGGACGCGGCTCGGGCCAATCTTTCCGGGCTCGAGGCCGGGGCACGGAAGGAGCAGGTCGAGCAGGTCCAAGCCCAGGTGAAGCAGGCTGAGGCGGCCCTGAACGTGCTGTCAACCCAGAAGGCCAACTTTACGGTTACGGCCCCGGTGAGCGGGGTGGTGGCCGCCCGCAACATAGATCCCGGCGAAATGGCCAGCCCGGCCATGCCGGTGATTACCCTGGCGCAACTGGACCCGGTGCTGGTTCAGGCCACGGTAAGCGAGCGGGAGATTAACTACCTGAAGCCCGGGCAGGAAGTTAAAGTACAGGTGCCGGCCGTGCAGGCCGAAGCCTTCACCGGCCGCATCAGTGCTTTAAGCCCGGTGGCCGATCCCCGCAGCCGCGGCTACACAGTGAAAATAGAGATCGCGAATCCCAAAGGATTGCTCAAGCCGGGCATGGCCGCCCAGCTTCAGGTCGGCCTGGAAACCATCGAAAATCAGCTTATCATCCCGGTCCAGGCCCTGGTAGATAAAGGCCAAGCCATGGTAGTGTACATTGTCGAGGATGGCAAGGCTCTGGAAAAGACAGTTACGGTGGCCCTCGAGACGCAGGACAAGGCCGCCATCAGCAACGGCCTGGCCGAGGGCCAGCAGGTGGTAGTTAGCGGCCAGAACTACCTGCGCAATGGCGATCCCGTCCGGGTTCTGACCGGCAACGGGGGTAAAGTGCAGTGAGCGCGCCTGCCGGGAGAGGGGGTAGGAGTTAGTGGGCTTTCTGCGTTCGGTTATCCGGAGGCCCGTGGCCGTGCTGATGGCTATCCTGGTGGTGGTGCTCCTGGGAGTTGTCTCCTTAAGCGGGTTGTCCCTGGAGCTTTTCCCGGCCCTGGAAATGCCGATCGCCGCCGTGATCACCACTTATCAGGGGGCAGGTCCTGAAGAAATCGAAAACTTGGTTACCCGGCCCCTGGAGGAAACGCTGAGTACCGTCAGCGGCGTGGACAGTGTCCAGTCAACCTCCCAGGCCGGCACTTCCATGGTCATGCTGCAGTTCGCCTGGGGCACCGATATGGATTTCGCCACCCTGGACATGCGGGAAAAGGTAGACCTTATCAAAGGCTTCTTGCCTACAGACGCTCAAGATCCCATGGTCTTAAAACTGGACCCCACCATGATGCCGGTCATGCAGTTGAGCGTCAGCGGCGACATGGACCTGGCCCAGCTAAAGGCTATAGCCGAGGATACCATTAAGAATCGCCTGGAGCGCATTGACGGCGTGGCATCGGTCAACGTTATGGGTGGCCTGACCAGGGAAGTCCAGGTCATCGTGGACCCGGCCCGCCTGGCCAGCTACGGGCTTTCCCTGGCCCAAGTCACCCAGGCCCTGGCCGGGGAAAACCTCAACCTTTCCGGCGGCCAGGTGCGGAGCGGAAAGCAGGAATACCTCATCCGCGTCACCGGCCAGTTTGACGCCCTGAAGCAGGTAGGCCAGGTCCCGATACCTACCCCGGCCGGTACCGTAGTGCGGGTGCAGGACGTGGCCGAGGTGCGGGATGCCTATGCTGACAAGACCAGCATCAGCCGCCTTGACGGCCGGGACAGTATTTCCCTTTCCGTTAACCGGCAGACCAACGCCAACAGCGTGGACATCAGCCGCCAGGTGCACCAGGCCCTGGAAGAGCTGCGCCAGAGCCTGCCGGGCAACTTGCAAATCTATACTGTCTATGACGAAGCCGATTACATCCAGAGTTCCTTAAACAACGTAATCCAGAACCTGGTCATTGGCGCCATCCTAGCCGCCTTGGTGCTGTTGATTTTCTTGCGCAGCTTCCGCAGCACCGTAATTGTCGGCCTCTCCATGCCCGTTTCCGTAATTGCCACCTTTGTCCTCATGAGGTTCGGGCATCTCGACCTGAACATGATGACCTTGGGCGGCCTGGCCCTGGGCATAGGCATGATGGTCAGCGGCGGCATTATCGTCCTGGAAAATATTTACCGCCTCCGAGAGGAGGGGTTTGAGCCCGAAGACGCCGCAGTCCAGGGAACTGTGGAAGTGACCAACGCTGTAGTGGCCTCCATTCTCACCAACGTGGTGGTATTCTTGCCCATTGTCTTCACCCAGGGCTTGGCCAACGAACTTTTTACACCCCTGGCCCTGACCGTCACTTTCTCTCTCCTGGCCTCCCTCATCGTATCCCTGACCCAGGTGCCGATGATGGCGGCCCGTTTCCTGGGGAACGTGACTCGGCCGGCTCAGGAGAAGGTCAGAAGCGGGCGGTGGGGAGGCTTCATGGCTACTACGGAAACCTGGCTCACCCGGCTAGATAACTTTTACAGCCGCATGCTCAAATGGTCCCTTGGCCACCGCTGGCTGGTGGTGGGGGTATGCCTGATCCTGGTTGTGGCCAGCGCGGCTCTGGTGCCGGTCCTGGGGATGGAACTCATCCCGGCCATGGACCAGGGCCGGGTCACGGTAAACATCCAGCTTCCCCACGGCACCGCCTTGGAAGAAACGGAAAAGGTGGCCGGCCGGGTTGAGGCTTTGGCCGGCGACCGAAACCGCTTTCCCGAGGTGGAAGCCGTGGCCACCACAATGGGCAGCAGTGATTTTGGCCAGATGGGTTTCGGGTTCGGCGCGGGTATTTCCGAAATCGCCACGGTGGAGCTTGACCTGGTGCCCCTGGGCGAGCGCCACCGTTCCAGCCGGGAAGTGGCCGAGGCCATGCGCACCGCGGTACGAGACATTCCCGGGGCCGAGATCACCGTCAACGATAACGCCCTGACCGGAATGGCTGGCGGCCTGATGGCCCCGGTGGAGGTGGACATTACCGGGGACGACCTGCAGCTCCTGGGACAACTGGCCGAGCAGGCAGCCGGCATAGTACGCGAGGTTCCCGGGACCAGGGAAGTGAAGTCCAGCCTGGAGGAAGGCCGTCCAGAAGTCGAGGTGCGCATTGACCGGGGTGTGGCCGGGCAATACGGCCTGAGCGTGGCCCAGATCGCCTCGGTGGTGCGTACGGCCATCCAGGGCCAGGTGGCTACCCAGTACCGTACCGGTGGCGACGAGATTGACGTGCGGGTGCGTTTCCCCGAAGAAGCGCGGCGAAACCTCCAGGACCTGGAGGACCTGCTCCTCCTCTCGCCTACCGGCACCCGGGTGCCCCTGCGGGCCGTGGCCGAAGTGGCCGTGGTCCAAGGCCCTAATACTATCCAGCGTTCCGACCAGGTGCGCCAGGTGGCGGTGACGGCCAACCTGGGGGCCGGGTACAACCTGGGCCAGGTGATGGGAGAGATCCAGCGCCGCCTAGGCAACTTACCGTTACCGGCCGGCTATGCCATTTCCTACGGTGGGGAGACGGAGCAGATTAACGAGGCCTTCGGCAGCCTCTATATAGCCTTGCTCATCGCCATCTTCCTGGTATACATGATCATGGCCGCCCAGTTTGAGTCCCTGGTGCACCCCTTTACGGTAATGTTTTCCCTGCCGGTAGCCGCTATCGGCGCCATCCTGGGTCTGCTGATCACCGGACGTTCCCTGAGCATTACCGCCTTTATCGGCGCGGTGGTTCTGGTCGGGGTAGCCGTAAACAATGCCATTGTGCTGGTGGACTACTTTAACCTCTTGCGGGGTCGCGGCATGCCGCGGGACGAGGCCATCCTGGAGGGAGGGCCGCGCCGCCTGCGGGCTATCCTCATGACCACCCTGACCACGGTGTTGGGCATGTTCCCCCTGGCCTTGGGCATCGGCGAAGGGGCGGAGGCCCAGGCCCCCATGGCCACGGTGGTGGTGGGCGGGATGTTGACCTCAACCATTCTGGGTCTGCTGCTGGTGCCCGTGCTCTATACCATATTTGATGACCTGAGCCAGCGGATAAACCGCAGGCGCCAGGACCGTGGAGTTCTTTCTCAGGAAGGAGGAAGTCAGAGTGTCTAACAAACGCGCAAGCCTGCTGGCGGCCGGGCTGGCCCTGGTAGCCGGCCTGCTCCTGGTGTCACCGGCCGGAGACGGAGTGCAGGCCGCCGAAGAAAGCGGCGCCATATCCTTGAGCCTGACCCGGGCGCAGGAGATCGCCCTGGAAAACAACGACGACTTGAAACTAGCCCGCCTGGCCGTGGAAAACGCCAAAGTGGCCCTACGGGAAGCGGAAGATGCGGCCGACGACCTTCCTGCTGACAGCGTTACTTCCTACACTGGCAACCCTCTGTTGGGGGCTGCCGGTGCCGTCACCAAATACGTTACGCCGGTGCAGAAGGCCAATGAACTGGGTGCTGCCGAGCGGGCCCTGCAAGACGCTGAGAACGGGATACGGTTGCAAGTGGAGGCAATGTATTACACTCTTCTGGAAGCAGCGGAAACGGTAAAGAACAAGGAGGCGGCCCTAGGGAGGGCCAAGGAAAACCTGCGGCTGGCCCAGGCCCGCCAGGAGGCCGGCACCGCGGCCCAGGTAGAAGTTCTGGCCCAAGAACTGGCGGTTAACAGCGCCGAGACCGAACTGGAGGCTGCCCGCAACAACCATCAAAAGGCCTTGCTGGACTTCAACCGACTGCTGGGCCTACCCCTGGAAACCCAGGTGGAACCGACCGACGAGTTCACCTTCGAGCCCCTGGATGTCGCCCTTGGGGAATTCTTGGACCAGGAACTGAAAGGAAACAGCAGCCTCCTCAACGCCAGCGACGCCCTGAAGCTGGCCCGGGTCAACCTGGAGCAGGCCGGCCGGTTTTATACGCCCAATGTCTACACTTACCGCAAGGCCGCCTTCGGCGTGCAGCAGGCCGAAGCGGCTCAGCAGCGGGCCGAGACCCAATTGGAGGTGGCGGTGCGCAAGGCTTATCTAGACCTCTCCTCAGCCGCTGCCGCTTACCCGCTGGCAAACAAGGGGCTGGAACTGGCGCGGGAAAGGGAACGGCTAGTACGTTTGCAGTACGAGGTGGGTCTGGCGACTTCGCTTGATCTCACCGGAGCTGAAGACGCCCTGGCCGAGGCGGAGGCTGGGGTCCTGACGGCCATTCACCGCTACAACCTGGCCAAGACGCCCTTCAAGTACCGCCTGTTTACCACCGGAGCCGGCAGCGCTGCCGGCTCCGGCGCGGCTACCGGGGGAGGCCAGCCCGCGGGCCTGGCCTCCCCCGGAATGGCCGCCGCCACCCCAGGGCCAGACCTTACTATGATCGGCCCGGCCGAGGAGGTGAGGCCGTGACTACTGAGCGGGTTCCCCTAGAGGAAAGACGGAAGCAAATCCTGGAGTCTGCCATCCATGTCTTTGCCCAAAAGGGTTTTCACCAGGCGCTTGTGGAGGAAATCGCCGCCGAAGCCGGGATCGGCAAGGGCACGGTATACGAATACTTTCCCAGTAAAAAGGAGTTGTTCCGGGAGATAGTCAAGTATGCCGCCGGCATCTACCTTGACGCCATTGCTACCAGTCTAGCGGCCCCTACCACGGTAAAGGAAAAGCTAAGCGAGCTATTCCGTATCCACCTGGAGTTCCTCAGCAAGCACCGGGACATGGCCCGGCTGCTAGTAATGGAGTATCCCAGTTTGGGTGGAGAGATGTACGAGTGGCTGGTGGAACAACGCCGGCAAGTGACCCAGCTAGTGGAGAAGATGCTGGCCCAGGGCATAAGCCGACGGGAACTGCGCCCCATAGACCAGGGCCTGGCCGCGCAGGTCATCCTGGGTGCCCAGGGGGCGGTGGGTAGCTGGGTTGTTTTCTGCGCCGACGCCCCGTCCTCCCCGGTGGCGATTGCGACTGATACAGCAGATCTGCTTCTCCGAGGCATAGGCCACGAAGGGGAGAAGTAGGGAGTGAGCAAAAAGGCCCGGGCAGAGCGTACGGCTGCGGGGTAGTAACCCCGGCCGCGCGCCTGACCTGAGCCCTTCCCCGGCCTTTCCAGCCGCGTAACCGTGTGGCGGTTCCCTCAACCTTGCCGCGGGTGCTGTCCACAAGGCGGGAATAGCGCCTTAATCTAACGCCGGCAGTTAAGCGGAAGTGCCGGCCGGCCTCCTTGCCCCTGATTACCGTTTCGGCCCCCGGCCCCCAGTTTATGCTCCAGCCGGCTTTACTCCCAGAACTCTCAGGCTCCGCTCGTCCAGGCCCACGCCTCGCAACCGTTCCCGGCTGCCGCGCAGGCTCTCGATAGCATTTACCCCCAGGGAGCCCAGGACTTCCTTGATCTCCAGGGACCAGGCACGGATCAGGTTAACCAGGTTCTGTGCCCCTTCCTCCGGGTCCAGACGCCGCACCAGCTCCGGACGCTGGGTGGCGATGCCCCAGGCACAGTTGCCGGTATGGCATTTCTGGCAGACGCGGCATCCCAAGGCCACCAGGGCCGCAGTGCCGATGGCCACGGCGTCGGCCCCCAGGGCGATGGCCTTCACTACGTCGCCGCTATGGCGCATACCGCCAGCGGCGATGAGGGAGACGCTGTTCCGGATGCCTTCCTGCCGCAACCGGTCGTCTACCGAGGCAATGGCCACCTCAATGGGGATGCCCACATGGTTGCGCACTATCATGGGTGTGGCCCCGGAGCCGCCCCGGAAGCCGTCAATGTATATCATATCAGCCCCGGCCCGGGCGATGCCGCTGGCTATGGCGGCCACGTTATGCACGGCGGCGATCTTCACCGAAACCGGCCGGGTGTACCGGATGGCTTCCTTGAGGGCATAAATCAACTGGCTCAAATCTTCAATGGAGTAAATGTCATGGTGCGGGGCCGGCGACAAGGCGTCCGTGCCCACCGGGATCATCCGGGTCTCGGAGACCTCCTGGTTGACCTTTTCCCCGGGCAGATGGCCGCCGATACCCGGCTTGGCCCCCTGGCCGATCTTGATCTCGATGGCCGCCGAATGTTCCAGGTACTCCTGGTTCACCCCGAAACGGCCGGAGGCCACCTGGACCACGATGCGGTCGCTGTATGGATACAGGTCCTTGTGCAGCCCGCCCTCCCCGGTGCTCATCAGGATGCCGGCCTCCTTGGCCGCCCTGGCCAGGGCCTTATGAGCATTCAGGCTGATGGAGCCGTAGGACATGGGGGCGAAGATAATCGGCGTCTCGAGCTTGACCTGTGGAGCCAGCTCGGTGGCCAGCCGCACCTCGCCGTCCATGCCGTAACTCAGGTCCAGGCTGTTGGGCTTGCGGCCAAGATAAGTAGTGAGCTCCATGGGCTCGCGTAACGGGTCAATGGAGGGGTTGGTCACCTGACAGGCATCCAGTACCAGATGGTCAAAATACGACAGGTAGGGCCGGTCATTGCCCATGCCGGTCAAAAGCATCCCGCCAGTGGTGGCCTGCTTCCAGATGGCCCCGCGGACCTCCGGGGTCCAGTGGGCATTTTCCTTATAAGCAATGGGGTTGGCCACCACGGTGATGGCGCTCTCCGGGCAGAAAGCCACACAGCGGTGGCAGGCCACGCATTTCCGGTGGTCGGCCACCACGCCGTCAGCAAAGGACAGGGCGCCGAAGCTGCAGTTCAGGACGCAGCGCTTGCAACGGCGGCAGCGCTCCCGGTCCACCTGGACGATAAACTCGGCGGGTACGTTCCCGATGATCACGCCACCACCCCCGCTTCGAGTTCGGCTATGACCGGCTCACCGGCCCGCGGGGCCCATACCTTATCCGGGGTACAGACTTCCCAAATGGCACACTCCTCGCTGGCCATGATCACCAGGTCGTCCTTGGTAGCACAAACCATAGGCCGCAGCTTGATGCGGTCATTGAAGCCCACCATCCTCCTCGCGGAGCCGATAATGAGGCTGAAGGGTCCGTTCAGCATCCCGGAACCATAAACCTGGCGGACAGCCGTGGCCAGCTCCCTTTTGGCCGGCTCCATGCGCTCGACGTCCTTCCAAAAGGGGGCCGAGAGGGCCATGCAGGCTATCTCCACCGGCAGGTGATGTCGCCGCTCCAGCAGGTCAAAGAGGTAGGCTACCACCTCGGTATCCGTTTGCAGGGTGCAGCGGTAACCGAACATCTCCAGGTAGCGCTTGTTGATCCCGTAGGATGATATCTCGCCGTTGTGCACCACTGACCATTCCAGCAGGGTAAAGGGGTGGGCTCCGCCCCACCAGCCTGGGGTGTTAGTGGGGAAACGGCCGTGGGCCGTCCACAGGTACCCCTCGTATTCCTCCAGGCGGTAGAAGTAGCCCAGGTCCTCAGGATAACCCACCCCCTTGAAGGCGCCCATATTCTTGCCGCTGGAAGCCACGTAGGCCCCGGGGATACGGTCGTTGATAAGGGTCACCCGGCTCACCACGTAATCGTGCTCATCCACCTGCTGCCCGTTGACTTCCAGGACCCGGGGATCAACGCGCAGGAAATAGCGCCAGAGGAGGGGCGGATCCTCGATGGCCGGCGTATGCCGCACCGGGATGGGCTGGCTTTCGTCCACCTGGAAATTTTCCCGCAGGAAGGCGTCGGTCTCTTCCCGGGCCTGCTTGCTGTCAAAGATAACATGGAAGGCATAGTGGTCGGCGTATTGCGGGTAAATCCCGTAAGCCGCAAACCCACCGCCCAGGCCGTTGGACCGGTCGTGCATGGCCGCGATGGATTTGACGATAACTTCACCGCTCATTTTTCGCCCCTGGCGGCTGATGATACCACTGATAGCACACCCTGACGGGATATAGAACTTCTCCATAAAGCTTCACTCCTTCCGCCCCAGCAACTGCTTGAAATCGTCTCCAGGCGGGGCCGGTGACGGAGGCAATCCGAGTTTCTGCCGCGCCTTGACATCCGGGGCTCCCAGCCTGCCGCTCGTTAAGAATGATTTAACCGCCCCCTGCATGGAAGCCGGCGCCTTTTGCCGCTCCAGGCTCAGGTGTTTTAACGTGGTAAAAACCTTTTCCATACCGAACTTCTGCGGGCAGAGTTCGTAACAGGTATGGCACTCCAGGCACATCCAGATTTGCCGGCCAGACAGGAGAGCCTCGATCCTGCCGTCCAGCACTTCCCCGATCAGCCGGTTGGGTTCGAATTCCGGGGTGATCTCGGCTACCGGGCAGTCGCTCACGCAGGCACCGCAAGCATAGCAGTTGCGTACGGCCGCCAGATCCAGGTGCCGGCGCACCTGGTCGAAGTCCCGGCGGTGCTTATCCCAGGACGCAAAGAAAGGCGCCAGGTCAACCCGGTGGCCGGAAAGGCCCAATTCTTCGGGTTCCAGGCCCATGGCCAGGCCCAGAAGTTCCACATAGCTGAAAACCGGCACGTGCAATTGTTCCCCCTGGCGTTGGGCCAGGTACTGTTTCTGGTCAAACTGCATGAAGCAGGACGGGCAACTCACCGTAATGGCGTCGGCGCCGGCCTCCTGCACCTCCAGCAGTTTCTTCCGGGCCAGGGCCAGGGAAGCCTCACCCTCACCTACATTGCCCAGGGCGCCGCCGCAGCACATCATCTTGGTCTGGTACGAGAGGCTCTGAGCCCCCAGTGCCTCCACCAGGGCATCATACTTGGTGGGTTTCAAAGGATCGTCAAAGTGAATGGCCCAGCTTGGCCGCAGCAAATGGCACCCCGGGTGGACGGCGATCTTCAGGCCGTTCATGGGTTTTTCCAGCAACATGCGGATGCGGCCGGGGCCGATATCGTCGTGCAGTACCTCCAGCACGTGCTTGACCCGCACCCGGCCCCGGTAGACCAAGCCGATTTCTTCCAGGCTGGCATTTACTTCAGCCAGGGTGGCGGTGCTGGCCGCCAGTTCCGCCTGAGCCGACTTCAGGGTGCTGTAGCAACCGTTACAAAAGAGCAGCATGTCCAGCCCCTGGCGTTCGGCCAGGGCCAGATTCCGGGCCGCCGCCAGCAGCCACGCCCTATGGCCCCAGTTGGCCACCAGGTTCTTCTCCGGGCAGCAACTGAAGCCGTCCACCTCCACCCCTTCGATGCCGACCCGGGCCATCACCCCCCGGATGGATTTCTCCCAGAAGGCCAGCCGGGCGGGTATCTGGCAGCCCCAGTAAAACACATACCGCGCGGCTTCGGCCATGCTCAGTCCTCCTCAAGGATGGCCAGAACTTCCCCTACCTTCACCACCTGACCTTCCTTGGCCACTATCTCCGCGATGGTGCCGGCCGCCGGGGAGGGCACGTTAAATACCGCCTTGCTGGTAGTCATTTCCACCAGGTCGTCATCCTTCTCCACGTGATCTCCCTCGTCCACCAGCCAGTAGGAGACGGTAGCTTCCGGTGATTCCTCGGCCAGAAAGGGTAAACGGATCTCCATGGTTAAAACCTCCTTGAACTCCATGTTTTCTAGAGGAAAGTGCTCGAAAGCCTTTATCCGGCGGCAGGGCTGGCGCCTCCACCTACGCGTGGATGGCCCGGCCTAGGGCCGCTTCGGCGGCTTCGGCCAGGGCCTCAGGCAGGGTGGGATGGGCGTGGATCACTTCGGCCAGTTGCGTCGCGCTCCAGCCGCCGGCCACGGCCAGGGCCGCCTCGCCGATCAGGTCGCTGGCATGGGGGCCGTGGATGTGTATACCTACCAGGCGGCCGCTCCCGGCCTCGGAGATAATCTTAACCGCGCCCTCGGCCTGGCCCATGGCCAGGGCCTTGCCGCTGGCCGTAAAGGGGAACTTGCCCACCTTCACTTCCATCCCGCGGGCGGCAGCTTCGTCCTGGGTCAGTCCTACACTGGCAATTTCGGGCTCAGTAAAAATACAGTTGGGGATTACCCGGTAGTCCATGGCCACCCTTTCCCCCAGGGCGTTGGCCGCCGCTGCCTTGCCCTGGGCGCTGGCCACGTGGGCCAGTTGCACCTTGTTGGTGATGTCGCCGATGGCGTAGACGCCGGGAAGGCTCGTCTCCAGGTACTCGTTTACCAACACTTCTCCCCTGGGGCCAAGCTGGACCCCGGCTTCGGCCAGCCCGATCCCGGCCGTGTTGAATACCCGGCCGATGGAGATGAGAGCCTTCTCCACCTTGATCTCCTGACCGCCCTCCAGTTCGGCCACCACCCAGCCGCCGTCCACCTGTATCCGAGCAATGGCGGCTTTAGTGTGGATCTCAATTCCTTGCCGCTTCAAAATGCTCTGCTGCCGGCGGGCCAGTTCCCGGTCCAAGGTGGGGAGGATATTGGGCATCATCTCCACGATGGTGACCCTGGTACCCATGGCCTGGTAAAAGGTGGCCATTTCACACCCTACCACCCCGCCGCCGATGATCAGGAGGCTCTCCGGTATCTCCTCCAACTCCAGAGCCTCGTTGCTGGTGATCACCGTCCGACCGTCATAGCCCAGGGAGGTGATCATGGCCGGCTCGCTGCCGGTGGCTAAGATGATGTTCCTGGCCTCGATGGCCTCGGTGCTACTGCCGGCCACGACGGCCAGGCGGCCCGGCCCAGCCAGAGAAGCCCGGCCGGAAATAACCTCTACCTTGTTCTTGCGGAGCAGGGTCGCGATACCCTGACGCAACTGCTCACCCACCGCCTCTTTACGCTGGCGCAGGACTTCCGGGTTTATCCTGTAACCGTCCACCTCCACCCCGAAGGCAGCCGCCTGCTTGATCTGCTCCACCAGGGTGGCGGTAGCCAATAAGGTCTTGGTGGGGATGCAGCCCCGGTTCAGACAGGTCCCGCCCAAGAGTCCCTGCTCCACCAGGCAGACACTGCCCCCGAGCTGGGCGGCCCGGATGGCTGCCACGTATCCCCCCGGCCCGCCACCCACAATTGCCACGTCGAAAGCCACTGTTTCTCCCCTTTCCTAGCTAATATGCATATAGGCGCCCGTAGGGCCGGCTGGAGACCGGCACCAGCTTAATGAACCTGGCCCGGCGCACGTTTTCATAGTCCAGGGCAAAATCCTGGCAGTATTCCTGTAAGTATTTGTCCAGCGCTTCCTCATCCTGCGGCTCCAGGTCGAAAACGGCCACCTCTTGGCCCAAATAAGAGGGATCCACTTCTCCCCGCAGGTAGATGACGCCGCCATGCATACCCGTGCCCAGGTAATCCCCTGTCAGCCTCTCCCCCGGCCCGCAGTCCAGCCCCAGGAGGATCGCTACCCCCCCGGCCATATACTCCCCGAAAAAGTCACCGGCCGTACCGCCGGCGATCACCACCGGCACCTGGCGGCGGTATTCCTTCATATGGATGCCCACCCGGTAGCCGACATGGCCGCGGATATGGATTTTCCCGCCCCGCATGCCGTAGCCGATCACATCCCCGGCACTGCCGTGCACCACGATCTTGCCCTCGTTCATGGTGTTGCCGATGGCGTCCTGGCCGTCGGCGTAAACCGTGATCTCCGGGCCGTCGAGAAAAGAGCCCAGGTCGTTGCCGGGCACGCCGTGAATGGTGATCTTCACCCGGGATCTGATGCCGCTCCCCAGGTAGCGCTGGCCGTTCACCCCCACCAGCTCGATCTCCTTTTCCCCTCTGTCGGCCGCTTCCCGCAGCATCTCATTCAACCGCTTATACGGGATACCATGTGCTTCAATCCGGTACATATTCCCCTCCCCCAAACAAAAAACGCCCTATCAGGCCCAACCGTGCAGTTGGACCCAACAGGACGTCTCTGCCCCAAATAACGAGGACGCCGTTGCCCTCTAACCCGATCTTGAGTTGGCAACGGCCATTATACCACTGCGGGCTGACAAAAGCAATTATTTTTCCCCATGTATACAGGAATAATGCGGCTGGCGGGCAAAAATTGCCTACCTTGGCTGCTGGAGTTCGTGGGCCAGGATGATGGCTTCAGCGATGGACTTCATGGAGGTGCACTTGTCCATGCTCTGTTTCTGGATGCGGCGGAAAGCCTCGGCCTCGCTCAGTCCCAGGGTCTCCATCAAAATGCCTTTGGCCCTCTCCACCAGCTTACGCGTTTCCAAGGTTTCCTTGAGTTTGTTGACCTCTTCCTCAAGCTGGACGATCTTGCGGAAGTTAAGCATGGCCGACTCCACCGCCGGTATTAAATTAGCGGCCTGGACCGGGCGGGAAACAAGGGCGAAAACCCAGGACTCGCGCGCCTTCTGGATAAAATCGCTTTGCCACGAAGACGCCACCAGTAACACCGGAGCCAGGTGGTCTTCAGCAATGATCTTGGCCACTTCCAGTCCGCCCATCCCGGGCAGTTCAGCCTCGGCAATAACTATATCTGGAGAGAGGGCCCGGATTTGCCGCAGGGCCGAAGGCCCGTCCTCAGCCTCGCCGGTCACCAAGTAACCTTCCTTGGTCAGTATCTGCTTGATTCTCTTGCGCTGATTTGCATCGGCCAGAGCGATAAATATCTTTGATCGGTCCATTGGCCACCTCAAATCGAAGTCCGGCTTGTAAAGACAACCTCACCCGGGGCGACATTCCCTTAAGCGTGGGCCGCAATTCCTTCGGCCACCTGCCCGGCCCCCGGTCCGCGAAAAGGCACACGCCCATGTGACCGCCAAGAGAAGAAAAAGCATCCCCAAGACAAGTACCTTGTTGTAGGGACGCCGTTGCCCACCAGACTATTATTCAGTTCCGCCGGGTATTAGCCCGAACAACTACCATGATATCTGAGGGCCGGGAAAAAGACAATAATCGCCGCGCAAAAATATTGTATACACCCACCTAGAACTTGGTCAGGTATTCCTGCACCTCCCAGGGGTGTACCTGGGAGCGATACCGCTCCCACTCAATGCGCTTGGCCTCAATAAACCGGTCCAGGATGTGGGGACCCAGAGCTTCCTTTATCACGTTATTTGCCTCCAGGGCGGCCAGGGCCTGGCTCAGGTCCTGGGGCAGAGTGGCAATTCCCAAAGCCCGCCGTTCAGCTTCAGTCATAGCGTAGATGTTCCGGTCACAGGGCGGCGGCGGCTCGATCTTGTTCTCTATCCCGTCCATGCCAGCGGCCAGGCAGACGGCCAGGGCCAAGTACGGATTGCAAGTGGGGTCCGGAGAGCGGAATTCAATCCGGGTAGACGGCCCCTTCTTGGCTGGGATCCGGATCAGGGGGCTGCGGTTCTGGTAAGACCAGGCAATGTACACCGGGGCCTCAAAGCCGGAAACCAGCCGTTTATATGAATTTACCGTCGGGCTGGTTATGGCGGCAATGGCCGGGGCGTGGGCCAGCAGGCCGCCGATGTAATACCTGGCCACCTGGCTCAACTGGTCCGGCGTGTCCGGGTCGTAAAAGGCGTTCACGCCATTCTGCTCCAGAGACTGGTTCAGGTGCATCCCGGAGCCGGGAACCCCGTAAATGGGTTTGGCCATGAAGGTGGCGTGCAGGCCGTGCCGCTGGGCGATGGTGCGGACGACAAACTTGAAGGTGACGATCTTATCAGCCATGTCCAGGGCGTTGGAGTATTTAAAGTCGATTTCATGCTGACCCGGGGCCACTTCGTGGTGGGAAGCTTCCACCTCGAAGTCCATGTCCTGCAGGGTAAGCACGATATCCCGGCGGGCGTTTTCCCCCAGATCCACCGGGCTGAGGTCAAAGTAGCCGCCCTGGTCGTGGGTGATCAGGGTTGGCCGCCCTTCCGCGTCGGTATGAAAGAGGAAAAACTCAGCCTCCGGGCCCACCTGCATGGTAAAACCCCTCTTCGCGGCCTGTTCCGTAACCCGGCGCAAGTTCCAGCGCGGGCAGCCGATAAAGGGCGTGCCGTCCGGCATATACACATCACAGATCATCCGGGCCACGGCCCCCTCCTGGGGTCGCCACGGAAAAATCACAAAACTAGCCGGGTCCGGCCGCAGGTACATATCAGATTCTTCAATGCGGACAAAGCCTTCGATGGAGGAGCCATCAAACATCAACTCCCCTGTCAGGGCCTTGTCAAGCTGTTCCCGGGTAATGGCCACGTTCTTGAGGACACCAAAGATATCGGTAAATTGCAGGCGGATAAACTTGACGTTATGTTCCTTCACCAGTTCCTTGACCTCTTCGCTAGTGAAAGCCGCCATGACTTACTCCTTTCTCCCAGCTTGAAGCACTTGCCAACCCGTGAGAGTTTTTACTGCCACTAACCTGGCACAGGTGGTATTATACCACAAGCAGGCCGGGTGGGGAACAAAAAGAGTCTGCCATCGGGAAAGATAATTTCCCAAGGTGGCAGACCCTTCACTTGACGCTAGAGGTGACCCCAGGAGAATATTGCCAAAAGCTTTCTAGCCGGCGGTAGGCTGGAGCCCGGGTTTTTCAATAACCTCTTAGGAGCATGTTCCAGCCGCTTACCCCAGGATTTCCTCTACCTCTTCGGCGTCCACTTCCATGAGGTAGCGGATGCCGGTGATCTCGGCCGCTTCCCGGGTGAGGGCCGCCAGGTCGTCCCGGGTGATGAGGTCCAGGCTGAACTTGCGCGCCCCGCACATGAGCTGGCGCAGGCCCTGGGCCAGGCGCTCAAAATAGGTGTACACACCGACGGCCCCGACCGGCAGGTCAGCATACCTGTCGCCTACCAGACCCTTTACCTCCAGGGCCAAGGCAAATACCTGCTCCAATCTCTCCCCGTATTTCTTGTATTCCGTGGGTACCTTTCCTTCGTTGACTCTCTCGCCTACGAACCTCCCTACCATGGCCGCGGCTAAAGGGGAGCGGGACATACCGATGGCCTTGATGTGGGGGGCTCCCAGGGCCAGGCCCTTGAACATGTGGTCCTCCAGGGTAAAGCCCCCGGCCATGGCCACGGGCGGGATGTAGGCGCCCTTGGCTGCCAGGCGGTCCAGGTATTTAGTAAGCATGGCCTCGAGGTAGACGGTGGGCACGCCCCATTCGTTCATCATCCGCCAGGGGCTCATGCCCGTACCGCCACCGGCCCCGTCCACCGTGAGCAGGTCGAGTTTCGCGTCCGAAGCGAACTTCACAGCCCGGGCCAGGTCGGCCGGCCGGTAAGCACCGGTCTTGAGGAAGATGTATTTGGCGCCGGCGCGGCGCAATTCCTCTACCCGACCGTGGAAGGATTCCTCGCTCACCATGCCGATGCGGGAATGGCGCTCAAACTCCTTGAAGGCCCCCTCCCGGTAAGAGGCCGCTACCTGCGGGTCAGTGGGGTCCGGGAGCACGATGTAGCCGCGGCTCTTGAGCTGCAGGGCCCGCTCCAGGCTCCCCAGCTTCACCTCGCCGCCGATGTCCTTGGCCCCCTGGCCCCATTTTACCTCCACCGCTTCCACGCCCAGCTTCTCAATGGCATACTCCTGGACTCCCAAGCGGCCATCTTCCACATTGGCCTGCACGGCAATAAAGCCGTAGCCACGATACCAGTCCTGGAAGACCTTTACGCGCCTGGCCAAGTCGGGGGAACGGACCACCCGGCCCTCCTTCAGTTCGAGATTGGGGTCCATGCCGCATACATTCTCGCCGATGGAAATGCCTACGCCGGAAATGGCAGCCCCGGCTGCCAGGTGCTCCCAGTTATTCGCAGCCACGTTGGTGGACCCCATGGCGGCAATGACCACTGGCAGGCGGAGTTTCAGGTCGCCCCCGGCTCCCAGCCGGGTCTGGAGGTTAACCGCCGGGAAAATGGCTACATCGCTGTCGGCTTCTATCCCGTGAGCACCCACAGCAGTACCCATGATGTTAAAGTGAGAAAGATCCACCGGGTAGTCCTTCTGGGAGGCTGCCGTGACCTGGCCGAAGGGCTGGGGATAGAGGAATTCCTTGCCCCGGACGGCTGACTTGGCTATCTCGCAGTAACCTACGCAGCCGTCGAGGCAGGTAACGCACATGCCGCTATAAGGGCAAACATCTCCCTTTACCCGGTGCCTGGTAAGGGTGGCCTCGGTGGCGTTGGTTCCCAAACTAAGTGTCATCTTTATCCTCCTCCTGTTTTCCTCTTCCATTTCTTAACAAGAAATAATCCCAAAAGGTATTGCCGAATTCTCGGAGGTCGGGCAAACGCGACTGCGGCAGTGCAGGCTATCTACACGGTAAACAGGCGCCGGACCGCCAGCCCCGGAAAGCCAGGCGAAGTCTTGCCGGCAGCCTCCCGGATGTGAAACTCCGTCCGGGAGCAGCCGGGACAAGACCGGTCCGGCCGTCCCGGCACGCCAGGCTGGAACAAATAACCGTCACCCCTTTCCCTAGTTTCTGCCGGAGCAACGGTCACGCGGGTCAAAAGGCATCGCTGCTTTTCGTCCCGCTGCTGGTATCGCTGCGGATAACATGAGCATCTGCCCTAAGACACAAAAAAACTGCCTGGCGGCAGCTTTTCTGCTGATTTTAGCCGCTTGAGGACGCCGTTGCCCTCGCGCACAATATCCCATTGTTATTTGCCAAGTTCTTATTATAGCAGAACCAGGGCTGGCATCAACAGGTGAACGACAAATATACTGTATACATGACCGACCACTATGGTTCCATGACTGCGTCTGCACCCCGGCGCCAGCAGGTATCTCAAAATATTGAAAATAGCCCCGCACTTTCTCCGCGTTCCAACCTCCAACTTCCAATTTCACCTGGCTTCCTCGATCACCCTTTTGGCCACCAGGCGCATGGGCAGGCCATGGTCCATACTCTCTTTCCGCAGCATCTGGTAGGCCTCCCGCTCGGAAAGGCACAACCTTTCCATGAGAATCCCCTTGGCTATCTCGGCTACCCGGCGCGTCTCCAGGGCTTCCTTCAAGTTGCGGTCTTCTTCCCACATATGGACAAAGGCACGGAACTGGGCCACAGCCACTTCCATGGCAGCCACAAGCTGAATCTGCTCCACCGGCCGGATCAGATAGCCGTAAATGCCGGCCTGGCACGCCAACCCCAGGTCTTCGCACCCGGCTTCGTCGCTGATGAATACGGCCGGCGCGACCCACTGCTCGCTGAAGACCCGGGCCAGTTCAATGCCGTCCCGTCCGGCTAGCCTATGCCCGAGGAGGACCACATCCGGCTGCCGGCTAAATACCACCTGGCCCGCCTGGCGGCCGTTGTCGGTGGCCATGGTTACCAGGTAGCCGGCCTGAGTCACCTGGTCCTTCAAAACCCGCAAATACGCAGGATCGCCATAGGCAATCACCACCCGCCTGCCGCTCACCTCTTTCCCCTCACCCCTACGGTCATTTTTTAGGGCAACCACAGGGGTTGCCCCTACGGCGCCGCCGGGCCAGCCCCGACGCCATGGGTAGAAACGAGGCGGGTGCTGATGCCGCCCCGGGAATTGAACTCGGCCTCTACCTGCAGGTACACGGGGTCAAGGAGTTCCACCAGATCCTGGCGCACCCGGTTGACCACGTGCTCCTGCAAAATGCCTACGTTGCGGAAGGAATGAAGATAATACTTGAGGGACTTCAACTCCACCAGCTTTTCCCGGGGAACATACCTGATCTTGAAAGTAGCGAAATCAGGCAGACCCGTCCACGGGCAGACAGAGGTAAATTCAGGATAAATGCACTCCACCGTAGTCTCGCTGCCCGGATATTCGTAAGCCACGGTCTCAAGGATCTGCTTGTCAATGGCTTCGTAGCCCTGCACGTCCCAGCGCCGGGCCGCGTATCTATCTTCAACCCCGACCGGCATATTTTAGGATAACCTCCTCTGCGCCTAGGCAGCAAATCTCAGCCTCCGCCAACGATATTATACCCATTTGCCTGCAGGCTGACAACATGGTCGTCTCCACCTGCTGATGACCCCAGTTCGCCCAAAGTCGGGCCAGCCAGAATGAAGGAATGAGGGGCGATTGTGGCGCCAGTGCCAAAAAGCACCAAGGCAATATTTGCTTGGGCGCCGGGATAGAACACTTGCTGGGACGGGGTAATATAAATAACCGTAGGTTTTCGGGGCAACGGCTGTCCCGGTCAAAATTGCACCGGGCCGCTTTTTGTTTCTTGGGCGGAGACATCTTATCAAATGGATGGAGCCGACCTCTACCTTATTTCATGGAGGGATAGCCAGCATGTGCGGTATTTCCGGCTGGATAGACTGGGAAGCAGACCTTACCCGTGAAGCGGACATTCTACAAGCCATGGCCGAAACTCTGGCCGGCCGCGGCCCGGATGCGGCCGGGCTGTGGCTTTCCCGGAGTGCCGGGCTGGCCCACCGCCGGCTCATTGTCATTGACCCCGAAGGCGGAAGCCAGCCCATGGTCCGGCAGCGCGGTAACGAAACCTTTGTCCTGGTGTATAACGGCGAACTGTATAACACCGAGGAACTTCGGCAGGAACTAGTGGCACGTGGCTACAACTTTCTGGGCCATTCTGACACTGAGGTACTCCTGACAGCCTATATGGAGTGGGGGCCGGCTGCCGTGGAACGCCTGAACGGCATTTTCGCCTTTGCAGTCTGGGAAGAATCCGGTCAGCGCCTGTTTCTGGCCCGCGACCCCCTGGGAGTGAAGCCGCTGTTTTATTTCCACCGGGGTAATTCCTTCCTCTTCGCTTCTGAGATCAAAGCCCTCCTGGCCCACCCGGCCGTGAAGCCGGAAATCGGGGCCGAGGGTCTGGCCGAGGTTTTCGGCCTGGGCCCGGCCCGGACGCCAGGTGGCGGAGTTTTCCGCGGGGTGGCCGAGCTGAAGCCGGGGCATTACCTGGTGGTGGAGCGCCGGGGCGTTCACAGCCAACGGTACTGGGGCCTCGACAGCCACCCCCATGAAGATGACCTGGAGGCCACCGCCGCGACGGTCCGGGAACTGGTGCAGGACGCTGTCAAGCGCCAGCTCGTTGCGGATGTACCCCTGTGTGTTCTGCTTTCCGGCGGGCTGGACTCCAGCGCCGTCGCCGCCGTGGCGGCCGGCGCTTTCCAGCAGCAGGGCCTGAGGCTCGCCACCTTTTCCGTGGACTATCACGATAACGACCGCTATTTCACGCCCAGCGACTTTCAACCCAATGCCGACGGCCCGTGGATAGAAATGATATCCCGGCACCTGGACACCGACCACCATGCCGTGGCCCTGGATACCCCTGAACTGGTGACAGCCCTACGCGCCGCCATGCGCGCCCGGGACCTGCCGGGCATGGCCGACGTGGATTCTTCCCTCTACCTGTTTTGCCGCCAGGTAAAAGAGGGGGCCACCGTAGCCCTGGTGGGAGAGGCTGCCGACGAGGTTTTCGGCGGGTACCCGTGGTTCCGGCGCGCAGACGCCTTTAACGCTGACACCTTCCCCTGGGCCCTGAGCACACACTTGCGCGAGCAAGTTCTCTCCCCGGAACTGACCAGCTATGTCCGCCCGCGGGAGTATGTGGCCGACCGCTACCAGCAGGCCCTGGCCGAAGTGCCGCGCCTGCCGGGGGAAGAAGCACGCGCGGCCCGCCTGCGGGAAATTTCCTACTTGAGCCTCACCCGCTTTCTCCCGGTACTGCTGGAGCGGATGGACCGGATGAGCATGGCCGTGGGGCTGGAAATCCGGGTACCGTACTGCGACCCCCACCTGGTGCAGTATGTTTGGAACGTCCCCTGGGAGATAAAGACCTCTGGCGGCATGGTCAAGGGCCTCCTACGCCAGGCCCTGCACGGGCTGCTGCCAGAGCCGGTCCTGTACCGGCCCAAGAGCCCTTACCCCAAGACCCACAACCCCAGTTTCACGACCGCGGTCCGGCAGGGAATGGCGCAAATCCTGGCCGACCCTACTTCACCTTTACTGCCACTGATAAATACCGAATTCATCCGGCACCTGGCCGGCTCCGACCTTCAGGACATCAGCCTGCCCTGGTTCGGGCAATTGATGACCGGACCGCAGCTCTTCGCCTACCTGATGCAGATGGATGCGTGGCTGCGGCAATACAGGATAAGCATCTGCTGAATTCAGCCCGGACCCCGGTGCTGCCACCGGCAGCGCCGACAGTGGAAAAGTCGGCATGAGGTGACTTTGGCAACCCTGAGTCCTGATGCATAGACTAACCTCGCTGTCCAAATCAATATCAATACCTACGGAGGCGAGGTTCAATAGGGCGTCGGGCCCGTAGCCGACCTGGTGACCCCAGGCGGCGGGCCCGGCCGCTTGACCACCCGCTCGACCACGCCGATGATCTGGTCAGCAGGCCCCAGGGGTATGTCCGGGTAGTCCCGGTAGGGATTGTTGGCCCGCAGCAGGGGGCGGCCTTTCTCGATTACGTAGTGTTTTACCGTAACTTCCTCGCCGCCCAGCAGGGCCACCACGGTCTCCCCCGGCTCCGCGGCCCGGGCCGCCTTAACCCAGACCAGGTCACCCGGGGCCATACCAGCGCCTACCATGCTGTCCCCTTCCACCCGCAAGGCATAGTCCGCCTCCACTTCCGGCAGTACCGCGGTGTACTCAGTGGCGTCTTCCACGGCCAGGCGGGGGCGACCGGCCGCAATGGTGCCCAGCACCGGGACATTTTTCGCAGTGGGGATGGGTACGACAGCCAGCCTGGCCGCCGCCATCTGCTCACGTTTGCGGCGTTCAAGTTCTTCCCTGGCAGCGCTCAGGTTTTTCAGGAACGTTACCTGGCGGTCGAGTTCCTGGAGCCGCATGCGGGCCTTCCCCGCCTCGGCCCCGGTCAACCGGGCAGCTTCCCTGACCTCCTTCCGGTAACGCAGTTCAACTTCATCCAGTTTCCCCTTTAGCTCCCCGGCGGTTACGGCTGCCAAGACGATAAGCTCGTCCAGGTCAGTGGCAAATACGCGGCTCAAAACCAGGAGGTCTTCCAGGTCAGGCCGCCGCCGCCCCTGCTCCCAAGACTGGATGGTGGAGGGAGCCTTACCCAGGGCTTGACCCAGCGCCCGGTAGCTCATACCGGCGGCCAGGCGCTTGGCCTGGAGATACTGGCCCAACACGGTACTCCCGGTGTCTTTGCGAGTTACCAATTTATTCTGCCCCCAGTTGGGTAAAATATCCTGCTTGACTACTTTACACCCAGGGTGTACAATAACCTTTGCCAATTTAAAAATAGCGTAGCTTGAAATTCTAGCCTTATATTCTCAATAGGAACCGCCTGAGCATGCTATAATTATAGCTGTTATTACCGCCGGTGTAAATATCCCATGTAGGGTGATGTTCATGAACCAGGAGCGGCTGCAACAAGGTGTCAATCTGGACGGTGTCACCTCCAGCCAGGCAGTGCTGCAGGCCTGCCGCCGCCTGTCCGCTTCCCTAGCCGAAAAGATAATCTCCCGGGGCTTGGCTTGGCAGGAGATAACGGTAACCCTGGAGACGGAAACCGAGGTCGTGACCCGCACCAGGCGCCTGGCCCGGCACCAAAGCCCAGCCAACCTTTACCTGCATGCGAGTTATCTCGTCAGGCAAATGAACATCCCCTCCCCAGTAACCGGCCTCACGCTTACTGTTACCGGCCTCACCCCGCCCCCGGCGGAGCAGCTCTCCCTCTTCGCTAACCGCCACCCGGGCCGGGAGCACAGGCTCCGCCAGGCGGTAGAGGAAGCAAACCGCCGCTACCCATGTTCCTTTATCCAGGCCGGGATACTGGAAGCCGACCGGCGGGAGAGGATGCTCTCCTTTTACGACCCACTGCGGCAGGGAGCGGATGCCTGTGCCCAAACGCATCCAGGTAAACTGTAATGACGGGGGCCCGCCCGGGTCCTTCCGGTGGCGGGGGAAAAAGTATGCGGTCGCGGCCGTACTTGAGCGGTGGCGGGACACCGGCCGCTGGTGGGAAGGGGAAGCCCCTAAGATATTCTTTCGCCTCCAGACGCCGGGCGGCGGCCTATGGGAGATTTACCTGGACACCGGGGAGGCGGCCTGGTACCTTTATAAAATCTACGACTGATTGATTGGGAGCGGTACCCCGTGAGCAGAGCAAGCTTTGTCCACCTCCACGCGCACTCTTACTTCTCCTTTCTAGACGGGGCCTGTTCCCCGGAGGATCTGGTGCAATCTGCGGCCCGGTATGACCTGCCTGCCGTAGCCCTCACCGACCACAATAATGTCAGCGGGGCGGTGCGCCTGGCCAAGGCCGCCCGGGAAGCCGGCATCAAGCCCATCCAGGGCGCGGAGGTGACGTGTGAGGGCGGCCACCATCTCACCCTGCTGGCCGCCGATCCCTGCGGCTACGCCAACCTCTGCCGCCTGCTGACCCGGGCCCACCTGGATAATCCCCGGCGTCAACCGCAGTGTACCTCTGCCGATCTCGAGGAACACCGCCAGGGGCTGCTGGCCCTGTCCGGCTGCCGCCGGGGGGAAATCCCTTCTTTAATCCTGCGCCGCCACTACCAGGAGGCCAGGGGGGTCGCGCTCCGGTACCGGAGCCTGTGGGGGGAGGATTTTTACCTGGAACTGCAGGGGATGCTCCTCCCCGGCGACCACCTGCTCAACAGCCGCCTGCTGGAACTGGGGGAGGCCCTGCATATCCCCGTGGTGGCTACCAACAATATCCATTACGTCGGGCGCCGGGATTTTCCCATGCATGACCTGCTCACCTGCATCCGCCTGGGCATCCCCCTGGAGGAAGTGCATCCGGAGCGGGCCTTGAACGACGAGAACTACCTCAAAGGCCCAGAAGAGATACAGGCTCTTTTTGCCGGGTGTCCCCCGGCCCTGCAGAATACCCTCGAAATTGCCGCGAGGTGCACCCCCGCCCTGGGCGGCACCCAAAAGCGCTACCCCCGGTATCCTGTACCGGAAGGTGAATCTGCTGACGCTCTCTTGCGCAGGCTCGTATTCCAGGGAGCCCGGGAGCGTTACCCCCGCCTCACCCCGACCGTTAGGGAGAGGCTGAAAAAGGAGCTGGCGGTGATCGCCAGGCTGGGGTACGCGGACTATTTCTTGGTGGTCTGGGACGTGGTGCGTTACGCCCGGGGGCATGGCATCCGCTGCGCGGGCCGCGGCTCAGCCGGGGCCAGTGCGGTGGCCTACTGCCTGTACCTCACCGAGGCAGACCCCATTTCCCGCCACCTGGTCTTCGAGCGCTTCCTCAGCCTGGAACGGGCGGAAAAGCCGGATATTGACATAGACTTTGATTCCCGCTACCGCGACCAGGTAGCCGCCTACGTATACGCGAAATACGGGGAGGAGCACGTGGCCGCAGTGGCCACCTACTCCACCTACCAGGCCCGTTCTGCTGTCCGGGACCTGGGGAAGGTGCTGGGGTACCCGCCAAAAGAGATTGACGCCTTGGCCAAAAGCCTGCCGCCCATCCCCGCGGATCACCTGCAGGAGGCCCTGGAGCGCTTCCCCGAACTGCGCCACGGTCCCTGGCGGGAGGAGAAATACCACCGCCTCTTTGACTTCTGCGCCCGCATCGCCGGTTTTCCCCGTTTCCTGGGCACCCACCTCGGCGGGCTGCTCATCTCCAGTGAGCCGGTAACGGACATTACCCCGCTGCAGATGGCCGCCAAGGGGGTGCGCACCGGCCAATTCGACCGCGACGACATAGAAGACCTAAATCTGGTCAAGCTGGACCTGCTGTCACTGAAGGCCTTGAGCGTGCTGGAAGACGCCGCGGAGGGCATTGCGGCTAAGAAACCGAATTTTCGCTACGACCGGCTCCCCCTGAACGATGCGGCCACCTACCGGCTCCTTAACCGGGGGGAGACGATAGGCGTTTTCCAGTTGGAGAGCCCGGCCCAGCGGGCCCTGCAGGCCAGACTTAAAGCCGAAAATATCGAAGACGTGGTGGCCAGCCTGGCCCTCATCCGGCCCGGGCCCATCAAAGGGAACATGGTGGACCCCTTCGTGGCCCGGCGGCAAGGCCGGGAGCCGGTAACCCACCTGCATCCCCGGCTGATTTCCATCCTGGGGAAAACCTACGGGGTGGTTCTTTTCCAGGAGCAGGTGATCGCGATTGCTACCGAACTGGCCGGTTTCACCCCTGGGGAGGCTGACCGGCTGCGGCGGCTGATGACCCACGCCCGCTCCCATAAAGAAATGCAGGAACTGGGGGAGGAGTTTGTCCGCCGGGCCAGGGGAAGGGGCGTAGGGGAGAAAACGGCCCGGGAGATCTTCGCCTGCCTGGAGGGGTACGCCAGTTATGGTTTCTGTGAGGCCCACGCCGCGGCCTTTGCCACCACCACCTACTGGACGGCCTACCTTTCCGCTCATTATCCGGCGCATTTTTATGCGGCCCTGCTCAATAACCAACCCATGGGCTTTTATTCTCCGGCCACCCTGGCCAATGAGGCCCGCCGGCGCGGGATAAAGTTTCTACCGCCAGACGTTAACGTCAGTGGCGACAGGTTCACCGTGGAAAACGGCGCCATCAGGGTTCCTTTAAGTCAGGTAAAGGGTATCCGCCGGGCGGAGCTGGCGACCATCCTCCAGGCCCGCAGGCAGGGGGCCTTTGCCTCCCTGGCCGACTTTTGCCGCCGGACCGGGGTGGAACGGGATACCTTGGCAAACCTCATTCTCAGCGGGGCCTTTGACCACCTGCATCCCAACCGGCGTCAGTTGCTGGCCTGGGTGCCGCACATTATCGCGGCCTCGTCCCGGCAGGGGACACTGGAACTGGGGCCGCCGCTGGGGCTGGAGGATTTTCCGCCCACCGAAAAATATGTCCGGGAATATCAGGTGCTGGGCCTGGAGATCAGCCGCCACTATATAAGCTTCTGGCGGGAAGCCTTGAATGGAGAAGGCTATCTTACTGCCGGGCAGTTGCGCACGGTCTCCCCGGGAAAGCATGTCCGGGTGGCCGGGCTCCCCATCAGGCCCCACCGGCCCCCCACTCGAAGCGGCCGCCTGGTGGTCTTCTTCTCCCTGGAGGATGAGACGGGTCTAGCGGATATCACCGTCTTCGCGGACGTTTACCAGCAATATGGGCATTTGCTTTTCGGGCCGGAGCTGGTGCCCCTGAAGGTGGCCGGTATCCTGCAACGCCGGGGAGAAGGAGTGAGCGTCACGGCGAAGTGGATGGCGGCATTACCCGGAAATGACTATCCCGGTTAGTTCTTGTTGCGCGGCAGAACCATATGGCTACGGGTTCAAGACAAGCCGCTCGCAGCCAGGAAAAAACAGGGGGGACTCTAATGCCCCTTCCAACACCACCCAGCTAGCGGCCGGTCTGGCTGGCCGGCCCTTGGACCGGGGGCTCGATGGCGATGCGGGCATTGTAGTCGAAAAAGTCAACCGTGAAGAAAATGCGGGTGTTGGTGTTGGCTTTGGAGGTGGCCTCCACCTCGGCCCGGCTCACGTGCCGGTTATTGCGGGAGATATGCAACGAATAGGTAAAGTCCTGGGCGTATATGTTGAGAAACCTGTTCTCCACCACCTGCGGCCGCAACTTCAGCACGTAAACCTGCCCGCCCTGACCCTCCTGTTTGCCAAGGTATTCCAGATCCCGTGGCTGGCTGATATTCAGCATGGCCACCGGGTTGATCTCGGCCATGAAGAGCTCCTGCTGGAAAAGGTTATTTCCCGGGATCACCATCCACTTGGAGGTTACCGGGTCCTTGAGATAGGTGGTATCCTCAATCTGGTAGGCTTCTGTGGGCTGCCCCGTCATCTCCCCCTGGACGTGGAAGTTTCCTTGGGCATCCCGCTCGCCGGTCACCTGGCTCAGCTTCTCCTCCCTGCCGTCCACAGTCAGGCGGACACTGATGTCGTACCGGTAGCTACTGGCCGCCAAAGTGTTTTTCAGGGCTTCGTCCAGGAGTTCCTCAGGAACTAGCTTGACGTTCTCCTGGTAGTAACCGTACCCAACCCAGGCCAGAATACCCGCGGCCAGCGCCACCGCGATGAAGCGCCAGTACCCCTTAATAAAACGCATTTTTCCCCACCCCTGGTATCGGAGGTTAGAAGACTGGTGCCGGGCGCCGGCCCCGGCGCGAACACCTGGTTAATACTTAGTGGCGGGTTGGGATAATTATGTCAGGCAAAAAATAGCATTCTCAGAACTCAGGCCGGCACTTCTGCCCTGAAAATAGAGGTGAGAGGTGGGAGGTGGGATACTTGTAGGAACCGGCTGCGCCGATTCCTGATCTTAACTCCCGTCTCTGCCACCGCTCCTTTTTCATCCACTGTTGGTGCCACCGATGGTGGCATGGGGGTCTGCCTTGAAATTATCCGGGAATACCAGAGAAAAGGTGGACCCGCAACCCAATTCGCTCCGCACCTCCATCCGCCCTTCGTGCCTGGCCATGATCTGGCGGCAAATGTAAAGGCCCAGGCCTGTGCCGTTTTCCTTAGTGGTAAGGAATGGGGTACCGATCCTGGCCACCATTTCCGGCGGCATGCCGCTACCCGTATCCTCGACCTGTACCCAGACCTGCCTGTTGCGCCAATGACTGCGGACAGTTATCCGCCCGCCGGACGGAGTGGCGGCCAAAGCGTTGCTCAGCAGGTTCAGCACAACCTGCTTCACCTGGCTGCGATCCAGCCACAGCCACGGCAGCTCCGGGGACAGTTCCTGGCTCAGGCTTACCCCGCGGAGGAAGGCCTGTCCTTCCACCAGCATGACCATGTCTCTTACCATGGCGTTTAGATCAACTTTTTCCCACAGCGGCTCCCGGGGCCTGGCTACCTGGAGGAAATCACCGATAAGTTCAGTTGCCCGGTCCAGCTCACCGGACATGATGGTGATATACTCCTGGAGCTCCGGCTGGACAACTTTTTTCTCCAGTAACTGCAGAAAGCCTTTTACCGAGGTGAGTGGATTACGGACTTCGTGGATCAGGCTGGTGGCCAGTTGGCCGGCTGCGGTAAGTGCTTCTGTCCGGCGCACATACTGCTGGTACTTGCTGTTAAAGACCGGCAGCCTGGTGAGGCCCCACGCCGTCAGGCAACTCACGGCCATACCTATGGCCAGGATAACCAGCCAATCCTGCGTTGAGTAGGGGTACAACCAGTAATTAACGACCACGGATATAAGTCCCACCAGCCACAATCCAAGCCAGAGTATGGCAAACGGCAGTGGTTGCAACCTCTTATTCCTCCTCTCAACATTTGGCCAGCCGACCCCGAGGAGAGTTGGGAGAGTATTGAAGAAAACTCTCTGCCCGGCGGCAGGATTGCCGCCCTGGGGTTTTGCCACCCTCTCCTAGCCGTAACTTTCACCTCTGGTTCCCTGGGGGCAGTGGATCACTTCCGCCTCAGTAATAATTATATTTACCGGCCAGTCTTGCTGGCCATGCTCCACTTCAGGCAACACCTGAAAGTCATAGGCTAAGGCGATACTGGCGGAGTGAGCCGGTAGTTGGGCGAGAAAGCGGTCATAGAAGCCACCTCCATAACCAAGCCGGTTTCCGTGCCGGTCAAAGGCCACCCCCGGGACAAGAACAAGGTCAATTTCAGACGGATCAACCGGTCGCAGGGCTTCTGTTTTCGGCTCCAGAATACCCCAGCACCCGGGAGCCAGGTCGCCGGGGAAGTCATAAACCTGTGAGGGAATGAGCCGCTTTTCCCGGCTAACGGTTAAAGGTACGGCTACCTTTTTCCCCATGGCCAGGGAGCGAAGAATAATATCCCTTGTTTCCACCTCATGGCGGAAGGCAACATAGCTCATGATCAGCTCTGCCTTCTGGTATTCCGGGAGGGACCACAACCGGGCGGCAACTAGGGCGCTCAAAGTCGCAACTTCGTCCGCGCTCATGGCGAGCCGCCGGGTAATGATGGTTTCACGCCGCGTTTTTTTGTCCCCAGACCCCACATTAGAGTTCAGCATCAGATGGAAAAATCCTCCTTTAAATCTTTGTCAACATGATAAAAAGGACGAGCCTCAGGTTATACACAGTTTTATCCACATTATCCACAGGTAGATCATCCACAAGAAACCATTTTCACTATATTTCTAACACTGGACAGGAAGATGCTTCCAGATTCAGGCCGGCCACCTGACCCCGTTGCAGGCGATAAAAACCAGCGCTGGCGACCATGGCGGCGTTATCAGTACAAAATTCAGGCCGGGGGGCAAAAAAAGCAAAGGCAGATTCGCCAGCCGCCGCGGCCAGCCGCTGGCGGAGGTGACTGTTGGCCGCCACCCCGCCGGCCAGGACAATGCTCCGGACTTGCTCCTGCCTGGCCGCCATAATCGTCTTTCCTACCAAAACGTCCACTACCGCGGCCTGAAAGGAAGCCGCCACATCCGCCCGGCTGGCATCGGGGTGGGCCTTGAGGTAGTTGCTAACAGAAGTTTTTATACCGCTGAAGCTGAAGTCCAAACTTGCGGGCTCCAGCCAGGCCCGGGGAAATCTGATGGCCGCGGGGTCACCTTGCCGCGCCAGCCGTTCCAGGGCTGCGCCACCCGGGTAAGGAAGCCCCAGCAGGCGAGCCACCTTGTCAAAGGCCTCTCCGGCCGCATCGTCACGGGTGGTGCCGAGGATACGCAGGTGTTCGTGGGATTGCCAGTAAAGGAGACTGGTATGGCCGCCGGAAACGATAAGGCATACCGCCGGCAGGGGAAGGCCGCCATACTCGAGCCAGCAGCCATAGGCGTGGGCTACGGTATGGTGCACCGCCACCAGGGGAACCTGCCTGGCCAGAGCCACTGCCTTGGCAAAGGAGACGCCTACCAGCAGGGCGCCGATAAGCCCCGGCCCGTAGGTAACGGCCACCGCGCCGACATCCCCCAGGCGTATCCCGCTCTCCTGCAGGGCTGCTTCCACTACTACCGGGAGGTTTTCCAGGTGCTGGCGGGAGGCCAATTCCGGAACGACGCCGCCGTATCTCTGGTGAAGCTCAATTTGGGAAGCTACCACATCGGCCAAAACCCGGGTGCCGTCAGCGACTATGGCGGCCGAGGTTTCGTCACAAGAAGTCTCTATACCCAGGATATACGCCATCAAACCCTCACCCAAATCTTCCCTAGACGCCTTTAGCGTAAACCGCGTTCCAACTTCCAACTCCCGCTTTTTCACCGGACGGCCAGCCCGACAAAACCAGACGAAGTTTTGCTGGCAACCTCTGCGGACCACCCGTTCCTCCGGCGACGGATGCCGGCTATCTGCCGGCTGGGGTGGCCACCAGATCCTTCCACATGATTATGGCATCTTCCCGGGTGTCGGTATAGTAGCCCTTGCGTAACCCCACCGGGGCAAAACCGGCGTGGCGATAGAGGGACTGGGCTTCCCGGTTAGAAGGCCTTACTTCCAGGGTCATCCTCTCGACCCCTGCCGCCACGGCCCGCCTTTCCAACTCTGTAAGCAAGGCCCGGCCCAGCTTCTGCCCCCGGTATTGCGGGTGAACCGCAATATTGGTTATATGGGCCTCGTCGAGAATGACCCACATCCCGGCATACCCGGCTACAACTTTCCGAACCACGGCCACATAATAGCGGGCGAAATCGTTATTATATAGCTCGCTGCAAAGGTGCTGCCGGTTCCAGGGGGTGGGAAAGGACATCTTTTCAATCGCTACTATCTGGTCCAGGTGTTTCTCCTGCATTTCTTCGATACGGTAGTTGCGCATGGCGCCTCACCTTATCTGGCGAAAATTACCCGGTGACAGATAAATGGCCCGTAAGCTCGGACCGTCTACTTCTCCACGCATAAATCTCTGCCACCCCAGGAGGGCTACTGCCAGGGCCAGCGGGGGATGGTGGGGAGCCGGGAGCACCCGGCCTCCCAGGGAGAGGTCGGCCGGCATCCCGGTGCCGGTGGGGCCGGCCTGGCCCACAAAAATAACCGGTTCACCCTCGGGCAGGAGTTCGCCCAGTTTTTCTGGCGGCCCCACCCAGTACGGCGACACCCGTACCGGACTTCCCTGCCGCCATTGATAGCAAGCCGCATATACCTCACCGCGGCGGGACGGCAGTAGCGGGCAGATAACGCCTGCCGCGCCGGCCGCCAAACAAGCCATGGCCTCCAGGGTGGGCACGCCCACCAGGGCGCACCCCAAGGCCAAGGCCAATCCCTTGGCCGTTGCCAGGCCGGTACGCAGCCCGGTGAAGGAGCCAGGACCGCAGGCCACGCCCACTGCCGCCAGCTCCTGTACCTGGACGCCGCTCTCCTCCAGCAGCCCCTCTATCCAGGGGACCAGGTCCCGGCAGTGTTCGCCACCCCCATGGCGCCACCGCCCGGCCAGCGTGGTTTCACCCCGGATCAGCGCCACCCCCATGGTGCTGGTGGCCGTGTCTATTCCAAGGACCAGGCTTTCTTGAATTCCCTGATCAGTTTTTCCGCTCTGGCTCCAGCCGGCCAAAAGGTCAACTCCCTTGCATCCGGGCCCAGCCACTTCAGGGTAACCTGCACATAGTCGGTTAGTAAATGAGACGGCAATACCTCCGGCCATTCCACCACCGCCACCCCTTCGCTCCCCAGGAATTCCTCCAACCCCAGATCGGCGGCCCCGTCGTGGTCCAGGCGGTAGAGATCCAGATGGTACAAGGTGAGGCGGCCCGGATATCGGTTCATAAGAACAAAGGAAGGGCTGGTGACCGGCCCCTCTACTTCCAGGCCGGCAGCCACGCCCTGGGCGAAGACTGTTTTCCCACTCCCGAGTTCGCCGCTCAAGAGCACCACATCCCCGGGTTGGAGCAGTCGCCCCAGGACCCGGCCCATATTCCTGGTTTCCTCAGCCCGGTCTGTGATAACGGTCAGGACGGCCTCACGCATGACAAGCCTCACATCTCCGGTAGCTCAAGCAGCAGAAAAGACCTCGTCTGGCCACGGCCCGACGCGTAGCCCTTAAAAGTCTTTCCCAACCGGCTGGTTTTTAGTTCCACCCGCTGGGATACCTGTTTTACTTATTCGTGACCTGCCAGGAAAATCCTCCTCTCACGCTGGAGGTACTTCGCGCGACCTGCCGGCTAGCCCGACCAAGCCAGGCGAAGTTTTGCGGGCCGCCCCCCCTAGCACCGGTCGGCCGGCTTGCCCAAATACGCAGCCACCACGTCCATGGCGCAGTAAGTGCCACACATGGAGCAGGCCTTTCCCTTGGCCTCCGGGTTGTGGCTTTCCCGGTACTGCCGCGCCTTCTGCGGGTCTATGGCCAGGCGGATCTGCTCCTCCCAGTCCAGGCTCTTGCGGGCCACGGCCATGGCCCGATCCCACTCCTTAGCTCCGGGAAGGCCTTTGGCCACGTCCGCGGCGTGAGCCGCGATCCTGGCGGCTACTACCCCCTCCTGCACGTCAGCGGCATTAGGCAGGCCCAGGTGCTCGGCCGGGGTGACATAGCAGAGGAAATCAGCTCCGGCCATGGCGGCCAGGGCCCCACCGATGGCCGAAGTGAGGTGATCATAGCCGGGGGCCACATCCGTAACGATGGGCCCGAGAACATAAAAGGGAGCCTGGCGGCACAGGCTTTTCTCCAGCTGCACGTTGGCCTCCACCTGATCCAAGGGCACATGCCCCGGCCCCTCCACCATAACCTGAACCCCGGCCTCCCTGGCCGCGTCTACCAATTCCCCTAGGATGACAAGTTCTTGCACCTGGGCCCGGTCAGTGGCATCCGCCAAGCATCCCGGCCGCATCCCGTCGCCCAGACTCAGGGTAACGTCGTATTCCCGGACGATTTCCAGCAAGCGGTCATACTGGGTGTACAGCGGGTTCTCCTGCTCGTGAAACAGCATCCACCCGGCCAGAAAGGCCCCGCCCCGGCTGACAATGTCGGTCAGGCGGCCCTGCTTTTGCAGCCGGCCCACTGCCTCCAGGGTTACCCCGCAGTGCACGGTGATAAAATCCACCCCGTCTTCCACCTGCCGGCGGATCACCGCGAAAAGGTCATCCGCGGTCATCTCCACCATGGAGCCACGTTCTTCCTGAGCCTGTACCATCGCCTGGTAGACAGGCACTGTGCCCACCGGCACCGCACAGGCGGCCATAACCCGCTGACGCACGGCCTCCAGGTCACCGCCGGTGCTGAGGTCCATCACCGCATCGGCCCCGGCCGCGAGAGCCGCCCGCAGCTTGTCAAGTTCCTTGGCGATATCTGGGTAGTCGGCTGAGGTGCCGATATTAGCATTGACCTTTGTCCGCAACCTGGCGCCAATTCCTCGCGGCGAAAGGTTGCTGTGCCTTATGTTCGCCGGGATGACCACCAGACCCCGGGCCACCAGTTGCCCGAGTTCCTCCGGGGCTATCCCCTCCTGCCCGGCCACTGTCAGTATTTCGGCGGTAATCTCTCCCTGCCTGGCTCTTAAGAGCTGTGTCAAAATACTTCCACCTCCTTGGCGGCGTTGACCTCCGCCCTCAACTTCTCACCTGTGTTTTCCGCCTCTCTGCCGCTTCCACCAGAGAGGCGAACAACTGACGCTGATATGTATCCTTGGCCCACATGAGCTCGGGATGCCACTGCACCCCGAGGACAAAACCGTCCCCCTCCAGCTCCATAGCCTCCACCACCCCGTCGCTGGCCACAGCCGCGGCCTTAAATCCAGGAGCTAGAGAGCGTACTGCCTGGTGGTGGAAACTGTTCACCCGCACCCGGGCCTGCCCCCAGATACGGGCCAGCAGAGAACCGGCGTGGACCTCTATCCAGTGGGTCGGGTACCATCCTGGCGCATTCTGGCGGTGTTTGATCAGAAATCCGTTGCCGACCGGCAATGATAGATCCTGATAAATGTCGCCGCCGGCAGCAATATTCAGAACCTGCAGGCCACGGCAAATACCCAGGATCGGTTTCCGCGCCGCCAGAAGCTCGCGGACCAGGGAAATCTCAAAAGCGTCCCGGGCAGGAGTTACCCGCTGGGTACTGACCGGCTCCTCGCCAAAATAAAGCGGGTCCACGTCTCCCCCGCCGGTAAATACCACTGCGTCTACCACCTCTACGTACTCCCGGACCGCAGACTGAGCTGCCGGCAAAACCAATGCCACGCCGCCGCAGGCCTGCACCGCCTCCACGTAGCTCTCATCCAGGTAATAAGTGCCCTTTTCCCAGTCAACGTTACTGGTAATGCCGATAAGTACGGCCAGGGCCTCTCCCTCCCTGCCCTGAAACTAGAGGTGAGAGGTGGGAAATGGGAGGTGGGACACTTGTAGGAACCGGCTGCGCCGGTTCCTGATCTTAACTCCCGTCTCTGCCACCGCTCCCTTTTCATCCTCTGTTGGTGCCCCGGCACTCAACCTGCCGTTCACGTTGTGTGCTACCCGAACATCTTACCGCCCGAATGGTAGTACTGCGGGTGAAGCACCTTACGACCACGGAGTTGAGTGCCGGGGCATGGGGTCTGCCCTAATAAACAAAGGCCCGGACCCTAAATCTCCACCAGCCCCAGGCTGATGCTGATGGCATGGTCAACCCTCTCCATGATCTCCCCGTTTAAGGCGGTCACCCGTTGCTTGAGGCGGCTCTTGTCAATGGTGCGGATCTGTTCCAGGAGAATTACGGAATCCTTTTCCAGTCCCGTTTCCTTGCCGAGGATCTCTATATGGGTGGGCAATCTGGCTTTATCAATCTGCGAGGTAATCGCCGCCACAATGGTGGTGGGGCTGTACTGGTTGCCAATGTCGTTCTGGATTATCAGTACCGGCCGCATCCCCCCTTGCTCCGAACCCACCACTGGGTTCAGTTGGGCGTAAAATATATCCCCGCGGCGAATATGCATGGCATCCTCACTCACTCTACCAGCTTGGCCTCGTATTTTTCTAACACCTGCTCTCCGTAATAGTGTTCCTGAGCCAGAGCCAGATTAATCTCCGCCATTTCCTGGTAGCCTCTTTTCATCTGCTCGCGAAGATTGATCCGTTTCCTTTCTTGAATGTACTCTTCCATAATCTGACAAATACATTGGCTACGATTGAGGCCATTGGAGTAAACCAGACCATCTAATTCTTGTAATAAGTCCTCCGGGATTGAGACCATAATGCGTCTGGTAATAGCCAAGATGCGCCCTCCTCTAGTTTTACTCCCTGTAAACCCGGGGAACGCGGGGACCTACAGCGCACAACAGCTCATAGCTTATGGTAGAAACCTTGTCCGCCACTTCCTCAACCGGAAGGCAGCCCTTCTCTCCCGGTCCCCACAGAATGACCTCCTGGCCTACGCCGGCAGCCGCGACCCGGGAAACATCCACCATGACGTGATCCATGCACACCCGCCCCACCACCGGGATTCTATTACCGTCCACCAGCACCTGACCGCAATTGGAAAGCCCCCGGCTGTACCCGTCGGCGTAACCCACCGGCAGGGTGGCGATCCTGGCCCGCTCCCCGGTCACGTAGGTACAACCGTAGCTAATGGGGGTACCCGGTGGCACTTCCTTTACCATGGCTATCCGGGCGCGAAAGCTCATGGCCGGCTGTAGCTTGACCGGCAGGTCCTGCCCCGGCTCCAGGGGAGAACAGCCGTACAGCATGATCCCCGGCCGCACCAGGTTAAAATGACTTTCAGGCAACCGCGCCACCGCGGCACTGTTGGCCGCGTGCTGCCAGCGAAAATGAAGTCCTAACCGGGCCATGTCCGCCACTACCTGCCTGAACCGCTGCAACTGCTCGCGGGCAAAGCCGGTATCGGCGGCATCAGCAGCAGCGAAATGGGTGAAGATCCCTTCCACCTCCAGGCCGGGTAACCCGGCCATCCGGCTGACCTCCTGGACAGCGCGGGAGTAGAGAAAGCCCAGCCGTCCCATACCGGTGTCTATCTTGATATGGGACTTGATCTTAAGGCCGGCCTTCTGGACCCCAGCCGCTATGGCCCGGGCCTGTTCCATACTGGAAAGGCAGACACTCACGCCCAGGGCGGCCATCTCCGGCCCCTGTTCGGCCGGGGTGTACCCCAGGACCAGGATGGGGGCCTGGACCCCGGCCGCCCGGAGTTCCGCGGCCTCTTCCGGGATGGCCACCCCCAGCCAAGAAGCACCCGCCTCCAAAACCGCCCGGCTGACCTCGACCAGCCCGTGGCCGTAAGCATTGGCCTTAACCACAGCCATGAGGCCCGTGCCCGGTGCCAGCAGCCCCCTGATTGCGCGCAGGTTATGCTTGATGGCTCTCAGATCCACCTCGGCCCAGACCGGCCGCAAGGGATCGCCTCCCCTAAAATCAGAGGTTAGCGGTTGGAGGTTAGAGGTTGGATCTCGTAGAAAGCGGCTGCGCCACTTTCGATCTGAGTCTGGGCCGCTACCCTCGCTGTGGGGTGACGCCGGGGGCACCGTGGACGTCTCCTGAATACAGAGGCTGCCGTAGATACATCACCCCTCCCGGGCCGCCGCCACTTCTTTAAAGGCCAGCGGCAAATACTCGATCAAGCTGGTGGCCGTAAGGCCGGCCATCCCCAGGTCCTGGCCGGCCAGGTCACCGGCCAGGCCATGCAGGTATACCCCGCAGGCTGCCGCCTCTTCAGCCGGCAATCCCTGGGCCAACAAGGCGGCGATAATGCCGGTGAGCACGTCACCGCTGCCGCCGGTGGCCATCCCCGGATTGCCTGTCGGGTTGACATAGATATGCCCCTTGGGCGTGGCTATTACCGTCCTGGCCCCCTTGAGCACCACCGTCACCTGCCACTGCTGGGCCGCGGCCTGGGCCACCGCCAGCCGGTCCTCCTGCACCCTGGCCACCGGAACGCCCAGCAGGCGGGACATCTCGCCCGGGTGAGGCGTGAGGATGGCTGGCTGCTTCAGGGAAGGAAGGATTTCCGAGTGGCCGGAGAGAGCATTAAGGGCATCGGCGTCAATCACAGCCGGGCAATCAAGGCGGGGCAGGAGTTCACGCACCATAACCGCGCTGTCGGCATGTAGCGATAAGCCGGGGCCCAGGGCCAGCACCGAAGCCCGCTTGAAGGTCAGAATATCGTCCACCGCCTCCCGCGATAAGCAGCCTTCACCATTGGCCGGCAGGGGACGAGACATGACTTCCAAGGCCCGGAGCTGGACCGCCTGGTGCAGAGGGGCCGGGACTCCCAGCGTCACCAGTCCGGCGCCAGCGCGCAGGGCCGCCGTGGCCGCCATCACCGCCGCCCCGCCCATTCCCGGTGATCCGCCAACCACCAGGACGTGGCCGTAGTCGCCCTTATGCCCAGCCGGCAGGCGCTGTGGCAGCCGGCTGGCACACCAGGAGTGGGTCAGCAGCTCTCGCATCAGCGGCTGGCTGGTGACCAGGGCGCAGGGAATAGAGATATCGGCTACGGTGAGCTGTCCGACGTACCCGGCTCCCGGCTCCAGGACCAGCCCCAGCTTGGGCAGGGCCAAGGTTACAGTGCGGGTGGCCCGGACGCACGGGCCGTTGACCTTCCCGGTGTCGGCTTCCAACCCCGAAGGCAGGTCCACAGCTACTACCGGCTTCCCGGTCTGGTTGACCAGCTCAATGACCCGGGCCGGCACGCCGAGGGCTGCTCCCTTGAAACCGGTACCATAAATAGCATCTACAATCAAATCGGCGTAGAGCAGGGCGATGTCGGCCCGCTGTACATCCTTTTCTTCCAGCACAGGGTAAAAGGTGGCCTGCATGGCGCGCAAAACCCGGTAGTTTACCTCGGCATCACCCCGGAGATCCTCGGGGCGGGCCAGGAGGAAAATCTTAACTTCGGCGCCGGCGTTGATAAGGTGGCGGGCCACCACCAGGCCGTCACCGCCGTTGTTGCCTTTGCCGGCAAAGATCCAGATGCGCTTGCCGGCGAGGTCAGGGCCGAGCTCCTGCCTGATGGCATGGACTACGGCCAGGCCGGCGTTTTCCATCAGGATCAGGCTGGGGAGGAAATACTGCTCCGCCGTCATCCGGTCCAGGTTGCCCATTTCGGCGGCCGTAATCAGCTTCACGCTTTCACCTCTCCTTCGGCCACGGCCAGGGCAACGGCCTGCTCCCGGGAGTGGCTGAGACTGACCACTACCCGGGTGATGCCCTGGTTCTCTGCCCGCTCCCTGGCCGCCCCCCGCAAGACAACCTCCGGCCCCCGGCCGGAGGCCATGCTGATCTCAATATCCTGCCAGCGGCAGCGGCCCAGGCCGAGGCCCAAAGCCTTCATTACCGCCTCCTTGGCCGCAAACCTGGCTGCCAGGGAAGAGGCCGGGTGTTTCCTGGCCAGGCAGTACTCCAACTCCTGCGGCCCAAAGACACGGGCCGCAAATCTGCCCGGCCGGCGCCGCCAGGCTGCAGCCACCCGGCCTATTTCCACCACATCTACCCCGATTCCTTTGACCATGCTCTTATACATTCGGCAAAACCAACTAAAACCCTGCTAGTTTTCTCCTGGTGGAAAATACTACTCGACAGTAACGCTCTTGGCCAAGTTGCGCGGCTGGTCCACATCGCATCCCCGAGCCACGGCGGCATAATAGGCCAGCAGTTGCAGCGGCACCGCCGCCAGAGAGGGCATCAGTTCCTCCGGGGCTAGCGGTACCCTTAGCACGCGGTCGGCCACGGCAGCCACGTCCGCCGCCCCGGCGGGCTCCGGTAAACTCTCTCCGGCAGGTCCGGGGTCCGGCCCGGCAAAGGGGGTCACCACGATTATCCGCCCCCCGCGCGCCCGGGCTTCCTTAATATTGCTGAGGTTTTTCTCCAGGATATGCTTCTGGGTGGCCAGAGCCACCACCGGCATGCCCCGGCTGATCAGGGCCAGGGTACCGTGCTTCAATTCGCCGCTGGCCAGGCTCTCGGCATGGATGTAAGAGATTTCCTTGAGCTTCAAGGCGCCCTCCATGGCCACGGCGTAATCCAGCCCGCGGCCGATAAAGTACACATCTTCCCGACCGGCCAGTTCCCCAGCCGTTTCCGCTACCTGATCGGCCCCCTCCAGGATCTCTTGGACCTGGCCGGGGAGAGACTGGAGGGACTTTACTATTGTTTCCATATAATCCCTCGATAACACTGATCTGATTTCCCCCAGCCACAAGTAAAAGATATTCAGGGCCAGCAACTGGGTCAGGTAAGCCTTGGTAGAAGCCACGGCAATCTCCGGCCCGGCCCGGGTGTAAAGAGTAGCTTCCGCCTCCCGCGCCAGGGTACTGCCCACGACATTGGTGATGGCCAGTACCTTCGCCCCCCGCTGCCGGCAGAGCTCGACCGCCGCCAGGGTATCGGCCGTCTCCCCGGACTGGCTGATGGCTATGGCCAGAGTCTGCCTGTCAATCAAGGGGTCGCTGTAGCGGAACTCCGAGGCCAGTTCTACCCGCACCGGAAGCCGGAGGTGGCGCTGGATGATGCTGCCTCCCACCAGCCCGGCATGGTAGGCGGTGCCGCAGGCTACCACTACCACCTGCCTGAGTTCCTGAAGGAAATCCGGGGTCAAGGCCACCTCAGCGGACAGGTCGGCCCGCGGACCAGCCAGCCGGCCAGCCATGGTTTGGCGCAAGGCTTCAGGTTGCTCAAAAATCTCCTTGAGCATAAAGTGGGGGTAACCGCCCTTTTCGGCCGCGGCCAGTTCCCAGTTGACCTGGAAGCTACGGCCGGATTTCCGTTCCCCCGCGGGGCCGAAGACCTGCATTCCCCCCCGGCCAAGGACCGCCGTCTCCCCGTTCTCCAGAACCGCCACCTGCCGGGTATACGGCAGCAAGGCCGGGATATCCGAGGCCACCCAGTACTCACCCTGGCCCAGGCCGATGACCAGCGGGCTGTCCTGCCTGGTAGCCACCAGCACGCCCGGCTCCCGGGTACTGACAGCCACCATGGCGTAGGAACCGTCCAGATATCTCCGGGCCTGCAGGATGGCCCGAAGGAGATCGGCGTCATAAAGTTCTTCCAGCAGGTGGGGGATCACCTCAGTATCAGTATCAGAAGTAAAGCGGTGACCTTTCCGGCCCAGTTCCCGGCGCAGTTCCAGGTAGTTTTCAATTATGCCGTTATGCACCACCCCCAGGCCGGCGCTGCAGTCCAGGTGCGGGTGGGCGTTGTTATCTGTGGGTTCGCCGTGGGTAGCCCACCGGGTATGCCCGATCCCTACTGTGCCTTCCGGGCAGTTTTCATTCAACTGCTGCCGCAAAACCTGTATTTTCCCGGCCTTCTTGACCACCTGTAGGCTGGCCCGGCCGTTAGCTACAGCTATCCCTGCCGAATCGTATCCCCGGTACTCCAGCCGGGCCAGCCCTTCCAGCAATATCGGAGCCGCCGGCCGGCAGCCAACGTAACCAACAATGCCGCACATAAAATACCCTCCCAGGTTTGTTGCTCCCAAGAGGGTCACCCGGCTGCTTTGTCTCCGGGATTGCTCCCGGCCTTTGTCAGCCTTTGCGGTCGTGACCAACCGGAGGGCATCCGCCGAAATCTCGATAAACCCTCTCCTCGTCAACCGCCGGGGTTTGCCGCCGGCGGTGCTGGCGCTTTTCAGAGACTGCCCTCTTGGGAATAACGAACATGCTGTCCCTACATGCTTCCGGCCATGAGCCCTTCGCCCCGACCGGAAGGGCAATTACCTTATCCTGCCTGCTTCTTCCCTGGCACTCACCTCCTTCCTGCTTCCTACCACCTGTTCATGTTCGCGGGAGGCCACCCGGCTTAACTCGGCCACGATAGCCTCAAGTTCGGCCACGTCAGGTCCTTCGGCCATGATGCGGATGACCGGCTCAGTACCGGAAGGCCGTACCAACACCCTGCCCTCTCCTCCCAGACGGCACCGGTTTCTTTCCACCGCCTGGATAAATTCCGGGTGATTAAGCACGGCCGCCTGGTCCGGGGCCGCTATATTGTACATCACCTGCGGCAGGCAGGTCAACACCCCGGCCAACTCGCTCAAGGGCCGCCCGGTCCTGACCATTACCTGCAGAAGTTGCAGGGCCGTGATCAGACCGTCTCCGGTGGTATTATGCTCCAAAAAGATGATATGGCCGGATTGCTCCCCGCCCAAAACGGCGCCGCACCGCTGCATTTCCTCCAGCACGTAGCGGTCACCCACCGGGGTGGTATAGACCGCGATCCCGGCCCGCCGCAGGACATGGTGCAGGCCAAGATTGCTCATCACCGTGACTACCACGGCATTGTTCCATAACCGGCCCTGCCGGTGCAGGTCCAGACCACAGATGGCCATGATCTTGTCCCCGTCAACCAGGGCTCCCTTTTCATCCACCGCGATCACCCGGTCGGCATCGCCGTCATGGGCCAGACCAACATCAGCTTCACACTCGCTCACCGCCTGCTGCAACCCGCCGGGGTAAAGGCTCCCGCAATCCTGGTTAATATTCATGCCATTAGGAGAAGTATTCAGGGCCACCACTTTTGCCCCCAACTGTTCCAGGACCATGGGAGTTATCTGGCTGGCCGCACCCTGGGCACAATCAACCACTACCTTCAGGCCGGATAGGTCCACATTTACCGTACCGAGCACATGGGCCACGTATTCAGCTCTGACCTCAGCACGTTCAACCAGCCGGCCGATGCCGGCGCCTTCAGGGTAGGGGAGGGAGAGGTCCGGGTCGGCCAGCAAGGCCTCGATCCTTTCTTCCAGGGCATCTGAAAGCTTGTAGCCGTCATTGCTGCAAAATTTGATCCCGTTGTCAGTAGCCGGGTTGTGGGAGGCCGAAATCACCACGCCGGCCGCGGCCCCCAGGTGCCGGGTCAGCCAGATTACCGCCGGCGTCGGTAACACCCCCAGGCGCCAGACCTCGGCTCCGGCCGAACACAGGCCGGCCGTCAGGGCTGCCTCCAGCATGTCCCCGGAAAGTCGCGTGTCCCGCCCTACCACCACCGCCGGGTGCGTGCCGTTGTCCTTGAGCAGGTACGCTGCCGCGCGGCCTAGTTGCAGGGCCAGCTCGGGCGTAAGCTGCCGGTTGGCTACTCCGCGTACCCCATCGGTACCAAAAAGCTTCCCCATGAACTATCCTCCGCATCTGGTATAGTTGAATTCGTCCAGCATACCCCTGCCCTTTAAGTTTATGTCTTTTGGTTTCTCACCGAGCCTGTACCTTCAGGCACTACCCGGATGAGGGCCTGTACCTGCACCGAAGGCAGCGAAACTTCGGACGGCAGGGAAAACTTGAGGTCTACCAGCCGGTCCGAGGAGATCCCGGAGATATCTACCGGGTCGCTGACCAAGTACGGCAGTTTTTCCAGCACCGCTTCCGGGCCAAAAACAAGCACTTCCGCGGGAACGACCACCACTTGCTCCAGGCGGAAACCACGGGCCGGCTCCCCCTGTAGTTGCACCCTGACTTCCACCTCTCGGCTGGGAAGATCACGCACCACCGGAACTAATACCTCCACGGTCGCAGGCGAAATCTGCAGCCAGTCGGAAACATTCCGGCCCTCGGCATCGCTTGCCGTTACCGGCACGCTCTGGTGGAAAGCCATGTCCGCCCGGCTTACATCTACGGTGACCCTAACCACGCTGATCCGGTCCAAGATGGTTTCCGGCCCGCCGACCATAACCTGCTCCGGACGAGCCACCGGGGGCAAAACGCGGTACCCGGCCGGCAACCGGCCCTTAAGCTCCACCTGTACCGGAAACTGTTTTTCCGTAATCCTGTCCACCTTGATGTTCGCCTGAGAGGGAGTGACCGTAACCAGCTCCAACCCCGCCGGCAACCGCACTTCCACCGGCTCGATATTGGCCCCGATTCCCGGCCGGGGCAAGTCTACCACAGCCCTGATTTGCCTAGCTGAAATCTCAGCTAGACGCTGACTGCGGCCCTGCACCCGTACCTCCACTTCTTGGGGTTTATCGGCCACTACCAGGCCGCCAGGCAGTCCTTCCACCTCCAGCGGGACGCGGTAGATATCTTCGGCCCGGGGATTCTTCTCATCATTAACATAGAACCAGAGGGCCAGCGCCAATAGCACCGCTATTATCTTATATACCAGATCGTTCCGCCAGGCGTGCGGCATAACTACCTCCAGGGCCAGAAATGATTCGTGCGCTCCTCCGCCGGCAGCAAGAGGTCTTCCAGCATTTGCTGCAGGTTCTTTTCCTCCAGATAACGCGTCAGCTTGCCGCCTTCAGCCACCGAAATGGTGCCTGTCTCCTCGGAGACGACCACTGCTACCGCATCGGCTATCTCAGTGATCCCCAAGGCTGCCCGGTGCCTGGTCCCCAACTGGCGGCTCAGATAGGGGCTATCGGTCAAGGGGAGAAAACACCCGGCCGCCACCACGCGATCCCCGCGAATGATGGCCGCGCCGTCGTGCAGGGGCGTCCGGGGCATGAAAATATTTACCAGGAATTCGGCTGAAACCACCCCGTCAATCTTGATCCCGGTTTCAATATAGTCGTTCAGGCGCGTCTCCCTTTCCAAGATTATCAAGGCCCCGGTCCGGTTTTTGGCCAGGACCCCGACGGTACGCACCAGTTCCTTGATCAGACGGGAAACATCTTCCACCCCCAAGAAGGAAAAGGAGCGGGCCAGGATATTACCCCGCCCGAGGTACGCCAGGGCCCGCCGCAATTCCGGCTGGAAAACCACCGGCAGAGCTACCATGATTACCAGCCCCAACTGGTCAAGAATCCAGTTGATAGTGGTCAATCCTAACCGGTCACTCAGGAAAGCCACTATCACCAGTACCGCCAGTCCCTGTACCAACTGCCCGGCCCTGGTTCCCCGGATCAACACGAGGCCGCGGTAAATTACGTAGGCCACTACCCCCACGTCTACCGCCATTCGTACCGCGTCCACCCAGGTAAGGCCAGCCAGCGCTCCCATGCAAACACCCCGAATGTAAGACTTGAACACCCTGCAGATAGGCAACGTGGACGTCTGAGCTCCAACTACTCAGGCCACCGCCTCTCACCGCCTTTGAGCGCGGCCTTGCCGTCACTTTGGCGAAGCCTGACAACCCGGCTAGCGTCTTCAGCCGTTCGCCGCCAGACATCCGACCGGCCTGGCAGGCTGAGTAGTTACCCTGAGCTTATTATAGCCTAAAACTGGCAACAGCCCAAGAAACTCGCAAGTATTTCTTCGACGTGATCAGGCAGCAATCCTTTCTCCCCTTGTGAATTTAGCCCAAGTACGCTAAAATAACAGCCGGAGGGATGGCTGTGAAACCAACTTGGTGGCATATTTCCCTGACAATCATGGGCGTGGCCTGCGGGGTGCTGATCTCCTGGCTATACCTAACCCAGTCCACCCTGCGGGCCGAGGAGAGCACCGCCCCCAACGCCCGTCTTATCGCCCTTATTAACCACCTCGAAGAGCAGACGCAGGTCATGGAAAACCGGCTGGTGAGTCTGCGTAAGGAGCTGGAAGGAAAGCAGCAGCGCCAGACAGGTGGAGAATACCGGGTCACTGCCCTGGAGGCCGAATTGCGGATGCTGGAGGCCCAGGCTGGACTGCGAGAAGTGGCGGGGCCAGGCGTGGTCATTACCCTGGACGACAACAATTCCGGGGCTCTGTCGGCCCAGCAGGCTAATCCTGGCTTCTACCAGCCGGATAACTTCCTGATCCATGATAAGAACATTCTTTACCTGGTAAACGAGCTGAAGCGGGCCGGGGCCGAGGCCATTGCCGTCAATAACCAGCGTATTGTCCCCAGTTCCACCATCCGCTGCGTGGGTACGGTTATCCTGGTCAACTCCGCCCGACTGGCCCCGGTGTACGAGATCAAAGCCGTCGGCGACCCTGAAGCCCTGGAAAAGGCCATTGCCAACGGGGAGGAGTTTCCCTACCTGAAAGCAAAAGAATTCCCGGTAAAAATAACCAGGGTAAACGACATGCTCATTCCGGCTTATAAGGGCGGCTTTGACACCGACCATCTGCAGCCGGCTGCATAGACGGGAGGTAGCAGATAAGTGACCAAAGGCTTGTCTTTAATGGCGGTGTCGTTGGCCCTGGGGCTCTTGCTGACAGTACAGTTTCAAACCCAGCAACATCTGGCCAACAGCCTGGAGGCGCAGAGCACCAACAACCTGGTAACCATGTGGCAGGATCTGAACGAGCGGAAGGCCCAGCTCGAGAAGGAAGTAACTAACCTGCAGGCGAATCTCACGGAGTTGGACCAGCAATCCAGCCTCGGCCGCAGCAACTTCGAGACGCTCAGCAAGAACACGGCCAGGCTAAAAATGGTGACCGGCGATGCGCCGGTCAAGGGACCGGGGGTAAGCGTCACCATCACCGGGGAATCCTCACTTCTTTATTACGATATAGTTGATTTGATCAACGAACTCTGGGTTTCTGGCGCGGAAGCCATTGCCATCAACGGCCAGCGGGTGACCCTGGGTACGGCTATCGGCGAGCAGCCTGGCCCCAACAGTACCACTGTGATTACCGTGGATGGCAAGCCCTTGCTTTCGCCTTATATAATTGAAGCCATTGGTGACCCGGCCGCTTTGGAGAAAGGGCTGACCATGCAGGGAGGCATAATCTATAACCTGAACACCCTCTACTCCATCTACCCCGAAGTCCACCAGCGCGTCCTGATCACCCTGCCGGGAGCCGGGCCGCTGAGCTGGCGGTACGCGCGGGTGCGGGAATAACCGGGGCCAGGCCACAGCCTGGCGGGTGATGTGGCAAAACCCCCAGGCGACAGGAACGGTGACTACTCAGCCTGCCTAACCGGCCAGCCATGCAGTGAAAGCCAAAGAGGCCTATGTAGCTAGCCCGGCCTCGTGAGACTGACGGCATGGGGCGGCGGCTAAGATCGGCGGTGGCAATGGCGGGGGCGCCCGCTCGCGCCACTCCCCTTTAGACCAGGTTTTCCCTGACCTCTGATACCTGCCGTCCAGCCGCAGGCTCCTGGCTCCCGATCTCGGTTTTCAGCAGGTAAAGTTCCATGCTGTCCACCAGGGCCTGCCAGCTAGCCTCAATGATATTCTCTGAAACCCCAATGGTGCTCCAGCTCCCGCTCCGGTCCCGGGATTCGATGAGTACCCGTACCCTGGCGGCAGTACCGTTATTGCCATCCAGTACGCGAACCTTGTAGTCGGCCAGGTGCATGTCCGCCAACTGCGGGTAAAACCCGACTAGGGCCTTGCGCAGTGCATTATCCATGGCATTTACCGGGCCGTCACCCTCCGCGGCCGTATGCACCACCCGCTCCCCGACCCGGAGCTTGATCACGGCCTCGGCCACCACGTTTTCCTCACTCTTTTTCTCTACGATCACCTTGAGGGATTCCAGCTTGAACAGTTGCCGGTACTGGCCGACGATCCGGCGCAAGAGCAATTCCAGGGACCCCTCGGCCCCCTCAAATTGATACCCTTGGTACTCCAGTTCCTTTATTTTCTCGACCATCAGGCGGGCCCGGGCTGGCTCCAGTTCCGGCAGGCCGGCCTCCTTGAGCTTGAGCACCAAGCTGCTCATGCCCGAGAGCTCGGAAACCAGGATCCGCCGCTGGTTCCCCACCACTTCTGGACTTATATGCTCGTAGGTATCGGTATGTTTCATGACCGCGTTAACGTGAATGCCGCCCTTGTGGGCAAAGGCGCTGACCCCGACAAAGGGTTGGCAGGCCGGTTGTCCTACGTTGGCCACCTCGGCCACATACCGCGAGACCTCGGTCAGGTGGGCCATTTTCCCTTCCGGCAGGCAACCGTACCCCATCTTCAGTTCCAGGTTGGGGATAATGGCGACGAGGTCGGCGTTGCCGCAGCGCTCCCCCCAGCCGTTGATGGTGCCCTGAACCTGGGTGACCCCGGCCGCGACCGCGGCCAGGCTGTTGGCCACAGCCAAGGCCCCGTCGTTGTGGGTGTGAATGCCCAGGGGCACGACCATAACCTCGTGCACTTGGCTGACGATAGCTGATATTTCCTGGGGTAAACACCCGCCGTTGGTGTCGCACAAGACCACCCAACCGGCCCCGGCCCGCACGGCTACCCGGAGGGTTTCCAGAGCGTATTCCGGATTCCGCTTGAAACCGTCAAAAAAGTGTTCCGCGTCGTAAATAACTTCCAGGCCCCGACCGCGCAGATAAGCCACGCTCTCGTGAATCATGGCCAGGTTCTCGGCCAGGCTGGTCCCCAGGGCGGCATATACGTGAAAATCCCAGCTCTTGCCGACGATGGTTACCGTACCCACGCCGGCCGCCACCAGGGCGCGCAGGTTGCTGTCAGCCTCCACCGTAATCCCGGGCCGGCGCGTGCTGCCAAAGGCCGTTATCCTACTGGAGCTGAGGGGGAGGCGCGCCGCCTGGTGAAAGAACTCCATATCCTTGGGATTGGATCCGGGCCAGCCGCCCTCGATGTAGTCAATCCCCAGGAAGTCCAGCCGGCTGACAATTTTCAGTTTGTCCTCCACCGAAAGGCTGATGCCTTCCCCTTGGCTGCCGTCACGTAGAGTCGTATCATACAGGTAAATCTTACTCATGGCTGTTGTTGCCTCCCGATTTGGGCGGCCACGTAAGGCAGCAGCCCGCCGGCCCGGATGAGTTCCCGCATGAAGGGCGGGAAGGGGTTGGCCTGGTATACCTCTCCGGTAGTAAGGTTCTTCACCCGGCCATTTTCCACATTGACCAGAAGCTGGTGGCTGGTTTCCGTACTGCCGGTGCCGCCGGGACACTCGAGAATAGGCAGGCCGATATTGATGGCGTTGCGATAAAAAATGCGGGCAAAACTGGTGGCCACCACGCAGGCCACGCCGCTGGCCTTGATGGCTATGGGAGCGTGTTCCCGAGAAGAACCGCAGCCGAAATTCCGGCCGGCGACAATGATATCTCCGGCCTGGACCGCGTGGTTGAACTCGGGCTGGATGTCCTCCAGGCAATGGCTGGCCAGTTCCTGCGGGTCAGTGGTATTCAGCCACCGCGCCGGGATAATTACATCAGTATCTATATTATCGCCTAACCGCCATACCCGACCTGAAAATTCCATCATACCACCTCCTCCGGGCTGGCGATGCGCCCTAGAATCGCACTGGCTGCGGCCACCGCCGGGTTCGCGAGGTAAACTTCGCTCTCCGGGTGCCCCATGCGGCCGACGAAGTTACGGTTGGTGGTGGAAACCGCCCTCTCCCCTTTGGCCAGGATGCCCATATGGCCGCCCAGGCACGGGCCGCAGGTGGGAGTGCTTACCGCCGCCCCGGCGGTGATAAAGGTCTCAATGTAGCCCTGGCGCATGGCCGCCAGATATATTTCCTGGGTCCCCGGGATCACGATCAGCCGCACGTCACGGTGAACCTGGTGGCCCTGAAGCACCCTGGCCGCCAGGGCCAGATCCTCGAGCCGGCCGTTGGTGCAGGAGCCGATGACCACCTGGGCGATCTCTACCGGCCCTGCCTGGCTGACCGGCTTGACGTTTTCCGGCAGGAAGGGAAAGGCTACCTGGGGTTCGAGGTTGCGCACGTCGAACTCGTAAACGGCTGCGTATTCCGCGTCCGGGTCGCTGCGATAAACCTTGAAAGGCCTCCGCGCCCGCTCACCGATATAACTGATGGTTTTGGCGTCAGCGGCGAAGATACCGTTCTTGGCCCCGGCCTCTACGGCCATATTGGCCATGGTGAAACGGCCGTCCATGGACAGTTCCGCGATGGTTTCGCCGGTAAATTCCATGGCCTGGTACTGGGCCCCGTCTACGCCAATTTGGCCGATGGTGTAAAGGATAAGATCCTTGCCCCCGACCCAGGGTGGCAAATGGCCGTAAAAGACAAATTTTAGGGTAGAAGGCACGCGGAACCAGGTCTGTCCGGTGGCCATGGCCGCGGCCATGTCGGTACTCCCAACCCCGGTAGCCAGAGCGCCCAAGGCTCCATAGGTACAGGTATGAGAATCCGCTCCGATGATAAGATCGCCTGGCACCACCAGTCCTTGTTCGGGTAACAGGCAGTGTTCTATCCCCATCTGCCCGACTTCAAAATACACAGTACCGTGCTCCCGGGCGAATTCGCGCACCTTTTTTACCTGCTCGGCCGACTTGATATCCTTGTTAGGCGTAAAGTGATCCGGCACCAGGATCACCCGCTGCGGGTCAAACACCCTGTCTGCACCCAAGGTGGCAAATTGCTCAATGGCCACCGGGGCGGTGATGTCGTTTCCTAAAACAACATCCACCCTGGCGGAGATAAGCTGCCCCGGGTGGACTTCCACCAATCCGGCATGGTCGGCTAGGATCTTCTCAGTAATGGTCATCCCCATTTGTCCTTAGCTACCGCCCTTCGCCCGCGCAAGTTGTGCTACTGGCAACCGGTAATTTGTCTCATAGATGGCTTTGTTAAGGGCATTAAGATAAGCTTTGACGCTGGCCTCAATAATATCAGTGCTGAAGCCCCGCCCGACATAGGCCTTGCCCTCCAGTTCGATGCGGGCCGTAACCTCCCCTAGCGCATCCTTGCCCCCGGTCACGGCGCTGAGGCTGTAATCCAGAAGGTTGACCTCCAGCCCTACGATCTTGTCAATAGCCTTGAAAGCAGCATCCACCGGCCCTTCCCCGCAGGCGGCTTCCTGCATGGGTACCCCCTCAACCACCAGTTGTACCGTGGCCGTGGGCACCACCCGGTTGCCAGTGGAGATGTGAAGGCTTTCCAGGGCCACCTTTTCCGGCAGGACACGCACCTCGTCTTCCACAATAGCTTCCAGGTCCCGGTCGGTTACCTCTTTCTTCCGGTCGGCCAGGGCCTTAAAGCGTTCAAAAGCCTTATTCAGTTCTTCCTCGCTCAGGTTAAAGCCAAGCTGTTCGAGCCGGTGACGAAAAGCATGGCGGCCGGAAAGCTTGCCCAGGACGATGTTGTCCTGGGAGAGGCCGATCATGGCCGGGTTCATTATCTCGTAGGTGGTGCGTTCCTTCAGGACCCCGTCCTGATGGATGCCTGACTCGTGCTGAAAGGCGTTGCGGCCGACGACTGCCTTGTTATACTGGACGGGCATGCCGGTGAGGCTGCTCACCAGGCGGCTGGTCCGGTATATTTCCTCAGTCTTGACGTCCGTCTCGCAGTCATAAACGTCCCTGCGGGTGTATAAGGCCATGACCACCTCTTCTAGGGCGGTATTGCCAGCCCGCTCACCGATGCCGTTGATGGTCCCCTCCACCTGGGTGGCGCCGCCGGCGATGGCCGCCAGGGAATTGGCCGTGGCCAGGCCCAGGTCATCGTGGCAGTGCACGCTGAGCATGGCCTTATCCATATTGGGGATGCCGGCCAGGAGAGCGGCGATAAACCGCCCAAACTCCACCGGCGTGGCATAGCCCACCGTGTCTGGAACGTTTATCACCGTGGCCCCGGCCTCGATCACGGCGGTAAAAATCTGCCGCAGGAATTCAGGTTCGGTGCGGGAGGCGTCCTCGGCTGAGAACTCCACTGCCGACGTGTAACGCCGGGCATGCCGCACTGCGGCTACAGCCGCCTCCAGAACGGCCTCGGCGTTCATCTTCAGCTTGTACTGACGGTGGATGGGCGAAGTGCCGATGAAAACATGGATACAGGGTCTGGCGGCGTATCTTATCGCCTCCCAGGCCCGGTCAATGTCCGTGGGCGTTACCCGGGCCAGGGCGGCAATGGCCGGTCCCTGGACCGTCTGGGCAATACGGCGAACGGCTTCAAAATCACCGGGAGAACTGGCTGGAAAACCGGCCTCAATCGTGTCTACCCGCAGCCGGGCCAGTTGTCTGGCTATCTCTACCTTTTCCTCTATGTTCAGGGAGGCACCCGGGGACTGTTCTCCGTCCCGCAAGGTAGTATCGAAAATAAAGATGCGGCGGCTCATGCATGTCTCCTCCCGTCTAGTTCTTGGCACCCCTCACCATAGCAATCCGCCCCGTCCGCACTACCTCGCGGATGCCAAAGGGTTTCAGGGCCTCTTCGATGGCGTTGATTTTTCCCTGGTCGCCGGTGGCTTCAATGATCACGGTATTGCGGCTGATATCCACGATATGGGCGCGGAAAATATCCACGATCTGCATGATCTCGCCCCGGCTGGCCGGCTCGGCGCTGACCTTGATAAGAATCAGTTCCCGGTCCACGAAGGGTTCCCTGGTGATGTCGTTGAGCTTGAGCACGTCTACCAGCTTGTTGAGCTGCTTGGTGATTTGCTCAATGGCTTCATCGTCAGCTTCCACCACCACCGTCATGCGGGATACGTCCGGGTTCTCGGTGGGGCCGACAGCCAGGCTTTCAATATTATATCCCCGGCGGCTGAATAGACCGGCAATCCTGGTCAGCACGCCCGGACGGTTTTCTACTTGAATAGCCAGGGTATGCTTCACTCGGCCACTCCACCTGCCCCTAACATCCTGGTCAGCTCGCCTCCCGGCGGCACCATGGGAAATACGTTTTCCTCCGCAGCCACCCAGAAGTCCAGCAGCATGGGCCCCGGGTAAGCAATGGCTTCTTCGAGGGCCGGGCGCACCTGCTCTGGCTCAGTCACCCGCACCGCTCTAATGCCAAAGGCTTCGGCCAGTTTGACGAAATCCGGGTTGCCCTCCAGCCGGGTATGGGAATAGCGCCGGCCGTGGAAGAGCTCCTGCCACTGCCGCACCATCCCCAGATAGCCGTTGTTCAGCAGGGCTATTTTTAGCGGCAGCCGGTGCTGGGCCACTGTGGCCAGCTCCTGGCAGGTCATTTGCAGGCTGCCGTCACCGGCGATATCAAATACCAGGGCCTCCGGGCGCCCCACCTGGGCCCCCACTGCTGCCGGCAGGCCAAACCCCATGGTACCCAGACCGCCGGAAGAGACGAACTGCCCCGGATGCTTACACCGGTAATACTGGGCGGCCCACATCTGGTGCTGGCCCACATCGGTGGTGATAATGGCCTCGCCCTGCGTGGCCTGGTAAATCTGCTCGATCACGTACTGGGGCTTGAGTTGCCCGTCCAGGTCGTAGTGCAGCGGGTACTCGCGCCGCCAGGCCTCAATCTGCGCGCGCCAGGGGGCCAGATCACGGGCCGGCTGTAGCTGACGCAGGACTTCCTGGAGCACCTTCCGGACGTCGCCGACGATAGGAATGGCCGGGCGGATATTCTTGCCGATCTCGGCGGCGTCAATATCCACGTGAATGACCGTAGCCTCGGGAGCAAAGGTCGCCAGTTTCCCGGTCACCCGATCATCAAACCTCACCCCCAGGGCCAACAGCACGTCACAGTGGGAAATAGCCAGGTTGGCACAGGCCGTACCGTGCATGCCCAGCATGCCCAAGGCCAACGGGTGATCCTCAGGGAAAACCCCTTTCCCCATCAGGGTAGTGGTTACCGGGATCCCCATTTTTTCAGCCAGGGTAAGGAGTTCCGCGCTGGCCCCAGAGATGATGGCCCCTCCGCCGGCCAGGATCAGCGGCCGCTCGGCCTGAGCAATGGCGGCCGCCGCCTGTTTGATCTGCAGACCATGGCCATCGCCAGGCACTTTATACCCGGCCAGCTCCAGCGGGGGTGGGTAGGCAAACTCGGCTTCCTTCATGGTAACGTCTTTGGGCAGATCAATGACTACCGGCCCGGGCCGGCCGGTGGTGGCGATATAAAAGGCCTCGTGGATTATCGGCCCTAAATCCCGTACGTCTTTCACCAGGTAATTATATTTGGTAATGGGCATGGTGATGCCGGTAATGTCCGCCTCCTGAAAGGCATCGGTGCCGATCAGGTCAACAGCCACCTGGCCAGTAATGGCGATCAACGGCACGGAATCCATGTAGGCATTGGCCAGACCTGTTACCAGGTTGGTGGCCCCCGGGCCCGAAGTGGCTAGGCAAACCCCCGGGCGACCGGTAACCCGGGCATAAGCATCGGCGGCATGGGCCGCGCCCTGCTCATGCCGGACCAGGATGTGCCGGATTGATGAACAATGATAAAGGGCATCGTACACCGCCAGAACCGACCCACCCGGAAAGCCAAAAACAGTATCTACCCCTTCGCCCTCCAGTGCCCTGACCAGGATCTCCGCTCCAGAGAGCACTTCGGCTTTGGGCACGGCTTGCAGTTCTTGTGAAGCTAGCATTGCAGTATCGCCCCCGTATGGCTTGAGCTTACCAACCGGACATACCGGGCTAGGTAGCCATGCAGTTCTTCGGCTTGGGGAGGGGTCCAATCACTACGTCGCCGGGCCAGTTCGTCCTCGGTGACTTCCAGTCGCAACTCGCCCGCATTAATGTCAATCTTAATCATGTCTCCATCACGTACCAGGGCAATGGGGCCGCCGACCACGGCCTCAGGAGAAATATGACCGATAGAGGCTCCCCGGGTAGCGCCGGAAAAACGGCCGTCGGTGAGCAGGGCCACCTGATTGTCCAGGCCCATACCGGCCAGGGCGGCCGTGGGCGTGAGCATCTCCCGCATCCCGGGGCCGCCCCGGGGCCCCTCATAGCGAATGACCAGCACGTCACCCGGCCGGATCTGCCCGCCAAAGACGGCCGCCACCGCGCTTTCCTCACCGGCAAAAACGCGGGCCGGCCCCCGGTGTACCAGCATGGCCGGGTCCACGGCTCCCTTTTTCACTACCGCGCCCTGGGGAGCCAGATTACCCCACAGCACGGCCAGGCCGCCGTCAGGGGAATAAGGATGGATATAAGGCCTGATGACTTCGCCGTCGGCTCCGGGCCGCCCGGCCAGGTTCTCCTTTACCCGCTTCCCAGTAACCGTCAGATTGTTGCCCGGCAGCTTCCCATGGTGCTCGAGCTCCACCATGACCGCGGCCACCCCGCCAGCCCGATCCAAATCCTCCATAAAGTGGTTTCCGGCCGGACTCAAGCGGCAGAGCTGGGACACCTCGCGGCTCATTTCCGCGAAGCGCGCCAGTGGGAGTTCCAGCCCCAGTTCATGGGCTATGGCCGGGAGATGGAGGGCGGTGTTGGTAGAACATCCCAGGGCCATGTCCACCGCCATGGCATTGTTAAAGGCCTCCTCCGTTAGGATATCCCGCGGACATAGATTCCTCTCCAGCAGGGACATCACCTGCTGTCCGGTCCGCTTGGCCAGCCTGATCCTGGCTGCCTGCACCGCCGGAATAGTGCCGTTGCCCGGGAGGGCCATCCCCAGGGCCTCGGTCAGGCAGTTCATGGAATTGGCCGTGAACATACCGGCGCAGGAGCCGCACCCCGGGCAGGCCGCCTCTTCGAGACCGGCCAGTTCTGCATCCGTCATTTTCCCGGCCGCTACCGCGCCCACCGCCTCAAAGAGGTTACTCAGGCTGACCCGCTGCCCCTGGTAATAACCAGCCAGCATAGGGCCGCCGCTGACAAAGATGGCCGGCAGATTGAGACGGGCCGCAGCCATGAGCATCCCGGGAACCACCTTGTCGCAGTTGGGGATAAAGACCAAGGCGTCGAGGGCGTGAGCCCGGGCCATCACCTCCACCGAATCGGCAATCAACTCCCGGCTCACCAGGGAATAGCGCATCCCGTCGTGGTTCATGGCCAGACCATCACAGACGGCGATGGTGGGAAACTCCAAGGGCGTGCCCCCGGCCAGGCGCACCCCGGCTTTCGCCGCTTCCGCTACTGCCCGCAGGTGCTGGTGTCCCGGAACAAGTTCGTTAAAGGAATTAACTACCCCCACCAGAGGCCGCGAGATCTCTTCAGCCGTCAGCCCCAGGGCGTAAAGGAGAGAGCGGTGCGGGGCCTTGGCTGTCCCCTGCTTTAGCGACTCGCTTGGCAAGAAACATTCTCCTCCCCAGGGGTGACCTCCTGGTACACAGGGACCCCTTCTGTCCGGGTTAACCGGTGAAAATCAGCAATAAGGGTCTTGCTCATTTCGCCTGGGTGCCCGGACCCGATCGGCCGCCCGTCCAGACGCACCACCGGAATAACTTCCGCGGCCGTACCTGTCAGAAGACACTCGTCAGCATTATAGATTTCGTAGCGGGTAAAAACTTCCTCTCGCACTTCAATGCCGCGGCGCCGGGCCAGGCCGATCACCGCGTTCCTGGTAACCCCCTCTAAAAGTCCAAGGTACGGCGGGGGAGTAATCAGCGCCCCCTCCTTGACGATAAATACGTTATCACCAGTAGCTTCGACCACGTAGCCTTCGTGGTTAAGGATCAGGCCTTCGCCCACACCCGCCAGATTGGCCTCGATCTTGGCCAGAATGTTGTTCAGGTAGTTCAACGACTTGACCCGGGGATTTACCGCCTCGGAGACGTTGCGCCGGGTAGCCACCGTCACCATCTCCAGCCCGCGATCGTATAGCTCGGCTGGGTAAAGCTCAATGGCTGCCGCGATACAAAAGACGGTTGCCCGTGGGCACTTGCGCGGGTCCAGTCCGAGATCGCCCTTGCCCCGGCTGACCACCAGGCGGATGTAAGCGTCCCGGAGGTCATTACGGCGCACTGTTTCCAGCACCACTTCCTCCATGGCCGCCATGGGCAATGGGATTTCCAGCGCGATGTGTTTGGCCGAAGCATAGAGCCGCTCAAGGTGCTCCTTCAGCCTGAAGGCCAGGCCATTATAGGCCCGGATGCCCTCGAAAACCCCATCGCCGTAAAGCAGCCCGTGATCGAACACCGAAACTTTGGCCCGTTCTTCAGGTACGTACTCCCCGTCCAGATAAATGATCAATCCTATCTTTCCCCCCACGCCGTGCACAAAGTATACACCTGGTAGAATATGAAAAAAGCCTGCCCTTCGATTGGCCAGGCCCTTAACAGCACCTCGATTGGTGGCACCAACAGAGGATGAAAACGAAGCGGTAGCAGAGACGGGAGTTAAGATCAGGAACCTGGCACTCAACCAGTAGCCTCACCATGCCTTATTATCCCTAACGGCGGTACCCCGAGGGGGCATTTTGGCGAACACCGGGTTGAGTGCCGAGTTCCTACGAGCTCCAACCTCTAACTTCCAACCTCCGCTTTTTCAGGGTAGTACCGGCGTACCGGCGGACTTGCTCCCTGGCGATAAATATCTATGTACTGGTGAGACTCCCGGCTTTCCTCCCGTGGCGCAGTAAGAATGCGATTTTCAGCCTGATTTGGCTTATGGTCTAGTATAGTCAAGCACGCTGAAGCTGTCAAGAGGTTAGCCGTTAAAAAGATGTAACTACTCAGGCCACCGCCTATCACCGCCGCTGTCATGGGCCGGTCCGTCACTTTCGCTAAGCCTGATAACCCGGCTTGCGTCTTCAGTCGGTCGCCGTCCGACCTCCGACCGGCCTGGAGGCTGAGTGGTTGCGATTACAGTTTGCCTTTGGGCAGAACATTTACCAGATCCTCAATCGGCGCGTCTACCACCATGGTCTGATCGAATAGCGCCTTGAGGATGGCGATGCACTCGCCCTGAACTCCGGCTTTAAAGCCGATAATACAGAAGGTCAGGTCGTGGTTATGGGACTTCCGGGTAACGAGATCTCCCACCATCATGGTAAACACCCCCTGGTATTTACATATGATCCCAGGGGGGCCAAGGTGCATATCCTCAGGCCCCTTCTCTGTCGGGCGGTCAGTGGTCTCCGTCGTGGCCGACCGAGCTAACACTTGGCGGAGCCCCATACCCGCTAGGCAGGCTGAGCAGTTACCAAGGGTGCATCATTCGGCCCGGCTGCCAATGACCACCACCAACTCGCCTACGAAAACACCATTTTCAACCCGGCCGACAACGATCACTTCATCGTCTTCCTCCACGTCGCTCAGGGCCACCGTGCTGCCAAAGCGCCGGATTTCACCGCTGCTTTCCAGGTATACGGTACTATACCCGGTAAGTCCGGCCACCGGGTCCACTACGATTACCCGCGCCTGGCGGTTGATGTTCTTCACCCGCCCCACCAGGTAATCCTGCCGCTCCCAGGGCTGCACGTCAATGCGAGTCACCGCCTCCCCCTCGGCCCGCAGAGTTACCCAGTCGCCGCGGTTGATCTCCCGGAGTTCGATCCGCTGCCCGTCCCTACGGATTTCTACCGCATTGCCGACCGGCAAGGTTTTTTCCTTCCCATCGCCCCCGGCCACGGTGATGGTAGAGGTGGCCGCCAGTTGCAGGGCCACCACCCTGCCTTCCAGTTCCTGGATGACCGGGGTAGCTGTCAATTCTTCTACCCTGTCATTGCGCAGCTTCAACCCCACCTGGTCTCCGGTGCGGATCTCCCGCAAACTCACGCTTTGCCCGTTACGCCGGATAACGGCCGTGGCGGCTACCTGGTAAGATTTCGCCCCGGCCGCGGTAGTAAGGGTGATGCTTTCCGGGGGGCCAAAGTCAATACCAGCCAAAATACCCTGTACTTGGGCCGTCGTGCTGGTGGCTTCTACCCGGATGGCCTGCTCTTCCCGCACCGTGATTTTCGCTGCCTGGCCGGCAACCAGATCGCCCCGGGAGGCCGTCCGCCCGTCCAGCATGATTACCGCCCCGGCCGCCAGGGGCCAGGTATACTGGCCGCTATCCGCCGCCAGGGTGACGGCCCCACTTCCGGCACCGCTCACACCCACTATGGTACCCTGCCACACCTTATCCGGTTGCGGCGGCGGTGACGGCAGGTCAGCAGCCGCGATAACTTCCACCAGGCCTACTTTGTTCTGGCCGTCGGTGAGCGCCAGGACGGGCTCGCCCGCTTTCAGGCTGGTGATACTTACCTCGTTTTTCTGCCGGTAAACCCAAAATCGTTCGGCCAGGGGCCAGGAATTCAACGTGCCGTCCGCCAGCAACAACTGTATCTCCCGGCCGGCATTCGGCAGGGACCGGAAGGTACCGCGGATTTCCCGTTCCCTCAACGCCCCGACTACCCCGTCAACCCGGCTGAGAATAGCCGCCATCTCCGCCCGCGTGACTTCAGACCCAGGGTTAAAGTTGTTCTTATCGTCACCCTGCATGATCCCCTTTTCCTTCAGGGCGGCCACGTATCCAAGGGCTTCCGGTGGTATTTTCCCGGCATCAGCATAGCCCACGCCAGCCAAGCTGCCGGCAGTGGCCTCTAGTTGCAGGGCGCGCCCGACGAAGACGGCTATTTCCCAACGCAGGGCCGGCTCGGTTGGGCGAAAAGCGGTAAGGTCGCGGCCGCTGACAATCCCTTTTTCTATGGCGAGGGCCACCGGCTCCTTCGCCCAGGAACTCACTGCTCCGGGATTGGCGAAACCCGGGGGAAACTTCTTGCCGGCGGCCTGGGGCTCCCAACCCATGACCCGCACCAGCATCACCACCGCCTGCTCCCGGTTGACCTTGGCGTCAGGCTCATACTTGTCTCCCGGGAGACCGCCTACCGCCCCCTTTAACTTCATCTTGACGATGTCCTTTTCCCCCCAAAAACCGGGGTCAACATCTTGGAAAATACGGTAGGTTCGCACCTGCACACTGGTGGTAGAGGTACTCGGGCTTCCAGGTACCACCGAAACGTCATCCGCCGCCACCGCCGGAGCAGCCAGCATAAGCACCAGGCTCAACAGCGATAAAACCGCACCCACCAGTCTATGTAATCTAAGTCGCATTCCCCTTCCCCCCTGACAATTCATCCCTTGGGATCTTCTACCTGGAGGGCGAAAATCCTCCTGACATCAAGATATTTTCTACCTACCCGTGCCATCCCGACCCCAGGAGGGTGACCCAGGGGTCGGGGAGGCCGGCCAGGATTTCCTTCAGCCGTTCCACCACGTAGGCCGGCATGGAGTCGTTGGTAAGCCGGGGCAGTTCGATGAGCCGCGCTTCCCCGGGGAACTTCTCCACGATAAACCAGGGGTCCACGGCCAGGCAGTGCCCGCCCACCGCGGGGCAGTACATCAACCAGGCCTCCAGCGCCTCCCGCGGCCGCCGTTTCAGTTCCCTTACGAAATTCCTAGCCAGACCCGCGCCAGCAGGGTGGCTGCCTGTCCCCGGGTGGTGGGGCTGCGGGGCGAAATGTCGTTTTGGCCCACGCCCCGCAGCCAATTGTTGCTAACTGCCCAGGACATAGCTCCCTTGGCCCAGGACGATACCTGCGAGCTGTCCTGGAAGCGTGATAGCATGGTTTCCATCTTCTCAGGCGGCAGGTCGTTGGCCTCGTTGGCCACCCCCAGGGCCCTGACCAGCATAAGCAACGCTTCTTCCCTGGTGATGGGGGCGTCCGGAGCGAAATGATCGCCGTATCCCTTCACCCAGCCGGCATCCCGGGCGGCCCGAATATAGGGCGCGTACCAGGAGTCCACCGGTACGTCTGTAAAGGCAGGTTCAGGGCCGGCCGGCAGAACCAGGTGCAGGGCTTCCGCCAGGGTTTTGACCCATTCGGCCCGCGTTAGCGGGGCGTCCGGACGAAAACTGCCGTCAGGGTAACCGGCCATGATCCCCCTGGCCGCTGCCACCTCCGCCTCCTTCTGGGCCCAGTGACCCTTCAGGTCGGTAAAGGCTACCACCTTTTCCGCCACCACAAAGCTACCCAATCTGTCTGTCTGGGCTACGATTTTCCCTTCCCCCTGCACCTGTCCACCCAGGTAAATCCAGGTCCGGGTCCCGGGGTCATAGCGATACACGCCCAGTTCCTGGGGATCGGCCGGGCCGGGGGCAAAGGGCAAGGTTATCCGGGCTGGACGGCGTAGATAAATATCTTCCGGCGTCACGTGCCAGGGATCGCCTGTCAGCCGGTACCCGTCCAGGGAAAAATTGGGACCGGGCACTGCTACCGCGGTAAACGTAGTGAGTTGTTCCACGGCCCGCGGGAGGATCTCCAGGCGGAAGTCCCCGGCACGCAGCTCTCCCCCCCGGGGGCCGATTTCCCTTGCTGTCTCCTGGCTGCGTGGCACTGGCTCCCGGGGCGGAACCATGGCTTCTCCACCGACCCGGAAGCCGGCCTTGCCGGTATAGGTAACTACACCCTGACCGCCATCCAGGCCCAAGGTCAGGGTAAGGGCATAATCGCCCGCCGGCAGGGTTGCCGGCAGGGGCCAGCTTATGGCATAAAAGTCCGCGGCCTCCCGGCGACTGGCTATCGTTTCCCCGGAGGGGCCTACCAGGCCTACCACTGGAGCCACCAACTGGTAGCCAGGGATGTCCGGAGGGGGCTCCTGGTCAGCCCCTAGTTCCTGCGCCTGGATCAGGCCTAGCACTTCCGCATCGCCATGCAGGGACCAGATATTCACCAGGCGGTTTCCCTGATCGTCACCAATCCAGGGAGCGGCCTCTACCCTTTCGCCGGGGCGGTAAGACTCTTTGTCAACCTTGAGAGATACGTGCCACGGTCCGCCGACACTGTATTCCGCGCGGGTACCGGACCGTAAAGATAGGGGAACGTCCGCCTCCAGCCAGTACTCCCAGGACCCTTCGTCTCCCCGCCGCTCCAGTAAGGCCCGGGGCCGGTACGCCCCTGGGGTCACCAAGATTTCCTGGTCTGGCAGCAGTTGAAAGATAGGAAAGAAGCTGCTGCGGTCGGTTACCAATTGCACCGCCGCAGCCGTGAAGTCCTGGCTGGCGAGTTTCACCCGCAGCCGGGCCACTTCCCTACCGTTGAAGTCCAGGTACTGGGCTTGCCCTCCAGGGACAATAGTGGTTTCGGGCAGGGTAAGATAATATGCCGGGTACCAACTTACGGCTTGGAAGTAATAGCGGCCCGGATCCACCCAGACCAAGGTTTCACCGTTGGCCTTGAGGCTGCCAATGGCCAGGGAATCCCCGACTATCGTCCCGCCTCTGTCCAGGGGGCTGGCGAAGACCTCGGCAAAGGCCAGACCCGTACCGTCCTGTCCCGCTGCCTTGACTACCACCGGCCTGGCCTCGGCGGCCCGGAGGAGGTTTGGCCCCGCATGAAAGGTAAGCTCCCGGTTTAACAGTACCCCTACCTGCTCACCGGATGTATCCGCGGTAAAACTGGCTATCACCCGGTAGCTGCCCTCCGCGGGGAGATCTTGCGGCGAAATATAGAGCCAGCCGCTGGCATCGGTCCGGCTGGCGTAGGCCTGGGTCATGCCCTGGCCCTTGACTTGCCAGAAGCTGACCTGCGCCCCGGCTGCCGGTTTTTCTTCCGGGTCCAGCACCAGGAGGTGGATGCCATCGGCCAATCGGCTCTGCAAAGTAATCTCCGGGCTGGTAGCCTGGACTTTTCCCTGCCAGGGGCCGAAATCCAGGGTCAACCGGGCCAGGTATTTCCCGGAAACGGTATCCTGCGGTACCTGATAAAAGCCCTGGTGATAGTACTCGGCACCCTCCTGCCGGAATACAACCCGCCCGTCCCCGGTGGTCACTTCCAAAACCGGGACCAGGGCCTGGTAGCTGGCCGGCCGCCAGGGCACCGATTGTCCGAGGGCGGGGCTGAAGACCACCCCCAGCCTCTGGCCCTGTGGCTGCGCCAGCCCCTGGCCGGAGATATTCTCCTGGATCTTCTCCCTGTCCAGCCCTGCTTCCCAGATGCGGTTGCCAAAGGCATCGGTGAACCCGGTTTGTAATTTTACCGTATCCCCTACCCGGTAGGTATCCTGGTCAGGAATAACCCGGCCCCAAAGTGGACCTCCCAGGGAAAAGGCCGCCACCCTGCCGGCCGCGATCGCCAAGGGCGAGTTGGCCTCCAACCAGTAAAACCACTGTTCCCCGTCTTTCTGCATCCCGATCTTGGCGCCCAGGTAATATTCCCCGGACGTAATCACAAGGCTGCGGTCACCGGTGAGGTCAAAGCCCCATGACCACAGCATTCCCTTCTGGTACGGATAAATAAAGGCATAATTAGGAGTCAGGCCCACCAGGTTCAGCCGCAGGCGACCCATGGGTTGATCGCTGAAGTTCAAACGGTTGGACCCCTCCCCGACTGCAAAATCCTTGGACCTGAGGTAGTAATTATACTGCCAGCTCACGGCCTCCAGGTTATAGGTGCCCATGTCTACCAGGGCCATACTCCGCCCGCGTTCATCCAGGATACCCAGGAAACTCGGCCAGCCAATCGGTTCCCCGGACCCGGGGTCCACCGGATCAATCATTACATAGGCATGATCCAGGTAGGCTCCGTTCAGTTGCTCTGCCGCCAGACTGACCAGGCGGGCCTGGCGCCCGTCAATTACCGTCTCCCGGGGCGCGGTGAGCAGGCGCTGGTAGAAAACCGGCATTTCAATGCTGCCGGCCGCAAGGCTGCCGCTGACCAGCACCAGGTAAGTTTCACCGCTCCTGGCCAGGGAGCCGGGAATATGGATTCTCCCTTCGGTCCCGGTACGCCCGGTGAAAACGTGCTCGGTATATTCCTCCCCGGCTTCCCGCGCCCGGAAAAGCACCGTGACCAGGGCTCCAGGCAGCGGCACGCCCTGAGGATCGTTGACAGTCAAATCCAGGCCCGAGGCATGGCGATTGCGCACCTGGACGTGGATCGCAGCCACCACCTCTTCCCCGCCCCCGCTGCCCGCCCTGGCTTCTAACCGATACGTCCCGTCGGCAGTCCGGCGGGTATCCCACTGGTAGATGTAATCGTTCCCGTCACCAGACCGGTAGGCGCGCCCGAGTTCTGTCCCGTTCAGAAACACCGCCACTTGCCCGGCCGGGCGTGCGGCCCGGATCGTAACCCGTACCACGCCCCAGACGACCTCTCCTTCAGCCGGCACCAGCAGCCGCATTGCTCCTCCTCCCGGGGAACGCAAAGCCGCCAGGGCATCCACCAGGCCGTAGCCTGAGGCATAATCAAACCCGACCGGCGGCAAATCGCGGGCCGTATTTTTGAGGAGCTCGCTTACTTCGGCAGCAGTAAAATCGGGGAAGGTGGACCAAACCACGGCCGCCACCCCGGCAGCCAAAGCCGCGGCCGCGGAGGTGCCGCTTCGCTTTTCATACTTGCCCCGGGGTACGGCTCCCCAGATGCCCACCCCCGGGGCCGCCAGGCTCACCTGGGGACCGTAATTGGAAAACCAGGCCAGTTTCCCCTCCGCGTCTACCGCGCTTACCGCTAGGACCTCAGAGTAAGCAGCCGGGAAATAGTTGGAAATGCTCCGGCCGCCGTTGCCGGCCGCGGCCAGGATAAGGGCCCCCTGCTGGCGAGCATGCGTGATGGCCTGGTGCATGACCTGGCTATCCACCGGGCTGCCCAGGCTGAGGAGGATGATATCGGCCCCGTGATCGGCCGCATAGGTAACACCCCGGGCCACGGTATATGTATCACCGTCACCATTGCCGTCCAGCACCCGCACCGGCAAGATACGCGTATCCGTATCCAGGGCGGTACCGGTTATCCCCTGACCGTTGTCCGGAGCTGCAGCCACAATGCTGGCCACGTGGGTGCCATGACCGTTGGTATCGGCCGGGTTATCGTCGCCATCCACAAAGTCCCACCCCCCTGGCGCCACCCGGCCACGTAAGGCCGGGTGCGTAGCCTCCACGCCTGTATCCACCACGGCCACCGTCACCTGGCGTCGTTTTTGCACCAGCCCCTGGGCCGAGGCGGCGACCAGCCCCATCTGAGCGAGGTAAGTCTGCTGGGAGAAATAGGAGCCGTTCCCTGGAACCGGGCCAGCCGCATCCTGGCTGACTGCAGGTGACGGGCCCGCCGCCTCCGCGACCGCCTGCATATGCACCCGGTAATTGGGTTCGACATATTTCACTTCTGGGTCGGCCGCCAAGTTACGGGCGGCCTTTTCTTCCTTGCCGCCGGGGACGCGGACGACCCGGGTATGACCATCACGGTAACCGACAACCAGCTCGCCCGGCACCCGCCCTTCAGTTGGGGCCGTCTTCCTGTCAGCACCGGGTTCTCTTGTTACCGCCCCGCCACTGCCGCCCCCGGTTTCCGGAGATGCAGAGCCCACGGACCCGGACCCCGGCCCGCTACTGCTCCCCCCGGACCCGCCGGAGAATCTCTCTTCCTGATCTGGGGGCCGCCCCGCAGTGCCGGAAGAATGGTTGCCAGGAAGAACCGGCCCAGCCTGTTCATGCGTAAAGGTTAACAAAAACATAACCAACAAAAATAAAGCTACCCTGCGCACTAAAGACATCACCGACTCCCTGTGCTAAGGCTGTAACTGGAAAAACCTTCGACACCGGTGGGCGAAAACCTCCTTGAAAGTGGTGGCAGAATCCACTGCGTAGTCTTCTGGTAGCGAGGCCGGCACTACTCAGGCTCTTATTACGGCCATGTTCGCATAAACTCAAGAAATAACTGAGACACTTAGTACTACAGAGGTGGTTTTCCTGGCAGCTTGGGCAAGGACTTATTTCTGGACGAGGCTGACAGGGCCGTGATGGCAGGCGTTGGCAAACAGTTGCTTTGGATTTCGGCGCCGGCTTCAATAACTAAGAGCATGTTACTATCCGATAAGCTGAGGAAAGGAGGCATATCAGAATGAAGGCCACAGGTATAGTCAGGCGGATAGACGATTTGGGGCGGGTAGTAATACCCAAGGAAATCCGCAGGACGCTGCGCATCCGCGAGGGAGACCCCCTTGAGATTTTTGTTGATCACGACGGCGAGGTTATCTTGAAGAAGTACTCCCCCATCGGCGAGTTGGGACATTTTGCCCAGGAATATGCCAATTCCCTCCATGAAGCGTTGGGGCACATTGCCTGTATCGCCGACCGCGACAACATCATTGCCGTGGCCGGTGCAACCAAAACCAAAGAGTTTCTCAACCAACCGATAGGCCCCGTCGTCGAGAAAGTCACCGACGACAGAAGGCCGGCCTTGATCAATGCTACCGGTGAACACCTGTTGGGAAAGGAATGCCCCGTGTATGTGGAGGAAGGAGAAAACTGTGACCTGACGGCCACGGTGATTGCCCCTATTGTGGCGGCCGGCGACCCCATTGGCGCAGTGGTGATGTGTTCTAAGGAACCAGGGGCAAAGATGGGCAACATGGAACTGAAGCTGGCTGAGACCGCTGCCAGCTTTCTGGCCAAACAACTTGAGCAGTAAGATCTTTGCAGCTACCCGACCGGCCCGCGGCCATCCTGCTGACCAGTGACCCCGGGCCGTTTCCTTTTTCCCAGGCGGGCCAGTCAGGACAGCCCAGTCCCTCAAGCCCCCCAGACCCGGGTCAGGTCCAGAGAAAGATCGGGGAAACACCGGGTGGCACAGACAGTGGCACCTTGGTAAGTGGCCAGCCGGACAAAAACCTCGCCTTGGCGCTGGTACTCCTCCAGGGTCTCACCGTCCGGGTCCACCAGCCAGTAGTAGTCCACCCCATGACGGGCATATATCTGCGACTTGGTCAGCCGGTCAACCAGGGCCGTGGAAGGAGAGAGGATCTCCACCACCAGGTCCGGCGAACCGGCGATATTTTTTTCTGTGACGCACTGGCTCCGCCCCCGGCTGACAAAGATAAGGTCCGGCTGAGCCACATTGTGCGGGCTTAATACCACATCAACAGGAGCGTCAAAAACCTCCCCCAACTGGTTGGCTTCCACGTACAGGGCCAGGATAAGTTCCAGGCGGCGCGAAACCCGCTGATGCCTGATATTCGGAGCCGGAGCCACGTGCAACACCCCCTCCAGAATCTCATACCGTTTGCCGTCGTTGGGCAGGGCACAATAATCCTCATAGGTCAGCAGGATGCGACCCGCTGGCGGGGTAGGCTGGAACATGACCTCTCACCTCCCGAAGGGCTCGGAATCTTGCTACCATAATCATACTGCCCGCCTGGCGGCAAGTCAAGGAGTCTGTCATACGACCGCGCTGCCAGGCCTGTTTTAACCCGCAAGCCTGCTCCCGGTCAGCGGCCTGGCAAAGCTTGCTATTAACCTTATCTCTGCCCCCGGCATAGGATAAGGGGTGTAAGACTTGACGCGGCCTTGACCTGGTCACTGGCTGGACGTGGCCGCACCAGTCTACGCGGATAGATAGCCTGCCGACATAGTCCCGCGCCATGTCTATGTAGGTGACTGTATTGCCCAAAGGAGGATTCCCCCTGGCGGCCGGCGAATATAGAGGTTGGTAAGCGCTTCCAGTAATTAATCCTTGAGGCGGTGCGGTATGCCCCGGCCCCTGGTGGCGGTAGCCGTGGCCTTGGCCACGGGGATCGCCTTGAGCTTATGGATAGATATCTCCCTGACCGTCACCTTCTTCTTACTGGCGGGCACGGCCGGAGGCTCCCTGCTGGCCTTCCTTGCTACCCGCGGCAACCAGCGAGGCCACCTCACCTCCGGCCTGCTGCTGGCTACCTGCCTGGCCGCTGGGATCTTCTGGGTTACCCTGGACCGCACTACCCACCAGTCCCGCCTGCTGGACGACCTGCATACTCACCTTTACTTGACCGGCACGATAGCCGCCGAGCCGCAAGTTTACGCCAACCGGGTGGTCTATACCCTGGACGCCATGGAAGTAAGACAGGGAAAATGGCGGGAAGACCTGCGGGAAAAGGTGCAGGTGGTATACTACCTGCCCCGGGAGACCGCCGGGCCGGGGGCCGGGGTACCGGCCGGACCGCCCACGGCGGCCCGCGCTGGCCGCAGCGCCTTCCCCGTATTCGCTTACGGTGACTTGCTTCGGGTCTTTGGGCAACTGGAGCAGCCGTCAGTACCCCGCAACCCGGCGGAGTTCGACTACCGCACTTACCTGACCCGTCAAGGAATCTTCACCCGGATGACAGTGGACGACCCACAGGACATCACCCGGCTGACCTCTGGCCGGGGCCACCCGCTGATGTCCCTGGCCCTGGCCGCCAAGGGCCGGGCCGTGGCCGCTATCGAGACCAGCCTGCCCTACCCGGAGGCCGGGGTACTGCAGGCCATCCTCTTTGGAGATGTGGAACAACTAGACGAAAATGAAATTGAGTTGTTCCAGGATCTAGGTGTATTTCACCTCTTCGCGGTGAGCGGTTTTAATGTGGCCTACCTCCTGGTGCTGATCCTGGCCATAGCCAACCTCCTCGGTTTACAGAGGTGGGGCCGGTTGGCCGTGGGCAGTATTCTGATCCTATTTTACGCCGCAATCACTGGCTTTACCGCTTCGGTGAACCGGGCCAGCTTCATGGCCGGGACCGTACTGCTGGGACAGGCCCTCGGTGAGAAGGTAGACTTCTATACCGACCTGGCCCTGGCCGGCCTGGTCATCCTGGTGGCTTCGCCGCAGCAGCTTTTCTTGCCCGGATTCCAGATGTCCTTCCTGGCCACCTGGGGGATAGTCTACCTCTATCCCCTCCTGGCCGGACTCTCCGGCCCGGCCCCCGACCCAGGCGGAAATAAACCTAACCCGGCCCAGACTTGGTGGCAGGAGAAATCGGCGGTGCTGGGCCGCAGCCTGCGTGATTCCCTGGCCGTATCCCTAGCCGCCCAATTAGCCGTCCTCCCACTGTCTGCCGCCTATTTCAACCTGGTCAGCCCGGGCGCCCTGCTGGCCAACCTGGTAGTGGTACCTGTAGCCGGCCTAGCGGTCATCCTCGGCCTGGTAGTTCTCTTGGCCGCCCAAATAGCCATCCCGGTAGCCGGCCTCTTTGCCTACGCCGCCGGCGGCCTCCTGTGGGGCATCCTGCTTTTCCTGCAGTTCATCTCCCGCCTGCCGGGAATGGCCTTCAACGTCCCTTCCCCCAAACCCTGGGTTATAGTCCTGTTCCTCGGTTGTCTGGTGGCGGCCAGGGAAATCTGGATACGGCGGAATAACCAGGCCCTGCAGACCTGGGGCCGGAAGCTCCTACCGGTATCCGGGACGGCCGTGGTCGTCATCCTGGCCGCATATCTTCTCCTCCCCCACCCTCCCGGCGAACTGAAGGTAGGTTTCATAGACGTGGGCCAGGGAAGTTCGATCTACTTGGAAATGCCTAACAGGAAACACGTGCTGGTGGACGGCGGGGGTATGGCCATGCCGCTGCCCGGGAGCGACTTTGACGTGGGTAAGGACGTAGTGGTGCCCTTTCTCGTCCGCCAGGGGGTGCACCGGGTGGACCTGCTGGCGAGCACGCACCCGGACGCTGACCACATCCAAGGTCTGGAAACGGTCCTGGCCAGCCTCCCGGTTTCCCTGGCCGTCATGCCCCCGCCGGAATGGTTTGACCACGGATACGATAATTTCCTGTCCCTGGCCGGGTACCGGGAAACCACGGCCACGGCAGACCGCACAGGACTCACCCCTGCAGGTGGCCTGGGCAGCTCCGCTGCGGCACCACGGATGTCAGGCTTATTCTTGCCACGGGCCCCCGTACCGGTCTCTCCGGTCACCCGGGGCTACCAACTCCAGCTCGACCCGGCGGTGAGGATCGAAGTCCTCCATCCCGAGCACGACTTTGCCGGCACCCACTCGGACGATAACAATGCCTCCCTGGTCCTGCGGGTGAGCTATGGGCAGGTGTCCTTTCTCCTCACCGGGGATGTGGAGGAGGAGGGTATGAAGGAACTGCTGGAGGAGAAAATGCCCTTGACCAGCACCGTGCTGCTCCTACCCCATCACGGCAGCCGCTACAGCTTCGTCCCCGAGTTCTACCGGGCGGTAAACCCGGCCGCCGTGGTGGTCCAGGCCGGCGAACACAACACCTTCGGCCACCCGGCCCCGGAAGTAGTCACCTATTGGACCGAACACGGTGTGCCTCTTTATCGCACCGACCAGTACGGAGCCATCACCTTCACTACCGACGGACAAAACCTCCGGGTGGAAACAGCAATCCCCTTCGGCACGGAGAAATAGATCCGCGCCAGAAAGGATCTATGCCCGGCCTAGCCTTTGTGATCCACTCGTAAACCTCATAGCCCGCCCCTAAGGGCGTTCAGGGCCATGGCGGCGATGGCCGTGGCCAGGAGCACGCGCAAGGTAGCGGCCGGCAGGCGCTGGTTAAGGCGCGCCCCAAGCCTGGCCCCGGCTATCGCCCCGGCGCATACCCCGGCTGCCAGCAAAGGGGCAATCTGTCCGGCCCCCAGCTAGCCAGCAAAGGTGGTCACGGCGATAAAAAAACTGGGTAACTACTCAGGCCAGCGCCTCTCACTTCGGCTGTCAGCGGCCTCGCCGTCACTTTCGCGAAGCCTGATAACCCGGCTTGCGTCTTCACTCGTTCGCCGCCAGACTCCGGCCAGCTTGACAGGCTGAGCAGTTAGGCCTAATCTTTTTCCCGCCGCAGCTCAAAGACCACGGTTTCGGTGGGGTCGGGGCAACACCACTGCGTAGGCTCGCCGTTGGGAGCCCAGGAGAAATTGCCCCCGTTCAAAAGCACTGATACCGGAGCCGCCAGAGCCCCGGCCGCCCAGCGGCATAGACCGGCCGGCACGTGCTCGGTGAAAATGAGTTTATCTCCCGGTTTATGCCCGGCCGAGCACTCCCCTGTCCCCCTTACTTCAACCACTTCGGCCACTACCTTTGTCGCCATTGTCCTGACCTCCCTGAAAACCTTTGGATAGAACAATAATTTCGCCACCCCTACCCATACTCCTGTTCAAATTTGAGGTTCGAGGGTTCGGAGTTCGAACTCGCAGAAAGTGGCTGTGCCACTTTCAAATTCAAGCCCGGGGCCACCGGGATCAAGCCGGGGGCGCGCGAAAAAGCCGGGCCCCTTTAGGGCCCGGTCCTGGCCCACGGCCAGGATGACGGCCAGGAACACCAGTTCCAGGTGATCCAGGGTAAGCTTTACAATCTGCGGCCAGCGACTGGCCATAAAACCAAGCAAGTCCATACCTTCCACCCACGTTCCCATAGAGTGTCAATAACCTTCAACCTAGCAGCAGGGCTAACCACCCAGGGGTTAGCCAACGACCTCAGAAGCGGAAAGCTCCAAGACCCAGACCCTGCTGTCATACCCAGGCGAATTCATTTAAAACACCCTCCAGGCCATGCCGTAGAAATAGTTGCCGGGCCTCATCGGCCGGGCACTGCTCTTTTTCCAGCCGCACCCACAGCGATTCCAGAAATCTTTCTTCCCCCAGTTGCCGTTGGCGCAAACCCTCGGCCGCTATTTGCAATACCTCGGCACAGAGCTTGACAATGGGCCGTCCGGCCACGCAGGCCGCCAGACCCCTGCGGATGGCCTCCTCCCGCGCCACGACCAGCTCCTCCCAGGAATACTGCCGGACCACTTCCTCAGCCTGGCCGAGATTCTCCATCAACCCTAGGGTCAGGGCCGCTACCACCAGCAACCTCGGGCGGCTGCTGGCAGTTGACCCGGTTTTCCAGGGTACCGTAGCCCGATACCCGGGCGTCGTGCCAGCAAAAGGTCTGGTGCAGTTCCCAATCCTCTATCCGGGGCATAACCGGCACCATATTTCCCCGGCTGTCGGCGGCTGCCGCCTGTGCCCCGTCCTGCCAGTAAACGGCAAAGCTCCCGTAGTGGGCCAGGCCCAGGTACTGCCCGTCCCGGACCAGGTAAACCGGCCGGAAGCCTGCCAAGTGTTCCACGTAATCCCCCAGGTCACTGAAGGGACGGGAGATCTGGCCTACCCGCGGGTCTCCCGGCAACCACCATTCCCAGGCCTGCTCGGTCAGTGCCTTGTATCCTTCAGCCAGTCTCCCCTGCCAGATGGCGGAGTTGGCATGGAGGGCGATCTGGGCCGCAGCCAGGGCGTTAAAAACATTCACCGCCCTTATTGCTTCCTCGGGGGCCACATCCACATGCACCTGGTTGGTGGCCGTGACCGTGAACAGGTACACCCGGTCGTTGCCGAAAACTTCCTCCCAGAAGAGATTCCGGGCCTTGGGCATCATCAATTCCCGGCCCGGGGGAGTCAGGGGCTGGACCCCCAGGCCCAGGAAAGAAACCCCTTCGGCCGCGGCAAACTCGCCCAGCAGTTCCCGGATCTCTGCCAGGCGCCGATACAGGCGGTGCAGGTCATCCTGGTAGGCCAGGGAGATCTCCAGCTTGCAAAAACCGGTCTCGGTGCCAATGACATCCCGGCAGTACTTGTTCGGAAAAGAGGCGCTGACCGGCCAGCCATAATGGGGGTCAAGGCTGAGGTCCCACCCCCGGGTGGCCAGGAAGGCCCACAGTTTCTGCAGGGTCTCGAACCCTATGGCCTCTCCTCGCTGGTTTACTGCCGGGAACTTGAGCTCCAGCCCCGTCCCCCGCGGCCGGCCCCGGCGCCCGGCTTGCTTGCCTGCCAGCATCTCCCAGACAAAACCGGCCAGCTCATCCATCGTCCCTCACCTCGTACCCATGATATGTCCCCGGCCGACCACCACATACTTGTAGGTGGTGAGGTCCCGCAGGCCTACGGGGCCACGGGCATGCAGCCGGTCGGTGGAGATCCCCATCTCCGCGCCCAGCCCCAGTTCCCCGCCGTCATTGAACATGGTGGAGGCGTTGACCAGCACCACCGCGGAGTCCACCTGCCGCTGGAACTCCTGCGCCGCCTCAAGGCTTCCCGTAACAATGGCGTCGGTATGGTGGGAACCATAGGTATTGATGTGCTCGATGGCTGCGGCCAGGGAGTCCACCACGCGCACTGCCAGGACCAGGTCCAGGTACTCGGTTCGCCAGTCTTCCTCCGTAGCCGGCACCAGGTCTGGAAAAACTTCTCGCGCCTGGGAGCAGCCGCGCACTTCCACTCCCCGCTCCCGTAAGGCCTGCACCACCGGAGGCAAGAGCCGGCCGGCAGCCGCCGTGTGCACCAGGAGGGTCTCCAGGGCGTTGCAAACCTCCGGCATATATACCTTGGAGTCCACCGTCAGCTTTACCGCCAGCTCCACACCAGCCGTTTCGTCCAGGTACATGTGGCAGATGCCTTCGTAGTGTTTTAAAATCGGCACGCGAGCCTGCTCTTCCACCAGCCGGATTAGGCTCTTCCCGCCCCTGGGAATAGCCAGGTCAATCTGACCGCGCAGGGAGAGGAGGATAGCCGCCGCCTCCCGGTCGGTGGTGGCGATTACCTGGATGGCCGTGGCCGGAAGGCCGGCTTCCGCCAGGGCCTCCTGCCACAGGGTACCGATTACCTGGTTGGTCCTACTGGCCTCGGCCCCGCCCTTAAGAAGGACGACATTGCCAGACTTCAGTGCCAGAGCCCCGGCATTGATGGTCACGTGGGGCCTGGCCTCGTAAATAACCGCCAGTACTCCCAGAGGAACCCGCCGGCGGTAAACTTCCAGTCCGCCGGGCCAGACCTCGCCCCAGTCCAGTGAACCTACCGGATCGGGGAGGGCGGCAATGGCTTCCAGGGCGCGGCAGCGGGCAGCTATCTTGTCGCCGGCAAAGGCCAGCCGCCGCAAAAGAGGCTGGGGCAACCCGGCCTGGGCGGCCGCCGCCAGGTCCTCCCGGTTGGCAACCTCGATTTTAGCCGCTTCTTCGCGCACCAGGCGGGCCAAGCTCTGCAAGACCAGGTTCTTCTGCGCCGTGCTGGCGCAGGATACTACCCGCGCCGCCTCCCGCGCCAGGCGCACCTGCTCCTGGATGAACTGCTGTACTTCCATCCCCATCACCTGCCGCTACCCGGCACACAGCCGGTCGTCCCGGTAGGCACACCTATCCCGCCGGCTGCAGGCCGGGCAGCGCCCGGGATTGATTTCCGCCATGGGCAGCGGTCCCATTTTCACGGCAAAGGAAACCGACTTGCGGGGGAGCATCATATAGCCGCTGGTCAAGCGTACTCCGGCCGGCTCCCCGGGAAAGTGGCGGAAGATGAGTTGCTGGTCCTCTACCGGCCAGTTGCTGTAACCCGGGCTGAAGCGGCGGGTGGTGTACCATCCCTGGTCCCGGGCCAGCCGGTCAATCTCCTCGTTTACTGTGTCAGCCACGGCCTCGGCCGCCACCGAGCCAATAGCGTCCACCACCAGGGCCGCCGCGGCATCGCCCCGGCGAAAGAGCTCTGATACCTTTTCTTCCACCGTTTCCCCGGCCGTGCATACCGTCAGGGCCACTTCCCGGGCATCGGTAAAATTTTCCCTGGAGGCAAAGGGATCAGCCGCCACCACCCGGTAAGCAGCGCGCGGCGCCAGCCACTCCCGGGCCATGTCCAGTTGCTCTTCCACCATCCTCCGGGTACGGGAGGAAACCTGCCGGCCGTGCTTGTAGCCAAGGTACCGGTACACCTCCCGCCGGGACAGCACCAACTGCTGCGGGTCAAACTCCAACTCCTTCAACCCACGCAAAGAAATCACCTCCCCACGGCTTCCCGGGCCAGGCGCACGGCTTCCAGGGCATCGTCGGCGTAGATGTCGGCGCCAATGCGGGCCGCAAATTCCGGAGTCACCGGGGCCCCGCCGACCATCACCCGCAGCCCGCCGTTCCTCAGGCCGGCTGCCTCGAGGGCGGCTATGGTCTGGGCCATGGCCGGCATGGTGGTATTGAGCAGGGCGGACATGCCGACAAACTGGGGCTTGTGTTCCCGGCAGGCCCGCACGAAATCCTCGGGCCTGACGCTCACCCCCAGGTCAATCACCTGAAACCCGTTGGCGGTCAGCATCATGGCCACCAGGTTCTTGCCGATGTCGTGAATGTCACCCTGCACGGTACCCAGGGCAACCTTGCCCCGCAGCCCCGCGCTTGCGGACTGACCGGCTTCCAGGTGGGGCCGCAAGAGTTCCAGGCCGGCCTGCATGGCCCCGGCCGACATCATTACCTCGGGCAGGAACATTTCCTGCTTCCCGAATCTCTCCCCTACCACGCCTAGGCCTTTAAGCAGGCCGTCCTGCAGGATGGTGTCTGCCGCCAGGCCCTCACCCAGGGCCTGCTCTGCCAGTTGCCCGGCCGTCGCCGCTTCCCCGTCAATAACGGCCCGGGCAAGCCGATCTAAATCTGCCCCCTTAACACCTCCAAAAAATCCTTTGCTATCCCAGCTCGCCCCGGCGGTAGGCCCGCAGGTAACCGGCACACATCGGGTCCTGCCCGGCCAGGGCCAGGCTGGCCACCAGCTCGCCGCGCAATTCCCGGTCCAGGGGATTGAGGATAACGGAATCCAGGCCCACCCCAACGGTCATGGCCAGGAAAGTGCGGTTCAGGACCTTCCTGGCCGGTAAGCCGTAGGAGATGTTACTCAGCCCCAGCGTGGTCTGCCACCCCTGCTGGCGGATGCCAGCCAGGGTCAGGAGGGTAGCCCGGCCGCTGGCCGGGGTAACGCTCAGGGGCAGCACCAGGGGATCAAAGTAGAGCCGGCCGGCCTCAATGCCGGCCTTCTGCGCCGCGGCAAAAAGCTCCCGGCAGTTGGCCAGCCGTTCCTCCGGCTCCTGGGGTACCCCGCCGTCAGAAACCGGCAGAACGATGGCCAGGGCTTCGTACCGGGCCGCCAGTCCCAGGAAGGGTTCTAACCGGTTGCTCTCCAGGCTGAAGGAATTCACCATGGCCCCGGGGCCGGCTGCTTCCAGGCCGCGTTCCAGCACCGTGGGGTCCGTGGTGTCAATGGCCAAGGTCTTATCCGTAACTTCCCGGATGATTTGCACGGCCCACTCCATGTCTGCGGCCTCCCGCTCCACATCGCCCAGGCCGGCAGCCACGTTCACGTCCAGGTAGTCAGCGCCGGCCCGGGCCTGGTTTGCGGCCAGCACCTGGATAACCTGCCGGTTATGGTTGAGAACAGCCTCCCGCACCGAGCGGCTGGTAGCGTTTATCAGCTCGCCGATGATTAAAATGCCTATCCCCCCCCCCCCCCGTTGATTTTCCGTGCGCCGGGTCCTGTCCGTCCCGGTACTGACGCCACGCGCCTTCACGAAGTCCCGCCTTGAAAGAAGGCCCTACAGCAGCAAATGGCCCAGGCGGCCACGGATGCTGGCTTCGATCCGGGCCTCCAGGGGCCGGGGCCGGTGCTCCGCCAGGATTTCCCTGGCCTTCTCCCGCGCCCTGGCGGCAGCGTCCCTGGCCCCGTCCTGCTCCCACACCCGGCGCAGGGTTTCGGCATTGCTGGTCGCCACCGTGCCGGCCAGGGTTACCGGGCTGGTGGCCCCGGCCAGGGGTTCGGCCGGGCAAACTACCGGGATCCCCTGGCGGGCCACCTCCACCTCCAGGGCCGAATAGGTTTCGTCTAGAACCAAAGGACTCATGACACAGGTAATCATGGAGATAAACGGCCGTTCCCGCAGGGCCTCGCGGCCGCCGGCAATCTCTTCGGCCATGGCCACTACGTCCCGGATGCCCTGGATGGTGTACACGCCGCCCATGACGTGCTTGGAGGTATTGGTCAGGGCCGAAAAGAACCGGTTCACGTCTACCCTCTCGGCCGGCACCCCGTCTGGGTAGGCCGGGATGTTGTAAAACTGGATGTTTTCCATGGCATCCACCAGCCGGGCGATTTGCCGCAGGTCGTCCATGGTGGCCGGGCGGCGCTGCCCGCTGTCCAGGTCCAGGACGTTGAGCACCGTGCCGCCGGTGCCCAGGTGGGTGCGCCTCCCCGCAAGCCACAGGTCGTATTTCTCTTCCCGGCCGCACAGGACGACGGAGGAGGGCGCGGTGTCAACGGCGTCCTCCAGCATGGACCTGGGAATGCGGACTATGGTCCTCTCCCGGTCCACCGGCGCCCCTTTCCCGGCAAAGATCTCTAGAACGTCGGCATTGGGGACCTTGACCCCCACTTCCTCCAGCAGCCGCACGCTCACCTCGTGGATGGGCCGGATATCTTCCGGTTTTAACGGCTGGTACTGTCCTCCCTCGTAACTCTCCAGCAAGGAAACTTCTCCTCCCTAGCAACCTACTTTTCCACCCGCAGGATGGCCACCAGGCCGTGGCCCAGGCCTTCACCCACCTGCCCCTCAATCTCCAGGCCGCGCAAAGCCAGCGCCAGTTGCCGCTCAAAACACCAGGCCCTGGCGTCGGGGACCAGTCTCCCGGCAGCCTCGGCCGCAGTCACCAACCCCTCGGCCAAGGAGGCCGGGACACCTGCCAGCCGCTCCATCCCGTTGGGGTCTACCCCGGCTTCCAGGGCACCCAGCAGGGCCGCGGCAAAATCCACCAGGCTGTTCCAGTTACCGGCCATCCCGGCCAGGACCCGGTTCTGGTCCGGGAAGCCCTCCCGGGGATGGTATTCCAGTTTCAGGGTCGCGAGATCAGTCCGTACCCACGGTTCCAACAGCAGTTTGCCGCCCGCCGCAGGGGAACGGCGTAAGGGTTGTACTGCCGGGTCTCCATGTGGCGGCCGATAAACACCGAACGGTCAAAGAAGCTAAGTACACGTAGCCGGGCGTGGCTCCTTTTCTCGGCCTGCTCTATCACCCGGGTTACCTCCGGTCGGCTCATCAGCCGGAGCGGGAAGGAGGTATACTGCTGGTTTTCCCGCTCGGCCTCAGGATCCAGGTAGGACATGACGTAGTCCATGGTTGGCACCTTTTCCACCTCGTGGGTCCAGAGGCTCTGCCACTCGTAGGAATAGCGCCCGAGCCAGTCGGCCACGACAATCGCCCCCGGCGACGCCTGGGCGGCGACGTTTACCAGCAACTGTTCCAGCTCGGCATCATTGCAGTGGGAAAGGGTACCGTAGGAGGTAAAATAGAGGTCAAACCCGCTGCCGCCGGGACCGGAGGGCAATACCTCGCAGAAGTTGGCCCGGGCAAATTCCACCTTCCCGGGTATGCCGTATGTAGCCCGGCCTTCAGCCAGGAGTTCCTCGTTCAGGTCAATGCCCAGGTAGCAGTCCAGAGTTCCCGGTCTCAAGAGGGCCGGGCGGCAGTCTTCCCACGATACCCGGCTGGCCGGCAGCCTGGCGAGCAGTTCGTAACCGTCCCCGCTGCCGCAACCCAGGTCGAGGATCCTAAGGCCCCTCCCACGGCGCTTCCTGTCGGCCACCACCTCCTCCAGGACGGGAGTGATAAAATAAGCGGTGACCCGGTCCTCCCAGTACACCCGCACGTTATCGTCTTTCCCCAGAAGGCCGGTAGGCCTGGCGTAACGACCGCTGGCCACGGCCTCCTGATAGGCTGCACCTGCTTCCACAACTCCCACCTCCTTACGACTCGACAGGTTTAAAGTTCCATGCCGCTGAAAACACCTCAGGAAAGTGTTGATAAAGTCTTTGCTGGCCGCCGGGCTCCGGCCCCATGGCAAACCGCGCAAACGCCCTAGCCCGCGGCCAGCTCGGCCGCAAACTTCTCCGCCAGGGCCACGGCGGCAAAGGCGTCGCTGCCATGGGCATCCAAATCCACCTGACCGTATCTCCTTTCCACGCTCCTAATGCGCCAAACTCGCTACTTCCGCCTGCCCTCACCCACGCTGGAGACACCAGTTGCCAAAGCCCGGTTAAATAAGTTAGCACCCTAAAGACGTGCCCGGGAAGCCATTTTGATCCCCCAAAATGGCCGAAACATCCCCGACCCCGACCGGCCTGTAACCACGGCTGCTTCCCGGCAGGCCCGGGGCTACTTCTTTTCCCACACCTCTATTGGCTCACCTATTTTGCTGATGTAGCCCTCGTAGAGAATATACTCGGGGTGCTGGTCCAAGGTAGTAAAGTCCCCCACCTCTATGCCGGCGGCCCCGGTCCTGGCTGGGTCAAAGATGCGGATCTCCAGGCACGGTTTGCCGTTATATTCGGCCTCCCGCTCCACGTATCTCAGGTGTTGCAGCACATCAACAATAACCCCCTTGCTGACCATATACCCCCATAGAGGGCCTTCGATCTTCTTGACCGCCTTCTTCTTGTCACCGCCGCCTTTCCTGCCCCATAACAAAGCCAACCTCTGTCACACCTCCCTTAGTGGACGAGCTTGTTAGGCCGGGAGGTCCCGGCCCTAAACCCCCGCCGACCCTCCGGCAGATGCCGGTACTTTGGCAACTCGTATCCCAGCGTGGGAAACAGATCAAATTCGAGGTTCGAACTCGTAGAAAGTGGCTGCGCCACTTTCTACAATGAAATCTGGGACCTCTCACGTCGCCGTCTTTTTCACCCCTCTGCCGGTGGCGCCTGAGGTGGCGTCAGCTTCTAACCTCCGGCCCTGTGGCCGGCAAGACAGACTCTTTCCCGTAGGGATTGAGCCGGGGTAAAATACCCGGTACCCGGGCAAAAATTTCATGACATACTTCCCGGGACAGGCAGCGGGGCGACCGCGCGAGATAGGCGTCTAGTTGCTCGTGGGCCCGCAAGAGGGCCTCATCGGCCAGCCCCTGGCTGGCAAAGGGGTATGTAGGGAAAACTTTTCCTTTGTGTACAAGTTGGCGGGTGTAACGCGCGTAAAGGCGGTGGGAACTGGCCATGACCCGGCGCACGGTATCCAGCACCTGCGCCCCCGCCTCCTCCGTTACCTCTGGCTGCCGCCACAACTCCTTGACAATGCCGATCTGCCAGTTATCCAGAATGGCCTGCTCGGGGCAGAAGGTCTGAGTTTCTTCCAGCAGGCCGAAGGCATAATGGATAAGGGCCGGCCCGCTGGGGGTAACGTAACCATAGGTGAGCATTTTCTCCACCGTGGCCTGGATACCGGGTATCCTGGCATCCCCCACCCCGGCGGTGGAGTAACACGGCAGGCCGTAAAACCTGGCCATCTGCACGCAGTCTACATTGTAGTGGCCGAACTCCGGCACCCCGTACATGTCGTGCAGGTTATCCATGCGCGCCCGCACCGGCACGCTGCCGTAAAGCACCGGGGCTCCCGGCCGGGCCAACTGGCTCAGGACAATACCGGCCAGGATCTCGGCATTGATCTGGGCCACCATACCCGCTTCCTCTATGGGCGCAGTGGAACCACCCTGGGGGGAACTGGAGATGACTACCGGGATACCGCGCCGCACCATTTCCAGCATTTTCTGGGTGGTGTCGTCCACCAACTGCAGCGGGCTTTTTACTACACAGGTAATAAATGAAATAATCGGGTTTTTCCGCAGTTCCTCCGGCCCTCCGGCAATGATCTCCGCCATTTTGATTACATTGCCCAGTTGTCCCAGGGAGGTCAGGCCGGCCATAACGTGTTTAGTGGTATAATTAAGACACGCAAAGAACTTGTTCACGTCCTTGTTGTCCCCGCCGATGTCGTCGTCCTGGATGTTGACCGGCCGCAGGAAAAAGTCCAGGTTGTCCAGTTGCTCGGCCAAGTGGGCCGCCCGGGCCAGGTCAGCTACCGTTCCCCGCCGGCGCGCGATAGTCGGATAGGTTATCTCCCGGCCGGGGTCGCCCTTAGCTACAAATACTTCCGGCTCGATCTCCAGCCAGACATTTGTCTCCGAACCGCTGCCAAAGTAAACCCTGGGCTGGCCGGCATCCAGCTCCAGGATGTTGTCCGCGTCCCTGGCCCCAAGGCGCACGCGGCGAGGAGCCGATTCCAGGGCCCGGTTCACCAGCTTCTCGGAGATATGTACCCGCCAGGCCGGAAAGGCAAAACCTTCCGCGATGGGCTCAACCTTCGCCCCGGCAGTACCCAGCAGGTCTACAGCCTCCTGGTTGAAAACCATTAACCCCGGCTCTTCCAGGATCTCAAGGGAAAGACGGTGAATAAGCTCCACCTGCTGCTGGTTCAGCCGCCTGAGAACCGGATCCACCAGGATTCCTCTCGCTTGCGGCAAAAAACAAACCCTCCTCCTACCAGAAAACTTAACGGTAATAAGTAAGTTGTAGGCTATAAAAATTGAATTCTACCTCCCAGCAGGGATTCCTTCCTCGATCCAAATATTTTTTTGCCTACCAGCGAACTCCGATTCAGAAAAATAGTTAACCGCAAATCTTGGACAGGCATTACCGTGGTTTAGCGAATAAGCAGGAAAAAGCCTTAGCCTGGCCAGTGAACCTTTCTGCTACCTGGAAGCATATATTGTAAGAGACACCACTACCCGGCCACACCGGGCCAGAGCCGGTAGCTTTGATGTGGTCTTCGCCTGAGAATCGGGGAACTTCAGAAAGGAAGGTATCCACCTATGCCCCAGCACCCGCATGACACCAGGTACCGGGCTCCCGGGCCCTACCCGCCCATCATGGTCCGTGAACGTAACACCGATTACGCTCGCGTCATCTACGACGATTTTGCGGGCAGAGATAGCGAATTGACGGCCATCACCCAGTATCTCTACCATCATTTCGCGGCGAATAATATGGAAGTGGCCGACTTGCTGGAGAACATCGCCATGGTGGAGATGCACCACCTGGAGATGCTGGGGCAGGTTATCGTCCTGCTCGGCGGGGACCCGCGCTACTGGGGGAGCGGTCTCAGTTACTGGAACGGCAGCTATGTAAATTATGAGACCGATCTCTGCCGGGCCCTGCAGGCCAACCTGCCAGGCGAACAGGTGGCCCAGCAAACATACCAGAATCACGCCGCCCAGATTCAGGATCCTTACGTGAGGGAGATCCTCCTGCGCATTGCCCGGGACGAAGAAGTACACGAAAGGCTCTTGCGAGAAGCCATAGATCGGTACTGCCGGTGAAAATGGAGGTGAGATGCGGGAGGTGAGAGGTGGGAGTTCGTAGGAACCCGGCACTCAACTTCACGCTCGCGTTGCGTGCATCCGAACGTGTTGCGTGCATCCGGACGTGTTGCCGCCAGCACAGTGATTCTATGGCTGAAGCACCTTGCGGCCACCGAGTTGAGTGCCGGGCCGTGAGGGTCTGCCCTTTCGTCGGCGGCTAAGGCCTTATCTCCGCCGTCTGGCTGGCCGCGTTCCACTCCACCGTGGCCCCGAAGGCCTCACTCACGGCCCGCAGCGGGACAAAAACCTGCGCCCCCTGGAGAATTATGCCGGCATCGGTCTGGCCGACCCGGTCACCCACCCGGATCCCCGGTTCCCCTGCCACTAGTTCCACGCTTAACGGGCCGTAACGGAGCACAGCCTTCTGTGCCCCGGCCTGCCACTCCACCTTGGCCCCCAGGGTGGCGGCAAAGAAATCCAAGGGCACATAGGTGCGGCCGCCGGCAATAAAGGGAGAGGGACTGACGGCCACCTCCCGGCCGTCCACCCGGACCTCGCCCCGACCGGGGACCACCTGGATAAGATGGGGCCTTTCCCGGGCAACGAACTCCCGGGCGGCATCCAGTTGCCGTTCAGGGTCCTGCACCAAAAGGTCCGGCTCCAGGCCGTGGCCGTTTACCGCCCGCCCCAGGGGAGTAAGGTAACGGGCAGTAGTCAGTTTCAACACGCCCCCGTTAGAAAGCTCGATCAAGCTCTGCACCGTACCTTTACCAAAAGTGCGCGTGCCTACCAGGGGAGCGAAGGAGTAGTCCTGGATGGCCCCGGCCAGGATCTCGGCCGCGCTGGCCGTCCCCCGGTTTACCAGCACCACCACCGGCAGTCCCAGCGGTTCATATTTGGGAGTGCGCATTACCTCCTCTTCCCCCTGCCGGCTGACCACCCTTACAATTGGCACGTCCGGGATAAAATAACCGCCGACGGTCACGGCGCTCTGCAGCAGCCCTCCGGGATTGTCCCGCAGGTCCAGGACCAGGCCTTTTACTCCCTCACTCTTTAGCTCTTCCAGGGCTTGCTCCACCTGCTGTGGGGCTTCCTCGTAAAAGTCGTTAAGCTTGAGATAACCGATGTCTCCCTCCAGGACCTCCCAGGAGGTGCTGGGCAGGTGGATTACCGCCCGCGTGACTTCCACTTCAAACCGCTGCCCGTCACGGACAAAGGCGATCCTGACCTTTGTTCCCGCCTCGCCCCGGATCAGGGCGCTCACCTGCTCCACCGTCTTACCTTGCACGTCTTCACCGTTAACTCCGACGATGAGATCGCCGCCGGCCAGCCCGGCCTTTTGCGCCGGGGAATCCGGCAAAACGGTAACTACCACCACGCCGGCTTCCTTTTGCTCCAGGGACATCCCCACGCCGCTGTAGCGGCCGGAAACCGTCTCCATAAAGTGCTGGTAGTCTTCAGGCGGCAGGTAATCAGTATAGGGGTCTTTGAGAGCTTCCATCACCTGATCAACTGTGTTAGCCTGCAGCGCCGCCTCGGGCACCGGGTCCACATAAAAAAGACGCAGGTAGGTCTTGACCTCCTGGACCAGGTCGCCTTCCCCGGCCAGGGCCACCGGCCCGGCCACCAGACCTAACAAAAGCAAGAGCAAGACTATGTACCGGCTCAGGCGTGGTTTAGATCCCATACGGTTCACCTTTTCCCTCTGTTTCCCTAAAAGATTCACCTTCCCCCGGGATGTTCCTGCCGGAGAAAAAAATTGCTGTGGCCCTGGCGATCATTTTTCAAAATCTTATCTTGAAAACCTGGTTTTCCCATGGAGGGAAAACGTGCTATAATAATCATACCGGTTGCGGTGAGGCCAGGTGAGCTTCCGGGGGGGTGACATGAGTAGAATTCCTTGGTGAGGCGTTTACCGGCACTTACGGTCTTTACCTGCTTTTTCTCGGTTTCGTCTGCCTGGGCATAGGTATACCTATCCCCATGCTAATCTTGTTTACCGCCCTGGGGGCCAACGTGCGCCCGGAGGCCCTGAGCCCCGCGGGAGCCATCCTCTTTGTCTTCCTCGCTTCCACTGCGGGTGACATTATCAGCTATTACCTGTTTTACCACCGGGGGCAGCCCCTGCTGGACTGGATCATCCAGCGCTTCCAGGTGGATCCCCACCTGGTGGCCAGGATCGAAGGCAGCTATCAGAAGTATGGCGTGGTCGCCATCTTCATCTTCCGCTGGATCGAGTGGGGTTATGGCCAGGTGATCTGGCTCTGCGGCCTCAGCCATATGCCCTTCCCTCGCTTCCTGGCCGCCATCTCCCTTGCCCTGTTCCCTTGGAGCATCGCCTGGACGTACATCGGCATCGGCTCGGCCGCGCTGCTGGAGCAGGTCATGCGCCTGGTCCCCCTGGTCTTTGTGGCCGCAATACTCCTGGCCAGCGGCCTCGGCTACCTCTATTACCGCCGCTACTACCTCCCCCAGGCCAGAAACCGCCGGGAAAGTAAAGCTACCGATTAGCAAGGCCTACGGGTCACAACCATAAAACGACCGGCCTCCAGCATGGAAGTTACTTCTGAAACCCTGGCCGTCGCGATAGCGTGAGCCCTTACGGGTAAATTATACTCTGTTTGCGGATATCAAAGACGCCGTAGGGAGTGATACGGATAAAGGGCATGGCTGTCAGGCTGAGAAAATGTATAGAAAATATCGGATCCTGTAACCGACAGCCCAGCTCAGCCAAAACCCTTTTGGCCTGCTGGAAAGAGGCCGCCAGATCGGATAACCCAACTGCGGCCTGGATACCGCCAATGGGCAGGACAAACTCGGCCCGCACCTCGCCATCGTGGACTATCACCATGCCGCCCCCCATCTCCACCAGGCGCAGGAAAGCCTGACGCATATCCTGAGGGCTAGCACCAAGAACCAGGAGCTTGCCAGAGCCTACCCCGTAACTTGCCGCCACGCCGCCCACCTGTCCGCCAAAACCGCTGAGGAAACAAGTGACCGGGTAACGCTCTGGGGCCGTCGGTGCGGCCAGGATGAGATATCCTTCGCAGCCGGCGCGGATAAGGCCGTCCCGCATCAGTACCTCGACCGTGCGACTGGTGGTAATGGTCTTACTACGCAGGTGAATCGCCGGCACGCTGGCGGGACCGTTGTTGACCCCTGCCACCCTGGGAACAAAGTAGTCCTCGGGGATACTCGTCCACCCACCTTGCCACAAGGGTACCAGGGAGAAACCTGGAGCCATGCCGGCCTCGGGTTGCGGCAATAACATCTCGCCATCCCTGGCCACTATCTGGCCGCCGACGATAACCAGCCAGGGACGGAACTCGGTCAAGGATGGCAACAAAAGGATATCCGCCCTTCGGCCGGGGGCGATGACGCCTACCTCCTCCTCCAGCCGCAGGTAACGGGCGGCGTTGACAGTCACCATGCGCAGGGCGGCCAAGGGAGGGATTCCCAGTCTCACCGCTTCCTCCAGCGGGTAATTCAGGTAACCCCTGTCGGCAATATCATCAGGACTCATAAAGTCAGGAGTGAGCATGACGGCCGAGGTATCCAGACCGGGATTGGCCAGTAGGGCCGGAGCCAGGTCGGGGAGATCCTGGCGCACCGACCCGTGGCGCAACATAACATAGAGGCCCAGGCGTATCCTCTCCAGGACCTCGCTGGCCCGCAAGGCCTCGTGGCAGGATGATACCCCCGAAGCGGCCAGGGCGTTGAGCTGCCCGTACCTGGCGCCGGTGGTATGTCCGTCCACCCTTTTCCCGGCCCCAGTCATGGCCTGCATCTTGGCCAGCATCTCCCTGTCCCCGGCCAGGATCCGGCCCCAGGGCGGGATCTCACCGAGGGACCTGATGCGCGGGTGCCCAGCCCACCGGGTCACCAGCTCCACGGGGAAGAGGTCTGGGCCCTCGACCCCAGGAAACGAAGGGCAGGCTGGCGGCAAGGCAAAATAAAAGCCAAGTCCCATCCCTTCGGTGGCGGTCAGCATGTATTCCAGCCCAAGTGGCCCCACAGCCGAACAAATATCGTCCGTGTAACTGAGAAGGGTGGTTGTGCCCAGGGGAAGCAAGGCCGCCTGGATGGCGGCCGGGGAGAGGAAAGTATCCACATGGGCATGGGCATCTATATATCCGGGTACCAGGTAGGAGCCCGTTGCGTCAATAACCGTTGTTTCCTGGCCAATCATCCCTGTGTCCGGGCCGACATAGGCAATCCTGTCGCCGGCGACGGCCACACCAACACCTGTCAGCACTTCAGCCGTCCAGACATTGACCAGGCGGCCACCGCTAATGTATATATCAGCCGGACGCTGGCCCAGGGCCACCTGGAGCAAAGCCTTCCTATCTGACACAACAATACCTCCGTTATTCTCCCTAACCCTACTAGCCGGAACCAAACACTGCCGCGTTATTTCCTTGCCGCTTGGCGAACATGTTTCGGCTTAACAGCCTAAACTCCGCTATTCGCCGACAGTTCCCCGTACCCCTCCCTCCCAGATATATAGCTGCCCCCGGCCAATGCGGCTGATACGCCCCATCAAGGCCGGATTCGAGCGTTCCCCCATGAGACAGACGACCGAAATACCTATCCCCTCCCGGGCCATCCGCACCGCCTGTTCCAGAGCGTATCCCTCCGGCCGGTCTTTAGGGGCGGTAGCCTCACCGTCAGAAATGAGGATAATTTGCCTCCGCCCGCCGTCCGGCGGCTTTTTGGCCAGCACCTTGCGGGCTGCTTCCAGACCGGCGCCGATGTTGGTAAAGGCGTTCAATTCCACTTCCAGGTCCACCAGGGCCCGGCTGACTCGGGCCAAGTTTTTACTTAGGGATACCACTTCCCTGGCCTCATTGGCAAAGGAAACCACGGCCACCTGATCCTTCTGGGCCAGGTGGGTCAGGGCCAGTTGCAGCGCCACTTTTTTGGCCAGCCAGAACTTCTGCAATTCCGCCATGGTACTGGATACGTCCAGGCAGAGAACCGCTTCCAGCCGGGTGCGGTTCTCCCGCTGCCAGGCTACCAAATCCTCTCGCTTTATCTCCCGCTGGCCGCGCTTCACCGTCCGGCGGAGGGTATCCCGCAGGGAAAGGTCACGATAGCCGTCGCCCGTAGTAAAGGGTTTTACCCCGATTATTTCCCCCCGCGCCCACGGCAGGCGCCGGCCTACCCGCCCACCTTCTTCGGCTGGCATCTCCTGGCTGGCAAAACCTTCGGCTACCAGCCGGCCGATCAGGACCTTCAGACTCTCCGTGCTCAAGCGCCATCCTTCGCCGCCGGAAGATAGCACCGCTTCTTCTTCTAGGTAGTGCAGGGCCTCCTTTAGCGCTTCAATCTCCAGAGCCCGCAACGCCCTCCCCTGGACACCGCTCTCCCCTAACTTGCCTGCCAAAAAACGCTGGAAAATCTTGCTGAGCTCCCATGAAGGGTTATCTTTAAGCATCTTGACCAGGGAATGAAAATATCCGCGCTTGAGGTCCCGGCGAAACTCCTCGTTCATGGCTATTTCCTCCGCCAGGTTTTCCAGGGCCTCCCGGGGCAGAAAGCCCCCCTGGGAGCGGCACTGCGGCCGGCCGCTCACCACCGCCACCACCATGTCGTCAATGATGGCTTCCGGGGAATGGGATTCGGCTAGGGCGGGATGAACCTTGACGGCACCGGCCAGGCTGACCTCGGCCGCACGGCGCAAAATTACCTCCTCGGATGCCAGGTACCCGGACGCCTGCAACTCGGAATAGGCCCTGGCCAGTTCCCCGAAGCGCACTGCCGCCCTGGTGCTGGCCCCGCGCTCGAGGCGGGGATCGTGGCGGGAACGGTGCGCCACGTCAACCACGGTCCCGGCCACCGAAGCCGCTATGTTCCGCTCCACCAGCAACCCCTTTTCCAGGCGGTAACTCTCCAGGTAGTTAACCTGAATTACGTCAAAATAGTCCAGGATAAACCCGGGTAGCCTAGCCAACCCCTGACCGTCCACCGTGGCCACTACCAAGGTATCAATGGCCAGCACCAACTCGCTCTCCGGGAGTACCAGTTCCCCTTCCAGTACATACCGCAAGAGCCCCAGGACCCGCCCCGGCATCCGCTCCAGAAAATCTACCACGAGCAAGGCGTTATTCGCCTGCCAAAGCCGGCCGGGTACCATGCCCCGCAAATCGCCGTGACCGTAGCGTAAGAGCCGGCGAGGGTCTACGCCGCCTAGCAAATCCTCCGGCTGTAGTTCCCCGCTTCCTTGCAGGCGAACCACTCGCTCCCGGGCCGGCCAGGGCATCGCTTCCCCATGGCTCAAGCCGGCGCGGCACCACGGGCACCCTGTGAGGCCGGGGAGGCAGTTGACCGGGCAGCCGCTAACCCGGGCCGTATCCTCCAAAAAATGCCATAAATTTAGGGCCAAGGTGGTTTTCCCGCAGCCAGGAGGCCCTACCAGCAAGATATTGTGCCCGGCCAGCAGGCTGGAAAGCACTTCCCGGCCGGGGGTGCAGTTGAGGTATACCTCACCCACCATGACTTCGGCCGGCAGCCGGCCACCGGCCAGGAAGCGCATTACGCCGGCTGCTATCTCCTGCCGCAGCCCGGCCATAGCGGCCCCCGGCCCGGCTCCAACTCCCTGGTTTTTCAAACCTTCACCCGGCAAGGCTGCCGACCTCCGCCCGCAGCAAGTCCTTGAGAAAGCCTTCGCGGTCGTTGTAATACCTGGAATCAGGAGTGATCTTCAGGCGTCCCCCCAGGGCCGAGGAGGCCATGCGGAGGATTTCCTCCGAACCGGGCTGTTCCTTACCTTTAATTATGGCCAGGGCCTGGACCTTCTCGTAGAGGGCCAGGGTACCCCGCACGCTCACGCCCCGCTCCAGTTCGTCCGCCCAGGGCTTCTGCCTGGTAGCCCTCACGATCTTCACTATCTGGTCCAAGGTGCGCTCGCCCACTTCCACTCCGTTGAGCCTGACCCCATAGCGTCTGGCTATCTCTTTTTCAATCTCCGGCGATTCCGGGTATCCCAGCTTCACCACATCAAAGCGGTCCAGGAGAACGTCGGAAAGTTCCTCTACCCCCGCAGTCTCCGCCGGGTTCATGGTGCCGATCATGACGAAGTTGGCCGGATAATCAATTTCATAGTTGCCGATGGTAGCAATTCCTTCCTCCAATACCTGCAAGAGGGCATTCTGTAACTTTTCCGCTACCCGGTTGAGTTCATCAAAAAACACCACCCCGCGGTTACCCCGCAGGAGTTTACCCGGCTTGAAAGCCCGGTAATCCTGGGGCCCGTACTCAAAGGCCAGCACCGGGTCAATATCCCCGAGAAGGTCCTCCACGGTCAGGTCCGGCGACCCCTGGAGACGGAGGAAGCGATCTTTCCCCGGCAGGAAGGTGGCTTCCAGTTCCTCCGCTCTGGCTACCCGGGCCCGGCACAGAGGACATACCGGATCGGCCGGATGACAGTGGTAAGGGCAGCCCTTAACCACCTCCACCGGCGGGAGGATAGAGGCAATCCGCTTGGCCATGGTAGTCTTGCCCACGCCCGGCGGCCCTTCCAGGATAATGTGATGGTCGGCCAGGAGGGAGGTGATGATCTTTTCCTTCCCCTCCTCCTGGCCGAGAATATTGGCAAAGGCGTCTTCTTTTTTTCTGACAAAGTCCAGTATTACTTCTCTCAATCCTTCAATCATGAGCTTTTATTCTAGCCTCCTGTCAGTCTTCCAGCAAAGCCCTGGCGATAACCACCCTCTGTACTTGGTTTGTCCCCTCAACGATCTGGGTTACCTTGGCCTCCCGCATCAGCCGCTCCACCGGGTACTCCCGCATGTATCCATAACCGCCGAAGACCTGCACCGCGTCACAGGTCACCTGCATGGCCGTATCGGTGGCAAAGCACTTGGCCATGGAAGAAGCCCGCTGCGCCTCTTTGCTTTTGTAATCCCGGTCGGCCAGGAAAGCCGCGTTATAAACAAGCTGCCTGGCGGCCTCTACCTTTATGGCCATATCGGCCAGCATGAACTGTATCCCCTGAAACTTCGCTATAGGCTGCCCGAATTGAACCCGCGTCTTGGCATAGGCCACGGCTTCGTCCAGAGCCACCTGGGCCAGCCCCACCGCCCGAGCCGCTGTCACCGGCCTGGAGGTGGTGAGGATCTTCATGGCTTCCATGAAGCCCTCGCCCTCTGCCCCTACCAGGTTTTCCCGCGGTACGCGTACATCCTCCAGGATAACCTCGCAGGCGTGGTTACCCTTGTGAGCCATTTTCTTTTCAATCTTGCCTATTCCCAGCCCAGGTGTACCTTTGTTAATGATAAAAGCGCTTATACCTCTGGCTTTCTTCTCTGGATCGGTCTTGGCAAATAAAGTGAATATGTCAGCCACGTCGGCATGGGTGATGAATATCTTACGACCGTTGATAACGTAGTAATCCCCATCCCGAACGGCCCGGCTCTGCATGCTTACGTTATCCGACCCGGCCCCGGGTTCAGTGAGGGCAAAGGCCGGAATGAACTCGCCGCTCGCTATCCTCGGCAGGTACTTGCGTTTCTGTTCTTCACTGCCCGAAAGCAAGATCAATTTAGAACCCAAAGCTTGGCCGGCAAGGATTACGGCTGCATCGGAGCACCCCTGGGCCACCTCTTCCACCGCCAGGCAGAGGTCTACCACCCCGCCGCCGCTGCCACCGTACTCTTCAGGGAAGTGGATGCCGAAAAGACCATTTTCGCGAAAAAGCTCAACGATATCCCATGGGAACTCGCCCGTATTATCAATCTCCGCGGCCCGCGGCTTAAGCTTTTCCCGGGCCATCCGCCTGACCATGGCCTGCAACATCTGTTGTTCTTCAGTCAAAGGGATCATCTTGCTCCGCCCCCTTACTCTGTAATTGTTCTTACCTGGTATCTAATTACCTGTTGTCAGGAACTTGTACCAATACCGCGTCCCCCTGGGCCAGGCCTCCGCAAATGGCCGCAACCCCATAACCGCCGCCGCGTCGCGCCAACTCATAGGCCAGGGTCATAACCAGCCGCGCCCCGCTGGCCGCCAGGGGATGCCCGATTGCGATGGCCCCGCCGTTCACATTGGTAATGGCCCGCAGGTAGGTCAGTACAGCTTCATCCTCACCGGCCAGCACCCGGGTGCTGACCAGGGGCATAGCGGCAAAAGCCTCATTAATCTCAATCAGGCTCAGGTCGGCCAAATTCAAGCCCACCCTCCGCAGAGCCTCCTTGATGGCCAGGGCCGGCACCACTGGGATCAGGCGCGGCTCCGAAGCGATGGCAGCTACCGTCAGCACCTCGGCCAGGGGTTCCTTGCCCAGCCGGCCCAGCCCCTCCTCACTGACCATAAGGATGGCCGAAGCCCCGTCGTTGAGGCCCGGGGAATTTCCCGCCGTGCAGGTAGGGCTGCCAAAAATAGGCGACAACTTGGCTAGACCTTCTAAGGTGGTATGCGATTTGGGAAACTCATCTTCACCAAAAAGCCGGGTTGCCCCCTTGCCGGCGGGTACTTCCACGGGAACGATTTCCATGGCGAACTTGCCTTCCCGGCGGGCCAGGTCGCAGCGCATCTGGGAGCTGTATGCCCACTCATCCTGTTCCTGCCGCCCTACCCCATACTCCACCGCCACCTCACCCGCGTCCACGGCCACAGGATTGTAATCCCTGTAACCCAGGGGCCAGATAGGGTCTTCCCAACTGAAGGGACCGGCCTTCTTCCCCTCCCAGCGCAAACCTCGCAAAACAAAGGGGGTGCGGCTGAGGCTTTGGGCCCCACCCGCAATAACCACATTGGCCTCCCCGCTCCGCAGGGCCCGCCAGGCCATCTGGATGGCGGCGGTCCCGGAACAGCAAGCCCGATCCATATTCAGGGAGACGGTGGCAGAAGGAAACCCGGCCTTGAGCAAGGCCTGCCGGGCCACCACCGGAGTATTGGTCTCTTCCGCCTCCGCCGTATCACCGTTGCCCCAAAAGATTTCCTCCACCATCCCCGGAGAAGTCCCGGCCCTCTCCACCACGGCCCGGAGAACGTGAGCCGAGAGATCCACTAAGGATACGTCCTTTAGGGAACCGCCAAAATTGCCAAAAGGGGTACGTACACCGGCCAGTATGTAAACCCTGGTCATACTCCAACTCCTTCTCTATATTATCTTACCAGGCCGAATGCCCCCCATCCACCAGGAGGACATGCCCGGTGACAAAATCGGATGCCGGCGAAGCCAGGAAAACGGCCGGCCCCTTGAGTTCATCCGGCCCCCCGAGACGGCCCAGGGGCACATCTTCGATTACGGCTTCCCGTTTGCCTTCCAGGCGGAAAAACAGCTCCGACATGTGGGTGCTGAAAAATCCCGGCGCCAGGCAGTTCACGTATACCCCCCGCTTGGCCCATTTCACCGCCAGATTCTTGGTCATGGAGATCAAAGCCCCTTTGGCCGCAACGTAGGGAGGCGAATCCATATATTCGACGCCTACCACCCCGGAGACCGAGCCCATGTTAATTATCTTACCGTAACCGGCCTCGAGCATTATCCGGCCCACCCGCTGGCAACAGACGAAAACGCCAGTCAGGTTAACCTTCAGCACCTTTTCCCAGTTCTCCACGCTGATGGTTTCGTCACTTTCCCCCCAGGCAATCCCGGCATTATTGAAAAGGATATCAATATGGCCGAATTTGTCCAGGATAGCCTGCGCCATGCCATCTACCTCTTCCACGCTGGTCACGTCACACCTGATGGCCAGAGTCCGGACGCCGTAGGTACTACTCAGCTTCTCCGTCGCCTCCTGACATTTATCCAGCCGGCGAGCACAGATAACTATGTTAGCCCCAGCCTCGGCCAGCCCTTCGGCTATCTGATATCCCAGTCCGGTATGACCGCCGGTGACAATGGCCACCCGCCCCGTGAGATCAAAAAGTTCCTTGGTATTGCGCACCTGAATTTCCCTCCTACTTTCCTTGAAACTGCGGTTTCCGTTTTTCCAGAAAAGCGCCCACGCCCTCGCGCATATCATAGGTGGAGAACAAGAGGCCAAACCCCTGGCGTTCCATCTCAACCGCCGTCCACAAATCAATCTCAGTGCCCTTGTTGACCACGGTCTTGATAGTCTTGAGGGCATAGGCCGGCAGGCCGGCCAGCTTCTCGGCCAGCTTCTGCGTTTCCGCCAGGAGCTGGTCTGCAGGGACAACTTTGTTGGCCAAGCCGATACGCAGGGCTTCCTCCGCTCCCACCTGACGGCCGGTAAAGAGCATGTCCTTGGCCGCCGCCGGACCGACAATCCTTACCAACCGCTGGATGCCGGCACCCGGCAGGAGCCCCAGGGTTATCTCCGGCAGGCCGAACCTAGCCGTTTCCGACGCGACCCGCAGGTCGCAGGCCAGGGCCAGCTCGCACCCGCCGCCCAGGGCATACCCGCTAACCTCGGCAATCACCGGCTGGGGGAAATAGTAGACCTTGTCGTAGATCCGACCCCGCTGGCAGGCGAACTCATACCCCTCCCGGGAATCCTTTACCTGGGCCACCTCGGTCACATCGGCCCCGGCGGCAAAATTTTTCTCCCCACCGGTGATGACCACCACCCGCACGTTTTCGTCCTGCTCCAGGCCATCCATGGCCTGGTACAACTCATCCATAAGCTGGCTATTCAGGGCATTGAGCTTGTCCGGCCGGTTCAGCGTAATCCTGGCTATGCACCCTTCCCGTTCTAGCAGTATACACTGGTACGACATGCATCCGCCCCTCCTGTTTATTTGATTATAAGGCAGCACAGGGCGCTGCCGCAATAAGCCCGCAGAGGTCTATCCCAGGGGAAGGTTAGTTACCCCCCGCATCTAAAATCGCTCCGGCTACCAGACCCTGCGGCCAAGATCGGGCCCTTCAAACGCTCCTAGAGTTGTGATGTTCGCCTGTCACCAACACAATTCCTGCTTGGCCTGATAAATTTTAGCGGGATGAAATGCACCTGCGCTTCCGTAACAGAAAAAATACCTTGCCTTAATCTAGCCTTCTTGCTACAATTGCATTAAGGTTAACGGAAAATAGAGGAAGGCGCCCAAACATGCCTGATGCCGTAACCATCTTACAAAAAACCGAGCCCTTTAGCTCCCTGGACCCGAAAATATGGGAGGGGGCCGGATTGCGCTTCCGCCGTTACCCTGCCGGCACCTGTATAGCCCGCCAGGGGGCTCCGGCCAGGAACTACCTTTTCATCGTGGCCGAAGGGAAGGTGGAAATCACCGTGGCCGGCAGCGACGGCAATAAAACCGTGGTGGGCTACCGGGAGCCGGGCCAGTTTTTCGGATCCACGGCCCTGCTCAGCCGGGAAAAGTACCCGGCTTCGGCCCGGGCTGTTACTGAAGTCACATGCCTTTTGTTCCCGCGTCAGGTCCTCTCCACCTTGCTGCAGGAGCATCCACAGTTTGCCAGTTACTTCAGCCGCAACTTAGCCGAACGGCTCCGGGAACTCTACAGCGTGGTGGTGGCCGAGCAGACCTTTGACGCCTACCACGCCGACAACCTCCTCTTCCGTAAGCCAGTAGGAGAAATCATGTCTAGCCCGATAATTACCTGCCAGGCACGTGATCCCATCACCGCGGTAGGCCAGATCATGAGCCGCCACCACATCGGCGCCGTACTGGTCATGGAAGGCGACCGCTGCCGGGGATTGATAAGCGAGCGGGACCTGGTGAATAAAGTCATAGCCCGGGGTGGGCATCCGGAAGGAATGACCGCGGCCGAAGTCATGAACACCCGGGCCGTCACCGTCCCCGCTGCCAGCACCGTGGGGGACGTGTTTCTGGCCCTAAGCCGTACTCCGGCCAAATACGTAATGGTCACCAAAGAAAACGCCCCGGCAGGTATCGTCAGCGTGAGCGACCTCGTCAAGACGAGGACGACCGGGACTCTTTTCACCGCCGAAGAAATCGAGCACCAGGAAAGCATTACCGGCCTGGCCGCCATTGGCCACAGCGTAGACAGGGTGTTACAGGCCCTGGTAGCCGAGAAGGCTTCGGTGCAGCAGATTTTTGCCATTATGACCACCCTCCACGACCGCCTGACCAAGAAGGTGATTGAAATCAGCCTGGAGGAAATGGCCAGGGAAGGCCACGGGGAGCCCCCCGTACCGTGGTGCTGGCTGAACCTGGGCAGCTCCGGGCGCCAGGAACAAACCCTGCGAACCGACCAGGATAACGCCGTCATCTACCAGGATCCCGAGCCGCAGGCGGCGGAATTAGTCAAGGACTATTTCACCCGCCTGGGGGCCAAAGTGGTCCGGGGGCTGGAGCAATGCGGCTTTGCCCGCTGCCGCGGCGACGTCATGGCCAACAACCCCTCATGGTGCCATTCGGCGGCCGCGTGGCAACAAATAGTTGCCAACTGGCTAAAAGACCCCGAACCGCAAAACGTCCGCTACCTGACCATTCTCTTGGATTTCCGGCCGGTTTACGGCGAGACCCGCCTGGCCAAAGGGCTACGCCACCACGTATTCACTCTTTTTACCTCAACGGGAGCCTGTCGCATCCTGGCCGAGGACGACCTGCAATCAAGGGTTCCCCTGGGGCTCCTGGGGCAGCCGGCGCCGGCCAGGTGGGGCCGGCACAGAGGCCAGATCAACCTGAAAAACAGCGTGTGCGTTCACATCGTAGATGGCGTGCGCATTTTCAGCCTCGAGGCCGGCATTGAAGCCAACGCCACCCTGGACCGGCTGGCCGAACTGGCGCGGCTGAACATATTACCCCCCGCCCAAACTGAACTCTGGCAGGCCGCCTTTGAAATCTTGATGAACCTGCGCATCCGCGAAAACCTCAGGCAGGCCATGCGCGGCCATAAGCCGGATAACTACGTTGACCTGCGCCAGTTAAACCGCTACGAACGGGCCATGCTGAAGGAAGCCATGGCCGCCACCGCCGGACTGCAGGAGACGCTGGAGAGGCACTTTGCCATTTCAATCTAGGCCCATGCCACCAGAGCAGCACCAGCAAAGGGTGAAAGTGATACGGCCTATTTTAAGATAACTGACGTTGTCCCTCATGGCGCGGGTTTGCAAGTATATGTAATATAGAAAGGAAGCCTTGACATGGTGAAATTGCTCCGAAGATTACAAACCCGGCGAGCAAGAGATGATAGTTACCTCTTACACCTTCCCCTCCGGCAGGCCAAAATCGCGGTGATAGATACGGAGACTACCGGATTCCATGCCCATAAAGGTGATGAGATAATCTCCATCGGGATGGTGATGCTAGAAAAGGGGGAAATCCGGGAGGCCTTCGAACAACTGGTAAATCCCCGGCGCCCCATACCGCCCCATATTTCCGAGCTGACCGGCATCAACAGCGCCAGGGTTATGGATCAACCTGGAATATGCAGCCTTTTGCCGTGGCTGCTTTCCAGGCTTGAAGGCGCCATTATCGCCGGCCACAACGTCAGCTTCGATGTTGGCTTCCTGAACTGCGCCTTAAGAAAACACCGGCCTATGGCTACTCCTGCCTTTTCCGGCCCGGGTACCGGCCCGGCTCCCCTTGAAATATGCCTGGGAAAACTCCTTAACCCCACCCTGGATGTGGCCCAAATATGTTCATCCCTGCACCTCCACCTTCCCGGCTATTCCCTTGACCACCTGATGTCCTTTTTCCAGGCCGGCGATAAAAACAAAAGACATACCGCCTTGGGCGACGCCATGGCCGCGGCCGAGATCCTCCTCTACCTCCTAGACGTCCTGGAAGAACAAGGCATTTATACCCTGTCACAGCTAAAAACACGCCTGGCGTCGAGAAATATACTAATCTGAGATCCGCATGTACGCCTGTAATTGATCAGTAAAATTTCCGTCCCGGCAGGAAATGACTTATTGCATGGCGAAATATCTAACCAGCACTAAGTTGGATGCGGGCGCCAATAAAACCTGCGTGTCTGCTAACGCGTAGCCACCCATGTCAATGGGTGGTTGTGTTCTTCAGAACTGCACCGTAAATCTGTCTGATAGGAGGTACGCGCAATGACAGATACCGATATACTCCTTACTCCTTTTTCCCTCGGCAACATTACCCTGGCTAGCCGCATGGTCATGGAACCTACGATTACCAGCCTGGCTAACGACGATGGCAGCGTCTCGCGGAGCTTGATGGATTTTGTCATGGCCCGGGCTGTCAACCGGCCGGGCCTCATCGTCCTCGAGGCTGCCTACGTCCACCCTACCGGGAAAGGCTACGTCCGGCAATTAGGAATTGACCACGACGGCCTGTTACCGGGCCTGACCGAACTGGTAAGCGCAGTCCACAGCCACGGCGTACCCATCTTCACCCAACTGATGCATACCGGCCGTTACGCCCTGCCCCAAGCCCTCCAGGCCCAGCCGGTGGCCCCCTCGGCCACACGGCCGCGCATCCCCCGGGACCCGCCCCGGGAACTTACCCGGGAGGAAATAGCGGAACTAGTCCAGTCCTATGCCGCCGCTGCCCGCCGGGCCAGGCGCGCCGGTTTCGACGGAGTGGAAATTCAGGCCGGCTCCGGGTACCTGGTAAGTTCCTTTCTCTCCCCATACGCCAACAAGCGCACCGACCGTTACGGCGGTAGCCTGGAAAACCGGGCCCGCTTCCTGTTGGAGATAATTGATGCCGTGCGCCAGGCCGTGGGGCCAGAATATCCAGTCATCTGCCGTTTCAACGGCGACGAGGTCATGGAGGAAGGCAACACTTACGAAGAAGTAGTCAGCATCAGCCAATTGGCCATTGACCACGGCGTTACCGCCATGAACCTGCTCATGGGCTGGCACGAATCGCAAAAACCCGTGGTAACCATGGAGGTGCCGCAGGACCACTGGCTGCCCCTGGCCGCCCGGCTACGGCAAGCCTGGCAAGTACCAGTTATTATGGCCTACGGTTTACATACCCCGGCCCTGGCCCGCCAAGCCCTTATCGTCGGCGCCTGCGACCTGGTGGGGTGGGCCAGGCCCATGATCGCCGACCCCGAGCTGCCACGAAAGATCCGGGAGAACCGGGAGGAGGAAATCCGCCCCTGCGTGGCTTGCTGCGCGGGCTGCTTCGGCCGCGTCTTCCGTGGCTATTCACTCACCTGCAGCGTCAACCCCTGGGCCGGTAGGGAAGGTGAATACAGGACTGAAAAACCATCCCTTATTAAGAAGGTCCTGGTGGCCGGGGGCGGGCCCGCCGGGATGCAGGCCGCCATCACCGCCGCCGAGCGGGGACACCAGGTAAAATTGCTGGAACAAGCCGGCCGCCTGGGCGGGCAACTCCGCCTGGCCGCCATTCCCCCCTACCGGCAACGCTGGCAGTCCTTCCTCACCTACCTGGAGCAAGAGTTACCGCGGGCCGGGGTAGAGGTCATTACCGGAGCGCCACTCACGTCAGGAGCCCTTGAGGCCGAGAAACCCGATGTCCTTATCCGGGCCGTGGGGGCCATACCGGCTCGGCTGGACCTTCCTGGTCTCGACCGCTGGCCTGTTTACCCTGCCGTGGAAGTCCTCGAGATGCCGGAGCTGCCTCCCGGACGAAATTGGGTGGTAATCGGCGGTGGCCTTATCGGCCTGGAGACGGCCGAATTCCTGGCCGCCCGGGGCAAGGAAGTAACCGTCCTGGAGAAGGAAAAAAGCCTGGCCAAAGACGCCAGCGCCTTTGACCGGGCCGGGCTCGTGCGGCGGGTCAGGGAGAAGGCCAGGACCTATACCATGGTCAGCGAAATCAGGGTGGAATGGCCCTCCCTGGTGGCTATCCAGGGGGATACGGCCATCACCTTTACCCCCGACGCCATAGTGCTGGCCGTGGGCATGGAACCCAATCCAGCCTTAAACGAACTCATGCTAGCGGCCCAAGCTACCGAAACCTTCGCCATCGGCGACTGCCTGCGCGTCGCCGACATCCTGAATGCCGTGCATCAAGGAGCCGAGGTGGGAAACCTTGTCTAGGAGAGTGCTGGACTTTCACGTACATGTATTAAGATACGACCGCATTGAAGCCGGGGTTAAGAACCTACTCGAGAAAGCTTACCCCGGGAAGGTTAAAGAACTCCTGGATCAATACTCCACTCCGGAGCAGCTAACAGCCCTGCTGGACGAGGCCGGGGTGGAAAGGGCCGTGTTGCTGGCCGAATACAGCCCCGGCGTCACCTGTGTGGTCACCAATGAAGAAGTGGCCGAAATCTGCCGCCAGGCCCCCCGCTACCTTCCCTTCGCCAATATCAACCCCCATTTCCTGGCCGACCCGGTAAAGGAACTGGAGCACGTGGTGGAGGATCTGGGATGCCACGGGGTCAAACTCTTGCCCTCGTACCAGAACTGGCATCCCCTGGACAGCCGCATGTACCGTCTTTACGACGCCGCCCAGGCCATGGGGATACCGATGCATTTTCATATCGGATCTTCCGTCTTTCCCGGCACCCGGATGAAATACGCCGACCCGTTGTGGCTGGACGATATTGCCGTGGATTTCCCCCGGCTGACGCTGATCATGGCCCACAGCGGCCGCGGCTTCTGGTACGACCGGGCCTTCTTCCTGGCCCGGCTGCACGACAATATTTATATGGAGATATCCGGCCTGCCGCCGAAAAATCTCTTGAAATACTTCCCCGAGTTCGAGCGCAACGCCGATAAGATAATCTTCGGCTCCGACTGGCCTTCTACCGGCCCCATCCAGGAAACCGTCCAGGGGATATTGGCTTTGCCCATTTCTGAGCAGAGCAAAGAAAAAATCCTGTGGAAAAACGGTGCACGGGTGCTGGGGCTAGAATAGGAAATTCGGAGAATAGAGAAGGGAGCGCAGAAATACCATGATCCAACTGGAAATCGGTCTCGAAGGCACAGCCCAACTGGTGGTGGGTCAGGATGAACCCACCGCGGCCCTGGGCCTCAAAGCCCTCTCTACCCCCACCCTGGTCGGGCTGATCGAGGAGGCAGCTATCAACGCCGTCCACTCCCGGCTGGAACCCGAGTTCATCACCGTGGGTGGCAAGGTTGAAATAGAACATGTCGCCCCCACCCCCTCGGGTACCACGGTTAATACCACGGCCGTATTGACCAAAGTAGAGGGAAAAAGACTCACCTTTGCGATCAGAGCCCATGATGCCCTGGAAGAAATCGCCCGGGGTACCCACGAGCGGTTCATAGTCGAGCTGGAAGGGATGCAAGAACGGCTACAACACAAAGAGGACAGGGTACCCCCTGCCCCCTCCTGGACGGCTACGTTTAAGGTCCGGTGGGGCGAGACTGACGCCGGCGGCATCGTCTTTTACCCCAACTTCTTCACCTGGTGCAACGAAACCATTGGCGCCTGGCTAAACCAGGTGCTGGGGCTCAACTTCAGCCACCTCATGCAGCAGGAAATGGGCTTTGTCACCCGGGAGGCCCGGTGTGAATTCCTCGGCTCCCTGGTTTACGGCGACACCATTGAGGTGGAAGTGCGCCTGGCCGAGCTACGGCAGAAATTCTTCTCCTTCCAGTTCGAAATCCACCGCCTGCCTGACCTCCTGCTGGTGGCTAGAGCCAGAACCTCCCATGTCTGGGTCAAAATGCTCCCCAACGGCGAGCTGGAATCCATGCCCATCCCCGCCCATCTGCGAGAGCGCCTAGAAAAGCTGCTACCTCCGAACCGTGGAGCGTAAGCTCCCGTGGATACCGCATGAACTTCGATCTTGCGCTGGCCTCCAATCCACCAGAGAGGCCAGCCATCCTTATCGTGGGTCCAGTTTGCCTGGAGCACTCTGCGCCAAAATCGGCACATTGAGATTGCTATCTGGCCTGGCGGTGGTCAAATACCCTCTTAGCCTTCATCTCATACCTGGGCAGAGTTCCGGGGGCGAGAACCTCTACCGGGAGACGGACACCGATCTTTTCACGCAAGGCTTCCTCCAGCTTCTGGCCTAAGCGCGTGTAGCTTTCCCCGCCAACCTGCGGCCTGGCTTCCACCTTTATCTGCACCTGGTCGCCCAGGCCTTCGCTGGTAATGTGGATTTCAAGGTTCTCAGAAACATCGGCGTCTGCGGCCAGAACATTTTGTACTGCCGTAGGATAGACGTTAGTCCCCTTGACCACAATCATGTTGTCTGTCCGCCCCAGCACACCGCCATCCAGGTAAACCCAGGTGCGGCCACAGTCGCAGACCCCCTTATACCATCTGACCAGGTCGTGGGTGCGATACTTCACATATGGCGTCAGAACGGCGCTGTAGCTGGTAAGCACCAACTCCCCAACTTCTCCTTCCGGCACCGGCCGGCCATTTTCGTCAACCACCAGGGGATAGCAGATATTTTCATTCAGGTGAATACCATTTAACCGCACCGGGCAATGCAAACTGTGTGCGGTCCAGGTCTCAGAGATACCATACATATCTATAGCCGTGGCCCCCCAAGCCTCCTCCAGGGCACGGCGGATGGAGGGTACGGCCGGCCCCGGCTCTCCGGCTGTGGAAACAAACTTGATGCTGCTCTTAGCGGGGTCAATTCCCATTTCCCTAGCAACCTCAGCCATATGCAGGGCATAAGTAGGCGTGCTGATCAGGACTGTCGGCTCTAACTCTACGATTTGCTTTATCCTGGTTTTCGTATCCACACCGCCGCCGGTAATGACCTGGGCCCCGAAGACAAGGGCATCAAAATATGCACTCCAAAACCCCATAAAGGTGCCGAAGGGGAAAGCAAAATAGAAAATATCTTTTGGCCTGATACCCCAGGCCCACCAGCCCCATGTCCACATATTGAGGGGGTCAGTATAGAATCCTACTTCCTGCAGGGGAATGCCCGTAGAACCCGAGGTAGTGTAGCGCAGTGTCATGTAATCCTCGCTGCCAGGTACCACCGTATCACCAAAAGGAGGCCTTAACTGCTGAAAAGTTACGACATCCCGTTTGTCAATAGTTGGTACCCTATCAATGTAATCCTGAAGAGTCTGGATGTCTTCCGGACAAGTATTGGCCTCCCCATATAATTCCTTATACATGGGAATGTTCTCGTAGGTATAGCGTATCATGGCCTGCACCCGGCGCAAGTGTAACGCATCCAGTTCTTCTCGTGGCATGGTTTCTACGCGTCCGTTCCAGTAACTGCTTTTCAGTGATGGTACAGAATAATATGGTGCCAATGCCATAGAGAACGCCCCCTAGCGCTAGCTTTAGTAGAGACACACCTTGCCGCATCTCACTCCCAACAAAGGCTCCGGCCATCACTCCTTATTCCAACTCAAACGGGAATCTTTCACCCTCACCCATCATCCAGCTAGCCTGCTTGCAGCAAGTTTCACCCAGACGCATCATGGCCTCTACCGCCGGAACACCCGCCGCAACATGCCGTATCTCGGCAAGCAATTCCTGCGCTTGATGCAGCTTCTCGAGCAACAATGCATCCTGCCTGGAAGTATCCACCTTCATGGCTAACAATACCACCCTTTCTACTTGTGATGATAATATTATATAATACAAATCGCTTTCTGGCAAGATTTATATTAAACTTGGATCCGGGAAGTAACCACTAAGAACCCTTACGCCACAATGCCTGCACACCATCAGGCGTTTGATCCTGAATGTGCCGGGAGACATCGTCGGTTCTGACCGATACCGGCACGTAAGGTTAGCGCCGAACCGGTGGTAGGTTCTCATAAGCCTCCAGAAAACTTCAGGTAGGATCTGGGTATTAGCCAGGAAATGTAGTAGATGGGTGGTAGTGCCGAATGCAGGTAAGCACGGGTAGTACAGCGGGCAAATGAGGCTGGAAAAGCGGTAACTGGCAGCCGCAAAAAGCATAGCAAAGCTAGCCCTCTAAGGGAGGGGATTTGGGGGAAGGAATGAATGTAGTTATGTCTGTCTACCGTCTACACTCTCATCAGGTTTTGTGTGCCCGTACTAAATCACTTCCTGGAGGATCTCCGTGATGTCCTTAACCGGTATAACGTCCTCATAGTTCAGGACCACCATGCTGTCCTCAAAATTGGTGATGCAATAGGGGCAGGAGGTAACCAGCACCTCAGCCCCCACCCCCATAGCTTGTTCTAATCTGAGGTTGGAGAACCTTTCAGACTCTGAGGTTTCCATCCAAACCCTGCCCCCTCCCCCGCCACAACAAAGACTATCTTTCCCCGACTCGGCCATCTCGTTCAGCTCCAAACCAGGTATCTTCTTTAAGACCCCGCGCGGTTCGTCGTATATGCCATTGTGTCGACCTAGGTAACACGGGTCATGGTACGTAACCTTTTTCGCATACTCCTCGCTGATCTGGAGCCTTCCCTCCTTAATAAGCTCGAATAAATACTGGGAGGTATGGACCACCTCAAACTTGACCTTAAATTCGGGATACTCATTCTTGAAGGTATGATAACAATGGGGCGAGGAAACGAGAATTTTCTTCACTCCGTTTTCGATGAAGTCCTTCTGCAACATTCGAGCAGCGGTATCTGTCTCCGCGTACCTCATTCTTGATCCCCTGTACATATTTTTTTGACCCCTCTGGGCATCCGCGCCACCCACGAAACGACCATAGCGCCGAGAAGTGTGGCCCTGGTTTTCTCAGGCTTGGAAGGAGGTGAGGGATACTAGAGCTTCAGTAAAAACGTACGCTGCCTGTAGCGCCTCTGTAGGGCAAAGTGGAAAGCACTCCTTGCACTTCCAGCACTCCTTAGAGGCTATCTCTGGAATGAAACTTATCTCTCGCCCTGCTCCTCTGTTAACAAACCCAACAGCGTTCTTCTTTTTCACCTCAGCACAATATCTTACACATAGGCCACACAGAATGCAAAATGAGGGCTCCTTTTCAAAACGGTCTTTGTCTGCACCATACTCTTTAGCTAAATCCTGCAGTTGCCTGGCCTCAGGAGCATGAGCCAGCAATAGCTCCAAGATCATTCTGCGAATTTTATCTACCCTCTCGGATCTGGTTCTTACGATCAAATCTTGTTCTACCGGGTAAAGGCAGGCAGCGACAAGTTTTGTCGAGCCGCGAATTTCTGCCTCTACAGTACAAATTCTGCAGGCCCCATAAGGCTCTAATTTCTCGTGGTGACAAAGTGTCGGAATAACTATCCCTACCTTTCGGGCTGCCTCCAAAATGGTCATACCTTCCCCTGCCTCAACTTCTCTTCCATCAATTTTTAAAAGGATTTTGTTCATTTTTCCTTTACTCCCTCTGGCTATCTGGCTATAGTGGTCAATTACATGGATCAGGTATGAGCCTGCTCCTTGCAGGAAAGAGCCGGACACCTCTTCCCCGTGATGTGCGCCTCATACTCATCTCTAAAGTATCGTAGCGTGCTTAGAAACGGGTTAGGGGCACTCCGGCCCAGAGCACAGAGTGAGGCACCGCCGGCTACTTCGGCTAACTCCTCCAAAAGCTGGATGTCGCCCTCTCTTCCCTTTCCCTCAGTAATATTAGTCAAAATTTTAAGCATCTGTCTGATGCCTTCACGGCATGGGACGCATTTGCCGCACGACTCGCCAGCGAGAAAATCAAGGAAGTACCTGGCGACATCAACCATACAGGTATCCTCATCCATTACCAGCATGCCGCCTGCCCCCATCGGAGCTCCCAGTTTCGTCAGCGCGTCAAAATCCAGTGGGGTGTCGATGAGGCTCTCAGGAATAGAACCTCCCATAGGTCCTCCAAAGTGAACCGCTTTAAGCTTCTTTCCGTCGGGAATTCCACCCCCCATGTCGTAGACAATCTCTCTGAGCGAGGTACCCATAGGAACCTCCACGACCCCTGTATTGCATATATTACCCGATAAGGATATGAGTTTTGTACCCTTACTGCGCTCTGTCCCGATACCGCTGTACCATGCGGAGCCCTTACTGATGATCTGAGGCACGTTAGCCCAGGTCTCTACATTGTTCAGGACACTCGGCTTTTCCCAAATACCACTTACCGAAGTGCGGATATATTTGGGTCTTGGCTCCGGTGCCTTCCCTTCTATTGACCTCATTAAGGCACTGGACTCGCCGGAAACGAATATCCCTATATCAAGGTGCACCTCAACATTAAAGTTAAAGCCGGAGCCAAGGATATTTTCACCTAAAAGTCCGTATTCCTCCGCTTGGGCGAGGGCAACCTCCATATTTTCTCTCAGTTGAGGAGTATCATGCCGGATGTAGATAAATCCCTGATGTGAACCGACAGCATAGGCACCGATTATCAAGCCTTCCAGCACCTCATGCGGGTTCCCCGTCAAGAGGGCTCGATCCATAAACGCCCCGGGCTCCCCTTCGTGACCGTTGACGATAACGTACTTTTCTTCTGCGGGCGCATTACGGGCTGTCTCCCACTTCGAGCCGGCAGAGAATCCGCCGCCGCCCCGGCCGCGCAAGTTGGCTTTCTTTATTTCTCCAAGGACTTGCTCAGCACTCATCTCAAAAAGTGCTTTGGCCAACGCGGAATAACCACCAATCGCCAGATAATCGTCGATCCTTTTAGGATTAATCCTGGTGTTGTTTCCGATAAGAAGCCGCGTCTGGTTTCTGTAGAAGGGTATTTCAGATTGATGCACCGCTTTTTCACCGGTATTTGGATCAGTGTATACCAGGCGGTCAATCACTTTCTTCTCAACTACAGTCTGAGAGATAATCTCCGGGACATCCTCCGGTGTTACCCCAAAATAGCAGATTTCTTCAGGATAGATAACGACGAGGGGTCCCTTTTCACAGAAGCCATGGCAGCCGGTTACTCTAATATCCACTTTAGCCTCTAAGAATTGTTTTTTGATTTCCTCTTCCAAGGCGCCGATAAGCCGGTCGCTACCCAGACCGAGACAACCGATTCCCGCGCATATCGCGATACAAGGCTTATCGGGGTCTCTTTTCGACAAGAAGCCCTTCCTCAGTCTATCCAATTCAGCAGGCGAATTTACTCGCGCCATAATATTCCCTCACTCGCATTTTTTTAGCGCGTCCGCTATCTCAGCCGGCGACATCTTACTGTGCGTCTTCCCGCCGATTTCCATCACCGGACCTAATCCACAGCAGCCGAGGCAGTTAACAGTCTCCAGGCTAAGCTTCGAATCCAAGTCGGTTTCGCCAGGCTTAATTCCGGTCAGGTCTTGTACCGTGTCAAGGACCCGCTGCGCGCCACGAAGATGGCAGGCGGTGCCTGTACAAACGTCAATTTCATAATGTCCTTTGGGAGTAAAACTGAATGTTTTATAAAAGGTAACTATTCGCAGTACACGACTCAGGGGCACCTCTAATTTCTCACTGACTTTCTCGAGTACTTCTCTAGGAAGCCAACGATTTTCGCTCTGAATTTCCAGTAGCACCTGAATAAGCGACCTGGCTTGGCCCTGATGTTTATTTATAATCTGATCAATTCTATCGCTATCCATAGCCCCTGTCCTGCCCTCCCTCTCTCCCCTAATCCATTGTCTACTCGCCTGCAGTCCGAGTTAGGCGAGAGCAAAGCGCTTCTGGTTTTCTTCGCACTTGACTAATCCTTGCCTTGCCAAATTATTAAGGTGTATCGAAATCTCAGATGGGGTTAGGTCCAAAATTTTAGATATTTGTCCAGTTGAAAGGGGTCCTTGCTGCAGGAGTAACATAATCTGGCTTATTACGACCTTGTCTATAATTAATTCACGAAATAATCTATCTAACTCCTTACTGGAGTAGAATTCGTTATATTTTTCCACTGTATCAAAATGTATCCTCAGTATCTCATTTTGCACTACCCTAATATAAGGGATTAGCTTTGTAACCGCTTTAAGCTTTAGTTGTAATTTGTTCTTATCTATTCCTTCACCTTTGCCAAGCGGTCCTAACTCTTTCAGCCTCATGGCGAAGTCATTCATAATATCGGCGAACTGAATTCCTTCACCGGCAGATACCCATTCAATTCTTAACCTCTCGGCGTTCAGCCCGATGTGCCCCATTATCTTCCTGCATAGGAGCGCCATGCTCAATGCATAGTAATTTCCATGAGTGCTATAATGGCAGTCGTTAAGGTGACAACCGCCGATAAATACGCCGTCTATTCCGTTCGAGAAAGCCCGGAATATAAAGGCCATGTCCACCCGGCCGGAGCACATCAGCCTGATCACCCTTATATAAGGGGGGTACTGAAAACGAGAAACCCCGGCAAGGTCCGCTCCTCCATAGCAGCACCAATTACATAAAAAACCTAAGATTCTTGGCCTAAACTCACTTCCTGTACCCACTCCCGCCCCACCCCTTCAGTTAGCAGTGCTGGCCTTTGCCCACTTCACCTTTACATGTCTCCACCCACAACCATCGCCTCAGGTGTTGTTATCTGATAATCCCTTATCTCTGCTTCGGCAACCGCCGCGTCAATTTGGCGAAAAACCTGTTCATAGGTATAGTGCTTTAGCGAAATAGCTCCTGTTGAACACCTTGTATTGCAGAGACCGTCTCCTTTGCAGAGCACAGGATTGACCGTGGCCTTTCTGCCCTGTGGTGTCTCACGAAACTCTATGGCGCCATACGCGCAGACTGAAATACATGCCCCACATGAGATGCAGTCGTTCTCATTCACCTCGCAAACCGAGCCGGAAGCTGTGACCGTATCATGAGAGAGAAGGGTTAAGGCGCGGCCGGCAGCTCCATAAGCCTGACTAATCGCTTCAGATATGTGCTTGGGGTAGTGAGCCATCCCGCACAGGTAAACACCTTCCGCGGTAAAATCAACAGGCCTCAATTTGACATGCGCTTCCTGGAAGAAGCCATCCGGGTTCAACGTTACCTTGAATAATCTGGCTATTTCCTTTGTGTCCGCGGACGGAATAACGGCGGCCGCTAAAGCGAGTAAATCAGCATCTATTTCCAGTCCCTTGCCTAAAACAGGATCGGTCACGCTAACCCTTAAGACCCGCCGACCATCCTCCTCCACAGCTTCCACCTGAGGTTTATCATGCGGCTCATAGCGGATGAACCTTACATCCTTACTTGCCGCTTCCCGATAATAATCCTCCCTGAACCCGTACGTTCGCATATCCCGAAAGAGAATGTAGATATCCATCTGGGGGTTTATCTCTTTTAGTTTCAGGGCGTTATTTATGGAATGGCTGCAACAGACTCGGCTGCAGTAATCCCTGCCCTCTTGTCTGCAGCCTACGCACTGGATCATCACCAGGCTCTGGGCGTTAATCAGCCCTTCTTCTCCTTTGGCGATTTGTTCCTCCAACTCCAGGTTGGTCATTACCCGATCATTTTCACCATAAAGGTATTCGCTGGGTTTATATTCTTCAGCACCCGTAGCGAGGAGGGCGGCGCCGTGTTTTATCTCTACGACCCTTCCCTCAGACCGCACCTGGGTTACGAAATTTCCCGCATAACCGCTGGCATCTACAATAGTAGCATCAGTATATACATGTATTGAGGGGTGCCGATAAACCTGGCGTATAACATCACGCAAATATGTTTGAACATCCAGCCCTTCCAGGGTGTAATGGATTCTTCGCGCCATGCCCCCCAGCTCTGCGTCCTTCTCTACCAGGTAAACCTCGTGTCCCTGGTTGGCTATGCTCAGGGCACTGGTCATACCGGCCAGGCCTCCCCCGACCACCAGCGCCGCCTTGTGGACGGGCAGATCAAATTCCCGTAAGGGCTCCAAGTGGCGGGCTCGGACTACCGCCATCCGGATTAAGTCCTTGGCCTTTTGGGTGGCCTCTTCCTTCTCCTTAGAATGAACCCAGGAGCAATGCTCTCTAATATTCGCCATCTCGAATAGATACTGATTAACCCCTGCTTCCCGTAGTGTGTCCCGGAATAGCGGCTCGTGGGTCCTGGGGGTGCAGGCGGCGACCACCACTCGATTGAGCCCTTTTTCCAGAATCGTGCTTGCTATTTGCTGGGCAGACTCAGTAGAACAGGAAAAGAGCTGTTCTTGAGCATGGGCAACATTACCCAAGGTAGAAGCATATTCAACTACCGAAGGAACATCCACGATTCTTCCAATATTAGTTCCACAATGACACACAAAGACTCCCACCCTGGGCTCTTCTCTCGAGACATCCCTTTCCAGCGGGTATGTCCTTTCTTTAGCCAGACCCCCGCGCCGATAATTAAGGAGCTGGCCACAAAGCGCACCAGCCCCGCTGGCAGTCACAACCGCCTCGGGGATGTCCATAGGACCCTGGAAGGCTCCGCTTACGAAAACCCCCAGGCGAGAAGTCTCTATGGGATTATCAGGATTGATTTTACAGAACCCGTGAGAATTAAGTTCGATGCCGAACTTGTCGGCCAGCTCCCTAAAGTCGGCAGGAGGGTTCAACCCGACGGATAATACCACCAAATCGAATTCTTCCTCTTTTACTCCCTCGTCAGGGGTAGAATATCTTATAGTTATATTCTTGCTTTCCGGGATCTCTCTGCCTATCGACACGTAGCTTCTTATAAAGCGAACCCCGGCAAGGTTCTCCGCTCTTTGGTAGAACCGCTCGAAATCCTTGCCATAGGAACGAATATCGTTATGGAAGATGGTACACTCGGCCTCGGAGTCATGGTCTTTGGTTAGAATCACCTGCTTCTGGGTATACGTACAGCATACGGCTGAACAATAGCTGTGGCCGCCCGGGAGAACCTGCCTGGAACCGACGCAGTGTATCCAGGCTATTTTATGCGGAGGCCTCTTGTCGGAAGGGCGCAATATCTCACCCTCGTATGGCCCGGTGGCGCACAACAGCCGTTCGTAGTCGAGACTGGTTACCACGTTGGCAAACCTTCCGTAGCCATAGCTCTCCCTCAACAACTTCGGATCAAACGGCTCAAAGCCCGGAGACAGAATTATCGCCCCTACTTCTACTCCTACCTTCTCCGGCTTTTGAGAAAAATCTATGGCGCCATTCTCACATACTCCTTCGCAAACAGTACAGGTCTTTCCTTTAAGGTAACGGCAGCTTTCATCGATATATTCGACAAGAGGGATCGCCTGGGCGAAGTATATGTGGATGGCTTTATTCTTCGATATTCCTTGATTAAATGGGTCCGGGTACTGGACCGGGCAGCGCTCCACACAGGCAGTACAACCCGTGCATTTGCTCTCGTCAACATACCTGGGTTTTTTGATCAGGGTTACCTTGAAATTCCCCGCTTCTCCTTCTACGCTTTCAACCTCAGTATAGGTCATGATCTCTATATTGGGATGCCTGTTACATTCCACAAACTTAGGGGATTCAATGCACATGGAGCAGTCATTGGTAGGGAAGGTCTTGTCAAACTGGGCCATGTGGCCACCAATAGCCGGTGCTTTGTCTACCAGGTAAACTTTAAAACCGGCGGTGGCCAGGTCAAGAGCGGCCTGGATACCGCTGATTCCTCCGCCGACAACCATCACGTCGCCAAAATTACCGCCCGCCAGACTTCTGGCCAGCTGCTCTTTTAGCTTTTCCAGTTCCTTCTCCATTTGTCTCCACCCTCATCAGGTTTTGCGTGCCCGATGTCTTAGACCTTCTGTGACATCCGGGCAAAGGTATCAGCCAGCTTCTCTAATCCATATTTATCTATCAATGATTTCAATCCTATCTCCATCTCGTCCGGCCTCACTTCTTCTTCGACTTCCTCTTCCTCCTCTTCGTAAACCAGGGCGCCAACTTGGCACACCTGAACACACAGGGGCTCTTTTTGCGGCGGGTCGTCTTCACACATATCACATTTGAGAGGGAGACCGGAATCAGGTTCTTTAAATAAATCCCTGGTCGGGCAGACGGTCCCGCAGAAGCTACACTCGCTGTATTCCTTTCCGTTAATCGTATAAACGCGTCTGCCATCACATCCGGCTTTAGAATAATCACAGGCCCGTATCGGAACATACTCATCGTTTAGTGGATCTATAACCACCTGAATCCGAGACATGGCCGGATTGACGCTGCTGTATTTCGGGTTAGCGTGAAACACGGAGCAGGCTAGCTCACATGCCCGGCAACCAATGCATTTGTCAAGGTTAACTTTTATTCGTTTAACTATATTCTTCTCTAGCTCACCCTTCACGGTTAGCACCCCCTTGACTTTAGTTCGTCGCCTTTTTCCGACGAAGTCTGTTTGGAGGGAGCACCTTCGTTGCCGGTCAAGATTCCTCTGCGCAGGAAATCTTCGCTCACGTAATTCAAGCCCAGTTTATCCAGCGTCTTTTTGGTGGGAATCCCATCATTGGTCCACCCCTTGAATTCATAATACGCGTCAAGAAGCTTTTGCTCGAATTCATGGTCCCTTACCCTCCAATGATCCTCGGGAGGACGTTCGTCTTTTCTCCTCAGGCCTCTTCTAACATTAATGGCTCTGACCAGATTCCGGTTCCTTGTAGCTATTTCCCATAGCCCGTCTTTATCAAGATCCATCCCAGTGGCAAGTGAGATAATATATGGTAAATTATTTATGTGGTATGCGGGCCTCCCGGCATGTTGGCCACTGAATGATGACAGAAATCCGCACATCCCAATGGCGTCATCAACGTAATGCATCATCTCATTCCAATCACAAATGAGGCAGGATGCTTCTACGGCCATTTCGTGCCGTTTTTCCCATTCCAGAAAAATTTGTTTAAGCTTATCATTTGGAACTGCTTCCCAATTTCTTACAAACTCTTCTCTCTCTTCCCTGGTAGGAAGGGGGTCCTGGGGGAAGGACCCTTCAATCTGGGTGGTGGCCATCTTTTCACCAGTGGCTGTCATAAGGAAATAAAGGGGGTTCAACCTTCCCAGCTTGATAGGTATCTGCTCCAATTTTTTGGTGGTATTATGGTCATATGCTTCTGCGCCCTTGCCAATCTGGCGGGCCGCCCAATAAACACCGTTGGCTAAAACATCTCCAATCCCTTCCCGGTGAACAATTTTCTCCATCAGGTAGTAGAATCTTCCCCTAACATCGGACGGCATTCCCGGCAGGTCCTGGTCGGTCAAAATACCGGCTTCGTAAAGCTCAAGGGCGAAGGCAATAACTTGTGGCGTGGAGTATGAGTCCAGCCCGTACTCCTGAGCAATACCAAGTATTTCATAACTGAAGTCCAGTTCTTGAAAGGCCGCCATATGATAGGTATCTTTTGCATAGCATTTATAGCCAAATCTTTTCCGTCCCGGGTAGGAAATCACAGTAATGCATTTCTTCGGACAGTTATAGCAACCTGTTTGCCGGTCCATATGATCATATTTTAATTTCCGCCATCTTTCTTCGAGTTCCTTGGTCCAATAACCCTTTCTCCGCACACGCGCATTGCCCCAGGCGAAATTGTCGTGGTGGAAACTGTCGTCCTCATTGACCGCCATCACGTCCCCGACATTCGGGTTCTCATAGATCTCCTTCGCCAGGCGGAGGCACATCTCAAAGAGCTCGGCCGGCCGGGCGATATTAATGTCCTTTGTTCCCCGAACAGCTATCGCCTTTAACCTTTTATCTCCCATGACCGGGCCTGGCCCTCGAGCCGCGCTGGACCAACCGTGTCCGATGCTGGACGTATAAACCCTGTTTTCACCGGCCAGGCCGATAGCGGCCACCTGGGCTTTGGGTTCCTTCAGCTCCTCTCTAATGAGGGCCGCAGTTTCTGTAACGCCTTTCCCCCGGAGATGAGTGGCATCACGTATTTCCACTTTATCATTGTTTATCCACAAATAAACCAGACTGGGGGCCTTGCCGCGAATGACTATTCTATCATAACCAGCATGTTTCAGCTCCGGCGCGAAGAATCCTCCCATTGTTGAATGTGAAAAAAAGTTGGTCTGGGGCGAAAAGGTATTTACAGAGGTGCGAGTGACACCGGGAACAGGTGTGCCGCATAAAAGACCGGCACTAAATACCAGTAGATTATTGGGAGAGGAGGGTTCGACCTCCGGCGGAACCCTATCCCATAGTATCTTGGCGTTAGCACCCTGCCCCCCCAGATGCAGGTCGGTTAAGCTTGGGTCAGTTTCTACCCTCTCAATGTTTCCCCGTGATAAATCAATTTCTAAATTATACCCTGTCTCTGCGTACCTCATTTTTAAACCCCTCTAGGTATTTTTTGGTTAGCCCCCTGCGTACCTGCGCAGCCCTTCAACTGCGCAGGTTGCCTATGTTTGTTGCGCCGTTGACATATGTATGGCTTCCCACCACAGGCCTGAGGTGCCTGTTTGTCACCCCTGTTTTTCCTATAGCTTCCGGACAGCCCGCAGTGAGCACTCCGAGGTGCATTCGCTAAAAGTTTTCCCCCGCTCCTCCTAGCCTTTATCTAGCAAGGTCTCCCTCCTTCGTGCGTCAGCACTGATCGCCAAATTCCTTATATCCAGATTCTCCGTGTGCTTTTTTATCAGGGACCATGACCAACGTCAAACGAGGGTGCCTCTTGTCCGCAGCTATCTTCCTTTTCCCATGGTTATCAAAGGCGGCTCACTTCTGCGTTGATAAAAGCATCGGCGCTCAGGGCACTACAACCAGCATCGGCCCAAACCTCAAAATCAGGGGCTTCAAGGCCATGTTATCAGCCCCCATTTTCTGCGGCCCGTAGTGCTTCGTTGCGCTGGTTTTGCCTCAATGACCTTAGAATGAGCAGGGTCTGTGCCCCTAAAATGATGGCCCCTACAAGCTCGAATCTCCATCCTGGGATCATAGTAACAATACCGCCTGCTACCATAATGATTCTTTCAAACCTGTTAAGCGACCGGAATAGATATCCTGATACACCGCCGGCCAGGTAGATCACCCCAACCAGGGCCGTAAGAACAGCCTCCAAAATCCCAGCCACTGACCCTCCTTGCAACATCAACACGGGGTCATATACAAATATGAACGGAACTACAAAAGCTACTATTGCCAGGCGCATAGCGATAAACCCCGTCGCAAATGGTTTCGCACCTGCAATAGCAGCAGTGGCGTAAGCTACTATACATACCGGTGGCGTGATAAAGGACATGATGCTAAAATAAAGTACAAACATGTGGGCAACTATCGGCAGCAGGCCAGCATCTATCAGAGACGGCACTATTAACATGGTTACAAGGATATAAACACTAAGGGCGTCCATCCCCATACCTAACAGGATGGAGACGACAGCGGCCAGGATCAACAACAAGAATAAGTGCCCGCCTGCAATTTGAACCATGATAGGTCCGAGCATATATAAGAGCCCAGTCTGGGTAATACTCCCAACTATCAATCCGGCGGCAGCCGTAACACAGATAACGTTCAGCGCCCCTTTACCTGACGAGACCAAGGATGGCCAAATGCTTCGGAGAATATCCCAGCGAGTACTGTTATGCAGGAACCGTACTGCAAATAACGCCGCTATGGAATACAGGGCCGCTATTTCCGGCGGGTACACCCATACAAGCAAAAAAAGCACAAGTACTGCCACAGGGACTATGAATTGCCAACCCATATTAGTTCTAACGGCATCATATAACTTCGGCAGGTTCTCACGTGGAATCCCCTTTATCCCCTTACGGGCCGCCTCAAAATCCGTCTGGAAAAACAGGCTGACATAATACAGGATAGCTGGTATTGCTGCTGCCGCGGCCACCTTTATGTAGGGTATAGACAGGAATTCAGCCATGAGGAATGCATTGGGGCCCATGACTGGGGGCATGATCAATCCTCCAGTGGCAGATACCGCCTCTACGCCGGCCGCAAATTCAGGTCTATAGCCGGTTTTCTTCATAAGAGGTATGGTAAAGCTACCTGTGGCAGTTGCGTTGGCAACGGTGCTACCGGAAAGGGTTCCAAAAAGGGAACTCGCTACTACTGCCGTCTTGGCAGCTCCTCCCCTAAGATGCCCGACGGCGGAAAATACCACATCAATAATAAACTGCCCGGCTCCTGACCGGGCCATAAAGTTAGCAAACAGTACAAACGCCAAAATTACTGTGGTGGCAATTTGCAAGGGGGTAGTAAAGATACCCATCGTGCCCAGGTAGTAATTGCCTATTACCCTGGTTAGGGGGTAATTTTTGCTATGAATCGGTCCGGGGAAAATATCGCCCCATATTACATAGACAAGAAAGAACAAAGCCAGTACGGCCATCGGCCAGCCGATTTGCCGCCGGACAGCCTCAAGGATCAGCACTATCAGTATGATGCCAAATACCTGTTCCAATGGGGTTGCGGCGCCACGGTGGGCGATTATAGAGCCCGCAAACAGAACTATGTAGCCAGTGCTGAGAACACTGGCGAAAGCCATGATAGCATCATACCATGGTAGCATCTCTCTGGAAGCTTTACCATGGGCAGGCACCAGCAGAAACGTCAAAACCAGAGTTATACCGAGGACAATACCCATATGTTGCTGCTCGTAAACGTAGAGCCCCAGGTATCTCGGAATTCCGAGCAAATAAATGGCTACGTATATTGGCAGGACAGCAGCTAAAACATCAATAACCGTAGATTTTATACCCTTGTATTGTCGTAACCCGGAAAGCTCTACCTCACTTTCTTGTACTTGGTTTGCGTCTGCTTGCACCGAATCCACCCCAGTCAACATAGATATTCCTCCTCCTATTATGCAGCCTGGCTAGCTTGTTGGCCCTACAGCCCGGTCGTTATATATCTATCACGAGCTGTAAGGCCAACTGCAATTTACCTCTGAGAATACCTTAGACTTTAACCTACTTTATTTGTGACTGGAATTGCTCTAATTGATCCGTCCATACGCCGGCTTCTTTGAAGTACTTAACTGCGCCAGGGTGGAATGGAAGCGTTGGATTGGAAACGGCCCTCTCTGCGGTCCATTCTGCAAATACCGCCCGGGCCCTGACAAGTTCTTCCCTGTTCTCAATCAATGTTTTCACCACCTGATAGACAACGTCTTCCCCCAAGTCTTTCCTGGCAATAACTGCAGTGTAGTCGCCCAGAACCGGCGTACCTTTAGGACCGCCGGGGAAATCACGTGGCAAAACAGTTGGATGAAAAGCTGGTACGGCCTTCTGTACCTGGACGGCTACAGGTTGCTCAATAGGAATGATGTATATACCCTTACTTCTCCCAAGATCCTCCAGCTTCTCCGGCAGCAATCCACCCCATACAGCACTTGCCTTTCCCATAACAACATCCTGAAAGGCTTTCGCAGAACTCTCATACAGTAACTGTTCCACATCTTTTTCCGGATCAAGGCCAACAGCCTTAAAAAGCTCATCAGAAATCACTCCGGCCCATTCAATACCAGCTCTCCTGGATAAGACTTTATGTCCCTTCAGGTCAGCCAAGCTTTTTATCCCTGTCCCGGGATAATTGACAAAGCTGTAAAAACCCTCTTCACCCTGTAACGCGAGTAACACCGGCACGGGACCTTTATCGCTGAACGGCCCTGTCCCTTTATACATTTCATAAGCGTCAACAGCATTCTCGATGGCCAGGTCTCCCTCGCCTGCCCGCAATAAGTCGGCCTGAATTTGAGAGCCAGCCGTGGGCTCGGGTGCTACCTGAATGCCCAATTTTTGTGACAGCAGCGACGCCTGGGCAACAGCCATGGTGTTAAAGGTAGAGCCTGTTTCGAGAGTTAAGTACGTTAACCTCGCAGGTAATTTTCCAGTTTGACTTTGTGATGATGTTCCACCCGTAACGGGTGCAGTCTCGCCAGTACCGGCGGTAGGTTCAGGGCTTTCTTTATTGGAGCACCCCACCATTAGTAAAGAAAAGGATAGTATCAAAACAACTAAGGCAGCATATCGCCTAATGACCTTCACCACCTTAGACTCCTCCATTCCTATATTGAAATATTTACGGTCGTGCTAGACGGTTTAAACTTGTAGCTGGACAGCGGTAAAGCCTCTAATGAAACTTCTGGGCCCCCATCTCTCCTTCTTATTACGACCCACTTAAGCCATTGTTCGTTATCACGGAAAGGATAATCAGTACGGTAATGGGTAAGCCGGCTCTCTTTTCTTTCCAAAGCCGATAAGTAAACAAGCTCACTGAGTTGTACTATGTTCCTTACTTCCAGCAGCTTTACCAAATCATGAGGGTCGGTAACGGAGGCATTAAGGATATCTTCCGCCGCTATACTTTGTAGTAATGATATTACTTCCTTGATTTTCTGTTCTTCCTTGAAGAAGCTCCGTTCCAAGGGCAAGATAACTTCATGCACTTTGTGCCAGATTGCCTGGGGAGATAGCCCTACCTCCCGCCGGAACGGCGCTGCCAGGTGTTCAACAACAAGCTCCACCTGGTCGGTATTAATTTCAAAGCCATCAAACTGCGTAGATAATTTGCCGGCATTTTCCCCGGCCCGGTAGCCGGCCACGCTGCAAAAGGCCTGCGGAACCCCCATGAGGGAGGAAATGTTCGCCGCAATCAAGGCACAAACACCGGCGGCATATAAGCCGGTAACACTGGTATCAGCGTTCTTACCGATACGAATGCCACCTTCACCGCTGGCCGAGTATCCGGTCATCATAGGAGTGGTTTCAATTAACTGCTTCTTAATATCAACGCCGGCGCGGTCGAATCCTTTCATTGTTCTGGGCTGAACCGCCCGCATTTTGTCAATCTGGGCGTCCGACCACTCCCGCAAATCGAAGTAAATTGGGCCACGGCCCTCCAGGGTTTCCTTCGCGACCATGCGGCAAAGGGTACCAAAGTCAAGGGACTGCTCGCTTTGTCCCGGGAAGTACTTCTCGATTATCCTCTCCCCCACGGAGTTAACAATTTTGGCTCCATGGGATTGAAACTGGGACTGCGACGGCGTGCAGAAATACCGGTTCCAGATAGAAAACGTAGGCGCCATAGCAAACTCCAGGCCGGCCAACTCAGCCCCTACCCTGTAAGCCATAGCCTGGCCATCCCCGGTAACATTATCCATGTTAAGAGCGTGGAGCTTAAGGCTGCCCATGCCGGTAGCCAAAACGATGGCGTTGCAAGATATCACCTTTATTTCACCCGTTTGCACATTAACGCCTATGGCTCCAGTTACTCGGCCTTCAGTGGGATATCTTCCATCAGAAGTCAATAAATCAACCACAGCGACCTTCTCGACCAAATTTACGCCTTTTTGCAAGGCATGCTTCCGGAGGACCTCCATCATTTTCTTGCCGTCATAGAGCACTATTTTTGATTGCCTCTGTCCCCTGCCAGATTCCGTAATGAAACTGCCATCCGCAGACCTTTGTAACGGCACCCCCCAACTTGCCAGGTCGTTAATTCTATCTCTCTGCTCGGTAACAAGGATTTCCGTCCATTCTTGATCGCACAGGTAAGTGGAATGCTCGGCCAGTTCCTGAACCCAAACCTCTTTTTCGTCCCCAGAGGCAGGCCCTAAGGCGCCATGGGTAAAGACAGTTGCCCCGCTACGAGACACTTTGCCCTTTTCTACCAAGATAACCTCATTGGCAAAATCCTTAGCTCCAATGGCAGCCATAATTCCTGCCAGTCCGCCACCCACCACCAAAACATCGCAATTGATCGGCTCGGACCTTTGCAGTTGCACAGTTCTATCTCCCCTTCTCTGAACTACTCTGCGCGTATACCACGTCAATCATTGGTACTCTAGCAGGCGTTGTGACGCGAATGGCCTCGCGCGGACATTCCTCTTCACACAGGAAACAAGCCTGACAATCATCAGGGTAAGCCACATATACGCTACCATGTTCTGGTTTCCGCAAAATGTCTACCGGACAGCTAGCAACACATAAATCGCACGAAGATGAGCACGCTTCGGCATTAATTGCTACTGTGGCGACGGCGTTGTCCATTATGTACCCCCTATCCTAAGGTTAGGTATTAAAGTATCATCTTTTCTAAAGTAGAATAGTTCATGGCCTGCGT
>SLTJ01000033.1:0-77416 GCA_004347685.1 Clostridia bacterium
TATCTACCAAGGCCACCTTGTCGTCCACTATCAGGTAAGCGTTATACGTGGTCCCGCGGTGGGTGGTATAAGCCGGACCGTGAAAATAGCGGATGTTCCAGTCTACCGCTCCCACCCAGTAGATGCCCGGGGCCAGTTCTACCGGTTTGCCCATAACTTTCACCTCGCCTATCACTTGGTCACCGTTATTGTACCCCTGCAGGGAGATAATGTCAACTTGTGCCAAACGGACATGATTTTTGTTATCCCATCTCTCTCCAGGTTATGGTTTGCTCAGGCTGATTCCGTGGCGCCGGTTCGGCACCTGCCGTGGGCGTTTGGCGAGAATTTTTCCCTTGCGTTTGCAGGAGTTTTATGGTGTAATCTATGTGTTTCTCGGGCCGGAGGGGCGGCAGCAGGGCGTCCAAGTTACCCCGCGCGACCCGGGGCCTCGTTCAGTAAACAGCGGAGGTCGAACGGAGCAGATGAAATCGGTACAGAATAAGGCCCCTTTGTTTACCGCCGTAAAGAATTACGTTGCGGCGGGGATAGTTCCCTTCCATGTCCCCGGGCACAAGCAGGGTCGCGGGTTGCCAGCGTTCCGGGAATATGTCGGGGAAGCAACCATGGCCATGGATCTCACGTGCCTACCGTATATTGATAATCTCTGTAACCCAAGCGGGGTGATCAAGGAGGCCGAGGCCCTGGCCGCCGAGGCCTTTGGGGCCGACCATGCCTTTTTCCTGGTTAACGGCACCACCTCCGGCATCCAGGCCATGATCCTTACTGTCTGCCAGCCGGGCGACAAGATAATCGTGCCCCGCAACGCACACAAGTCGGTGTTGGGCGGCCTGATCATCAGCGGCGCGTGCCCGGTTTACGTCAACCCGGAAGTCAACCATGAGTTTGGCATTTCCATGGGGATAACCCCCGAGGCGGTGGAGTGGGCGCTGCAGCAGCACCCTGACGCCCGGGCGGTTCTGGTGATCCACCCCAATTACTACGGCACTACTTCCGACCTGGCCGGTATCGTCCGCGTCAGCCATTCCTTTGGGGTGCCGGTGCTGGTGGATGAAGCCCACGGCGGCCATTTTGGCTTTCACCCCGACCTGCCGCCGTCGGCCATGGAGGTCGGGGCGGACATGGTGGCCAGCAGCACCCACAAGCTCCTGGGTTCCTTGACCCAGAGCTCCATGCTCCTGCTCCGGGAGGGCTTGATCAGCCCCAGCCGGCTAAAAGCGGTGCTGAACCTGACGCAGACCACCAGCCCTTCGTATCTGCTCCTTTGTTCCTTGGACGCGGCTCGGCAGCAGATGGCCACGAGCGGCAGGGAGTTGCTGGATCAGGTGCTGGCCAGGGCGGCCTGGGTCCGGCAGGAACTGAGCTGTATTCCCGGGATAAATCTCCTGGACACCTCGGTGGCCGGAACCGCAGGGTGTAAGGAGCTTGATCTCACCAAGATCGTAGTTAACGTTCGTAACCTAGGTATATCGGGCTACCAGATGGAGAGTATCCTCCGCCAGCAGTACCGCCTGCAGGTGGAGCTCGCCGACCTCTACAATGTCCTCAACCTGATCACCATCGGTGACACCTGGGACACTGTAAAGCTTTTGGTGGAGGCCATTAAGGATATAGCTAGCCTCGGGTTTGACCAGAAGCTGGTAAAGCTCACCCCGCACCTGCCGCGGCTGCCCCAGGTGAGTGTGCTGCCCAGGGAGGCCTTTTACGGGGAAACTGTAACCGTGCCTTTGAGCGAAGCTGCCGGAGAGACTAGTGGGGAAATCATCACTGCTTACCCGCCCGGCATTCCCCTTATTTGTCCGGGCGAGACCATCACCCAGGAAATCATTGACTATATATGCTTCCTCAAGAAAGAAAATGCTGACCTCCAGGGGCTTGAGGATGAGACCTTTGAGCAGATAAAGGTTCTGCGCCACGTGGAAGGTATTGGACATAATTTGATGGTAGGCGAAGCAGGATAGTTGTGATTTTGTCCTTGACGGTGGTATAATGTTGCTAAGCATTGGTAGGTCGAACTAATGAGGGAGGTGCGGAAGGTGATCTCAGTAACCGTAAAGGAGATTGCCCTGGATCAGGCCATGAATCCGGTGGTACTGTTGATAGACGCGGAACAATCCAAAGTGCTGCCTATTTGGGTCGGGCCCTTTGAAGCCAGGGCCATAGCCTTGAGCCTCCAGGCAACCCCAGTACCCCGACCCATGACCCATGACCTGATGAAGAACCTTTGCGACCAGTTAGGGGCGGAAGTCGCCAAGGTGGTGGTAAGCAACATATATGAGGGGACTTATTACGCGGAAATATACCTGCAGCGCGGTGGAAAGGAAATGGTAATTGACGCCCGGCCAAGCGACGCCATCGCCTTGGCCCTGCGCACCGGGGCCAACCTGTACATTACCGAAGAAGTGGCGGCTTATGCCCTGGACCTGGAAGAGGTAGCCGATGAGGAAGAAAAGGAACTGCTGAAAAAGTGGCTAGCCGGGGAGCAGATGCAGGACGATAACCAGTTGCTGCAGTGAAACTCAGACCGGTGGTCGCCCATAAGGGCAACCGCCGGTCTTTGTTTTCTATTCCGCCACGGTGAAAGTCATACCGTCCCGGGCGGCGATTACCTTTATGCCCGTATCCTCCTGTAATCTCGCCGCTATTTCCCAGGGCCGGGCCTGCCAGACGTGCAGGCCGAAATGGGTGAGGATGGCCGTCTGCGGTTTAACTGCGGCGATTATTTCCCGGGCTTCAGGGACGGCCAGGTGGGGTATCCGGACGTTGCTCTCTAAGAGCAGGACCGAGATCACCAGGATGTCGCCGCGGTAGAAATTGGCCAGCTCCGGGAAATAGGCCGTGTCCGGGATATATGAAACCGTGTGGCCGGCCAGCATGAAATTGAAGCCGTAGGTTTCTACGGCTCCGTGGTGGTGGCGCATGGAAGTGGCGAACGTAAGATCCCCCAAGCGGTAGGTTTGCCGCTCTTCCAGGCGGATTATTTCGTCAACGTACGGCCGCAGGTAGTGCAAAACTACCGGGTCTTCCTCCAGGGCATCATGGGGGGCGTAGACCGTTCCTTTTTTCCTGATCCCTCCTTGGGTCATGGCTTCGATCATAGCGTTGACGTCCCCGCAATGGTCCAGGTGACGGTGAGAGAGCATGATAGCGTCGAGGCTGGTGGGGTTTAACTTTTTCTTTTTGGCATGTACCAGGGCTCCCGGACCCGGGTCCAGGGAAATTCTTGTGCCGTCCAGATCGAACCAGAGACCGCCGGTGGCCAGCAATTGGCTGGCCAGCATCACCCGGGCCCCGCCGCTGCCGAGAAAGGTTAACTGGATCATCGGGTTGTCCCTAGCGGCGGCGGGAATACATGGGCTGGGGGGCAAAGGTGCTTTCCCGGGTGCGCGGGGTCTTGATCCAGGCCTGAGGCTCCCGGTGCAGGAGGCGCAAGACCATCGCCGTGCTATAAGGCAAAGGGAAAAAAAAGCTGGCCACCGGCAGGAAAAAGAGTTGGGCCAGGGCCAGTACCTTGTCCCCCATACCCAGACACCCCTGCTGCCGATCCATGTAAGGGTTATAGCGGAAGAAGAGGTAAAAGGTAAACCCCAGATAAACAATGGTGCTGGCCCGGAGCATGATGATCAGCCAGAGGGGAACGGAGTTGAGGCCTGCCGGCTGGTTGGCAGCTATGGGCGCCAGAAGAAAAGGTACAAAAACGGCGCTCTGGTAAAGGGTCCATTCGCCCTGTCCTTTAATGAACAGCCGCACTACCATAAGCCGCCGTCGTTTCTCCGGGTACTGCAGAGTGCGGCGGAATTTTTCCACCACCTGGAGGTGCCCGCTGGCCCACCGCAGTCGCTGGCGAAAGAAGGCCGAAATGGTCGCGGGGGTTTGTTCGGTACTGCAGCAGGGGAGGTACTCCGGCCAGGCACTGGATTCCAGGAAAGCCCGCACCCCGATTTCCAGGTCTTCGGTGAAGGCCTGGGGGTCAAAGCCGCCGATATCTTTCAGAAGCCGGTGTTCGGCAAAGAAATTGGTCCCGCCGATAAAGGGGAGGCGCCGCATGAGATTGGGCAGGTACCATTCATGGGCGATGGCCTGATACAGGGCCGCCACCTTGGTTATCGGCCCCAACTGATAAAAATTACGTACCTGGAATACCGGCCCCTGCCACAGACGTACCCGGCCGCCGGAGACGAGCCAGCTATAGGCTACGTGTAACAGGACGTCAGGGTCAGGATGGCTTTCGGCATCGTAAAAACCGCAGAGCACCGTGCGCTCGTCAACAAATTGCAGGCCGTAGTTCAGAGCCCGCGCTTTGGTAGAAGGCACTTCGTGCCCAGTCTGGTCGCCGTGCAACCGCCCGTCAAAGTCGTAAGGTACGGCGACCTGCCTAATGGCCGGCCCGCCCCGCCCTTTATACTCCCTCTGCTTGGCCACGACTATTTCCTGGGTGGAAGGCGGCGGCAGCTCCCCCCGGCTGATGGCCGCAAGTTCCTTGGCATCGGTGACAACGATTATCTCATAGCGGTTAGCAGGGTAGTTTAGGGTGGCCATATGGTCAATTGTATTAGCAATAACTTCGGCCTCGTTCCGGGCCGGGATCAAGATGGAAATGAAAGGAGGACTGGTGCGGCGCTCAGAGGATGTCTGCTCCAGGTCAGCGATGGTCAGTTTTGGTTTGCATCGCCAGTACCGGCAGTCAGCATAGTACTTCCACAAGAAATACCTGAGAAAAAGGGCCAGAAAAGAGAAGTAGAGGATGATGCTTGCCATGTATGCTGGCGGTATAGATCCCATTTATCAAACCTCCGCGCCGATTATAACACCAGCCCCCCCTGGATGTGAATTTGCTGTGGGGAAGATATCTGAATTCCAGGCTTACCCAGCGCCGGTTTTATGGCCGGGAATCCTCCCCAAGCTCATGATGGCTCAATCATAGTCCTTGTTTCGCCCGCATATGATCATTTTTGTTGGTCACAGCTCCCGCACGTAAGCAATGGCGGGGATGCGGATGTGGTACATCCCCATGTCGGTTTGCACTAAGATATGGTCGGAAAACACTTCCCTCAGGGTTCCTTGGATTGTCCAGTGCATGGCTGCTACTTCTACCATATGGCCACGGAGCTGGCGCAGGTGGGCCAGGAATTCCGCCGTCATTATGGTGCTGGTGTAATTTTGTTCTTCCATAAGTATTGCCTCCCCCAGGTTTTTTCTACCATCAGGATATGTTTTGGCCTGCTTTTTTGTTGACAAATGGCCGCTGCTTTGCTTACAATACACGTGTGCCGGTAAAACTTATGCTGGGCATAGCCACAATGCATTCGGCAGTCAATTGCGGAGGAGGTGTGAAAGTGCATAGTTATATGGCCCGGCCGGAGGATCTGACCCGGTCGTGGTATATCATTGATGCCACTGACAAGCCGTTAGGTCGGCTGGCGACCGAGGTGGCCTGTATCCTGCGGGGAAAACACAAACCTATCTTTACGCCCCATGTGGATACCGGGGACTATGTGATAGTAATCAATGCGGCCAAGGTAAGATTGACGGGGAAGAAATTGCGGGACAAGGAGTATGTTCACCATTCCCGCTACCCGGGCGGCCTGAAGGTTACTTCCTACAAGGACCTAATGGCGAGGAATCCGGAGAAGGCGGTGGAGATAGCCGTTCGGGGGATGATTCCCCACAATTCCCTGGGTCGGAGCATGTTCAAGAAATTGCACGTTTACCGCGGGGGAGATCACCCGCATCAGGCGCAAAAACCCCTGGTTTGGACGGGGAAGATATAATTTAGGAGGCAATTATGGCAGAGGTAAGGTATTATGGCACCGGGCGGCGGAAGGAAGCGGTGGCCCGCGTTCGGCTGGTGCCCGGCAGCGGCCAGATAATCATCAACAGCCGGCCGCTCGAACAATATTTCGGTCAGAAGACCCTGGAGCTGGCTGTGCGGCAACCCCTGGCAGTTACCAACACTGTGGGGCGGTTCGACGTCCTTGCCCGGGTGGAGGGTGGGGGCATCAGCGGGCAGGCCGGGGCCGTGCAACTGGGCATCGCCAGGGCTCTGGTGGCCGCCGATGGGGGGCTGCGGCCGGTCCTGCGCCAGCGCGGCTTTTTGACCCGGGATCCGCGCATGAAGGAGAGAAGGAAGTACGGCTTGAAGAAAGCCCGCAAGGCGCCTCAGTTCTCCAAGCGTTAACGGCCTGGCGCACGAACCTGGCAGCGAGGCGGAGTTTTTCGGCTGGCCCGACCGGGGGTGACCCGAAGACCGAAACCATCCGGCCACGGAGGGTGAATCCCCGGCCTTCGCGGCTCGTGACCAGCCGGCCTCATGTTGCCGGCCGGGTCCCTTGGGGCTGGAGATGTGTCGTCGGATCTCTTCCGCCCACGCCTGCGCCGGTCACCAGCCGGGCGGCCGTAGGTGCCTATCAGCCTGCGGCGTCACCATCAGAGGTATGAAAACGAGGCGGTGGCAGAGACGGGAGTTAAGATCAGGAATCGGCGCAGCCGGTTCCTACAAGTGTCCCACCTCCCACCTCTCGCCTCTATTTTCAGGGAAGGTACCTGCCATGGTGAGTATTTTCCTGCTTTTTTTCTTTCTGCTGCTGTTTTGGATTGCGACCCGGGCATTGCTCTGGGTTTTTTACTACTTTATCATTTACCTCCTGGTCGCCCACCTGTCTTATCTGCTGTTGGGCAACGTGATAGATTTCAATGGCCCGATAAGTTTTTGGGTGAGCCGGGTTGTTTTTCTCCTGACGGCGTTCTGGCTGGGAGGGTGGCTGCGACGCCTGTTGGCAGGCAGCCCGTTCCTTTTTCTGCTTTTGGCGGTGTCCGCCATCCTCCTCATCTTGTTTTTCTGGTGGCAGCCCTTGCCATTGCGGTTTTTCTACTACCAGCCGCCGTTGCCAGGTGAGTACATCTAGGACCCTGTTGCAGGATTGCCGGAGGGGTAGGAGAATTTCCGGAGGCGGTAAGCGGAAGTGGCGGCCGACAAGGTGGAGATATTGGTACAGCAGGCCTGGAAGGCCTTGACCGCCAAGAAGTCGGCGGAGGCCGAGGCGATCTTGCGGCAGGGGTTGGAAGATTTCCCGGGTGACCAGGAGATCATGGCCACCTTGGCCGAGGTAAAGCTGCGCCAGCGGCACCTGGCCGAGGCCGGGCAACTGGCGGAAGCGGTGTTGCGGCAGCACCCGCAGCACGGGCAGGCCCTGTATGTCCTGGGGGAAATACACCGCCAGAAGAAGGAGTACGTCCAGGCCGTGGACTACCTGGAGGCGGCGGCGCGGGCCAGCCGGAGCTGGCGGTTTCGCCGGCAACTGGCCCAGGTTTACCTGGACATGGGCGAGGTGGCCAGTGCCCTGGAGGTGCTCCGGCGTCATCTGGAGGAACAACCTCAGGATACGGCGGCCCAGCGCCAGTATGCTTACGCATTGAAGAAACAAGGTGATAAGGAAGAGGCCCTGGAGCACCTGAATGTCCACTTGACGGAGCACGGCGAAGACAAGGAGGCCTACCGCGCCTACGTCCAGCTTGTTACCGAGGGGCGGCCCCCGGAACAGGTAGTACGGGAGGTGAGCCGGCTGCTGCGGCTGCCGGACCGGGCCGCCAACCCGCACCTACACGTTATCCAAGCCGACGCCCTGTACCGTCTCGAGCGCTACGAGGAGGCCCTGCAAGCGGCCGAGGCGGCCCTGGCCCTGGCGCCGGACAACGCCAAGGCGCTGAAATGGGCTGGATTGAGTCTGTACCGGCTGCAAAGGTACGCCGAGGCTATCCGGTATCTCACGGCCTGTCTCGAGGCCGAACCCGGGGACAACGTGGCTCATAATACCCTGCGGTCCTGCTACAAGGCAACTGGCGACCTGGCGGCCGGGCTGTCTTTTCTCTATTCCCTGGCCGAGCGCTTTCCCGGGGTGGGGAGCCTTTGGACCCAGATCAGGCACATGAAGCAGGCGGCCGGAGCCGAACCCGAAGCCGGAAAAGGCCGGTAGGCAGTGTACCCGGTCAATTGGTCCGGGAAGTACACGGCCCGGGGTCGGGCGGCTCAACCATATCTTACCGGGGGTGTGCTGGATTGCGCCTAGAAGACTTAATTGAGGTACCGCCGGTGCGTACGGTGATCCAGATCGGTGATATCGCCCACCCGGAACGGCGGCAGGAGCTGATTACCAGCTTTATCCTCACCGCCGAGGTTGAAGCGGCCCTGAGCAGCATCCTGGCCGCGGTGGCCGGAGGCCGCGGAAAGGGCTTCTTCGTCCAGGGCAATTATGGCTCTGGCAAATCCCACCTCCTCAGCATTCTCAGTCTCGCCCTTGCCAATCCCCGGGTGTGGGAAGAACTGCTGGCCAAGGAAGGTGGGGACAGGCTGCAATCTCTGGCCGGCGGTATCGCCCCTGGCAAATACGCGGTGGTGAATATTTCCTTAGTGGAGCATCCCGGCCGCGAGGATCTGGAAAACATCGTCCTCGGGGCCATTGCGCAGGCCTGCGGCATAACCCTCAGCCGCCGGCGCGGCTCCTTGCGGCCCCGGGTCTTGCAGGCCGCCTTGGAGGCCTATCCGGAGGAAGTGAGCGCCTTCCTGGCCGAGCGCGGCCTGGCCCGGGCCGGGGACTTGCTGGGGGAAGGGCATGAGGCAGACCTGGCGGCCTTCCTTGAGCAGGTGGACCTGCCCTGGCGCCTTCCCTACGAGCGGCAGAAAGCCGCCGGCGAGATCAAAAAGGCCCTGGCCGCCAGCGGCCAGGCCGGGTTAGTGATCCTCATTGACGAGCTATCCGAGTTCCTGCGTTCCAAACCTGACGGCCGCAGCTTCAACGAGGACGTGCGGTTCCTGCAGTTCTTGGGCGAGCAGGCGGAAAACCTGCCGGCCTGGATCGTGGCCACCCTGCAGGAGAACATTGAAAACACCGGCGAGATCCCGCCCCAGGTATTTAATAAAATCAAGGACCGCTACCCGGCCCGGCTCCACCTGGCCGGCGGCCATATTCGGGAACTCATCTCCCGGCGGCTGATCCGCAAGAAGGAGGGGGCCGCGCAGCATATCAGCCGGTTATACCGGGAGTTACATGCCTCCCTGGGCAAACTGGATTTTGCCGAGGATGAGTTTATCTCCCTATACCCGGTGCATCCAGCCACGGTTTTTTTCCTGGAGCAACTCCGGCCCCTTTTCTCCCAGCACCGGGGGGTAGTGGATTTCATCCACCACCGCCTCCGCGGCGACCCGACCCGGGGCATTCCTGGCCTCCTGGGTGCTCCGTGGGATACACTCCTGGCCCCGGACCTGATCTTCGATCATTTCCGCGACCGATTGCGGGAGACTGCGGCTACCAGCGCTCTGTCCGAGCGCGTCTTTGCCTATTATGAGCGGGAGATCGGCAGCCTTTTCCCCGACCCCGAGGAGCAGCAACTGGCCCTGCGCCTGCTGAAGATTCTCATTCTGGCCACAGCGGTGCCGGTACCCTTCAGGGTCACCGTGCCGCAGCTCACCCACTACCTCCTCTATACCTTCAGCCAGCTCGATACGGCCGCCAACTATGAATACGTGGGGCAATTATTGTCCGAAATGGCCCAGAAGGGGCGATACGTCAGCCAGGCGGATAAGGATGTTTATGTCATTGACCTGGAAGCGGACGTGGGCGACCAGGTGCGGCGGGAAGTGGACTACCAGGTGAGCACCCTTTTCCCCGAGGATAAGCGTTTGGTGCGAGCCTTCCTCCCCTGGCTGGACCGCCCGTATTTGCCCCTGCAGCGCCTGGCGGCCCAGCCCGCCTACCGCGCCCAGGTGAGCTGGCAAAACACCCTCCGCCAGGTGGCGGTTACCTTTACCTCCCTGGTGGAGATAACCCGGGAGGAAGTGGAGGCCATGGTGCAGGAGGCCCTTGCCGGGGAAACAGACATGGCCCTGTTTCTGGATTATCCCCTGGGAGCCGGCCTGCCCGACTGGCTGCCCGGCCTCCTTTCCCGGAAAATGGCGGACGGCTTCTGCCTTTTTTGGCGGCCACAGCCCTTGCCGGAAATGGACTTTATCCGGGAAACCCTGGGTTACCTGCTGGTGCGGGAGCAGTATACCGGGGACATGAGCGCCAGGGGGGAGAAGGTGCTGGCCGCGGTGGAGGCTGAGCTAACCGCTAGGAAACTCAGGGTGGAGCAGATCTTCAGCCGCGCGTACTTTGGCGGCCGGATAGTCAACGGCCGGGGCGAAGTGATCCTGGAGCCGCAGCAGCTCGGTCTGCCTTCCCTGGAGCACCTGTTGGGCCGCCTGGCCGAGAAGGTTTTGAACGAGCGCTACCCACAGCACCACGAGATCCGGCCTCGGGTGGATGTGGTGCCTGCCGGGCTGCAGCAGCGGGCCCTGGAGGAATTTCTTCTCCCTGGCCAGGCCTCCAGCCGCCTGGACAATGACCTGCGGCAGGTGATCGAAGGCTGGCTTCTCCCCCTGGGCCTGGCCCGGCAGACAGCCGGCGGCTATCAAGTGAATATTGACCCGCGCCGGAACCGTCTGGTGGCCGCCGTGCTGGGGGAGGTGGGAACCGGCAACGCCGACATGGCCGGCCTTTACCGGAAGCTGCGCAAGGGGCCCTACGGCCTTTCCGGCGACGCCTTCCGGCTCCTGTTGCTCACCCTGGCCGCCAGCGGGGCTGTGACCCTGGTGGCCGGCCGGGCGATCCCGCCGTCCCAGCTCAGCGTGCACAACTTTGCCCGGGTGGAGGCCGTGCGGCCGGGGGAATTGCTCCCACCGGAATACCACCAACTCCTCCTCCAAATCCCCTGGCTGCCCGCCAACCTGAGGCGCGGGCCGGTCACCTTCAGCTCCCAGCAAGGCATATGGCAGCACGTGGTCCAGTTTAAAGAAGAAATGCTCCGGGACCTGGCCGTGGCCGAGGCGTCCCTGGCCGGGAAGCTCCCGGACGAGGAAAAGGAGCACCTCCTGGCCGAGGCCGGCAAGCTAGAGCCTCTGTTGCAGGCCATCAAGGATGAGAAGTCTTCCCAGGAAGGCCTGGTGCAGTTCCTCCGCGCCTATGAGGCCAGCCCCTACTGGGAGCAATATCGCGACCGGCTGGAGACCCTGGCCGATTTTTGCCGTCAGCACCTGGAGGGCCTGCTCTCTGTGCGCCGGTATCTCCATGACCCACGTCTGGTAATTCCTGAAGAGGTTGCCTACGAGCAACTGCGGCGCCGGCGGCGGGATCTGGTAGAAGCTGTATCCGGCCTTTCCCTTTTCTTCGACCCGGCCGGGTGGCAGCAGGTGCGGGAGGCCTTTGCCGCCTTTCTCAGGGAGTATACGGTCACCTATACCAGGGAGCACCAGGGACAACGGGGCCAGAGGCTTTTCGGCCCCTACCTGGATTTCCCCCAGGAGCCGGTGGCCCAGGCCCTGGCGGCCTTAGCCAGGATAGAGGTCGTCCATGTCGCTGACCCGTGGGTGAAGGTGGAACGGCTATGGCGTGAGGCCCTCGCGCATTACTGCAGCCACGAGCCTGACCTGGAGGCGGAGCCGGCCTGCCGGTGTGGCTTCTCCCTGGGCGAAAAGACCGAGGTAATTTCCCTCCAGGAGCTGCGGGCAATAGCCCGTCGCGGTCTGGGCCAGCATCTGGCTGGGTTGCAGGCCGAGCCCCTGCGGGGGAAGCTCGCCGCTTACGCCTCCCAGGCGGCCCAGGTGGGCCGGGGTGAAGTGGCCGCGGCCATTGAGAAACTCCTGGCCCTGCCGGCTGCCGACCCGCCGGCCGCGGAAATCGCCGCCCTGGTCACCCCGGAGGTGGCCCGGGCCATCCGGGAAGCCCTGGTGGGCAAAGCCCTCATTGTCTCCCGCAATCTGGGCCAGCTTTACCGCGAAGTAGCCGGCCGCACCCTCTCCGTCTCCGAACTCCGTCGCCTCTTTGAAGCCTGGCTGGCCGCCGCCGAGCTGCCGGAGGGGAGCTACGTGCGGGTAGAGGAAGGGAGCAATCGTCCGGGCGCGGAGGAAGAAGATGGTTAACTGCCGGGTGGGTGTCAGGCTGAGGTATCCCCACCTTCTATTGGGTTCGGGCGCCTGGCCCCGGCTCGCTCAACCTCCTCATCGAGCCAAGCAAGGCTCCCGTTCTCCTGGCGCGGACTAACCATCTCGTCCGCCTGGGGCACCGGGAAAAGAACCTGGCACCCTTGGACGGCCTGATGCATCGCCGAGTTCGCGGCCAGAAGGTTCAGCAGGTAGCGCAGGGTCAGGCCGGAATCTATGATATCTTCGACAATGAGGACGTGCCGGCCGGCAATATGGGTATCCAGGTCCTTGAGGATGCGCACCACGCCGGAGGAGGTGGTGGCGTGGCCGTAACTGGAGACGGCCATGAAATCCAGGGTCAGCGGCAGGGAGATGGAGCGCACCAGGTCGGCCAGGAAGATGATGGCCCCCTTGAGGATGCCAACCACGCACAAGGATTGCCCCTGGTAGTCAGCCGTTATCTGCCGGCCGAGTTCGTGTACTCGGGAGGTAATCTCGTCTTTAGTATAAATCACCCGCAAATGTTCTCTGCCTGACAATGCCCAGTACCAACTCCCAACACTAAAGGGCGACAGGATCTCCCTCAAGCCGGCCAAACCCGACCACCCTTCCAGTTTCTCCCCTAGCATAGCATTATTGCCTGACCTCATCAAGTCTCCTGCCACCCGGGTTATCCCCGGTTTGCGGTGCGGTCTTGACGAGCGGAACAGTGAACAAGCCCTGATCCTCTGCTCAGGAGACCAGATCAGGGTAAGGATACTGGATAGCGGTTACCGCCAAAGCCATAGTCATGCTGGTATTCCTGCCGCTCCCGGTTTACCTGGCGCCGCCTGGCGTGCAATGGCCCTGAGGAGGTGGTGGCGTGCCGGTTCTGCGCGTTTTGCTGGCGATCTTGTTGCTCCTGCCCTTGCTGGCTGGGCTGGCCCTGCTGCTGGCCGTGGCCTTCGTCGCGGGCTGCGTGGCCGGATTCTTGGCCAGCGGCCTTTTCCACCTGCCGTTCTGGCCGGTGGCAATTGCGGGCACGGTGGTGTTTGCCGTTGTTTTTCTGGGGCCGCTTTTGGGCTGGTGGGAGGAGGGGGAGAGGAGCTGGGCCCCTGCTCTGGCCGCGCTTTGGCTGTTTGACCGCTTCGTGGACCGGGACTAAACGGCTCGTGGGAGTCCTCTTTTTTATTGCCTCAACTTATTGCCTCAACCAGAGCCTCCAGAAGGCTCCTTTTTATTTATTTCCTCATTGTAACTACTCAGCCTCCAGGCCGGTCGGGGGTCAGGCGGCGAACGACTGAAGGCACCAGCGGGTTATCAGCTTTCGCGAAAGTGACGGCGAGGCCGCGCTCAAAGGCTGTGATAGGCGGTGGCCTGAGTAGTTACTCCTCATTATTTATTTCCTCAGCCCGGCGCTCCTCGGTAAAGTAGGCCAGGGCTGCCAGGTCAATGAAGCTATACCCTATGCCCCGATGAAAGGGGATTGAAACAAGAGGGGTGGTCGGTGAAAAGATCTTCCCACCTACGCTGCCGCTGGGCGCCGGCCGGCCGGAAAGCAGGCCCCAGTACATTTTTGTTATAAGTGCGGAAGGATTTCCCACCGCTCCCGCCGAATTTACCCGTATCTTGTGAAACCAAGACTTACAACCCTTGCGACGAGAACAAAAACAGGCGAGCGTGAACAGAAGGGGGCCGCAGTGAGATACGAGAAACGTGGCCGAGACCAGGATAAGAGGATAAGGCAAATATCGCTCTTTGAAATAGTTCTCAGCGTCCCGTTGGAAGATATAGAGGTGGAGCTAAAGGGTTGTCCCCCCATTCCCTGGGCCGATTTCTTTCTTAACCCCCGCCGCCTGCGCGGGAGCGATTTCCTAATGAGATGGTCTCAGGGTGTATGGAGTGAAGAACGGCTTATTCATGCAGTTAACGAGACAGGTAAGTACTTCGCGCTCCCATATGGGCCCAGCGGGACTGCCCCTGACGATGACATACATGCATTTGAGCTTTACTTTGAGCGACTGGAGCAAGCAGGTCTGGGCGGCATGAAACGCCCAGACTTACTCGTTTTTCGGAAGGCAGACGATGTTGATGTGAAAAAGGCCATCAGAAAACTCGGGGGTCTGCTAGAGCTGCCCTTTACGCCCGAAGACAACGCAGACATGAAAGAGCTACTTTCACTGGCCATTCTGGCGGTAGAATGCGAAAACAGCTTGTGGCGGGCAGCGCTAATGCCGGATTTCGGGGCCGCGTTAAGGCCGCAAAGAAGGTTAGGAGGTAAACCCGGTTTGAAGAAATCAGCGGTTCTCCCTACCGTTATCCTTAAGGAGGAGGACAGGGTACCCTTGCTCGAGTGGCAGGAAGACAGAGGAGTAAAGGTCCACATCTGGCACGCATTTTACGATATGGCGTTTGGGCTTTCCTTGGACAAGGCAGAAGACCTGATTCAGGCCGGGTTGGTTGAACCCACGCGGCAAACATTTCAAGCACCAGGGGGTGCTATTACCAAGAAGATCATATACAAGATTTACTACCACTATGCTTATCCTTTGGGCACCCTTCTCGAGGAACCCCAACTCGTTGCCGATTACATAACCGACAGGAACGGGCATATACTGCCGTACGTCAGATTTGAAGGAGGAAAATTAGAACTCCGCCCGGAGGCTATTCAGGTTCTGGATCAGGCGGCCGGGAGTACCTGGGGGCATCACCATGAGACAGTGTAACCGGAAACTTCCCAGCGCTGGCCCAGAGAGGGAGGCCCTCAGGGAAAAAGGCCAGTTCTGGACACCTGAATGGGTAGCCGAGGCTATGGTAGCGTATGCCCTTGCCGGCGGGGCAGACCACATTTTTGATCCGGCTGTAGGTGGCGGCGCCTTTTTCCTGGCTGCCAAGGTTTTGGCGCGAGAGACCGGCAAAGGTATTAAGTTACTTGGTACCGAGGTTGACCCAGATGCCCTTCGTCAAGCGCGACAAAGTGGTTTATCAGAAGGGGACCTAAGTCACGTTCAAATAGCTGATTTTGTTTTGGACCCCCCCAGAGGTCTGTTTAAGGCTATTGTGGCAAATCCCCCCTATATCCGGCATCACCGGGTGCCAACCCTGGTTAAGGAGAAACTAAAAGCAATCGGTACCAGTATTGTTGGGATGGCCCTTGACGGGCGAGCCGGGATTCACGTCTATTTCCTGCTTCGAGCTTTGCAATTGTTGGACAGGGGTGGCAGGCTGGCTTTTATCATGCCTGCCGATACATGCGAAGGGGTTTTTGCTCCTCACTTGTGGAACTGGATTACCGGGAGGTTTCGGCTGGAAGTAGTTGTTACCTTCGCTCCAGAAGCCACTCCATTCCCAGGGGTAGACACTAATCCCCTCATTTTCATGATAACAAACGCAGAGCCGCAGGACCATTTTTTGTGGGTGAAATGCAATGACGCGAACACCATGGAACTGAAAAAGTGGATTATGTCCGGAAATAAGGTAACGACAAACAGCGCCCTTACGGTTTACGAACGCCGGTTAACCGAAGGGCTGGCGACCGGTTTATCCAGACCACCGGCTGAGAAACAGGCTGGCGGACCGGTTCTGGGAGATTTCGCCAGGGTCCTTCGGGGTGTCGCCACCGGCGCCAACGAATTCTTCTTCCTCACCCGGCAGCAGGCTACCGACCTCGGAATACCGGACGAGTTCCTGGTTCCGGCGGTTGGACGTACCCGGGACGTACCCGGGCACGAGATCACCCCTGAAACCCTAAGAAGGCTGGAAGAAATAGGCCGTCCGACCCTGCTTTTCTCGCCGGACGGTAGAGCTATGGATAGCTTTCCCGAAGCTGTACGCAGTTACTTGAAACACGGCGAAAAAATGGGATTTAACCAGAGACCGCTTATTGCCACCAGGCGTCCATGGTATAAAATGGAACGGCGTCCCGTTCCACCTATCTTGTTTGCGTATCTTGGTCGCCGTAACGCCAGGTTCATTCGTAACCTGGCCAACGTTGTCCCGTTAACTGGTTTCCTTTGCGTATACCCAAATCGAGGAGAAGCGATTTTTACCGATAAGTTATGGGAGGTCCTGCGGCACCCTGTGACAACGAGCAATCTATCACTGGTTAGCAAGTCCTACGGGGAAGGGGCGATTAAGGTGGAGCCGCGTGCCCTCGAAAGACTTCCGCTTCCGCCAGCCGTGGTGGCAGAAGTCGGGCTGGAGCCCGTACAGGCGCCTGCGCTTGCAAAGGCTCTTGACATATGTAAGGCTACAGCCCCAAGGCAGCTCAGGGTTTTTTATCCCTAAACTATTTCCCCACCAGTGCAGGTACCGGTGAGGGGATGCCAAAACAGACAGCCGGGAGATGAACTTTGGCGGTATATCCATCAATATGACAACGGCCGGACCAAGTACAACCCTTAGCAACCCCTGGCTGATATCCCCATAGCCGGGCTCCACCGCGCGGCTACCGTGCGTTGGCCCGTAGTCCTGACCAAAGGATTTTCTTTACGCTGTAATTAGCAGCGGCTATTGGTCAGGACTACTTGTACTATGGATAAGTGGAGCAGAAGCGGAGGAGAACCGGAGGAGCTAGCGAAGGCCACAGCGAAAGGTCAAAGGAAGGAGGAAAAGGGAGTAACGAGGAAGTCCTTCCTGGAAACCGCTCGTTCCCTTAACCTGGACGGCCCACGGGACTGGTCACGGCGCTTTGAGGAATACCTTTACGGGGAAAACACCGGTGCCAGCGACTAGGTATTTCCCGGACTCTTCTTATGTCATCGCCCTTGCTGTCCCTGGGGACGAATTCCACGAACGGGCCCGCGGCGTTTACCGGTCACCCGCCGAGCCCGCCTTGCTTTCCAGGGCCATCTCCACGTCAAGAGCGAATTCCGCGAGCAACCCGAGGTGGCGCTGTAAATAGGCGAAAAACTCAAGGCGGCCGCTCTCCCTCGACAGGAGGGCCGTCGCCTCCTGGATAAAGGCGGCGGTCCTGGGAGAGACTACGCCAGCCGCGGCCAGGGCCCCCGGCAGGTCCTCGCGGCGGGCCGGTAGCGGCAAGTTGAGCTCCACTACGGCGGGGTGGGCCAGATTCAAGCAGGTGCGCAGCAGGGATTCGTAGGGCACGAACGCCTTCCTCTGGGCGGCCCGCACGACGCGGGAGGCCTTCAGGCGCCAGGCGGCGCGCCGGGCCTCAGCCGCCGTGGGGCGGCCTCGGGAAAAGGCCAGATCTTCCAGGGCCCGGCGAAAGCTCTCGTCCGGTGCGTACACCGGAAAGGCGGGCCCGAGAAGCCAGGGCAGGGCCGGCAGGACGCTGCGGCGATTCAGGACCACCACCTCTACCGGGTCGAAGATCCACTCACTCCACGGGTCGCTTTCCAGGTCGGGAAAGAGCGCTTCGGCCAGGACGTATTCCAAATCGGCGGCCAGGCTTGAGGCGTCGCAGGGGCCACGACAAAGGTGGGGGTAGACGCCGATACCTACGTCTACGTCGCTTAGGGCCGTTGCGGTGCCGGCGGCGTAGGAGCCCATGAGATAGGCCACCGCGATTTCCCGGCGCAAGGAGCACTCCTGGCGAACGGCCTGAGTGATTGTTTCGAGGGAAGGAGGCAATGGGGACTCTTGCCCGATCTTTGCCACCATTCATTGTGGCCCCCTGACTAGTCTGTCAAAACGCACTACGTTGCTTCTCACCGTTTAAGATGGCCACCTCGACTTCTCGCCGGTCAACATCTCTCTCAATCATCCGTCCTTTTCACGGAGCGCCGGCAAGGGACAGCCGCCGCTTACCCATACCCAAGTAACTCTTGCACTTTTGGAAGCACTGTTCAAGCTGGCGGAAGCGGAAGTATTTCGAGAGCTGTTTTCCGGACGTATTGGCCTTCTGGCCGCCTCCACCAGTGTACAGCGTTATTGGCCCGCGCCAGGTCAAAGGTGACCTGGGCGCCGCAGGCCGGGCAAGTGGCGGTGAGGTAGCGCAGCTCGCTCAGGCTGATCCTCACCAGGTACTCGCCCATTCTGCCGCCCCCGTTCACACCACCGCGCCCGGCGGGGGCGGCGGGCCGTACTCGCGCTCAATGCGCCGGGAAGGCAGGACCTCTACGCCCAGATCAGGCCCAACAAGGTGCCGATACCGAAGAAGAACGTGCCGAGGAAGATCGTTAATTACCCCTGGTTTAATTCTAGTCCTTCCAGAAATGGGTGTCAATCGAAGGGTGTGTCAACCAATGGAATGGCACCCGGTCACCAAAACTTCCCGCCGAAAGTGAACCTTTCGCGGCGCCACCGTCTCTTTTATATAAATAGAGGGAGCTCCCCAAACCAAAGGAGGGGCAGATGTGGATGACCTGATCAAGCGCTGCCAACAGGGCGACGTGGATGCCTTTGGCATTTTGGTGGAGCGTTACGGCGCCAAAGCAATTCGTACAGCCTATCTAATAACCGGCCGCCGGGATATGGCTGAAGACATCGCTCAAGAGGCCTTTATCCAGTGCTACCGGGAAATCAAACAGTTGCGCAACCCCGAAATGTTCCAGCCCTGGTTTTACCGGATACTGTCTCGGTTAAGTTGGCGGCATACGGCCAAGGAAAAGGGCCAGGTTTCGCTCGAAGCCCTCGCTGACAGCGATCAGAAACTTCTGGTTGATGACCCTGACCTTGCGGCAGCCGTGGAAGCCAAACTGAAGCAAAGTGCGGTACAGGAAGCTATCGGCCGGCTGAACGCCCCCTTGCGCACCACCATTGTCCTCTACTATTTCAACGAACTCTCGATCAAGGAAATAGCGCAGGTGCTTGGGTGCCGGGAAGGCACAATCAAATCACGCTTGCACAACGCCAGGAAACAGTTGGCCCGTGAACTCCAGCAAAATGGCCTGGAGCCTTCTTCCCAGGAGGAGAGAGAATACCTTGGCCAACAAGATGGGGTTCAACAACCGAGAAAGGAGTGGGAGGCAAATGCGATTTGAGCGATTTGAGCCATTTGAGCCCCTTGAACAATGGCTGCGCGCGGCTTTAGCCAGCCAGGCCGCAGAAATCGAACCCGCGCCAGACCTGTGGGAGCGGGTTAAAGCTGGAATTACAGCCACAAGACAGGAGCGCGGAATAATCATGTTGGGCAAGAGGCTGGGTGACCACCTGTTCCCCTGGCAGCCAGCCTGGAAAAAGGCCGTGGCCGGAGCCGTTTGTGGCGTACTTCTCGCAGGCGGCTTAACCTTCGGTGTTTCGCCTCAAGCCCGGGCCTGGGCTACAGAAAAGATCCAGGCCATTGTCGCCTATAAAATCATAAGGACAGACGGGGGATATGCGGTTGTCAAAGAAGAAGTCGCGCCAACGCCAGTAAAAATGCCAGCGGTAGAGAAAAAGCAGGTGAAAGCAGCCAAACCCTTGCACAATAGCATGACACCCATGGAAGCCGAAGCCGCCGCTGGATTTCCCGTCTCGCTGCCCGCTTACTTGCCGGACGGCTACGAGCAGGTTGGCATCAGCGCCGACAAGTGGGACAACGGTAATGGCTTTGTGCATGTTCTTTACCGGAGCGCGGGGCAACAACACCCTGACTTAGACCTGATGCTGACTAACGACCAGAGATTCCTCCAGGGCGGCGACGCCGTAAAAGAAGTCAAGGTAGGGAATAAAACGGCGTATTGGTCGGAATTTCCGGTAGCTAAGCTCCCTGCAGGGGGGGAACCCACGTTAAAAGCCGGGCACATGCTCAAGTGGCAAGATGGAGATGTGGTTCATACGTTAAGGAGTAGCGGCGAACTATCCTTAGACGAGATGCTCCGGATCGCTGAATCAATCAAGTGAGGGCAGCTAAGCCGCCAACCCCGTATGTACAGCAGAATCAAGGGGGATAGCCGCTAGCGTGGCGGCTATCCTCCATTTTTCTTACCTTCTATCCCGTATCCTTACCCTGATCTGGTTTCCTGACCAGATAGAGCAGAGTTGATCCTATTGCGCCCTTGCCCTCCTGATAAAGTCAAACACGGGCACCGTTATCTTTTTCACGGGTTTAAACTCCTGCCGCGCAAACTTGAACAACTCATCGGTGACTTGGGGAACATCAGCGGCCCTGCTTGCCCCTATTAGGGTATACGATGTAAGTCTAAGTCTGTTGAAAGGTCCTGGGCGTCAATACCTAACGCCTTAGCCACCTCGTTAATTATCTTGGGAATTTCCGCAGGTCTCCTGGCAATGACATAATGCCACCTCCCATAGCTCCCGACGGCATTGACCGCCGCCACCCACCGCCTGGCGGCCTGGGCTTTGACTTCGGTCAGCTCTTCGTAGCCCTTAGTCTCCAGGATCAGGTAACCGGCGTTACCTTTTAGGCGAATGATGAAGTCCGGCACGTAATCGTGCACCTGGCCGTTGTGAAGGTAGGGAATGGCAAAGCCTAGCCCGGCGTTTTTCACAAAGGCGTCCACCAGTTCACAGGTGTCAATGAAGTAGGCAGCCGACTGCTCCCACTGTTTGGTATCCGCCACTACGTAGTTTACGTGGCGATGTAGGTTACCGTGTTGCAGTCCCAGCCCTCGGTAAGCATACCTACGCTGACAATGCAGCGTACGTCCCGGCCCGGGGGGTGCAAGGGACGCTTAAGTTTTTTGGCCAACTCCTCAAAGCCCTCGGGGTAGATAGGCCGGCCCTGGAGATCCTTCGGCCACTCGGTCTTGCCCACCGTGTCCAGGGTAAAGCGCATCCACCTTGCCTCGTCGCTCTTGGCCTGCTCCGTATCAGTCTCGTGAACCACCTTGGAATCCACCCGGATGGTGTTTAAGCGGTCGTCGCTGTTGCGGAAGCCCTTGATGCTGGCCGGAGGAATACCTGCCGGCGGCTTGTCTTCAGCCAGCCACTCGTAGACCACCTTAGCCAGCCTGGTATTCCTGCATACGATGATAAATACCGGTGGCCGGGGGTCGTCACGGACTTCCTCCCATTCGCGCCGCAATTCCTCCCACAACCCGGCCAGCATGACAATGGGAGTGTTCGCCCACTTTAAGATGGCCTCTGGTTTAGGGTTCGCCTTCCGCCCGCCGCGCTCCCTGCCGGCGTGAGCTTGGGCAGTATCCAGCGCCAGATGTTGAAATAACCCGGGATCTCGGCGCCCGTGGTATCGCGTACCGCAAGCTGGGGTATTTTCACCAGCCCGGACTCGATGGCGTCGGTGAGCCCGAAGTCGCTTGCTACCCAAGGGAAAATGCGGTTACTCTCCTGGCCCACCCGGCCGAGGAAGTAGGGCGTGGCGGAAAAGTCAACGCAAAAGTTGAGGCCGCGGAGTTTGTGGATGCGGTCTAGCCCGTCTATCCAGACGGTGGCCTCCTTAAAGAACTCCTCGCTTTCCTCTTCCTCTCCGAAAAGATCCTCTTCGCCCTCCTCCGGCTCCGGCCGGCGGATGCGGTAGGCGTGGTGGGCCTCGTCGTTGAAGACGAGGATGTTTTGCTTGCCGCCGACCTCCCGGCCCAGTACACGGTTAATCCAGGCGGTGTCGCTTTCTACGTACTTGACGGACTCCACCCGGACGCGCCTTAGGTTTCCGCGGCCGTCCCGTTCTTCGCCGATCACGGTGAGGAGCCCGGCCGCCACCTGGCGGTTCAAGTCCTCGAGGGTCAGGTAGCGCTTACCGCGAGCGGTGGCGGTTCTGGCTCCAATGGTGACGGTCTCTCTGGTTCTCACCGGCACGCCGGCCTTGACTACTCTGGCGCTTTCACCGCCGGTCTGCACCGCCTGGGGCTCAAAGACGTGCCAGTTGGTCACCAGCACCCGCCCCCTGGTCAGGTCGGACATCAGGTGCCGGGGTACCAGGTCACGGGTGCGGTAAAGGCTGGCTTCCCCGCGCGTAGGGTCCAGTTCCTGCAGGCGGTTGCGGATGGTGACGTTGGGGCAGACTACCAGCACCACGTCGGAAAACCGGGCGTCACTCCGGTCGTTGACCTTGTTCAAGATGCTCCAGGCGGCCAGCATGGCCATCACCGTGGTCTTCCCCGTGCCCGTGGCCATCTTGCAGGCGTAACGCCGGAAGGCCCGGTACCCTTCGGCTTTGCGCTCATCGCTTGGTTCGTCCAGGGGAACCTCGATCCCCTGGAGGAAGTCGGCCCGGCCCTCAATTAGGAAGATCACCGTCTCTGCCGCCTCTATCTGCGCGTAGAACAGCCGGTGCTGGCGTCCCTCCCGCCGCCAGTAGGTCAACAGTTCCAGGGTGGTCCTGGTGACTACTGGCCAGCCCTGCGCCCGCCATTCCCTGAGCCGCTGCCGGATCAGGTTGACCAGCTCCAGGTCGGTCCAGCGGCCACGGGTCTCGTGCTCATTGTCACTCATGGGGGCCTTCGGATCACGGTAGAAGTAGCCTGCCGGCCGGCGTCCAGGTCGGAGCCCCGGCTCCTTCCCTTCCTCCAGATACCAGTAGGCCGCTGGCTCCTCGTAGGGGGAGCTAAGAATGGGATCGGGAACCTCGTAGCTGCTCATTCCTCGGCCTCCTCGAGGCGATTGACTACCAGGAGCTCGTTACCGTGGTCGTCAATGACCTTTACCGCCACCTGGCCGTGCTCGCCCGCCTCGAAGGGCGCGCTGACGGTGCCGGCCAGGTGATCCCACACGCTATCCTCATAGATCCCTCTAAGGGCCCGTTTAAGGTTGTCCCAGGCGCTGGTGCGGGGGAAGAAGGCCTGGCCCACGTGAAAGCATAGCCCGTTGTAGTCGCTGTCCAGGAACCAGGCCGGGACGTCATTGCCTTTGCGATGGTCGGTTTGCATTGTTACCGGATCAAACACGTCCAGCCCCACCAACTCTACCTGGTACCTGGCCGGTTGCTTCACCGACTTACCCTGCACCTTTTTGAGTTTGACCTCCGGCAGGCCGCAGACGCTGAAGATCTGGCTGCTGCGCATATTCTTGAGCAGATCGCCCATCAGGAGATCCGGCGTGGCCTGGACATAAGTGGCAGGGACGCCCACCGTGGCCTCAGGGTTTTCTACGAGCACGCGGGCGTTGGGCTGAATGGCAAACCCAATGACATAGAGATGGCTATAACCCTTGGCATAGGCCTCGCGGGCGGCTTCATAGACCAGCCTCTCGCTTACGGCGCCGTTCTCCGGCCCGAAGACTATGGCCACCGGCTTCTCGTCGCCGTTAGCTACTACTGCTTCGGCCGACAGAGCCAGGGTCTTGGCTGGCGGGCGGACGTTCTTCAGGGTCACCGTTTTGCCGCCCCCCAAGTGCAATACCGGGGACTTGCGGAGAACTTCCAGCATCCGTCCCATAAACGAGCCGTAGCCCTCGGGTTCCTCAGCCAGGGCCTGGGCTTCGTCAACATCTTCCCAGTCTACCGGGGTGGGTATGGTGGCCTCCACGCAAAAAGGCCCGGTGACGCGGGTGACGTTGGGGACTACTTCAGGCCGGTCCACCAGGATTTCTTCCTTGGGCGGCTCGTTATTGGCGATGCTCTCCAGGGTAATGTGCGGTACGATGCCGCCGATTTCCTCGCCCTTACAGTTCTGCCTCCGTACGTATACAAACCCACCGGCCGGGCCGCGGGATTCGTCTTTGAGCTGGTAGTAAGGGAACGTTGCTGTAAGCACCCGCTGCCGGGCCAGGGCCAGAGGGACGCGGCTCACGTCGACGGTAATCCACCGCCGGCCCCACTGCTCGGCTACGTAGGCGGTGGTGCCGCTGCCGCAAGTGGGGTCGAGAACAAGGTCGCCGGGGTCGGTAGTCATTAGGATGCAACGCTCTATGACGGTCGGCGATGTTTGAACCGCGTAGGCGCGTTGTGTCCCTGTTTGTGTAGATTCCCACCTATCCGTGATAGGTATCACTGGGAAGTCTTCGAGGAAACGTCGGTACCTAATTACAGACCCCATAACCTCTATGCGATCGTTTTCTGCGAGCCTGTGGAGGCCTTCCAAGGTTGTCTTCCAATGCGTATCAGGACGTGGTACGTACTTCTTGCCCTGGAACCAAAACTCCACCGGTTCTCTTGCTGCTCCCTCAGAGTATAAAGGTGCCAACTGGTATCTTCGTGCACCATCAGGTATGATACCGGTCTCAAGCTCCTCCCGAGATAAGCGCCTTGTTTGACCATTCGGGAGTAACAACATATCATATCGATCCAATGAAGTATCCCCGGGCTTCCGATCGGTGTAGAGTTGTCGGTACTTGATACAGTCCATGTCTTTTGCATACCACAACAAGTAGTCAACCGTAGGCGGAAGAAGATTGCCTTCCATCCCACCGGTCTTTTGGTCCGGCTCGCGGGTCATGTCCTCGTCCTCGTTGTGCTTTACGTCACGCTTGCGGACAAAGGGCTGGAAGTTGGAGCCAAACTTTACCCCGTAGGGCGGGTCCATGTAGATCATCTGGACTTGCCCTCCCAGGCCCTCATAGTGCAACAGCGAGTTCATTACCACCAGTGAATCACCAAGTATCATCCGGTTGACCCACTTGTCCCGGTGCTCGTACGCCTTAAGGATCTGGTCGGTGACCGAACACTGGGGATCGCCAAAAAGGTCAAACAGGGTCACCTGCTGGGGGCCCCTTTTCCGATGCCCCTGCAGGGTCTCGATAATAGCTTTGGTTGATAGGCGCTCATGGACGAACAACGGCAGCGTGGGCACTTCGAAGGACAGGCGCTCGGCCTTCCCGGCCCAGTTGAGAAAGGGCTTACTTATCTCCTTCAGGAGCTGTACGGCATCCTGGAGGCCATAGACCTTGTGTTGGCCGCCGTTAAACTCCCTGGGCTGAGGGAAGATATGAGGCGGGTCAAGCTGGCTAGCTTCTTCAATCATCGCCAACAGCCATTCGCCTAACTCCCGGGCATAGTTTTGGCCATCCCAATCCAGGGCTGGCGAGAGCGAGGAATCGTAACGATACGTAACAGGCGGCTTTCTCTTCTTGAACTGGGCCTGGGTGCCCACGTCAGGACGCAAAAGGCTCTCGGCCTCCGGATGCCGATAGGCTTCTGCTCTGGGCACTACCGTTACCTGCGCCGGCCGTTGGCGGCGTCTGGCCACTGCTATTCCCCCTTACTCACACAACTTGGGCTTATCATAGGTACATCTGGCCATCCTCAGGATGGTCAGCAAAAGGAGCGCTAACCCTTTGCGGGAAATTGTTACCTTCTGCATGATTTGGATGGATTCGGCATATTAATATACCTTTGTTGGGCTAAGTATCAATTTGCCGGCAGAGAAACTCCAGCCCCTTTTCCACACTGCCGCCGCACCATTTATTGTAGGAAACAGACCGCTTCTGGTGCCGCAACAGCAGGTCCCCGCTGCCGCGGTGGATCCAGGCAACGGGCCGGCCGCTGCGGCAGGTGGGCCCAAGTTCAAACCAATCCGGGACAAATCCCGGCTCGGCTACAATCCCGGCCAACCGCAGGGGGTGAGCCACCGTTACCCCTGCGCCCGTTAACGGGTGATAATCCACAAAGGCGCCCAGACTGGCGTCAACGAGATAGCCCATTGCCAGCAGCATGGTAATGATCTGGTAAACGACAAGGTATACTTCGGCGTCAACCCAGTGCTGGCACTTGGGCTCGGGGCACTTGGGCAGCCACCTTTGCCCCAGGGCTACGACGGCCGCCCGGTCAATGACCCACAAGGGTTCTTCCCCGTTGGCAATGGCCTCAGATACCGCATAGGAGCCACCGGGTTGGCCTGGCCTGCCGGGCACATGCTCAAGTGGGAAAATAGAGATGTGGTTTATACGTTAAGGAGTAGCGGCGAACTACCCATGGACGAAATGCTCCGGATTGCCGACAGAGATCGTCTTCGCCGGTCTTTCTGGCCTTACAGTAGCATTGATGTTTGGGGGTGTCAAGGGGTTATGTCGGCCGCCCTGCTTCCCCGGCCTCCTTGACGATTTGCTCGATGGTCAAGTCGCCGAGCCACTGGCCTCTCTCCCTGGTATAATCGCCTTTGCCAGTATCAAACTGCTGGATAAACCGCACCATCCCCACCGGCCCCAAGGTTTTGGCCAGGGCCTGCATACCCGCCTGCCTGATTTGGTTAGGAGTCATGCTCGGGTTCGGCAAACCTGTCCGTACCTCATTACGCCTGGAGTATCCAGGGACGTCTTCTCGCGCCGAGGAAGGCGATATGCCCTCATCAATGATAATCTACTTCCATCGTTTCCGGTCGGGTCAGTATCTCCCGGAGAAAGCTGACCTTGGGCAGCTTGGCCAAATCAATCTCTTCTGGGGAGTGTCCCCTGGCCTCCACCGGAGCCATGATTCGGGAGGCGGCTCGGCCCAGGATCTCCCATCTCCGCCAGGTGGGCATGGCGGCAAAATCACGAGAGATAACCAGCAGGTCAATGTCGCTTTCCGGGCGGCTGTCTCCCCGGGCACGGGAGCCGAAAAGGAGCACCTTTTCCACCTCAATGCCCTGGACCTCGATTTCCCGGACGTACCGGCTGATAACCTCGATAACCTCTCTTAGCAACAGATCTTCTTTAGCCACTGGATCACAGCCCTGCCTTGCCGGAGGTAATCCTTGACTACCTTTCGCGGATAGTTCTTGAAGGCCTGCTCCAGGTCCTCGGGATAACGCGAGGATACCCCAGCCAAATTTAAGACTCCGAGAAACTCCTTCTGTTTCTCCGGCAGCTCCACCTGCACCAGGCGAAATAAGTAGTTGAGGTTGTGCGTCTTGGGAGGGATCTGGCCAGTTTTCTCAACAAAAATGGCCTTCAGAGCTTTCTCCACGGCCAAGTGGCACATATAGGCCGCGTAAATGTAACGGCGGGCCCGGTACATGGCACGCGCTGTCCCGAAGTCGTACTCTGCTTGCTTGAACCATTCGGCCGCTTCCGGAGTCAATAGCCTCCCTCCCTGTACTAATATACTATAACCTGAAATGAAACGCAATCTCTCTGTGACCTGGCAAATCCACAGCGTGACGGGTTTTGGGCTCCCAAGCCTAACCGGACTTACCGGGACCAGAAAGTGCAGTTTGGTTTTCTTTTGCTCCCATGTCTCTTAACATCACTCTTGTACAATGTTGTTGCCATAATATGTCGCGAAGCCCGTAGATCCGCGCCTACGTGCTGCTGTGCTGGCTGGCCCTGCTCCTGGTCCGCGTGGCGGAGAACAAGACCGGCCAGACCTGGAGAAACCTCCGGGCCACCCTGGAGCGCATGCACCTGGGGGAGTTCGCCGGCCAGCACGGCCAGGTTTGGCAGAGGACCGAAACCACCCCGGCCCAGCAACACATCTTCAAGGCCCTGGATGTCAAAGAACCGCCCCGGATCTTCTCCATTAACCCGTCCGGGAAGAAGGAGAGTCTAGTAACACGCGGCTAAAACTGCAAGTCCCGAACACCTTTGGCGCCAAGGCTTTTGGGCTACTGTTTACCTATGGACTGTCGAACTCGGGTTAAGGAGTAGCGGCGAACTATCCTAGAACTACTTTGGGAGAGCCGGAACTGGGGTATTGGGCCGGGCTGTGGCATGACCTGGGTATGATTGCTTCGGGAGGTTGTCCCGAGTCTCTGGGAATGGCGGGGGGAGGTATGACAATCTTCGCGGCCTGGTGATCGGGGTCTATGACCCGGCCGATCTTGTGGGCTAGCGTCGCAGATCTCCCGCATGACAGCGCCTAAGGGATGGGCTTGTAGATCGGCGTGCAAATTGACAATGTCATGGCAGTCAGACAGATAGACAACAGAGGGGGAAGAATATGGGTAAGGATGAATGTGGCACCCGGTCTCCGGACCGGGTGAGGGTTGAAACCTTGGCCATGATTGACACCGCCGCTTTCCGGTATTACACTGGTCTTAGGCTGGTAACGGGGGTAATTCATTGTGGCACCCGGTCCCCAGATCGGGCGAAGATCGAAACACGGGCGGCTTGGAAATGGAAATGATTGCGTGGTTGGGCTGTCCTGGTCGCGGCATAGACTGCGCATGCTTCTGTCTGTGGAGTCTGGTCTGCAGTACCAGATTGAATTTGGTATGGCGCTAGGGGAGTGTGATCATGGGGTCTTCTGTTCCGTGGGCCTCCAGGGTTTTGAGTTGAAAGTTGGGCTAGGCCTTTATGGACCGACAGGGATTTCGGAGCGGGAGTTGACATAACGAGTTGCCAAATGCGGGAGAACTGCGGGTCCTATATACCCGCGAGGCTATCTCCGGCCGGGTGGCTGAACTAGGCCGGCAGATAACGGCTGACTATCAGGGGCGATCCTTGTGCGTGGTGGGCATCCTCAAGGGGGCCACCATCTTCCTGGCCGACCTGGTACGCTCCATTTCGCTGCCGCTGACCCTGGATTTCATGGCTGTTTCCAGCTACGGCCACGCTACCAGTTCCACTGGCGTGGTACGCATCCTCAAGGACCTGGACACTCACATTGCCGGCCACCACGTTCTTATTGTTGAGGATATTGTGGATAGTGGCCTTACCCTGCGCTACCTGCTGAATCTGCTTGCCGCCCGCGGGCCTGCTTCTCTGCGCACCTGTGTTTTCCTCGACAAACCCGCCCGGCGCGAGGTTGAAGTGCCGCTGGACTACGTCGGCTTCGCCATCCCTGATGTCTTTGTGGTGGGGTACGGCCTGGACTATGCCGAAGACTACCGGCACCTGCCCTACCTGGCCGTCATTGATGGAGAGAAGTCAAGGGGCTAAACTGGTTGAAATCCGGACGCGCGCGCTTTCCGGCTCTAATCGTCCCTTTTCCCCTGCGCCGCTCGCCACCAGTCCTACTACGATGCCTCGCACGGCTGTCTCCGTGGGCAGCAGCACGCCAGGCTGTCCTGGCTGCAAGCCTGACGTCACTTGCTAACGATGCGCAAAAATGCTATGCTAGGAATTAGGAAGGGTAAAAGAAAGGGTGGCAGCCTTGGCCGGCCTGAAGGAGATCCTGGACGCGAAGGGGTGGCGCCTTTGCCGGACCATTGGGGCCAGTCCCCTGGCCCCGGATTTCTATCTGGCCGGAGGTACGGGCCTGGCGCTGCAGCTAAGGCACCGGCGGTCCCTAGATCTAGATTTCTTTGCCGGCCGTCCTGCTGAGAGGATTGCCACTGCTGCCATAATCAGGACCATACAGCGGCTTTTTGGTCCGGCAGTAACCATTGAACTGAGCCAGGCTGACCAGGTGACCTGGAACATCGGCGGCACCATGGTTACTTTTATGGCCTATCCCTTCCCCCTTTTAGAGCCGCTGGTACCTGGCGAAAGGATCTCCAGGAACCTAGCCGGCCTTTCCCTGGCTTCCCCCGGGGAAATTGCCTTGATGAAGGCTTATAGCCTGGGGCGCCGGGCCACCTTCCGGGATTATGTGGACCTGTACTTTTTGCTGCAGCGGCAAATCGTCACCTTGCAATATATCCTGGAGGCCGCGCCGCGTAAGTTTGTGATCGGCGGGGAAAGGGTATTCTCTCCCAGGCTGTTTCTCGAGCAACTGACGTACACCAGGGACCTGGATGACAGGAATGCGGCCCTGGAGCTAGTCCTAGGGAAAAGCGTCACGGCTAGCACCGTAGAGGAGTTCTTGCGTACCCAGGTGCGAGGGTTCCTGGAATCCAGGGTGCTGGAAAGGGGGTAATCTGGGTATGCCCCTCCCAGATTTTTTGGCTGACCTCTTTCGCAACTACCGGCCGGAAACCATTGACCTGGAGAAACACTGCCGGATGGTTATCAAGACCGTGCTGGCCCGCGGTACCTGGGAGCAGGTCCTGTGGCTGTTCGATTATTACGGCCCGGAAAGAGTGCGGGAAATATTTCTGCAGGATTATTACGGTCTGCGTACCCTGCCCGAGCCAACCCGCAGCCTGTGGGAGCTGGTATTTGTGGAGAACCCCCTCCCGGAGGCAGGTGACCCGGCGGGCAGGTGGCGGTGCCGGCGCCTGGTCCCGCCGTTTGGGGAGCGGGAAATCGGTGGCGGTTAACGGGCATGGTGCAGGCCTCTATGAGGGGAGACCGGTCAGTAACTTGCAAGAAGAACTTATCATCGTCGTGGATTTCGGCGGGCAGTATAATCAGCTCATTGCCCGGCGGGTGCGTGAGGCCAGGGTTTACTGCGAGATGCTCCCCTTCAACACCCCCTGGGAGGCTATCGCGGCCAAGAACCCCAGAGGCCTGATCTTCACCGGCGGGCCGGCCAGCGTCTACGGCCCGGAAGCCCCCCGCTGTGACCCGCGCCTTTTGGCGAGCGGGCTTCCCATCCTCGGCATCTGTTATGGTATGCAACTTCTGGCGCGGGAACTGGGAGGGCAGGTTGAGCCGGCGGGAAAAAGGGAGTACGGCCGGGCGCGCCTGGAGGTGCTGGCGCCGGAAGACCCGCTCTTTGCTGGGCTGCCGCCGCAGCAGGAGTGCTGGATGAGCCACGGGGACCATATCGTCCAGGTTCCCTCTGGTTTCCGGGTGACCGCCCGGACTGGACCGGGGCTGGTGGCGGCCATGGCCGACGAGACGCGCCGGCTGTATGGGGTGCAGTTCCACCCCGAGGTGAAACATACGCCTTACGGCCAGGAGATGTTGGCTAATTTCCTCTACCGGGTTTGCGGCTGCATGGGGCAGTGGAGCATGGCTTCTTTTGTCCGGGAAGAGGTAGAGCGGATCTGCGACCAGGTGGGGAGCGGCCGCGTGATTTGCGCCTTGAGTGGGGGCGTGGATTCAGCGGTGGCCGCGGCCCTGGTGCACCGGGCGGTGGGAGATCAGCTCACCTGTATCTTCGTGGACCACGGCCTGCTGCGCCAGGACGAGGCGGAGGAAGTGATGCAGGCCTTAGGCGCGAGTCTGGGAGTGCGAATTGACCTGGTGCGGGCCGAGGACAGGTTCCTCGCCCTCCTGGCCGGGGTAACGGACCCGGAGGAAAAGAGGCGGCGTATCGGCCAGGAGTTTATCCACGTTTTTGAGGAGGAAGCCGCGAAAATCGGCCAGGTGGATTACCTGGTGCAGGGCACCCTCTACCCGGATGTCATTGAAAGCGGCACGGCCACCGCGGCCACCATCAAAACCCATCATAATGTGGGCGGCCTGCCGGAAAGGATGCAGCTAAAGCTCATTGAGCCCCTGCGCTATCTCTTTAAGGATGAGGTGCGGCAGGTAGGCCTGGAGCTGGGCCTGCCGGAGGAGATTGTCTGGCGCCACCCCTTCCCCGGCCCCGGCCTGGCAGTGCGCATCTTGGGCGCTGTTGACAGGGAGAAGCTGGAGATCCTGCGCCGGGCCGACGCCATTTTCACGGAGGAAATCCGTTCCGCCGGACTATACCGTGCGCTCTGGCAGGCCTTCGCCGTCCTGCCTTCCACCCTGCGCAGCGTGGGGGTCATGGGGGACGAGCGCACCTACGCCTATCCAATTGTCCTCCGGGCTGTGACCAGCGAAGACGCCATGACCGCTGACTGGGCCCCCTTGCCGGTCGAGCTCCTTGCCCGGGTTTCTTCGCGCATTGTCAATGAGGTGTCAGGGGTGAACCGGGTGGTATATGACATAACCTCCAAGCCGCCGGGGACCATAGAGTGGGAATAGTCTACCACATTGTAGCACAAGGAGCTGTTTTAATTCATGATGGCCAAGGTAGGGGTAGTTTTAGGCAGTGATTCTGACCTGCCGGTGATGGCGGCGGCTCTGGAGACTCTGGAAGAACTTCAAGTTCCCTGCGAGCTGAAGATCCTTTCCGCCCACCGCACGCCGGACAAGGCGGCTGAATATGCCCGCACGGCGGCCCTGCGCGGACTGGAGGTGTTGGTGGCTGCCGCCGGGATGGCGGCCCACCTGCCGGGAGTACTGGCTGCCTATACGGTACTACCGGTAATCGGGGTGCCGCTCCGCTCCCCCGGGCTGGAGGGCCTGGACGCCCTCTATGCCATGGTGCAGGTGCCGCCGGGGGTACCAGTGGCCACGGTTGGTCTGAACGCGGCCCGCAATGCGGCCCTGCTGGCCGGGGAGATCGTGGCCCTGAAGGACCCGGCCGTGGCGGAGAGGTTGGCTGGGTTGCGCCGCCAGGCTGCCGAGCAGATCGAGGCTAAAAACGCCAGGCTGGCCGAGGCCGGCTGGCGGAAATATCTGGAGAGCACAGGCAAATAGCGGGGTATATTCAGAAATTGGGACCAGGTATGGGGTGAAGGAATGGCCTAGCCGGTTCCCCGGCTTCAGGCTTGAATTCATGCTCCTGCCTGCACCGGTGTTATCGTGGATTACAGCCGCTACCGCTGGCGAGTTACTAAACCTCAGAAAGGGGATCGAATCCTATGCAAGAGCTTATTCCAGGCATCAGCAAGTGGACCGTGGTGGAAGGTGAACACCTTGTCCCGAAAGGAGCCTTTTTCGTTAACCGGCCTGCCGGCTCGCTGGTGGTGGATCCGGTACTGGGGCGGGAAGAACTTGAGGCCATCAAGGCTCAGGGCACGGCCAAGGCCATAGTTCTGCTGACCGCCAGCCACGTCCGCCATACGGCCGACTTCGCCGCTGAACTGGGGCTGCCGGTCTGGGCCCTGGCCACGGTGGCGGCGAAGGTAAAGGAACGGGTCAAGGTGGACCGGGAATTGGTGGATGGGGAAGAACTTTTGGACGGGGTGAAGGCGGTGGAAATCGCCGTTACCGGTGAAATGGCCCTGTACGTGCCAGCCGGCGCCGGCACGGTGGTGGTGGCCGATGCCTTAATGGCCAGGGGCGCCGGGGAAATCAGCCTGATCCCGCCCAACTTCGTCCCTGACCAGGAGGCGGTGAAGGCCTCGTTGCGCAAGCTGTTGCAATATGATTTCGGCGCCTTGCTGGTCTCCCATGGACAGGGAGTGACCACCGGGGGCAGGGAAGTGCTACAGCGGTTGCTAGGTTAGTTCCCGGGGAGTGAGGGGTGGCAAGGTGCTAGCACGATACATCCTACCGGAAATGGGGCAAATCTGGTCGGAGGAAAACAAGTTCCGCTTGTGGTTAGAGGTGGAAATCGCGGCCTGCGAGGCACAACATGAGTTGGGAAATATTCCGGCTGAAGCCCTGGCGGCCATTAAGGAGCGGGCCGGCTTTGACATCGAGCGCATTGAGGAGATCGAAAAGGAGACCCGTCACGATGTGCTGGCCTTCCTGACCGCGGTGGCGGAAAGGGTCGGCGAACCTTCCCGCTTCATTCACCTGGGTCTGACCTCCTCCGACGTGTTGGACACGGCCCTGGCGGTGCAGATGCGCCAGGCGGCCGGTCTGATCCTGGCCCGGTTGGAGCGCCTGCGCGCAGTGCTGGTGGCAAAGGCCAGGGAGTACAAGTATACGCCCATGATGGGCCGCACCCATGGGGTCCATGCCGAACCGGTTACCTTCGGTCTCAAGCTGGGCTGGTGGGCCAAGGAAATCGAGCGGGATACCCAGCGGTTGACGGCCGCCCGGGCCGAGGTTAGCGTGGGCAAGGTTTCCGGGGCCGTGGGCACCCTGGCCCATCTCGACCCCCGGGTGGAGGAATATGTCTGCCGCAAACTGGAACTGGCCCCGGAGCCCATTGCCACCCAGATCGTGCAGCGGGACCGGCACGCCCATTTTCTGGCTGTCCTGGCTATCATCGCCGGCTCCCTGGAGAAATTCGCTACGGAAATCCGCCACCTGCAGCGGAGTGAGGTGCTGGAGGCCGAAGAACCCTTTTATTCCGGGCAAAAGGGCTCCTCGGCCATGCCTCACAAGCGCAACCCCATCACTTGCGAGAGGATTGCCGGCCTGGCTCGGGTAGTGCGGGCCAACGCCTTGGCCGGCATGGAAAACATGGCTCTGTGGCACGAGCGGGACATCACCCATTCCTCGGTGGAACGGGTGGTGCTGCCGGATTCCTGCCTCCTCGTGGACTACATGTTGGCTCAGTTTACCAGGGTTATGGAGGATCTGCAGGTCTATCCGGAGCATATGCGGGAAAACATGGAGCGCACCCGGGGCTTGCTCTTTTCCCAGCGGGTGCTCCTGGCCCTGGTGGAGCACGGGGTACTCCGGGAAGAGGCCTATGGCTGGGTGCAGCGCAATGCCATGGCTGCCTGGCGCGGCGACGGGGATTTCCGGGAGTTGGTCGGGCGCGATGCCGACATCAGGCGCTGCCTTAGCCGGGAGGAACTGGCTAATCTCTTTGATTACCAGTATTATCTTTCCCGGGTGGACTACCTTTTCCGGCGCGCCGGGCTGGAGGAATAATGAAAACAGACGTGGCACTTGACGATACCCCCGCCAGGTGTTTTAATGATATTGTTGTAACATGGGAAAAGGGGCTTGAAATTATGCCGGTCAAGGGAGAACTGCGGTACGAGGGCAAGGCTAAGAAGGTTTTCCGTACTGACGATCCTGATTGCTATTGGGTAGAATTCAAAGACGACGCCACCGCCTTTGACGGGAAAAAAAAGGGCACCATCACCGGCAAGGGGGCCTACAACGCCCGCATCTCGGCTCTGCTCTTTGCCTACCTAGCCCGGGAAGGGGTGCCGACCCACTTTGTCGAGCTGCTGCCCGAGCGGGAAATGCTGGTCCGGCCACTGGAAATCCTGCCAGTGGAAGTGGTAGCCCGGAACGTCATCGCCGGCAGCCTGGCCCAGCGCCTGGGGCGGGAGGAGGGTGAGCCCCTATCCCGGCCGGTGCTGGAGTTCTACTATAAGTCCGACGCCTTGGGCGACCCCATGATCAACGAGTACCATATTGACGCCCTGGAATTGGCCACCCCACAGGAAATGGAAGTGGTCAAGGGGCTGGCCCTGAAGATAAATCGGCTGCTAGCGGAGCGGATGCGGCGGGCCGGCTTGGAGCTGGTAGATTTCAAGCTGGAGTTTGGCCGGTACCGGGGAAGTATCCTTTTGGGCGATGAAATCTCGCCGGATACCTGCCGCCTGTGGGATCTGGCGACCCGGGAGAAGCTGGACAAAGACCGCTTCCGCCGGGACCTGGGCCAGGTGGAGGAAGCCTACCAGGAGGTCTGGCGGCGGTTGCAGGAGACGGAATAGAAGGGAGTTGATCGGCCTCCGGCACCTGCCGGGGGCTGGCCAGGGGCAGATGTTATATTCAGGCCGGATTCATGTGACGCTGAAATCAGGGGTCCTGGACCCGCAGGGGGACACGGTGGCTCGCTCCCTGCTGGCCCTGGGTTACGACCAGGTGAAGCAGGTACGTATTGGCAAGTACCTGCAGGTCGGCCTGGAGGCGGAAGGCCAGGAGGAGGCCCGGGCGGCCCTGGAAGAGATGTGCCGGCAACTGCTGGCCAACCCGGTTATCGAGCAATACGAGATTGAAGTGGTGCCGGCATGAGGTTTGCGGTGGTGGTTTTTCCCGGCTCTAATTGTGATGCCGACGTGCTGCACGTGGTGCAGCAGGTGCTGGGGCAGGAAGGCCGTTTTGTCTGGCACCGGGAAGAAGATCTCTCGGGGTTTGACTGTGTGGTGCTGCCCGGCGGCTTTTCCTACGGAGACTACTTGCGACCCGGGGCCATTGCCAGGTTCTCTCCGGTGATGCGGGCGGTTACCGCCTTTGCTGCAGCCGGCGGTCTGGTGCTGGGTATCTGCAACGGTTTCCAGGTGTTGCTGGAAGCCGGGCTCCTGCCAGGGGCCATGCTGGTGAACGACAGCGTGCAGTTTCGTTGTCTGGAGACCTGGTTGCGGGTGGAGAACGCCGCCACCCCCTTTACGGTTGCCTGTCGCCCCGGCCAGGTGCTTAGGGTCCCGGTGGCCCACCACGAGGGCAACTACTATGCCGATCCCGCCACCCTGGCGGAGCTGGAGGCCCAGGCCCAGGTGGTTTTGCGTTATGTAAACCAAAATGGGGAAGAGACACCCGAGGCCAACCCCAACGGCTCGGCCCGCAACATCGCCGGGATCATCAACCGCTATGGCAATGTCCTGGGCCTGATGCCGCACCCGGAGCGGTGCGCCGAACCGATTCTGGGCAATACCGACGGCCGGTATCTCTGGAACTCCTTGTTATCCTGGGTGCAGCAGGGGGGTGGCCGGGTTGTCTGATCGGCCCTGGGAAGAAGTCGGCCTCACCGAGACCGAATATGAGCAAATCACCGAAATCCTCGGCCGCCGGCCCAATGAGCTGGAGCTGGGCATGTTCGGGGTCATGTGGTCCGAGCACTGCAGCTACAAGAGTTCCCGGCCGGTGCTGCGCCTTTTCCCCTACGAGGCCCCGTGGGTCCTCCAGGGCCCGGGGGAAAACGCCGGGGTGATCGCTATCGGCGACGGCCGGGCCGTGGTCTTCAAGATGGAAAGCCATAACCATCCCTCGGCCATCGAGCCCTTCCAGGGGGCGGCCACCGGCGTGGGCGGGATCGTGCGGGACATCTTCGCCATGGGCGCCCGGCCTATCGCCTTGCTGGACTCCCTGCGTTTCGGCTCCCTGGAGGACCCGCGGGTGCGCTATCTCTTCAGCGGCGTGGTAGGCGGCATAAGCTGGTACGGCAACTGCATCGGCGTGCCTACGGTGGGCGGGGAGATCTATTTCGACACGGCTTATGCGACCAATCCCTTGGTGAACGTCATGTGCGTGGGCTTGCTGTCTGAGGACAAGACGGCCCGGGCGGTGGCCAGCGGCCCAGGGAACAAGGTGATGCTGGTGGGGGCACGCACCGGCCGGGACGGCATCCACGGGGCCAGTTTCGCCTCGGAGGAACTGGGTGAAGATTCGCTGCGCCGGCGGCCGGCGGTGCAGGTGGGTGACCCCTTCAAGGAAAAGCTCCTGATCGAGGCCTGCTTGGAGCTGGTTGACCGTGGGTGCCTGGTGGGCCTGCAGGACCTGGGGGCGGCCGGTATCACCAGCGCGGCCAGCGAGATGGCTGGCCGGGCCGGGACCGGGATGGAAATTGACGTGACCCTGGTGCCCCGTCGGGAGGAAGGCATGACCCCTTATGAGGTGATGATTTCGGAGTCCCAGGAGCGGATGCTGGCAGTGCCCCAGCCGGGCCGGGAGGAAGAGGTGGCGGAAATCCTGGCCAAGTGGGATCTGGAGGCGGCGGTAATCGGGCAGGTTACCTCGGATGGTATGTTCCGGGTGCGGGATGCGGGCCGGGTAGTGGCCGAGGTCCCGGTGGAGGCTCTGGCGGCCTGTCCGGTGATCCCCAGGGAAAAGGCCAGACCGGCTTACCTGGAAGAACAGGCGACCGGGGCAGAGGAGGTGCCGGAGCCAGACGACTATGGGGTGGCCCTGCTAAACTTACTTTCTTCCCCTACCATCGCCGGCAAGGCCTGGGTATGGCGGCAGTACGACCATATGGTGCAGATAAACACGGCGGTGCGGCCTGGCGCAGCCGACGCCGCGGTGCTCCGCCTCAAGGGTTCGCGCCAGGGCCTGGCCCTGACCACCGACGGTAACGGCCGCTACACCTACCTGGACCCCTACACCGGGGGGGCCATTGCCGTGGCCGAGGCGGCCCGCAACCTGGCCTGCTGCGGCGCCCGGCCCCTGGGGGTGACCGACTGCCTCAATTTCGGCCACCCGGGCCGGCCGGAAATCTTCTGGCAGTTCGAGGAGGCGGTCCGGGGAATGGCCGAAGCCTGCCGGGCCCTGGGCGTGCCGGTGGTGAGCGGCAATGTGAGCTTTTATAATGAATCCTCCGGGGAGGCAGTCTATCCGACGCCGGTGGTGGGGATGGTGGGGCTGGTCGAGGATATGGAGCGGCCCTGCACCATGGCCTTTACTAATGACGGCGACCTGGTGGTGTTGCTGGGTGAAAACACCGGTGAACTCGGGGGCAGTGAGTATTTGTGGCTGGCCGCGGGCCGCCCGGGGGCCAGGCCGCCCCGGGTAGACCTGGCCCGGGAAAAGGCCCTGGTGGAAGTACTGGTGCAGGCTGTCGGTACCGGCCTCTTGACTGCCGCCCACGACTGCGCCGAGGGCGGCCTGGCCGTGGCCCTGGCTGAGTGTTGTTTGGCCGGGGGCCGGGGGGCGAGGGTAAAGGTCACGAGTTCCGGGAGCCTGGCGGCGCTGCTCTTTGGCGAGGGGCAGGGCCGGGCCGTGGTTTCCCTGCCGGAGGCTAACTGGCCCCGGCTTGAGGAGCTCTGCCAGGGCCAGGGCCTGTCGGTGCAGGTGCTGGGCCGGGTGGGCGGCGGAGCCTTGGAGATAAAGGCCGGCGACCGGGTGCTGGTGCAGGTCCCGGTGGAGGAGCTGCGGACGAGATGGGAGGGAGCCATACCGTGCCTGATGTCCTAGATGATAAGCCGAAGGAGGCTTGCGGGCTGTTCGGCGTCTGCGCCCCTGGCCAGGACGTGGCCCGCCTGACCTACTACGGCCTTTACGCCCTGCAGCATAGGGGTCAGGAGAGCGCGGGCATAGCTGTCTCCGACGGCCGCCAGATCGTCCTCCACAAGGACATGGGCCTGGTGACCGAGGTATTTCACCCGGAGGTGCTGGATAAGCTCCGGGGATACATGGCCATGGGCCACGTCCGCTATTCAACCACCGGCTCCAGTTCCCCCATCAACGCCCAGCCCCTGGTCTTCCATTACCTGCAGGGGACGGTTTCCCTGGCCCACAATGGCAACCTGACCAACGCCGCCGCCCTGCGGCACACCCTGGCCGCCACCGGGTCGGTATTCCAGTCTTCCACCGACAGCGAGGTTATCGTCAACCTGCTGGCCCGTTACGGGCAGAACACCATTGAAGAGGCTCTGATCAAGTGCATGATTGACCTCAAGGGGGCCTATTCCCTGCTGGTGATGACCGAAGACAAGCTGGTGGGGGTGCGGGACCCTTACGGTTTCCGGCCCCTGTGCCTGGGCCGGCTGGGGGAGGGCTACGTGCTGGCCTCGGAGTCCTGTGCCCTGGATACGGTGGGAGCAGAATTCATCCGGGACGTGGCCCCCGGCGAGATCGTCACCATCAGCCTGGACGGCCTGCGCTCCCTCCGCCCCTACGTCCCGGACAAGCCAGCCTTTTGCATTTTTGAGTTCGTCTATTTTGCCCGGCCGGATAGCGTCATAGATGGCATCACGGTAAACGTGGCCCGGATGCGCATGGGCCGGGAGCTGGCCCGGGAAGCCCCGGTCGCGGCCGACATGGTGATTGCCGTGCCGGATTCCGGTACGGCCGCCGCCATCGGCTACGCGCAGGCATCCGGTCTGCCCTTTATGGAAGGCCTGATGAAAAACCGGTACGTGGGCCGGACCTTCATCCAGCCTGTTCAGTCTATGCGGGACCTGGGGGTGCGCCTGAAGCTCAACCCGGTACGGGAGGTCCTGGGCGGCCAGAGGGTGGTACTGGTGGACGATTCCATCGTGCGCGGCACCACCAGCCGGAAACTGGTGCAGATGCTGCGGCAGGCCGGGGCCACGGAGGTGCACCTGGTGATAAGCTCTCCAGCCATCCTCTATCCCTGTTATTACGGCATAGATACTTCGGCCCGGGGAGAACTGATTGCGGCGAAGAGTTCGGTGGAAGAAATCTGCCGCAGCGTGGGCGCCGACAGCCTGCATTACCTGAGCTTGGAAGGTATGCTCCAGGCGGTGAACGACGGGAATAAGTTCTGCGTGGCCTGCTTTAACGGCGTTTATCCCGTGGGGGTGCCGGAGGAAATGCCCGGCAAGCTGGCCCTGGAGGGCGGGGTGCAGTGTGGCTGAGAACGGGTGGACTTACGCGGCCAGCGGGGTGGACATCGCTGCCGGGGACCAGGCGGCCAGGCTTTACGGCGAGCTGGCCCGGCGCACCTGGCGGCCGGAGGTGATCGGGCCCTGGGGTAGCTTTGGCGGCTTCTTCGCCCTGGATACCGGGAAATACCGCCGGCCGGTGCTGGTGGCCGGGGCCGATGGGGTGGGGACCAAGCTGCGGGTGGCCATCACCCTCGAGCAGCACCAGACCGTGGGCCTTGACCTGGTGGCTATGTGCGTCAACGATATCCTGGTGCACGGGGCCGAGCCGCTCTTTTTCCTCGACTACCTGGCCACGGGCAGGCTGGACCCGGAGCGGGCCGCGGCCGTGGTGGCCGGGGTGGCTGCTGGTTGCCGGCAGGCCGGTTGCGCCCTCCTGGGCGGGGAGACGGCGGAGATGCCCGGGTTTTACACCCCGGGCGACTACGATCTGGCCGGCTTTGCCGTGGGCGTAGTGGAGAAGGAGGATTTAATTGACGGCCACCTGGTGACGCCCGGGGACGTGCTTTTAGGCCTGGCCTCCAGCGGCCTGCACAGCAATGGTTTTTCCCTGGCCCGGCGGGTCCTCCTGGAGGACGGGGGGTACTCGTTGGAGCAATACGTGGCCGGCCTGGGCTGCACCCTGGGGGAAGAGTTGCTGCGGCCCACGCGCATCTACGTTTCCAGCATCCTTTCCCTATTGCGGCGGGACCCGGAAGACCCCGCCTCCCCGGGCCGGCAGATCCACGGTATGGCCCACATCACCGGCGGCGGCCTGCCCGGAAACCTTTCCCGCATCCTGCCTCCCGGGGCCCAGGCCCGCGTGGAGCGCGGGTCCTGGCCGCTGCCGCCTGTTTTTGCTCTTATCCAGGAAGCCGGCCGGGTAGCCACCTACGAGATGTACCGGGTGTTTAACATGGGTCTGGGGATGGTGCTGGTGGTGGCCCGGCAGGCAGCCGAGGCCGCGGCCACGGCCCTGGAGGAGCATGGGGAAAAGGTCTACCGCGTAGGGGAAATAGTTGCCGGCCAGGGCGGGGTAATCCTGGCGTAGAAGGGCATTGCCCGCCTGGAGCAAGGCGCCGGCCCTGCCGTCCGGGGGATGAAGCTTTCGGCAATACTCTGTCTGGAGCGCGTTAAGCCGCCAGGTGCAGGACGTTCATACTGGCTGTCTTTGGGTGGGATGATTATGGATAAACTGAGCCTGGGTATCCTGGCCTCCGGCCGGGGATCCAATTTCGCGGCCATCGCCCGCGCCTGCCGGCAGGGAGAAATTGACGCCGAAGTCAAGGTGCTGCTCAGCGATAATCCGGGCGCCCGGGCCCTGGAGCTGGCCCGGGAAACGGGGACCCCGGCTTTTCTCATTGACCCGGCGGCCTTTCCCAACCGGGAGGCATACGACGCGGCCCTGGTGGACAGACTGCAGCAGTACGGGGTGGATCTGGTAGCCCTGGCCGGGTACATGCGCCTGGTCACCCCGGTGCTGCTGGCGGCTTTTCCCCGGCGGGTGATCAATATCCACCCCTCCCTGCTGCCGGCCTTCCCCGGGCTGGAGGCCCAGCGCCAGGCCTTTGAGTATGGAGTTAAGGTCACCGGATGTACGGTCCACTTTGTAGACGAAGGGGTAGACACCGGCCCCATCATTGCCCAGGTACCGGTGCCGGTGCGGCCCGCGGACACGGCTGAAACCCTGGCCGACCATATTCTGGTGGAGGAGCATAAGCTCTACCCCCGGGTGATCCAGTTGATCGCCGAGGGCCGGGTAAGAATGGAAGGCCGGCGGGTGATAATAATCCCAGGGGCCCCTGGTTTCTAACTCTAGACGTCCATTAATTTAGGAGGTTTTAGTTCATGGGCACGTCCTCATACCGCGTGCGCCGCTACCACCAGAGGCGTGAAAATCCACCAGGCAGAAGTGGGGAGATCAAATCTGGAACTTGCGCCGCAAGTCCCACCGAGGTCCAACCCCTCACTGCTAACCTACAACTTCAGCTTTTTCATGCCAGGCGGGCTTTGATCAGCGTTTCTGACAAAACCGGGGTCGTGGACTTCGCCCGCTCCCTGATAGAACTGGGCTTTGAGATCGTCTCTACGGGCGGGACGGCCGGGGAGTTACGGCAGGCCGGGGTGGCGGTCACGTCGGTGGAGGAGGTCACTGGTTTTCCCGAAATGCTGGACGGCCGGGTGAAGACCCTGCATCCCAAAATCCACGCAGGTCTACTGGCCCTCCGCACCCCTGAGCACCTGGCGCAACTGGCGGCCCAGGGGATTGCCCCCATAGAACTGGTAGCCGTCAACCTCTATCCCTTTGCCGCCACCGTGGCCCGGCCGGACGCCACCTGGGAAGAGGCCATCGAGAATATTGACATCGGCGGCCCCACCCTGGTAAGGGCCGCGGCCAAAAACCACGCTTACGTCACGGTCATCGTCAACCCGCAGCGTTATTCACAGGTCATTGCCGAACTTCGCTCCTCAGGAGAAGTCTCATCGCAGTTGAGGCGCGAGCTGGCGTGGGAGGCCTTCAGCCATACGGCCGCCTATGACAGCCTGGTGGCCGCCTACCTGGAGCAGCACCTGGGTGCCAGGGGGGAAGTGGCCTCGGCGCCCACGGCCGGGAGAGAGCCGGCAGCACCTCTTTCCGCCCCGGGAGATACCGCGTCTTCCTTTCCGACACTGTTCACCTGGCAGGGGGTTTTACAGCAACCCCTGCGCTACGGTGAGAACCCTCACCAGGAGGCCGCCTTTTACCGCCTACCCCTGGCCCCGGCCGGCACCCTGGCCCGGGCCCGGCAGGTGCAGGGGAAAGAGCTTTCTTACAATAATATCATGGACTTGGAAGCGGCCTGGGCCACGGTGCTGGACCTGGGTGCGCCGGCCGCGGTGATCATCAAGCATAACAACCCGTGCGGCGCGGCGGTGGCGGCCAGTCCCCTGGAAGCCTACCGGAAGGCTTTTGCCAGTGACCCTGTATCCGCCTTCGGCGGCATTGTGGCCTTCAACTGCCCGGTGGACGGGGAGACGGTGCGGGAGGTGACTAAGACCTTCATGGAAGCCGTCATCGCCCCATCCTTCACTCCTGTAGCCTTGGAAGTGCTCCACGACAAGGAAAACCTGCGGGTGCTGGTAAGTGAATTTCCCCCATCACCGGGGCCGGCCTGGGAAGTGCGGAGTGTGGGCGGCGGCTTCCTGGTACAGGCGCGGGACAACCTCCCGGAAGACCGTTCCACCTGGCAGGTGGTCACCGCGTCTGAACCCTCGGCGGCGGAATGGGAAGACCTGCTCTTTGCCTGGCCGGTGGTGAAGCATGTGAAGTCCAACGCCATCGTGGTGGCCCGGGACAAGGTCACCCTGGGCACCGGCGCCGGACAGATGAACCGGGTGGGGGCGGCCCGCCTGGCCCTGGAACAGGCCGGGGAAAAGGCGCGGGGGGCAGTGCTGGCCTCGGACGCCTTCTTCCCCTTTGCCGACACCGTGGAGGCCGCAGCCGCCGCCGGCATCCGGGCCATCATCCAGCCGGGCGGCAGCGTGCGGGATGAGGATTCCATCAAAGCCTGCAACGAGCACGGCATGGCCATGGTCTTTACCGGCCGCCGGCATTTTAAACATTAGACTGCCCGCGCATACTGTTGCCCGCTGGCGGCACTGAATGGTATAATAGTTAAGGATGAAAGAGAAATACGGGGTGGGGGCGGATTCCACCCCTATTTTGCGCCAGCTCCGGGAGGAGAACTAGTGGCCGTATGCGTGGATGCCAGCATTGTGGTTAAGTGGATAGTGGCCGAAGAAAAAAGCGACCGTAAAGTTGCCTACATAAATCTCCTTTAGGGGTGAAACACTTGCGCATCCTGGTGGTGGGCGGAGGCGGGCGGGAACACGCCCTGGTGTGGAAGCTGGCCCAAAGCCCCAAGGTGACCGAGCTTTATTGCGCCCCGGGAAATGCCGGCATCAGTCGGGAGGCCGCCTGCGTCTCCATTGGGGCGGAGGATATTCCCGCCCTGGTGGATTTTGCGGTGGAGAAAAAAATCGGCCTGGTGGTGGTGGGGCCGGAAGCCCCCCTGGTGGCCGGGCTGGTGGATGCCCTGGAGGCTGTAGGGATAGCTGCCTTCGGCCCCAGCCGCCAGGCGGCCATGCTTGAAGGCAGCAAGGCCTGGGCCAAGGAATTCATGGCCCGTCACGGCATCCCGACGGCCCAGTACCGGGTGTTCACTGAGATAGGCCCGGCGGTGGAGTACGCGCGTTCCCTGGGCAGTTGCGCCATCAAAGCCGACGGCCTGGCCGCGGGCAAGGGGGTTACGGTGGCGGACACGGAGGCCGAGGCCGTCTCGGTGTTGCAGGATTTACTGGTGGACCAGAAACTTGGCCCGGCCGGCCGCCGGGTGGTGATTGAGGAAAGGCTGGCCGGAGAGGAAGTAAGCGTGCTGGCCTTTACCGACGGGAAAACGCTGGTCCCCTTGCCCGCAGCCCAGGACCACAAGCGGGCCTATGACGGTGACCGGGGCCCCAATACCGGGGGCATGGGAGCCTTTTCGCCACCGCCCTTTTTCACGCGGGAGCTGGAAGAACGGGTAGTAGAGGAAATCCTCCAGCCGGTAATAGCCGGTATGGCCGTTGAGGGCCGGCCCTATCGCGGAGTGCTCTATGCCGGCCTGATGCTTACCGGGGACGGGCCGAAGGTGCTGGAATTTAACTGTCGCTTCGGCGACCCGGAGACTCAAGTGCTCCTGCCCCGGCTGGAGAGCGACCTGGTGGAGGTCATGGTGGCCACCACTGAGGGCCGGCTGAGTGAAGTTGACATAACGTGGAAACCTGGGGCCGCGGCCTGCGTGGTATTAGCCGCCGGGGGTTACCCCGGCCCTTACCGCAAGAGCGAGGATATAACCGGGCTTGAGGAGCTGCCCCCAGGGGTGCTGGCCTTCCATGCCGGCACGTCTTGGCGGGACGGGAGGCTGGTGACCTCCGGCGGCCGGGTGCTGGGGATCACGGCCACGGCGCCCACCCTGGGGGAGGCCGTGGCCCTGGCCTACCGGGGAGTGGAGAAGGTCAGCTTTCCCGGCTGCCACTACCGCTGCGACATCGGCGCCAGGTGGGTACAGGCCAGGGGCTGAGGGCGGTGGCAGTGCCGGCTGCCGCTGGGCCTTCCAGGCCGGCCTGGACCCCCTGAAATTAGAGGTTGGAGGTTAGAACTTGTTGCAAGTGGCTGCGCCCCTTTCAAATCTGCGGCCTCTTGCCTCGCCGTCAATTTCATTCTTTCTGTTGGTGACGCCTGAGGCGGCATGGCGGTCCGCCCTGGATTCCTCGCCGCAGCTCGTTCCTTCTGCCTGACGAGCCCTTATCCCGGCCTCCAGTCAGTGGTACTATGGCCAAAACCCGGCCTCACCCGGCAGGAGAGCCTTGAGGAGGCCATTTACGTTGGCTCTGGCCACGCGACTCACCCTGTTCCGCCTGGCCGTGGCCCCCGTCTTCCTGGTCGTCTTTTTCTCCGGCCTGCCCGGCCGTACTATCTGGGCCGCCATGGTCTTCGCCCTGGCCATGGCCACCGATGCGTTAGACGGTTACGTGGCCCGGAGACGGCAAGAAGTCACAGCCCTGGGCCGGTTTCTCGACCCTCTGGCCGACAAGGTTATCCTTTCGCTGGCCGTGGTTTCACTCGCCCTGGCCGGTTTCCTCCCGGCCTGGATCAGCGCTTGCCTGGTCGGGCGGGAGGTTGTCGTCGCCGCTACCGCTGCTACCGCGCATCGTCGTAGAGTTCTTTGAGCTTTTCCGGCGGGGTGCCCCAGGCGTAGAGAAGCTTGAGCTTGTGCATGAGAAAGACGGTGCGCCAGGTGCCGTGCCGTTCCCAGCGCCTGGCTGAAGTGGTGATGTGGGACGGCAGGAGCACCATCCGGCCGCGCCGCTGCAGCGCCCGTCCCAGTTCCCAGTCCTCCATGATAGGAATGGCCGGATACCCGCCTGCCGACCAGAAGGCTTTCCGCCGGCAGAAAATACCCTGGTCGCCGAAAAAGATCCCCAGAAACCGGGCCCGCGCATTCGAGCCAGCCTCGATCAGGCGAAAGGTCAGTCCGGGCCTGTCAATGCGGAGACGAAAGGCTCCCCCCACCACTTCCTCCTGATCAAGGGCCTTCTCAATATCTTCCAGGGCCGTCACCGGCGGCCTTGAATCACTGGTTCCGGTGGCCGGGGCGGCTCTGGCCTGGTTCTTCATCCCGGCGGTACAGGAGGCAGTGGCCCGGGCGGTGGCGGTCCTGGCGGCCGGCGATCTGCAACCGCTGCGGAAGTATCTCCTGGGTTTCGGCTGGGGGGGCCCCTCGTCTCCACCCTGTTGATGGTGCTTCAGGCCCTGGTCCTCCCCCTCCCGGCCTTTATCATCACCTTTACCAACGCTTGGCTTTACGGCTGGGCCTGGGGCGCCGCCCTTTCATGGAGCGGGGCCATGCTGGCGGCGCTCCTCTGCTACGGCCTGGCCCGCTGGTTCGGCCGGCCGCTGGTGGAGAGCCTGGTGGGCGGCCGAAACCTGGCCGCGGCCGATGCTTTTTTCACCCGCTACGGCGCCCAGGCGGTGCTCATTACCAGGCTGATCCCGGTAATTTCCTTTGACCTGGTCAGCTATGCCGCCGGCCTCACCTCGGTAGGCCTGTGGACTTTTTTCTGGGCCACCGGCCTGGGCCAGTTGCCCGCCACCCTGGTATACTCCTACGTGGGCCAGAGCCTGGGCCAGGGGGCGCAGGTTTTCCTCTGGGGGCTCTCCCTGGCCTTCGTGTTCGTTACTGCCGGCTGGGGCCTGCGCTCCTGGCTGCAGTCCCGCCGGGTGTCGGTGGATCCCGCTCCGGGGGAGGAAGGGCGTGGTTGATGGATCCCGGGCAAGTGATCAGGCCCTTACCGGAGGGGACTGAGCCGGTCCGGGCGCGCGCTGGGAGGCCGGCCTCCTGGCGCCTGGCTGTCGCTGCCGTTCTCCTGTGGCTGCTGTTCCGGCAGGTACCGTGGGGTCAGTTCTGGCTGGCCTGGCGGGACCTGTCGCTCCCAGCAGTGCTTGCCTCCTCCGGCCTGACCATTCTTTCCATGGTGGTCAGCGCCTGGAAGTGGCGGCTGGTTCTCGAGGAACCGGGCCTGGCTACTCCCGGCACGGCTAGGCTTTTCCGCCTGTACCTGGTCGGCCTCTTTTTTAACAACTTCCTGCCCTCCGGCATGGGAGGCGATGTGGTGCGGGTGGCCCAGGTGTCCCGCGAAGTCGGCGTGGCCAGGGCCGCCGCCTCGGTGGTGGCCGAAAGGTTACTGGCCGCCGTGGGCCTGGTGGTGCCCAGCCTGGTCTTTTTCCTGCCGTACCGGCAGCAGCTTGGAGCCCTGTCCGCAGTGGTGCCGCTTCTGGCGGTGGCGGTCGCCGCGCTGGTGGGGCTTTGTTTCTTTCCCGGGTGGGCGCGGGGTTTGCTGCGGTTTTCCCGCCGCTGGCCCCGGGTGGCAGAAGCGCTTTCCGGCTTTCTGGAGATCCTCGGGCGTTACCGGGAGAGGCCGCGGCGGCTGGCCGTGGTCATCCTGTGGTCAATTGTTTTTCAGGGGCTGGTAGTTCTCATTAATTTTGTGCTCCTCCGGGGCCTGGGGGTGCCGGTCAGCCTGGGCGCGTGCATGACTGTCATTCCCCTGACCTCCGCCTTGGCCATGGTACCCTTGAGCATCAACGGCTTGGGCCTGCGCGAATGGAGCTACGTTGCCCTGCTGGCCCCCTTCGGTGTGGACGCCGCCACCGCCGTGGCGGCTTCCCTGAGCTTTTTCGTGGTGGTGACCCTGGTGAGCTTGATAGGGGGTGCGTGTTATCTCCTGGAGCGATAGGGTGCGAGTTACTGCCACCTGGCTGGCCCCGGGCTTCAGCCTGGGCCTGGCGGCCATGCTGGCCGCCAGCCGCTGGACTTGGCTGGAGATGCGCTGGAATACAGGTCAGCTCTGGTGGGCCACCCTCCTCATTTTCCTCCTGGTCGGCCTTGCTGGCGGGAAACCCCTGGGGCCGGCCTGGCTGCTGGGAGCCGACCTCTTGCTGGCTCTCCTGACTGCAGCCGGGTCCGGGGAAGGGCCGGGGATACTGCTGGCCGCCCTTTTCCGTGAAGGCCTGGGCTGGACCGGCCTGAGCCTGGAGGTGGCTGGTGGGGTTATCGCAGCCGGCTTACTGGCCAGCCACCTCATATATGTGTTGCTCCGGCTACCCGCGCCGGGCGGGGGAAATCCCCAGCTGCCGGGAGCGGGGCCCAGGCAGGATGCCCATCCGGCCCATAGCAGCCGGGAGGCGCTGGGGCGGCTGGTCGGGCAGCACCTGGAGAGCTGCGATTTGTGTGGCCGGTGCCTGCGTGCCTGTCCCCTGCCGCCGGGCCGCAAGGTACCCATGCGGGAACTGGCGGGCCACCTACTACAGCCGGGCCCGTCCGCCGGGCGGCTGACAACTTTTGTTCTGGATTGTACCGCCTGTGGCCGGTGCGCCCAGGCCTGCCCCCGGGGACTGCGGCCGGACTTGATGCTGCGGTGGGAAAAGGCCAAGTACCCTCGTATGCCCTACCGGGGGTTCATGCGGGTACGGGGCCCCAACCTGGCCCTGTGGGAACGGGTGGCCGTGGCGGTGCATAATCGCTCCCGGCGACCAAGCCTGGGCCGGCTGGCCCGCTATATTGATAACGGCCCGGGTCCGGCCCCTATCCTTTTCTATTTTGCCTGCTACCTCTTTTCGCCCACCGGCGTGGCGGCCGATACCCTGTGGCTGGCCGACCGCCTGGGGCTGACGTATAGCGTGCTGGGCGGCCTGCGGCATTGTTGCGGTTATGTTCACCGTCTGGCAGGCCAGCTCGAAGCCGCCGACGCTCTCTATGCCAGCCTGGGGGAGACCCTGGCCCGCCTGAGACCTGAAACCATTGTGACCGGCTGCGCCGAATGTTACAGGGGGTTGCAGGAAATCGCGCTCCTGTGGGGAATACCTGGCAAGGTGGTGAGCGCCGAGGACTTTGTCCTGGAGCACTGGTTGGAACTGGGATTACCGTCCAGGCTCCCGGGGAAATGGGCCTACCACCGTTGCTGCCAGGCCGGACCTGACCCTTTACCGCCCGTGGCCGGTGAGGGATACGGATTGTTTCCCGCCGCTGCCGGAGGAGGGGCAGTGGCCGGGGTCGCCGCCCGGCCGGGCCGGCCATCCCTAGAGGAGGTGGCCGACCTTGTTCCTACCCCGGGTCACTGCTGCGGCATGGCGGCGGCAGAGCGCGACCGGCAGCACACGGTCCGGGTCCGGCGGGCCGAGGTGGCGGCGGCGCGGGAACTGGCCGGGGGAAAGCTGCTGGTGGATTGCGTTTCCTGCCGGGAAAAACTGCTCCCGCCCGGGAGGCGGGCCGGGGTGGAGGTCACTGACCTGGCTTCCTTGGCGGCCGCCTACCTGCGGACGATCACGGTCTCGAGCGGACCGTGCGGCTGTCAGGGCTAATAGAGTAGTGGCGAGAGGCGATTTGTCGGGGTTGTGAAGGAGGCAATTAATTTTGAAGGAAGCTGTGCGCCGGGTATACCGGGAGGCCCTGACCCGCGCCGAAGCCGCGGGGGCCGGCAGCCCGGGTGGCGGGGGATCGCTGGCCGGAGGTGATGCCCCTGGCCCCTTGCCTGATAGCAGTTGCTGTACTACAGATCTCGGCCCCTACGCGGAAGTCCTGGCCCGCCTACCCCAGGAGGCCAGGAATATGACCTTTGGCTGCGGCAATCCCCTGGCCGTAGCCCGCCTGGAGCCGGGCGAGACGGTGGTGGACGTGGGCTGCGGCGCCGGCCTGGACTTGATTCTGGCTGCCCTCCGGATCGGGCCGGGGGGCCGGGTTATTGGCGTGGACTTCACCCCGGAGATGCTGGAGCGGGCCGCCAAGAACGCCGCGGCCGCCGGGGTGACGAACGTGCTTTTCCTGGAGGGTGAGGCGGAAAGGCTCCCCCTGGAAGACGCCGTGGCCGACACCGTGATCAGCAACTGTGTTCTCAACCTGGTGGCTGACAAGGCAGCCGCCTTCCGCGAAATCGCCCGCTGCCTGAAACCAGGCGGGAGAATAATCGTTTCCGACATTGTGGCTGCAGCAGAACTGCCGCCCGAGATCCGTACGGACCCTGAACTTTGGGCCTCGTGCATCGGCGGGGCCATCCCCGAAGCGGAATACCTGCGTCTCTGGCACGAAGCCGGCCTTCGCGGCCTGACCGTCCTCAAACGCAGCGCCGTTGACACCCGGGGTGTCCGCCTGTTCAGTATTACCCTGGAAGGCATTAGGGTGGGAGAGGGGGACAGCGCCGGTGGCGACCCGGCTGCAGCCGGGCATACTGCTGCGAGGCCGGTGCTCCCTGTACTTCTGGACGTGGGCCACGGGCTGACCGCCCTTTTCAACCCGGCCTACCCGGCGTGGGCCCTGACAGATGCGGTTGGCCGGAGGTTAGCCGGGGAGCCGGGAGACGAACACGCGCCGGCCAAGGCCGGTCCTCCCCCACCACCGGGCCCGGAAAATGAGGTGCACCTGCGGCCGCAGGCCGCGGATTTCCTGGCTGGCCTGCAAGTGCGGCAACTGCTGTTCCCCGGCCCGGACTACCAGGGGCGGGACCGGTTCCTGCAGCCCGGGCCTCTCCGGGAACTCTGGCTGCACGTAACCCAAGACTGCAACCTGCGCTGCCGGCACTGCCTGGTGGAGGCCGGCCAGGGCGCGGAGGAGGAGCTTTCCCTGGAGGACTGGCTGGCCGTAGCTGCCGAGGCCGTGCAACTGGGGGCGGAAAGGTTTTACCTTACCGGCGGGGAGCCCTTTAGACGCGGCGATGCCGTGCAGATCATCCGGGAACTGAGTTCGGCCTGCGAGGTGGTGGTTCTCACCAACGGCACCCTGGTCCCGGAGATTGTGGCGGGGTTGCCGGTGGGGGCGCCCATTACCTTTCAGGTGAGCCTGGAGGGACCACCGGCGGTTCACGAAGCCCTGCGGGGCCAGCACAGCTTTGCCCGGGCCGTGGCCGGGATCCGGGCCCTGAAGGGAGCCGGGTTCAGGGTGGTGGCGGCAGCCACGCTGATCAGGTTAAACAGGCGGCACCTGGCCGGGCTGGTGGACCTGGTGGCCGGCCTGGGGCTGGAGGACCTGCACGTTTTGTGGCTACACCGGCGGGGCCGGGCCGCCGGGGCCCTGGCCGACCTGGCCCTTACCCCTGGGGAAGTAGGCGCGGCCATGGCCGAACTCTCCGACCTGGCCCGGAGGGCCGGGCTGACCCTGGACAACGAGGCATCTTTGGCTGCCCGGCTGGCGTCGCCCGCGGGTACCAGGCACGACTTGTGCCAGGCCGGCGTGGACTGTCTGGCCGTCGGCCCCCGGGGGACGGTCTATCCGTGTGCTTCCCTGGTGGGAGTGGAAGATTTCGCCTGCGGGTCCCTCCAGGCCCAAACCCTGGAAGAAATCTGGCGGCAGAGTCCCAGAATTCAGAGCCTGCGTGCCTTGAGCCTGGTGACTGCGCGGGAGTGCCGGGTATGCGTGTGGCGGTTTTACTGTGGCGGTGGCTGTCCGGCCTATAAGTTCCAGGCCGGTGGCGGCGACTTGGCGGTCCGTGATCCCTACTGCGAGGCCTACCAGGCCCTGGCCAGGCTGGCCATGGGTAACTTGGCCGCACGGCAGGCCGATGGGGGCGAGCCTGGGCTGCCGGAGCCCGTCACCTGGGCCGGGACCGCACCGGCCTCCCCGCCGGGTCCGGCCGGGTTCAGGCTTTTTGGTGGCAGCCAGCCCGGTGCGGGCGAAACGGTCCAGACCTACCGCTGCGCCTGCGTGCTTTCCAGCGGGAACCATAACCGTCTAGGCCAGCCCGGGGCTTGCGGCCCAAGGGCGAGTAGCTGCTGCAGTTAGGAATCTTACAGCACAGGAACCGTCGTTTAGGACCAGAGAATTGCTGCTGACTATTAAGGATGATAAGATGCGGGCTGATGCCCTTTCGGTAGCCGTCACCATAGCTGGAAGGTATTTCCCCCGGGAGTTCCTGCTAAAATTCTTCGAGGAGGAGTTGAGTATGTTGCAGGGAGCCAGCATTGTTCAGGACTGGATTAACGAGGGTATGGAAAAGGGCATGGAAAAGGGCATGGAAAAGGGTATGGAAAAGGGTAGAATTACGACCATGCGCGAAGATACTCTGGAAGTGCTTAGCGAACGCTTTGGAATGGTCAAGAAGGGCCTCAGCCAGAAGCTGCTTAGTATTGAGGACCCGGCCATCTTGCGGTTCCTGCATAAAAAAAGTGTGCAGGTGGAAAGCCTGGAGGAGTTTATCAGACTGCTGGAAAATATTTAATACCTTGCCCCGGGATTGGCGTTCCACAGAAAAAGGGCCACGTCCATCTGGGTGCGTGGCTCCCTGGTTATTTGATTAGGCACCCGGCTCTACGAGCAGTATTGGCGGCCGACGGCCGCTTCCACTCCAAGTGGCTGAACATGATGTATCCGAGGCTGTATCTGGCAAGGAATCTGCTACGGGATGATGGGATTATTTTTGTTAGCATGGACGATAACGAAATAGGTAACCTCAAGAAAGTGTGCGAGGCTATTTTTGGCGAAGAGAATTTCGTTGGGTGCTTTGTCTGGCGGAGACGAGCCTCCTCTGCATTAGCCGAACGACTTGTCTCAACCGACCACGAATACGTACTCGCGTTTCAGAGACATAGTTTTATCTCCCTTGGAATCCCCAAGGATTTTTCCGCCTACTCAAATCCTGATAATGATCCGCGTGGCGATTGGGTGGCTGGCTCCCCGAACACCCGGCCATCCAGCGCGGCGCAATGGTGTTGAAGACGGCTACCGGGCCGCCAACTCTTTCACCTCAGATTACACGCCCGCAGGTTAGTAGATACCAGCTTTTTCGGCGCCCTCCTGGACCATCACTTGCCGCCATGGTATAATGGTCTTAGTTTGCGTTCGGTGACCCGGAAAGTGAGCCGTTTGCGGTGCGCCGTTACCCCTTGAGGAATTTGCCCTGGGCGTGGACCCGGTCAAGCGGAAGCGGGCGCCGGTTCTCTGTTTGAGGGTATGAGTGCTACAACATTTTTTGGAGAAGGGTTGTTTGTGCATGGGTAACGGCAGGCTGTCGCTCCCGGCCGGGGTACGGGATATGTTGCCGGAGGAGGCGGCCAGGGTTCGGCAACTGGAGAACGTCCTGGTTCACCTTTTTGCTTCCTGGGGCTACCAGGAAGTAATCCCCCCGACTTTTGAATACGCGGATACCTACACCCGGAAGGGTAGTTCGCAGTCACCCGGCTATCTTTTCCGTTTTATAGACCAGGAAGGCGAGGTAGTGGCCCTCCGGCCTGAGTTTACCACCCCCATCGCCCGCCTGGTCAGCACCCGGCTGAACCGGGCTTCCCTGCCCCTGCGCCTTTTTTATTTAGGGAACGTTTTCCGTTACCAGAGCAACGTGGTAGGTGGGCAGCGGGAATTTCGTCAGGCCGGCCTGGAGTTGATCGGGGCTACCGGGGCCAGGGCTGATGCCGAAGTTGTGCTCCTGGCAGCCGAGGCCCTTCTGGCAGCCGGGCTGCGGGATTTTCATGTGCTGCTGGGCCACGTGCAGATAACCGAAGCTTTGCTCGCGGCCAGCTTTGCCCCCGCAGGCATACCGCCGGCGCGGGAAGCCCTCATGGGCAAGGATTACGCTGGCCTTAACCGCATGGCGCGGGAATACGGCCTGCAGCCGGAGACCTGGCAGGTGCGGGACTTGCATGGGGGCCGTGAAGTGCTGGACCGCCTGCGGACCGTCCTGCCGGAACAGGGTAACGGCCCGGCGCGGGAGCTGGCTGAGGTGTGGGAGGCCCTGAGCACGTGTGGTCTGGAGAATCTCCTTTCTCTAGACCTTACCCTGGTCCGGGATCTGGATTACTATACGGGGATGGTGTTTGAAATTTATGCCCCTGGCCTGGGTTTTCCCGTTGGCGGCGGCGGTCGCTACGACCATCTGCTCGAGCAGTTCGGCCTGGAGGCTCCGGCCACGGGCTTTGCCATAGGAATCGAGCGCCTGCTGGCGGTGATGCCTTCCAGCCCGCAGCCACCTGCGCCACCAGATTACCTGGTAGGCGGGAAGACTACCGGCGACGTGTTGGCGCAAGCGCGGGAACTGCGGCGGCAGGGTTACCAGGTAGAGCTACTTGCCGCGGGGATTTCGCGGGAGCAGGCACGGGAGGCGGCCAGGGTCAAGGGCGCAAAGGAACTCTGTTATCTTGATTGACGGATTTACGCGGAGCTGGCGCCGGCGTGCGGCCGGGGCGTCCCTTGCTCACTGCGCCGTCATCAGAAAGAGGACGAAAACGGCGGCGAAGCTGGAGGCCGTGAGATGAGGGGTTTGGAACCGGCGCGGCCGGTTCCTACAAGTGTCCCACCTCCCACCTCCCACTTCCCACCTCTCACCTCTAATTTCAGGGGCAGGTGGTTGGTATCGGTCAGGTTGACATAACCCTTGCCTTGCCTAAAGGCAAGTTGGGCCAGGAATCAATAAAGCTTCTGGAGCAGGCCGGACTGCCGGTGGCAGGATTGGAGACGGAAGCCAGGCGGCTGCTTTACGAGTATCCCTCCCGGGGTATAAAATATATTATTTGCCGGCCTACTGATGTCCCCACTTACGTAGAATACGGGGCGGCCGACCTGGGAATAGCCGGTAAGGACGTGTTGGTGGAAAGCGGGGCCGGAGTGCTGGAACTGCTCGATTTGCGGTTCGGCTACTGCCGTTTTGTCGTGGCAGTACCCGGGTCCCGGCTGCACGAAGGCCAGCCTTTTGATTTGAATGCCATGAGCCACCGCCGCGTGGCCACCAAATTCCCCCGGGTGACCGAAGAATTTTTCCGCAACCTGGGGGTGCAGGTGGAGGTAATCAAGCTGCACGGGAACATCGAGCTGGCTCCCCAGGTGGGGCTGGCCGACATGATCGTGGATATCGTTTCTACCGGTCGCACCCTGGCCGAAAACGACCTGGTGCCGGTGGCCGAGATTTTTCCGGCCACGGCCCGGCTGGTGGCCAACCGGGTAAGTTTCCGCCTCAAGTATGAGCGGGTGCAGGAAGTATTGCTGGCCATGGAAGCGGCCGTGGGGCCGCAGGGCCGGCCGTAACGTAAAATGTCTGGCGGAGGGATGCGGGTGGGCGAGCAAATTCTGCGGGTCATAAGGGCCGGCAGCGCTGCCTGGGCGGAGTTCATGGCGGCCCGCGCCGGGGAGCAGCAGCAACTGGAACAAGAAGTCAAGGAGGTCCTCGGGTCCGTAGCCGTAAGAGGCGATGCCGCCCTGCGGGAATATACCCGCCGCTGGGACGGGGTGGACATGCCCCCTGATAAGATCGAGGTTTGCCGCGAAGAAATCGAAGCGGCTTACCGGGAAGTCGCGCCTTCCTTTAAGCAGGCGTTGCTAGCCTGCCGGGATAACATCCAGGCCTTTCACCAGAGATCCAGGCCTAACTCCTGGTTTGCCACGGGTACCGCGGGCGAGATCGCCGGCCAGGTTTACTTGCCCTTGGCCCGGGTAGGGATTTACATCCCCGGCGGGCGGGCTGCCTATCCTTCCTCGGTGCTCATGACCGCCTTGCCGGCCATGGTAGCGGGCGTGGAGGAAATAATCATGGTCACCCCGCCCGGCCCGGACGGCCGGGTGGATCCCCATGTCCTGGCTGCCGCGGCTCTTGCCGGGGTGAATAAAGTTTACCGGGTAGGCGGGGCCCAGGCCATTGCCGCCCTGGCCTTCGGTACGGCTACCATTCCTAAAGTTGACAAGATCGTCGGCCCGGGAAACGCCTATGTGGCCACGGCCAAGAGGCTGGTATACGGCCGGGTGGATATTGATATGGTAGCCGGCCCGAGTGAAGTGGTGGTAGTGGCCGACGGCGGTGTCCGGCCGGAATGGGTGGCCGCTGATCTTTTGGCCCAGGCCGAACACGATCCCCTGGCCCGGGCCGTCCTACTCACCCCGGCCGTGGAGCTGGCCTATCAGGTGGGCCGCGAAGTTGAGGCTCAGCTTGCCACCCTGCCGAAGGCCGGGATCGCCGGGGAGGCTCTGGCGAAGAACGGCGCGGCCGTCACCACCCGGGACCTGGAGGAGGCCCTGGCCCTGGCCAACGAGCTGGCCCCGGAGCACCTGGAGCTGATGCTGGCCGAACCCTGGGCCTGGCTGGCCAGGGTGAGAAACGCCGGCGCCGTCTTCCTGGGCGGGTACACGCCGGAGCCGGTAGGAGATTACCATGCCGGTCCGAGCCATGTCCTGCCCACCGGCGGGACAGCCAGGTTTTTCTCCCCCCTAGGAGTGGAGGATTTCCTGAAACGAACGAGCCTCATTGCCTACACCCCGGAAGGACTGGCCCGGGCCGCACCCAGCATTGTCACCATGGCCCGCGTTGAAGGCCTGGAGGCCCATGCCCGGGCGGTGGAGATTAGAGGGGTTTGAGAGGAGGAAGACACCATGTCCCGGATAGGCGAAGCAGAGCGGCAGACGCTGGAGACGCAGATCAAGGTGCGGCTGAACCTGGACGGCCGGGGGCAATGGGCGGGTTCCAGCGGTATCGGCTTCCTGGATCACCTGCTGGCCCAGGTGGCCAGACACGGCCTCCTGGACCTGGAGCTTGGGGCCAAGGGTGACCTCCAGGTGGACAACCACCATACGGTGGAGGACATCGGCCTAACCCTGGGCCAGGCACTGCGCCAGGCCGTCGGGGCGAAAAAAGGGATTGCCCGCTATAGCTCGGCCTGGGTGCCCATGGACGAGGCCCTGGTGCTGGTGGTGCTGGACCTCAGCGGCCGGCCGTTCCTTGATTTTCAGGTGGATTTTGCGGCGGCCAAAATCGGGGGACTGGAGACGGAGATGCTCCCTGAGTTTTTACGGGCTTTGGCGACCGAAGGTGGCATAACTCTACACGTTCGTCAATTTGCCGGCAGGAATAGTCACCATGTTGCCGAAGCTATATTTAAGGCCCTGGGACAGGCCCTGCGTCGGGCCGTGTCCCTGGATCCGCGGCTGGAAGACGTTTTGTCCACAAAGGGGACCCTGGTTTGATCGCCATTGTAGATTACGGGATGGGGAATCTGCGCAGCGTCCAGAAGGGTCTGGAAAAAGTCGGGTTTGCCGCCGAGGTGACGGCCGATCCGGAGAGAGTCCTGGCGGCCCGGGGAGTGGTGCTCCCGGGGGTAGGTGCCTTTGCCGCGGCCATGAAGGCCCTCCGGGACCAGGGCTTGGTGCCGGCCCTGAAGGAAACCGTGGCTGCGGGTAAGCCCTTCCTCGGCATCTGCCTGGGCTTACAGTTGCTATTTACCGGCAGTGAGGAGGGCGGCTGGCATGAGGGCCTGGGTATTTTCCCAGGAAGGGTGAAGAAGCTGCCGGCCGGCTTGAAGATTCCCCATATGGGCTGGAATGAAGTTACCTGGCAGGGGGCCTCGCCCCTGACGGAGGGTATGCCGGCAAAGGGTTCCTTTTATTTTGTCCATTCCTATTATGTGGAGCCGGAGGACAGCCAAGTGGTCCTCGGTTTGACCGACTACGGGATTGCTTTTGTTTCCGCCGTTCGCCAGAACCTGGTTTTCGGCCTCCAGTGTCACCCGGAAAAAAGCAGCCGCCTGGGCCTCGAGCTTCTAAGAAACTTTGGGGAGTTGGTGTATCATGCTGGTGATCCCGGCCATTGACCTGCGGGAAGGCAAGTGTGTGCGTTTGTTTCAGGGCCGCAGGGATGAGGAGACGGTTTTTTCCACCGACCCGGTAGCCGTAGCCCAGATGTGGCAGGAGAGGGGGGCCACCTGGCTCCATGTGGTGGATCTGGACGGGGCCTTTACGGGCCGGCCGGCCAACCTAGAGGCCGTAAAGGGCATTCTGGCCGGGGTGGACATTCCGGTTCAACTGGGCGGTGGGCTGCGGACACTGGAGGCTGTTGAGCAGGCCTTTGACCTGGGGGTAAGCCGGGTAGTTATCGGCACCGCCGCCGTCCAGGACGCAGATCTCCTGGCCCGGGCCGTGGAGCGCTTCGACCGGTTGCGGGTGGCGGTAGGGATAGACAGCAAGAACGGCTGGGTGGCAGTTGAAGGCTGGGAGACAGTGGTGGAGAAAAAAGTCTTGGACCTGATCGCGGAAATAAAGGAGTCCGGAGTTGAAAGGATAATATATACAGATATCTGGCGCGACGGCACCTTGGAAGGGGTTAACCTCGGGGGCACCCGGGAGGTGGCCCTGCGTTCGCGGATGCGGATAATTGCTTCCGGGGGGGTGTCTTCCCTCGACGATTTGCGCGCTTTAAAGGAACTAGAAACAGTCGGGGTGGAAGGGGCCATCCTGGGCCGGGCCTTATACGTGGGTGCCATTTCCCTGGAAGAGGCCCTGCAGGTGGCGGGTAGCTAATGCTGGCCAAAAGAATCATCCCTTGCCTGGACGTGGATGCCGGCCGGGTGGTAAAAGGCGTGAACTTTGTTAACCTGCGGGATGCCGGCGACCCGGTGGAACTGGCGGCCTTTTACGACGCCGAGGAGGCTGACGAGCTGGTATTCTTGGACATAACCGCTTCCAGTTCCGGGCGGCAGATCATGCTGGACGTGGCCCGGCGCACGGCGGAAGAAGTCTTTATTCCCTTCACGGTGGGGGGCGGGCTGCGCACCCTGGACGATATCCGGGCCATGCTCAAGGCCGGGGCCGATAAGGTTTCCCTGAATACGGCCGCGGTAGAGAACCCGGACTTGGTCGCCAGGGCCGCCGACCGCTTTGGCTCCCAGTGTATCGTGGTGGCCCTTGACGCCCGCCGGGTAGGGCCTGACAGGTGGGAGGTTTATACCCACGGGGGCCGCCGGCCCACCGGCCGGGACGCCGTGGCCTGGGCGCGGCAGGTTGCGGAGCTGGGGGCCGGGGAGATCCTCTTGACCAGCATGGACCGGGACGGCACCCGGGACGGTTACGATATTTCCCTGACCCGCGAGATTAGCCGGGCCGTAAATATCCCGGTCATTGCCTCCGGCGGCGCCGGGAAGCTGGAGCATTTTCTGGAGGCCCTCACGGCCGGTGAGGCTGATGCCGTGCTGGCGGCTTCCCTTTTCCATTACCAGGAATACACTATCGGCCAGGTAAAAGCCTATCTGGCATCCCAAGGGGTGGTGGTGCGCAGGTGCGCATAGAGGACGTAAAGGAACAGGATTTCCTGGGCCACGTTAAGTTTGACGCCAACGGCCTTATTCCGGCTATCATCCAGGATGCCGGTAGTTCCCAGGTCTTGATGCTGGCCTACATGAACGAGGAGGCCTTGAGGCGGAGCCTGGCCAGCGGCCGGACCTGGTTCTTCAGCCGCAGCCGCCAGCGCCTGTGGCTGAAGGGGGAAACCTCCGGCAACAGTCAGGAGATCGAGGAAATATTCTATGACTGTGACGCTGATACCTTGCTGGTAAAGGTGCGACAGGAGGGCGTGGCCTGCCACGAGGGCAACTTCTCCTGTTTCCATTATCCCCTGGAGGACCAGCCGAAACCAGATTATGGCCGAATCGTAGATACCCTCTTTGCCGTGATCAAGGAGCGGCAGGCCGGCAGGCCGGAGGGTTCTTATACGGCCTCCCTTTTTAGCGCGGGGCTGGACAAGATTTTGAAGAAAATCGGGGAAGAGGCGGCTGAGGTTATCATTGCCGCCAAGGGCGGACAAAGAGAGGAAGTAGTTTACGAAGCAGGCGACCTGGCTTACCATTTGCTCGTGCTCTTGGCCGAGCAGGGGCTGGGGCCGGAGGACGTCAGGCAGGAGCTGGCGCGGAGGCGGAAGTAGTGGCCAAGGTTTTGGAACTTCTTAACGCGCAGCAGTTGGCGGCCGTCCGCCACCCCGAGGGGCCGCTTTTAGTGTTGGCCGGGGCTGGCAGCGGCAAGACCCGGGTACTCACCAGCCGTATTGTCTACCTCGTCAATTCCCGGGGAGCGGACCCGGAGAATATCCTGGCTATTACCTTTACCAATAAGGCCGCCGGCGAGATGCGGGAGCGGTTGGAAGTACTCCTGGGTCGTAGGCTGACCGGCCTGTGGGTGGGGACTTTTCATGCCGTTTGTAACCGCATTCTGCGGCGGGAGATAGAGGTTCTGGGTTACAAGCGGAACTACAGCATTTATGACCCCGATGATCAGTTGGCCCTGCTCAAAACTTGCCTGAAGGACCTTAACCTGGACGAGCACCGGTTTCCAGCCCGCCAGGTAGCGGCTGGCATCAGCCGGGCCAAGAATGCCCTCCTCACGCCCCCGGAGCTGGAGCAGCGGGCGCGGGGATTGTATGAAACCAGGGCCGCCCAGGCTTATCAGATGTATCAGCAGAGGCTGCAGGAACAAAATGCCGTGGATTTTGACGACCTGCTGACGCTGGCGGTGACCCTTTTCCGCGGTTTCCCGGAAGTGCTGGCGCGATACCAGGTCCAGTTCCGCCATATCCTGGTGGACGAGTACCAGGATACCAATCACGCCCAGTACGTCCTCATAAATCTGTTGGCCCGACAGCACCGGAACCTTTTTGTCGTTGGCGATGACGACCAGTCCATTTACCGGTGGCGGGGGGCCGACCTGCAGAATATCCTGGACTTCCAGGAGGATTATCCGGAAGCCCAGGTAATAAAACTGGAGCAGAATTACCGCTCGACGAGGTTTATCCTGGAAGCGGCCAACGAAGTCATCGGCTATAATGTCGGCCGGATGGAAAAACGGCTGTGGACAGCAGTGGAGGGCGGACACCCGGTTTTCTGCTTTACCGGCGCCGACGAGGCGGCCGAAGCCAACTTTGTCATCACTGAAATCCGCCGCCTGCAGGCGGAAGAAGGCCGGTTACTTTCGGACTTTGTGCTCCTGTATCGTACCCATGCCCAGTCCCGGGTCTTTGAGGACGCGTTTCTGGCCGGCGGCATACCCTACCAGGTAGTTGGCAGCCTTAAGTTTTACGAGCGCAAGGAAATCAAAGATTTGTTGGCCTATCTGCGGCTGCTGGTCAACCCCGAGGATCGGGTGAGCCTGGTCCGGATCATCAATGTGCCTCGCCGGGGTATCGGCGCTGTTACCTGGACCAGGCTGGAGGAATATGCCGCCGGGGCCGGGCTGACCATGGACCAGGCTATGCGCCAGGCTGAAAAGATACCGGAACTGGTCCCAGGAGGAGCGAAGGCGGTTGCCATATTCGCCCAGTTGATGGATAGCCTGCGGGCCAGGGTGGATAAACTATCCGTGACCGCCTTGGTACAGGAAGTATTGGACCAGAGTGGTTATCTCAACTGGCTAAAAGAGGAAAAGACAGAGGAAGCCCGCAGCCGCGTGGAGAACCTGCAGGAATTCCTCTCGGTGACGCGGGCCTGGGATGCAGGCACGGGCGGGCAGGGAAGCCTGGAGGATTTTCTGGCCCAGGTTTCCCTGACCACGGAAATTGACAATTACCGTGGCGGTGAGGCCGTCACCCTGATGACTTTGCATACGGCCAAAGGGCTGGAGTTTCCGGTGGTGTTTCTAACCGGCATGGAAGAAGGGGTCTTCCCCCATGCCCGCTCGCTGGAGGATATGGCCGAACTGGAGGAGGAGAGGCGGCTCTGTTACGTGGGCATGACCCGGGCGCGGGAGAGGCTGTACCTGACCCGGGCGGCCAGCCGTACTCTCTACGGCAGGGCCCAGACCAACCCGCCCTCCCGTTTTCTCAATGAGATACCTGAAGTACTGCTGGAGAGGGTCGGCGCTGATTTTTTCCGGGGAGGTGCGGCCCTGGCCGGGGCGTATGCCCCTGGCGACCGGGTGGAACATGCCCGCTGGGGGGAAGGGGTCGTGGTAGGCGTAGACGGGAGTGGTCCCGAGGCTGTGGTCGTGGTGGAGTTCCCCCAGTACGGCATGAAGCAACTCCTGCTTTCGATGGCCCCGCTGCGCAAAGTAGAAAGGTAGAGGGATGGGGGCTAGTTACGGAGGTATACATGGCAGTTCCAGACGAGGCGCGCCGGCGCTGGCAAGAGCTCAGGGAACTCCTTGAGGAGCATAATTATTACTACTACGTCCTGGACACCCCCCGGGTGGATGACGCCACTTACGACGCCTGGATGCGGGAGCTGCTGCAGCTTGAGGAACGCTACCCGGAACTCATCACCCCGGATTCCCCCAGCCAGAGGGTGGGTGGCGAGCCCCTGGCGGTTTTTGACTCGGTACCGCACCGGGTCCCCCTCCTCAGTCTGGCCAATGCCTTTGAACTCAATGAGCTGGTGGATTTTGACCGCCGGGTGCGCCAGGCCGTGGGGGCGCCGGTGGAATATGTGGTGGAACTGAAAATAGACGGCCTATCAGTGGCCTTGGCCTATGAAAACGGCCTCTTCGTCCGGGGCGCCACCCGGGGAGATGGATTTACCGGCGAGGAGGTCACGAACAACCTGCGCACCGTGGTCACGGTGCCATTGCGGCTGAAAAGGAACGTGCCGGCCATGGAGGTGCGCGGCGAAGCCTATATGCCATGGAAGGCCTTTGAGCGCCTGAACCGGGAGCGGGAAGATAGGGGCGAACCCCTCTTTGCCAACCCCCGCAATGCGGCGGCCGGCTCTTTGCGCCAGCTTGACCCGCGGGTTACCGCCTCCCGTTCCCTGAGCGTCTTTGTCTACGACATCCTTTACCTGGAGGGCGGGGCCGGGCCCGACACCCACGCCGGGGTGCTGGACTACCTGGAGGAACTCGGTTTCCCGGTCAACCCCCACCGCCGGGTCTGCCACACCGTGGATGAGGTTTACGCCCTGGCCCGGGAGTGGGCCGAGCGCCGCCACGACCTCCCCTATGAGATAGACGGTCTGGTTATCAAGGTAAACCGGCGGGAGTGGCAGCGAGACCTGGGAAACACAGCCAAGAGCCCCCGCTGGGCCGTGGCTTACAAGTTTCCTGCCGAGCAGGCCCGCACGCAGGTGAAGGATATCATCGTCCGGGTGGGCCGGACCGGGGTGCTTACCCCTACGGCCGTCCTCGCGCCGGTACGGCTGGCCGGGTCCACGGTGGGCCGGGCTACCCTGCATAACGAAGACTACATCCGTGACAAGGATATCCGCCTGGGGGATACGGTGCTCATCCAGAAGGCCGGGGATGTCATCCCGGAGGTGGTGTCGGTCCTGGCTGGCGAGCGCACCGGCCGGGAAGTACCCTTTATCATGCCGGAAAAATGCCCGGAATGTGGTGCGGAGGTGGTACGGCTGGAAGGCGAGGCGGCCAGCCGGTGCACAGGCGGTCTGGGGTGTCCGGCCCAGGTGAGAGAGGGCATTATCCATTTTGCCTCCCGGGCGGCCATGGATATCGAGGGCCTGGGGCCAGCAGTGGTAGGCCAGTTACTGGCAGCCGGTTTTATCCAAGATGCCGGTGACCTCTACTACCTAAAGTACGAGAACCTGGTGAGGTTGGAGCGCTTTGCCCACCAGTCGGCCACCAACCTCTTGGACGCCATTTCCGCCAGCAAGTCCCGGCCGCTGGAAAGGCTCCTCTTTGCCCTGGGCATCCGGCTGGTAGGTTCTCGAGCCGCCTCTCTTGTGGCCCGATACTTCGGTACCCTGGAAAGGATCATGCAGGCCGGCGAAGATGACCTGCGGGCCATCCCGGAAATCGGGCCCAAGATCGCGGCCAGCACGATCGCCTTCTTTGCCGAGGAGGTTAACCGCCGGGTAATCGCCAAGCTGGTGCGGGCCGGGGTGAACACCCGGGCTGAGGTAACGGCTGAGCCGGCCGGCCCCTCGCCCCTGGCCGGCAAGACCTTTGTTCTCACCGGCACCCTGGCCGGCATGACCCGGCGCCAGGCCCAGGAACTCATTGAGAGCCTGGGCGGCAAGGTGGCCGGCAGCGTCAGCCACAAGACCGACTATGTGGTGGCGGGGGAGGACCCGGGCTCTAAATATGATAAGGCCCGCAGCCTGGGAATAACGATCTTGAACGCAGAGGATTTTCTCTGCCTGCTAGCAGCAGGGGTGAGAAGTTAGCGGTTGGGGGTCAGAACTCGCAGGTGCCCGTTTTTGTGGGTTGTGGCCTTTTTTACCATTTACCCTGAGGGCCTTCGCGCTTTAGTTGACGGCGCAGCATTTTCGTGAGGTGAGGCTTGTGAGTATTTCTTTAGAAGAAGTGGAGCATGTGGCCCTGCTGGCCAGGTTGGAACTCGGTCCCGCGGAGAAGGAAGCCTACACCCAGCAGCTCAACGCCATCCTGGGCTATATGGAGAAGCTAAACGAACTGGACACTGAAAACGTGGAGCCCATGGCCCACGTCCTGCCCCTGGCCAATGTTTTTCGCGAGGACGAGGTCAAGCCGGGCCTCGCTCCTGAGGCGGCCTTGGACCAGGCCCCGGACAAACACGACAACCAGTTCCGCGTGCCCAAAATAGTATAGACGATTGGTCGCTAACCCCCAACCTTTAGTTTAGGGGAGTGTATAGCCTTTGGAACTATATAACCTGCCGGTACATGAACTGCACCGCCTCCTTGTGGAACGCCAGGTCAGTGCGGGTGAATTGACGGCCACCTTTTTGGAGCGCATCGCCGCTGTCGAGCCGGCGGTAAAGGCCTACCTTACCCTCACCCGGGAGCAGGCCCTGGCGGGAGCCGGGGCAGTGGACGATACCACCGGCCGGGGAGAGATCCTTGCCCCTCTGGCCGGCATCCCGGCGGCCCTGAAGGATAACCTGTGCACCCGGGGCACCCGCACCACCTGCGCCTCGCGGATCCTTGAGCATTACCTACCGCCCTATACGGCCACGGTGGTGGAAAGGCTGGAGCAGGCTGGCATGGTCAGCCTGGGTAAGACCAATATGGATGAGTTTGCCATGGGCTCTAGCACGGAGAACTCCGGGTTTGGGCCCACCCGCAATCCCTGGGATCCAGAACGCGTACCCGGCGGCTCCAGCGGCGGGTCGGCCGCGGCCGTGGCCGCCGGCGAGGCCGCCTATGCCCTGGGTTCGGATACCGGCGGCTCCATCCGCCAGCCGGCCGCCTTTTGCGGTGTGGTCGGCCTGAAGCCCACGTATGGGCTGGTTTCCCGTTACGGCCTGGTGGCCTTTGCCTCTTCCCTGGACCAGATCGGTCCCCTGACCCGGGAGGTGCGGGATTGCGCCTTGGTGCTACAGGCCATTGCCGGTCACGACCTCCGGGATAGCACTTCGGCCCACGTAGCCGTTCCCGACTATACCGCCGCCCTCACCGGCGAGATCAAGGGCATGCGCCTCGGCGTTCCCAGGGAGTATTTCCCTGCCGGCATGGACCCTGAAGTGAAAACTGCGGTCCGGCGGGCAGTGGATAAGCTGGAAGAGCTAGGGGCTATTCTCGAGGAGGTTTCCCTCCCCCACACCGAGTATGCCCTGCCGGCCTACTACCTGGTGGCCCCGGCTGAGGCCAGCTCCAACCTGGCCCGGTATGACGGCGTGGCTTATGGCCACCGCGCCGGCGGCGCCGATAATATCATTGACATGTACTGCCGGACGCGGCAGGAAGGATTTGGCCCGGAGGTCAAGCGCCGGATCATGCTTGGGACCTACGCCCTGAGCGCCGGTTACCACGATGCTTACTACCTCAAGGCCCTTAAAGTGCGCACCCTGATTCGCCGGGACTTCGAGCAGGTATTCGCCGCTTACGATGCTTTAGTCACCCCTACCACTCCGACGGTGGCCTTCAAGCTGGGGGAAAAAGTAGGCGACCCGCTGGCCATGTATCTTTCCGACCTGTTCACCATCCCGGTCAACATGGCTGGCCTGCCGGCCCTTTCTCTGCCGTGTGGTTTCAGCCAGGGCTTGCCGGTGGGCCTGCAGGTCATCGGCCGGCCCTTTGCCGAAGCCACCGTGCTGCAAATAGCCTACGCCTTCGAGCAGGCTACCGACTATCACCTGGCCCGGCCAGACCTGGGAGTGAGAGGTGAGAAGTGAGAGGTGGAAAGTCCAATCCTCCCCAGCCGCCCGGAGCCAGGTGCTAGGCATGTATGGAAGCGGGCTCGACAAGGCAGCGCTACGTCAGGAGGGAAAATCCTTGTCCGGTGATTACGAAGCCGTTATCGGCCTGGAAGTTCACGTGGAGCTCAAGACAAAGTCCAAGGTTTTCTGTCCCTGTTCCACTGAGTTTGGGGCCCCGCCCAATACCCACGTCTGCCCGGTCTGCCTCGGCTTGCCCGGGGTGCTGCCGGTCTTGAACAAACAGGTGGTGGAACTGGCCTTGCGGGCCGCTCTGGCCTTGAACTGCCGGGTGGCGGCTTTTTGCAAGTTCGACCGGAAGAATTATTACTACCCGGACCTGCCCAAGAACTACCAGATATCCCAGTACGACCTGCCCTTGGCCCTAGACGGGTATCTGGAGATAGATACCGAATACGGCAGCAAGCGGGTCGGCATCATCCGCATCCACATGGAAGAGGATGCCGGCAAACTCATCCACGAGGGTGAGGCCTTGAATCCGGGCAAGTATTCCCTGGTGGATTACAACCGGACCGGCGTGCCCCTGCTGGAAATTGTCTCCCAGCCCGACATGACATCGCCTGAGGAGGCCAGGGCTTACTTGGAGAAGCTAAAGGCCGTTCTCCAGTACACTGACGTTTCTGACTGCCGTATGGAGGAGGGCAGCCTCAGGTGTGATGCCAACGTTTCGGTACGGCCGGCGGGGAGTACGGAACTTTGGACCAAGACCGAGGTCAAAAACATGAACTCCTTCCGCTCCGTGCAGCGGGCATTGGCCTACGAGATCGAGCGCCAGATAGGGCTGTACGAGGGTGGCGAACAGGTGGTCCAGGAAACCATGGCCTGGGACGAAGCCCACGGGGTCACGGTGCCCATGCGCAGCAAGGAGGAGGCCCACGATTATCGGTACTTCCCCGAGCCGGACCTGGTACCCTTGCGGATTGAGGCCGAATGGATAGGGCGAGTGAAGGAGCATCTGCCGGAGCTGCCAGACGCCCGCAAGCACCGGCTGATGCAGGATTACGGCCTGTCGGCCTACGACGCCGGGGTGATTACGGCTTCCCGAGATCTGGCCGATTACTTTGATGCCTGCGTGGCCGCCTACCCCCAGGCCAAGACAGTGGCCAACTGGCTGATGGGTGATTTTTCCCGCCTGCTCAATAGCTACAACCTGGAGCCCCGGCAGGCGCCGGTTAGTCCGGCTGAGCTCGTCGAGCTGATGGTGATGATTGACCGGGGAAAAATCAGCGGGAAGATGGGAAAAACGGTCCTGGAGGAGATGTTCGCCACCGGGAAAAAGGCCAAAGACGTGGTGGCTGAGAAGGGGCTGGCCCAGATCAGCGACGCGGAGAGCCTGCGGCCCATTATCCAGGAGGTTATCGCCGCCAACCCCGGGCCGGTGGAAGACTTCCGCCAGGGTAAGGAAAAGGCCCTCGGGTTCCTGGTGGGCCAGGTGATGCGCGCTACCAGGGGGCAGGCCAATCCGGCCCTTGTTAATGAGTTGCTCAAGGAAAGCATGAACTAGGAAAGTGTGGGTAAACTCCAGCCCAGCCCTGCCGTCCGGCAGAAAGCTTTCGGCGATATTCACCCCGGGGCGGTGTGTGTATTTCTGTATACATGGGGGCTGTGGCAGGAATCCGGTGGCTTAGTGGCGAACCTACTTGGTTATGCTAAATAACCGTCGGGAGCGGTTAGATGGCTGGGGCCCTCGTCCCGGAGGGCCCCGAAGGCAGAGCCTTCTTGCCAACTTTATTTTATAATAAAAGTTGTTTAGCAAATTAAGCCAGGGGGGTTATCAATGGACTTGAACAGCAGGGTGATAATCGTAGACACTACCCTGCGGGACGGCGAGCAAACAGCAGGGGTTGTTTTTGCCAACCAGGAAAAGTTACGGATCGCCAAACTGTTAGCCCAGGTAGGGGTGCACCAGATAGAATCTGGTGTCCCAGTCATGGGCGGGGACGAAAAGGAAGTAATCAAGCAGATTGTGGATGCGGACCTGGGCGTCAGTATCATGGGGTGGAACCGGGCCGTGGTAGACGATATCCGCCACTCCCTGGACTGCGGCGTGGACGCGGTGGCCATTTCCATCTCCACTTCGGATATTCATATCGAACATAAGCTGCGCAGTACCAGGGAAAAGGTTATTGCCGATATGTCCAGGGCCTGCGAGTTCGCCAAGAAACATAACCTCTACGTGTCGGTCAATGCCGAGGATGCTTCCCGCAGCGATATGGACTATCTGATCCAGTTCGCCCGGGCCGCTAAGGAGGCTGGCGCTGACCGGCTACGGTTCTGCGACACGGTGGGGTGCCTGGATTCCTTTGTTACCTACGAGAAAATAAAGCAGATCATCGAGGCCGTGCATATAGATGTGGAAATGCACATGCATAACGACTTCGGCATGGCCACGGCCAACACCCTGGCCGGCATCCGGGCCGGGGCCAGGTTTGCCGGGGTGACGGTGGTGGGCTTGGGCGAGCGGGCCGGGAACGCGGCCTTGGAGGAAGTGGTCATGGCCCTCAAGCATTTGGCCAAGATTGACATAGACTTCAAGACGGCCATGTTCCGCGAACTGGCCGAGTACGTGGCCATGGCCGCCGGCCGGCAGATCCCAGTGTGGAAGGCCATTGTCGGCACCAACATGTTCGCCCATGAATCCGGCATCCACGCCGATGGGGCCCTGAAGAACCCCCTAACCTACGAGGTCTTCGCTCCGGAGGAAGTGGGACTGGAACGGCAGATCGTGATCGGCAAGCATTCCGGCACTGCGGCCATTAAGGCCAAGTTCAACGAGTACGGCCTTGAGCTCACCGAGCATGACGCGGCGGCTATCCTGGCCCGCGTCCGGGCCATGGCCGTTGACCTCAAGCGCTCCCTCTTTGACAAAGAGCTGGCCTATATCTACGAGGAGTACCTTAACCGGCCGGAGGCCAGGGTAAGCGGCAAGTAGCTATCTCCATTCCGACCTGCAGCCCTGTCACCCTGCTTTGTCAGGGCCGGCAGGGTTTTTTATTTGCGGCCATGGAACGAAAAGTCACGGCACCTATCCGCTGTACCCTTGGTACCTTGATAAGGGCAACAGATTTCTTGTTGGCTAAGTATGGTATAGCAGGAAAACGTGAAATCGTGGCGAATACAATTACGTTGAGGGTAATTGACCGGTGATGAATACACTGGACGTAGTTCCCAGGCTATGACTGGCCGTGCTCCCTTGGGGACGGCCAGGGTTTATGTGGCGGCCAGGTGTATTTGTCGGCAGGAGGGCGCGGAAGTGACCTTGAGAAAGCATGTTCTTGTGATCATAAGACAAATATGGAGCCGGGAAATAGAGCTCCACCGCGCCTTGCTTTTTTGCCTAGGCTATGCTGCTTTTTTATTCTTCTTGGGCTGGGGCGCATACGTTTACTTCCTGTCTCCTTACGAAACCAGGCCAGCCCTGGAGCGGCGACTGGAGCTGAGCCGGGAGCAGGCGCAAGGTGAAGCCGGTAAGGCTGCAGCGGCCGTTGATTATGGCTGGACCCTGTACCAGAAATACCTGCAGACCGGAGAGAGTGAATACCTGGCCCAGGCCCGCCAGCAATATGAAGAGGCCCTCAAGGCAGACCCGGATAACGCGGCGGCCAAATATAATCTGGCTCTCCTTTGCGACGAAGAAGACAAGACGGATCAGGCTGTGGCCCTGTTAAAGGAAGTGGTCGCGGCCCAGCCGCGCCATTATCTGGCCCATTACCTGCTCGGCCGGTTGTATACGGAGCGGGGGGATTACCCTGAAGCCGTCAAGGAACTGCAGCAAACCCTCAGCCTCATGCCCGGCCTGGCCAATGTCTATGCGGAGCTGGGGTCAGTTTACGAAAAGCAAGGACGGGCGGAAATGGCAGTGGAAGCCTACCGCCAAGCCTTGCGCTATAACCCTTCAGATGGTTTGGCCCGGAAAAGGCTAGATGCTTTGGGGCTGCCCTCTGGAGATACAAGGTAGTTAAGCGGTGAGAACCGGGGGGCCGCTGCGCCCCGAAAACTTCGGAGGATGCAAGGTGAAGGACAGGAAAGTAAAGCTTCCCATGGTACTGGCCTTAACCACGGCCATGACGGTTGCCTGGGCTATTATCATGTGGCGGCTGTGGTTTTCCGACGCGGCGGTAGTGCTTGGCCGGGGCGACCAGACGGTAAATGAGGTTTTTCTTTTTGCGGTTTATGGGGACGACCACCGGCCGCTGAACAATCCTATCGGTGTGGCTGTGGCCAGGAACGGTTATATTTATGTGGCTGATGCCGACAACCACCAGGTGCAGGTTTTTTACCCCAATGGCCGTTTTGCCTTTGCCTTTGGCGGCCCGGGTGAAGGAGAAGGGCAGTTTAATTATCCGGTGGGTGTGGCTGTTGCTGGCAACCGGGTTTATGTCAGCGACCTAAATAACCACCGCATCCAGGTGTTCGATATGGGCGGTGGATATCAAGGGTTGTTCCCTTCTGGGGAGAAGCAGGTGTTGGCGCCCACGGCCATCACTGCCGACCGGCAGGAAAGGATCTACGTGGTAGATAAGGCTTCCCAGAGTGTCAAGGTCTTTGATAAGGCGGGCAGATTGCTGAACGAAATCGGTGGCGGGTACGGAGAGATTTCCCTTCGTTTTCCCATGGGCCTGGCGCTGGCCGGCCGGGGAGACATGTTGATTGCCGATTCCGGTAACGCGCGCCTGCTGCTGGTAGATGACATGGGTGAGGTCCGTAAAGAAGCCAAGAGTGCGGTTATGCCCCGGGGAGTGGCGGTGGACGCCTATGGCCGTATCTATGTGGCTGATAGCTTTAACCACCGCATTATCCAGTTTGATGACAATCTGGTAGAGCAAAAAGCCTTCGGCGTGCCAGGGGAAGAAAACGAGCAGTTCTACTACCCGGATGGTCTGGCTTACGCGCGGGGAAGGCTTTACATAGTTGACCGGGGCAACAACCGGGTTGTGGTTTATGCCGTAAATCAGTGAGAGTCCTAAAACCGCCCGAACTTTAGCCATTCACGTGGCAAGGGTGAATGGCAATGCAGGTGAGGAGGGGGAGGCCCGTGCATATTGGCAAGGTGACTGTAATCTCAGGGATGGTCTTATTTTTGCTTACCGGTCGTGTTTTTGCCCCGCAGGTGGTGGCGGCGCCGGCGTCAGCCGTCAATCCCCACGGCAACTACCTGGACGACACCAGCCAGTGTGCCCGCTGCCACAGCACGCACACGGCCCTGGCGGCCCGCCTGCTCAAGGAAACCAGCGAGAAATTGACCTGCTACATGTGCCACGACGGCACCCAGAGCAACTACAACGTGAAGGCCGGTATATACTGGAACGGCCAAACGGACCTTCCTTCCCCTGCTGGCGGTTTTAACACCGAAGCACCCGACAACTATACTTCAGTGCACGACATAGAGCAGGGGACCCAGGCCCCCGGCGGCCTGGAGGCGCCCATGTATCTCACCTGCAGCAGTTGCCATAACCCCCACGGGTATCCGGCCACCAATAACTACCGCCTACTGCAAAAAAGGCCTGGCGCGGCAGGGAATCCAGTGACGGTGACGGCTGCGGTGACTGGGGTGGGGAGTTCTTTTGCCTGGCCAGAGGGCGTTAGCCAACCAGCCGACCCAAATTTCATTGATCCCAGGCCGGCGGTACCGTCCAACAAGGCTATTGTCTCATATATTGCAGGTATAGATGATTTTTGCGCCGGGTGCCACGGCGATTACATCCTCTATGGCAGTGAGAATACGGCCAGCAACCTGTACTCCGGGTCAATCGCCGGCCAGTGGAACTACCGTCACCGGGTAGGAGTCACCATGGTTGGCGGTTCTTCCACCGGGGCCAGGTCCGGCGATAACTACTGGCGGAGCATAAGCTTCCCTGCTCCGGGTCTGTATACCAGCCTGCCCACCCTGGGAGCCCCCACCGGCGCCCGGATTGATGGCCTTACCGTCAACACGGGTTCTGGGAGCCTGCCAAGCGGAAGGTACCATTATCTGGTAACGAGCATCAACTACGGTGGTACCGGGGGCGCCCTGCAGGAATCAGTCGCTGGCAACATTTACTCTTCGCCTGCAGGGGCGAGCGGCTCGATAACCATCTTTTGGCAGCCTGTAACCTGTGCAGCCGGATACAAAATATATAGAGCTGTTTATGACGGTGAGGGATCCCCTCCCCTGACCGACTTCCGCCTGCTCACCCCTGAGCCTCTTTGGGACGATGGTGTTTATTCCTTTACCGATGATGGTTCTTTGTCGCCGGCTGACACGCCACCGCCGTCTACCTACAATGCGCGGTTGATGTGCCTGACCTGTCATTATGCCCACGGTACTAAGGCTACCATGGATGAGCTGCTGGCCAGCCAGGGGGCAAGGCTCTTGCGGTTAAACAATCGTGGCGTCTGCGAGGATTGCCACAAGAAGTAACCCCTCAATCATGTGGCTAAGTGGGAGCAGGGAGATGGCTACAATGGGCTGGAAGATAAGGCTACCGGCTGGTTATAGACGACTGGTGCTACTGCTGTTGGCCCTGGTAGGAGCAGGGGCTATCTTGCTCCTGCCGATAGGAAGCAGCCTTTTCCTGCGGGCGGCTGTGGCCGAAATGCCCCACGGGGATTACCTATCCGACACGCCTTTCTGCGCCAGTTGCCACTTCGGCCACACCTCTCTTAGCTTCCCGCTCCTGGAAGGACAGACGCAGCGGGAGACGTGCTATCGTTGCCATGACGGCAGTGTCAGCATTTACGATACTCGGGGAGCCTTTGGGGAGAGCACCATTGGCAGCACAACCAAGCCCTCGGTGCATCCTGTACCCCAGGGCAGCCTGCTGTGCACCGACTGCCACGAACCCCATTTTAGCCCCTTGGATACCCCGCGGCTCCTGCATACAGGCGCAGAAGGGATAAGCTCAGGTAATGCTGTTTGCGGAGCCTGCCACGGCCAGGGAAGCACCCTCCCTGGGGGCAATATGCTGGCCAATTTTATGGGAACTGCCCACGATACGAAATTGAATCCGCCGCCTTCGGGGACCGGGATCAAGTGCGTCCGCTGCCACCAGCCACATGGAGCCAATGCTGGCCCCCTGCTCCGCGATGAGATCACCGACGACAGCGGCAAGACGACTACCGTGACCGGCAACGACAATTCGGTCTGCTTTTCCTGCCATTACAGCAGTTCCGGCAAGTACAGCGGCCAGACGGTTTACAACCAGACTGCACACGCCATCACCCCCGCTTCAACTACGGCCCTCACTAGCTGGCCTGGCAAAGACTATGCTGGCGGCCAGTGTACCAACTGCCATGATCCACACGGGACGGGTAATGCCACCTATCTCCGCCAGGCAGGGAATGGCCTCTGCTATAACTGTCATGACGCCGAATTCGTAAGCCTCCCTTCGGCTTATTCCTACCGGGGGCAGGCTGTTTACCAGCAGACAGAGCATGCGACCGCGACCACTCCGGCCACCAGCTTTACTTATACCTCCGCCTCCGCAGGTTTCCAGGCCTGGGAGGCTGGAGGAGCCTCGGAGCCTACGCCGGCAAGCCCCGGGACCCAGTTACCGGAGGCGTCATCCCTGGCAGCCCAGGATGGCAACCGGCAGGTGACCGACCTGGCCGCCGCCGACGGCCAGTACAACTACCAGCTCTACCGCTTCTTGTTGCGCCAGACCTCCCCGGACATCCTGAAGCTGGATGCTCGTTGGGTGGGTTACGGCGAGCCGACCCCCAACTATCCGGTTTCGTTTTCCATATGGGACTTCGAGGCCGCGGCCTGGGAGCAACTGGCATCTGCGCAATTGAGTTCCGAGGGGGTGCTGTCCGGATCGCGCACCGACGCTAGTAAGTACGTCGGCCCCCAGGGGGAAGTATACCTCATGGCCAGGGCCAAACACGATGGCATTCCGCCGGTGGTTACCAACCAGAAGGTGACCATCAACAGCGGCAGCCAGGTCACGGTAACCTGGACCACCAACGAGCCGGCCACCAGCTTTGTAGATTACGGTCCGACGGCAGCCTACGGCTATACTGTTGGCGATGCCGCTTTAACTACCAGCCATACCGTGACTATTACCGGACTGAGCCCCCAGGACTACCACTACCGTATCCGCACGGCCGACGCCCTGGGGAATGAGTATGTATCGGGAGACGGCGTTTTCCACCCATCCAACCCGCCGCCAGCGCCGGTGCTGGTGCCTGAGCCCGACTATAACGACGGCCTGGAGAGCATTACCGTCACCCTGGAGTGGAACCCGGTGACCGATCCAGACGGCGACCAGGTGCAGTACTACGCCGAGATTTCTCCAGGGTGGGGTGGTTCGGCCAGCCCGTCTTCCTCCGGCTGGATTACTGGCACCAGTTGGACCACTACCATTACCAACTGGGATACGGTGACCTACACCTGGCGGGTCAAAGCCAGGGACAATTATGGTGTCGAGTCTAGCTGGGCCTCGGACAGTTTTAATCATACTGGGCCGTCTGGTGGCTCTTGCCCTTTTATCTATATCTGGGACGGGGAAAAGTACAGCTACGTGACCGACATCCAGGGGCAGGTGTTGGGGGTAGGCCGGGGCTATGCCAGGAACAAGGGCGTGCGGCTCTACGGGCCGTCGTACGTACCCCTGGCCGGATTCAAGCCCGAGGGAGATAAATATAGGCTCAAGGTGCGGGAAGTAATTACCGAAGTAGATTACTTCGACGAGGCCAAGCTTGTTTTCGTGGACCATCCCCCTGGGTACGAAATATACAGTTCCACGGCTGAAAACGGTTATTACTACGGCATGAAAAAGCCTTTAAAGTTCTATGCTATCAAGGATGCCAGACTACCCCTCAAAGCTACGGACAAGGAAGGCCGGGACATCTTGGCGGCCTTGAGCCGGGTGGACAACGTCACCCCGCCCACCAGCAACGGAGCTGTGGAGGAATTCGTCCTGGACTTTGGCAGGATAAAGCACCCGGAGCGGGCCAAACTGGTGATTGACGGGTGGACGGTCTTAGGCAAGCTGGCCGACAAAGGAGAAGTCAAAGCTGAAGAAGAATACGCCCCGTATATTGAAGTAATAAACGCTAAAGGTGAGTGGGAGAAGGTAAAATCCTTCGGCCTGCCGGCCGGGGACTTGAAGACCATGGTCATCGAGCTGGGGGACATTTTCCCCACGGCCGACCAGCGGATCAGGATCAACACCGGGTGGCGGAACCGGGCGGAGATGCTGATAGACCGGATCAGGCTGGACGAATCTGAGCCGGTGGAATTGAAGGTAAGCGAGGAAGTAGGGGCGAGCAAAGCTGAGCTGCGCCACGGTGGCCGGGTCACGTTTTCTTACACCACCCTAGAACACCGGATAAAGGCGGCGGACGACCACCTGCCGGCCAATCCGAACAGTCAGTTTAGCGGCCGGTTTACCCGCTACGGCGAGGTGACGCCGCTGTTAGCCGAGGCCGATGACATGTTTGTGATCATGCGGCACGGGGACGAACTGGAGATGGAGTTTCCGGCCGGGAAAGGGCCGGGGGAAGGGCTGGAGCGAACAGTATTTCTGAAGGCCGACGTTTATTACAAGACGGCTTCGGCCGGGGCGCCACGGGAGGTAGACCCCCTGCCCTTCCACGGGATGTCGAGTTACCCGTACCCGGAGGACGAGAAATATCCTGACGACCCGGCCCACCGGCAGTACCTGCAGGTGTGGAACACCCGGATCTATGAGGGGGCCGGAGATGATGGGGATCACGGGAAAGGAAGTGATGGCGACTGGCTAGGCCGGGGCACGGTCTTCCTGCGAAGGATGGGCTCATATGCAGCTTCCTTCTGGATGGATTTGGGGACGCGGCTACAGGCGTGGTTTGCCGCTCGTGCCTCCATGGGGCTCGAGTCCGCGTGGGCCAGTTGGCTGGCAGGAGCCGCCCGGAATGCCTCCTTGTCCGCGGACCCAGACGGGGAGAGGCATTACTCCCTGAACACTGATTATGTCGAGCTAAGGGTTGTGGCGAGTGGCGGCGTGCCGAGCGGCAGTTGCTTGATGTGTCATAATCCCCATGGGCAGGACACCGGTCATGGCGAGCCCTACGCGAAGCAGCTTGTGGCTGAGAACGAAGAAACCTGTTTTTCCGTCAGCGACACGGCCTGTCACTCGACCGTGAATTCAGCCAAGGGGATCAACATCAAGGAAAGGTTCACCCTTGGGGCCAACCTCCTCAACCGGCACAGCGTAACCACATCCGAGCAGCAGGTGGGTGGCACCCGGGTGGAGTGCACCAACTGCCACAATCCCCACCTGAATACGGCCGGGGCCAAAATCGTGGATCCTGATGATCACTCCCTCACCTATACCTATCCGGGTCGGGCGGACATTGACAGGCGCATTGGTTCGAACGGCGAGGTCTACGTTCTGGTCCGGGCCAAACACGATGGCATTCCGCCGGTGGTTACCAACCAGAAGGTGACCGTCAACAGCGGCAGCCAGGTGACGGTGACCTGGACCACCAACGAGCCAGCCACCAGCTTTGTAGATTACACCCTTACCCAGTACGTCTACGAGGGCGTGGTGCAGTATGTCTACGGCGGCACCGCCGGCAACGCCAGCCTGGTTAGCAGCCACAGCGTAGTTATCACCGGGTTGAGCCCCCAGGACTATTACTACCGTATCCGCACGGCCGACGCCCTGGGGAACGAGTACGTGTCGGGAGACGGCATTTTCCATCCATCCAACCCGCCGCCAGCGCCGGTGCTGGTGCCTGAGCCCGACTATAACGACGGCCTGGAGAGCATTACCGTCACCCTGGAGTGGAACCCGGTGACCGATCCAGACGGCGACCAGGTGCAGTACTACGCCGAGATTTCTCCAGGGTGGGGTGGTTCGGCCAGCCCGTCTTCCTCCGGCTGGATTACTGGCACCAGTTGGACCACTACCATTACCAACTGGGATACGGTGACCTACACCTGGCGGGTCAAAGCCAGGGACAATTATGGTGTCGAGTCTAGCTGGGCCTCGGACAGTTTTAATCATACTGGGCCGTCTGGTGGCTCTTGCCCTTTTATCTATATCTGGGACGGGGAAAAGTACAGCTACGTGACCGACATCCAGGGGCAGGTGTTGGGGGTAGGCCGGGGCTATGCCAGGAACAAGGGCGTGCGGCTCTACGGGCCGTCGTACGTACCCCTGGCCGGATTCAAGCCCGAGGGAGATAAATATAGGCTCAAGGTGCGGGAAGTAATTACCGAAGTAGATTACTTCGACGAGGCCAAGCTTGTTTTCGTGGACCATCCCCCTGGGTACGAAATATACAGTTCCACGGCTGAAAACGGTTATTACTACGGCATGAAAAAGCCTTTAAAGTTCTATGCTATCAAGGATGCCAGACTACCCCTCAAAGCTACGGACAAGGAAGGCCGGGACATCTTGGCGGCCTTGAGCCGGGTGGACAACGTCACCCCGCCCACCAGCAACGGAGCTGTGGAGGAATTCGTCCTGGACTTTGGCAGGATAAAGCACCCGGAGCGGGCCAAACTGGTGATTGACGGGTGGACGGTCTTAGGCAAGCTGGCCGACAAAGGAGAAGTCAAAGCTGAAGAAGAATACGCCCCGTATATTGAAGTAATAAACGCTAAAGGTGAGTGGGAGAAGGTAAAATCCTTCGGCCTGCCGGCCGGGGACTTGAAGACCATGGTCATCGAGCTGGGGGACATTTTCCCCACGGCCGACCAGCGGATCAGGATCAACACCGGGTGGCGGAACCGGGCGGAGATGCTGATAGACCGGATCAGGCTGGACGAATCTGAGCCGGTGGAATTGAAGGTAAGCGAGGAAGTAGGGGCGAGCAAAGCTGAGCTGCGCCACGGTGGCCGGGTCACGTTTTCTTACACCACCCTAGAACACCGGATAAAGGCGGCGGACGACCACCTGCCGGCCAATCCGAACAGTCAGTTTAGCGGCCGGTTTACCCGCTACGGCGAGGTGACGCCGCTGTTAGCCGAGGCCGATGACATGTTTGTGATCATGCGGCACGGGGACGAACTGGAGATGGAGTTTCCGGCCGGGAAAGGGCCGGGGGAAGGGCTGGAGCGAACAGTATTTCTGAAGGCCGACGTTTATTACAAGACGGCTTCGGCCGGGGCGCCACGGGAGGTAGACCCCCTGCCCTTCCACGGGATGTC
>SLTJ01000033.1:77526-135772 GCA_004347685.1 Clostridia bacterium
CGGGGCGCCACGGGAGGTAGACCCCCTGCCCTTCCACGGGATGTCGAGCTACCCTTACCCCGAGAATGAAAAATACCCTGACGACCAAGCCCACCAAGAGTACCAGCGGGAATGGAACACGCGGGTTTTCGCGCCTGCCGGGGATGGCCAGGCTGAAAACGGGGGCAAGGCTTTATCTGTTTTGCAGAACGCACTTGATTGGATAAAAGGCGCCTTGGGAAAGATGCGGGGAACAGTCATACGGCCGTATTCCCTGGCGGAAAAACTAATCCAGTGGCTGGAAGCAACTGCTTTCTCAGGCAGGCAAAATGGAGCAGCGGAGGCAAAGCCTGTCCAGTTAACTCTGAGGAGGGCTGATTCGGGTGCTGCCCCAGAGAAGCAAGGAGTCCATTATTCGTTAAACACTAACTACGCCGGGCTGGTAGTAACAAAGAATAATTCGAGCTACGCCTACGGGTTGAATTCCAGCGGCTCTGACACCTGGAAATCAAGCAGCATGCCTACCCCCAGTTCGCCTGGAATCCAGGCCACCGTTGCTGAAAAAGCTTATGCAACGAATCAGGACAGTAGTTGGTGGACTACCAGCCTGGTATCTGGAGACGGTCAGTATAACTACCAGATGTACCGTTTTACAGTGGCGGAAAAAGCGGCCGACATTGATAAAATAATCGTTAGGTGGACGGGTTACGGCGAGCCGACAACCGGCTATGACGTGGAACTTTTCTGGTGGGATTTTTCGGCTTCTTCCTGGACGCCGCTCATGACTCAACATGCTTCCACGGATACGGCGTTCCAAGACGTGACCAGGATAGATCAAACCGAGTTTTGCACGCGCTGCCATGACAATAGTCCTCCGTCAGGAGTTACCATGGGGACGGTCATGCAGATTTCCCCGGCATACGGTACGGACAGGCACGGCAGCGGGTCTGGTCCCGAAGGGTACAGTAACGGATCTCTTGTTAATTACAACTTCCGGGGCATGCCCCGGTTGTCGTGCAACGAGTGCCATGACGAGCATGGCTCCGGAAACGTCTATCATTTGAGAGAGACGGTCAATGGTAAAACGGGGATCACTATTACAGATATCAATAACAATGCAAGCTTCACGAACTTCTGCACCGGTTGCCATAACGGTAATGGCAACAACTTCCATGCCGGATGCTTAAGCTGCCATTACGAGGGGCATAGCGGTGAGCCTCTCGGGCCTGACTTTGGCCGGGCCTGCGTGAGTTGCCACAAACACGGGTCGTATTTTGTGCACTATGAGGGTAACTGGTGCCACGGTTGCGCTCCCAGCGGCGGAATCGGCGCCTTCTAGCTAAGCGGCTGCTATCCTTTCGCGGATCGCTTCGTAATAGATTTCTTCATAATGCCGGGCCGATTCTTCCCAGGAAAAATCCGTCCGCATCCCGCGTTTCATCAACTGTTGCCATGCATCCGGTTCCTGCCGGAACAGTTGGAGCGCTCTTTGCAATGTATCCCAAAGAGCCTGCGGGGTGTAGGGGACAAAAGAGAACCCATTTCCATGTTCTTTATCCCGGTGGTAATCAATAACCGTGTCTTCCAGTCCCCCGGTGGCCCGGACTACCGGTACGGTACCGTAACGCATGGCGATCATTTGGCCCAGGCCGCAGGGTTCGAAGCGGGAGGGCATGAGGAAAATGTCGGCTCCGGCATAGATGTGCTGGGCCAGGACCGGGTCAAAGCCGATGCGCACCCCGACCCGATCTCGGTACCTGAGCTTCAGGCGGGAAAAGAGCTGGCGGTAATAATCGTCCCCGGCCCCCAGGAGGACGAGCTGCACGTCCTGCTGCATCAACTGGTCCATGATGCCGGCCACCAGGTCGAGGCCCTTCTGGTTCACCAGGCGGGAAATAATGCCGATTACCGGGTTCCCTGTGGGGGAGAGATCCATTTCCTCCTGCAGGGCCTTTTTGTTTTGCTGCTTTAGTTCCAGCCTCTCCACATCGTACTGCACCGGAATGCGGGTGTCGGTGGCCGGGTTGAACTCATCGTAATCAATGCCGTTCAGGATGCCGCGGAGTACGTCGGCGCGTTTTCGCAACAGTCCGTCCAACCCCTCGCCCATGTCCGGGGTCTGGATTTCCAGGGCGTATTTCTTACTCACCGTATTGAGAATGTCGGCGTAGAGCAGGCCAGCTTTGAGGAAATTCACTTTGCCGTAGTACTCCAGTTCCTCCGGGGTGAAGAATTCATGGCCCAGCCCCATTTTGCGCAGAATGTCTTGGGGGAAAAGCCCCTGGTACTGGAGGTTGTGGATGGTAAAGACGGTAGCCATCCGCTGGTAAAAGGGCTCGTCAGCATACTTGACCTTGAGGAAAAGCGGGATTAGGGCTGTCTGCCAGTCGTTGCAGTGGATAATGTCGGGCCTGAAGGCGATCTTGGGCAGCATGGCCAGGACAGCCTTGGCGAAAAAGTGGAACCTCTGCCCTTCGTCAGGATAGCCGTAAAGGTTGTCGCGGTAGAAATAGCGGTAGTTATCTACGAAATAGACGGGCAGGGAACGCTCCCCGGCGGGCAAATAGCCGCCCCGGACAATGGCCGTTTCCAGGTGCCCGTCCATCTCTACCGGCAGATCGGCCAGGTATTCCGTACCCTTGATGAATTTATACCTGGGCAGGGCCAGGCGCACGTCGTGACCGTAGGCCGCCAGGGCCTTGGGCAACGATCCGGTTACGTCGGCCAGGCCCCCGGTTTTGGCAAAGGGAGCGATTTCGGAGGAAACTACCAGGACGTTGAGACGATCCCCGGGCATAGGCATCACTCCTGTTGGTTTGGATTCAGTTCAGGGTTCTTGCGCAAGTAGCGGCTCGCTTCCTCAGGCGGCGTGGGGTTGATAAACATGCCTGTACCCCATTCAAAGCCGGCCATGGTAGTCAGGCGGGGCAGTATCTCCAGGTGCCAGTGGTAACTCTGCTCATAACCTTCCCCTTGGTAAGGGAGGGTATGCAGCACGGCGTTATACGGCGGGTCGCCGGCCGTGAAGGCCAGGCTGCGTAAGACCTTCCGCAATATCCCGGCCAGCTCCTGGATTTGGCTCAGGGTGATTTCGGCAAAGTCAGCTTGGTGCTGCCGGGGCAGGATCCAGATTTCCATGGGGAAACGTGAAGCGTAGGGGCAGAAGGCCAGAAAATCATCGCTTAACGATACCAGGCGACTTTCCTCCCGGATTTCGGCTGCGGCCAGGGTGCAGTACAGGCAGGACTTGTGTTCCCGGTAATAACCGGCGGCCCCGTCCAGCTCCTCCATTACTTTGGCCGGGATCATGGGCGTGGCGATAAGCTGGCTGTGGGGGTGGGCCCGGGAGGCCCCGGCCGCGCTGCCGTGGTTAACGAAGATTTGGGCGTAAGCCAGCCGGTTGTCATTTCGCAAATCCCGGTAACGTTCGGCCCAGGCCTGCAGGGCCAGGGTGGCCTGGTCCAGGCCGTAGTCGGCCCATGAGTCGTGGTGCTCCGGGCTTTCGACGATAACCTCGTGTACCCCGGCCCCCGTCTGGGCAGTGTAGAGGGAAGGTGCGGGAGTGTGGCTCTCCACGTCCTCCTCGGTACTCAGGGCCGGGAACTTGTTGGGGATGACGCGCACCAGCCATCCCGGGGTATCGCGCTCCCCTTGCTCCCGGTAAGCCAGGACTTCGGGCGGAGTTTGCTGCTCGTGCCCAGGGCAGAAGGGGCAGTTATCCGGGCGATCCTTGGCCTCTCCATTGGCCTCCTTCGGCGGGGCAAAGTCGGAAGGGCGTTTGCTCCTTTCGGTGGCAATGATCACCCAGGTATTGGTTATCGAGTCCCGGCGTAGTTCGGGCAATTTGCTCTCTCCTTAGTTCGTTCTTCCCCATCTTATGCTCCCCGGGGTTTGTCCGATTAAGACCAAGTTTGGCAATGCTGGAGACTTCCTGACCGGCCGGGGACCTTATCTTCGCCTGAGCTTAACTTGGCCATTTTCCGCCCGGGTTATTCCGGCCCTGGCGGAGCATAAAAGTGGGTCTGGAGACGTAAAATACAGGCGTATTCAACCACAAAGGCAGGAGAGAGCGATGGCCATGAAGGTACTTATGCTGTCCTGGGAATATCCTCCGGCCAGTGTGGGGGGGCTGGCGCGGCACGTGGAAGAACTGGCCGCAGCTTTGACGGACATGGCTGAGGTTCATGTCTTGACCCGGGGGGGTCCTAGTGCCCCGGGCCCAGAAGACAGTGTCCTGGTACACCGGGTAGAGCCTTACTCCCTTAACCCCGCTGATTTCCTCGGATGGGTTTTTCAGTTAAACATGGCTTTGCTGGAACAGGGGATCCGGCTCTATCAGCATTACGGGCCCTTTGACATCCTTCACGCTCACGACTGGTTAGTGGCCTTTGCGGCCCGGGCGCTGAAACATGCCTATCTTGTGCCCCTGGTGGCTACCATTCACGCCACCGAAGCCGGCCGTAACCAGGGACTGCATAACGACACCCAGCGGTACATTTCGAGCGTGGAATGGTGGCTTGCTTATGAGGCCTGGCGGGTCATTGTCTGCAGCCAGCACATGCGCCAAGAAGTCCGGCGGTTTTTCCAAGTGCCGGACGACAAGCTGGAAGTTGTGCCCAATGGCGTAAGGCCGGAAAGATTTCAGGTACGGCCCGACCTTAACCTGCGGTTACAATATGCTGCTCCCGGGGAGAAAATCATCTTTTTTGTCGGCCGCCTGGTGCCGGAAAAAGGCGTGCAGGTTCTGATCCAGGCCATGCCGGCCGTTTTGCGGAACTGTCCGGAAGCTAAACTGATCGTGGCCGGCCAGGGGCCCATGGAAGGGGAACTCAAGTACCTGGCCCAGAACCTCGGCCTGGGGCCTAAAGTCTATTTTACCGGGTACCTGGACGATGCGCGGCGCAACGCTCTTTACGCCGTGGCCGACGTGGCGGTCTTCCCCAGCCTCTACGAGCCTTTTGGTATTGTGGCCCTGGAAGCCATGGCGGCAGGTACGCCGGTGGTGGTCGCCGATACCGGCGGGTTAGGCGAGGTAGTAACGCATGGAGAAAGCGGGTTAAAGGCCTTTGCCGGCAGCGCTGCTTCCTTGGCGGAAAACATTTTTCGTGTTCTGCGGGAGCAGGGCCTGGCTGACTACTTGCGGCAGGAGGCGGCCCGCTGCATTGCCTCCAGGTTTAACTGGCCGAGAATTGCCCAGCACACATATAAGGTTTACCAGCGAGTGGTCGGCGAGGCCGGACAGGTAGACTGGGGCCGGAGGGAAGAAGATGAAGCCGGGAAGCGCCCGCACCAGCCGTATAGCCTGCTGGAATACCGGCGACAGAAACAGGAAAAAGGCGCGGGCACGGCGGCAACAAGGGGGTAAACGCTGATGAAAGCGGTGATCATGGCCGGGGGCGAAGGCACGCGCCTGCGGCCACTTACCTGCACCCGGCCCAAACCCATGGTTTCCGTCCTGGATCAGCCGGTCATGGCCTATGCGATAGAATTACTTAGAAGATACGGTATCAGCGATATCGCCGTTACCCTGCAGTACCTGCCCGAAGCCATCAGCAATTATTTCGGCGACGGGAGCGCATGGGGCGTCCGGCTGCGTTATTTCGTGGAAGAAAGCCCCCTGGGCACTGCTGGAAGTGTGAAGAACGCAAGCCAGTTTCTCGACGAGCCTTTTTTGGTGATCAGCGGCGACGCCCTTACAGATTTTGACCTCGGGAAGGCCGTTAGCCTGCACCAGGACAAGAGTGCCTTGGCTACCATGGTCCTCACCAGCGTGCCCAACCCGTTGGAATACGGAGTGGTGATCATCAGCCCGGAGGATGGCCGGGTACGGCGATTTTTGGAGAAGCCGGCCTGGAGCGAGGTCTTCAGCGACCTGGTAAATACCGGCATCTATCTCCTTCAACCGGAGATCCTGGATTTTATCCCGGACGGCCAGTCCTTTGACTTCAGCAAGAATCTCTTCCCCGTACTTTTGGACAAGGGGCTGCCGCTCTACGGCCTGGCCCTAGACGGATACTGGTGCGATATCGGCCACCTCGGCCAATATATGCAGGCCCATTACGATTTCTTGGCCGGGAAGGTTAATCTCCCTATCCCGGGTCAGGAAGTCGCAAGAGGGGTCTGGATGGCGGCAGGGGCCAGCGCTGATCCGGAGGCACAGCTCGAGCCGCCCGTGTACCTGGGCCGTAACAGCCACGTGGGGGCCGGGGCCGTGGTGGGGCCCCTCACTACCTTGGGGGCCGGCTGTACTGTTGAAAGCATGGCCAGCGTCCGGCGCAGCCTTCTGGGCTCCATGACCCACGTGGGAGAACGGGCGCAACTTCGGGGGGTGGTGGTGGGGGAAGGGACCCGGGTGGGTGACCGGGTGGAAGCCTTTGAACAGGCCACCATTGGTGACAGGTGCGTGGTGGGCTCGGGCAGCGAGATCGCGCCGGCAGTGAAGATCTGGCCGGAAAAGCAGATTGAGGCCGGCAGCAGGGTCCGTAGCAACCTTGTGTGGGGAAACGGGTGCAGCCGCACGCTATTTGTCGGGCGAGGCATAACCGGGCAGGCGGCCTTGGACCTGACCCCCGAACTGGTCTTACAGGTGGTGGCGGCCTACGGGTCGCATCTCAAGCGCGGTGACCGGGTGGTCGTCAGTTGCTGTAGCCGGCCGGCAGCCGCCATGCTTAAAGAGGCGGCTACCGTGGGCCTCCAGAGTACCGGGATAAAGGTGACCGACCTGGGCATGGTGCCTGCCAGCCTGCACCGACACGCGGTTCGTTACCTGGAGGCAGACGGAGGTGTCCATGTTGGTTACGCTCCGCAGAATGAAACGGCATTGTGGTTCCAGCTTACCGATAGCCGGGGCATAGATCTGGCCGCCTCCGAGCAGCGCCAGGTAGAGAATATCTTCTCCCGGGGCGAAGCGCGCCGGGCCGCCGCCGGGGAGATTGAGCCGGCACATGTGGCCGCTGTGGCCGATGTTATTTCTTCTTATCGTGAGTTCCTCTCGGCCGCGCCTGACCATATCCGGCCCGGGGAATACCAGGTGCTGCTTTCTTCACCGGCGGAAGAAGTACGGGCATTGGCAGCCGCAGTCTTGCCCGCGGGTGTAGCCATGAACGGTGACGCGTGGCTGCACCCGGAAGCCCATGGCTCCAAGGTTGGAGCTTACCTGGACGCTAACGGCGAGGTGCTCTGGCTGGCCCTGGCGCCCGGACAGGTTCTCGATCCCCGCGACGTTTTTATTTTGGCGGCAGTGGCCGGCTGGGAGACCTTCCCCGACAGCCGCCTGCTGGCGGCCCCGGTATCAGCGTCCCAGGCCCTGGAACAACTGGCTGGCCGTTATGGAGCCAAGGTGCACCGGACGAAAGAAGATCCCCGGGCCGTGGCCGATGTCGCCTGGAAGCAGGGCTGCCATTGGCAGGTATATTCTGTTTTTGATGGCCTTTATACCTTGGAGTTGATTATTGGCCTGGCGGCCCGACAGGGCCGGCCGCTGGATCAAATCGTCAGGGATATACCCAGGTTACCGCTGGTGCTTCGGGAAACCTCGTGTCCCTGGGAAGCGAAAGGGCAGGTAATGCGCCGGCTGGCAGAGGCAATTGGTGGCCACCCAGCCGAGATGCTAGATGGGATAAAAGTATATCACCCGCAGGGGTGGGTATTGATCCTGCCCCACGCCCAGAACCCGGCCTATCAGATTTATGCCGAAAGCTTTTCCCAGGAAGCGGCCGAGGAACTGACCGGCTTTTACGAGGCCAGGTTGCGGCAGATAATCAATGAAGTATCTCAGGCTTAACCGGTCTTAACCGGCCGGAGGTTTGTTAATCGTTACCAGCCCTAGCTCCTGGAGCACCTCAACGCCCGAGGGCAGAGGGTCCTCCCAGAGCCACTCGATTTTCAGCCATAACCCGGAAATGACCTGGGAACGGTAGGTCCCTGCCGCCCCGGCCATGGCCAGGCGGTAACGCCCCTTTTCGTCCAGATGGTAGAACTCGGCCTGTTGGCGGTCCGGGTCAATCAGCCAGTATTCCTGCACCCCGGCCGTTTCGTATTCCACAAATTTTTCCCCCCGGTCCCGGCTGATGCTTTCCGGTGAAGTTATCTCCACTACCAGGTCCGGAGCCCCGGGAAAATAGAGACGCTGCATTTCCGCCAGCCTGTCTTGCTTGATAAAGACGACATCCGGTTCTCGCCCCCGGTCAGGTACGGGCAGGCGGACAAGGAAGGGGGCAGTTACCACCATTCCCAGTTTTCGTAACAACGCATAGTCCCTAAGCACATCAACCAGGAAGGCGGCTATCTTAGCGTGCCTGGTGGCTGCCGGACTCATATATATTACTTCCCCCTCCACCCATTCCGCCCAGGTATCTTCATCGCCCATTGCTAAGAACTCTGCAAAACTAACCTTGCGAGCCGGAGCCGGCTGGGAATCAGGCCTGTATTGGGCGGCGGTTTCCCTGATTTGCTTGTCTTCAGGTAAGATGGACACCGGAATCACCTCGGCTTTCTGGCTCCACGCTTACATTCCCTTAAACCAGCTTAAACCAGGCCCGGCCCTTTGTCAACAGCCAGATTTGCTAGCGGCTGCCAACCTCTAGCCGGCGACCCGGCCTCCATCGTGGTCCTGGTTTTAGCTCTGAAACACCCGGTAATCAAGGTGGGGGAAGATATTGTCCTCGCCCTCAATTTCCGCCAACCAGCCGGCATCCACCGGGCCCCGGCCTAGTTCCTCCCACAGGCGGGTGAAACGCCCCAGGTGGGTGATTGTCCTCCTCTTGGCGTAATCCACCATGGTAGCAGTCTTCATGATAAAAGCCCAGTCGCTGCTTTGAGCCAGGAGCAGCTCTCGGCCCGCCTGGTTGAGGGCGCGGCGGTAAAGGTCGTCGGGCGGAGAGGAAAACCTATTGGCCATTTCGATCATGCGGGCGGCCGCATGGTGCAGGTGGCGGTAAATCCAGTCGTTGCTGCCGTCCAGCCAAACATCGTTATAACCGCTATTTCCCCAACTGGACATGCACGGGGTGGCTACCTGATTATTAGGGAACATTTCCAAGTAATCGCCTGGCGTGACCAGGCTGAAGGTTTTCTGGTCATAGGCGGTCTTACGGACGACAAACTCCAGCCAGCGTGGACCCTCGAACCACCAGTGGCCAAATAGCTCGGCATCATAAGGGGCCAGTACCACCGGCGGGCGGTCCATCTGGCTGGCCAGCCACTGGATCTGGTGCTGACGGTTGAAAATGAAGTTGCCGGCATGAATGGCGGCTTTCTCAGCCGCCCATTCCGGGATGTATGGCTGCTTGAGGTCGGTTTTCCCAGTGATACGGTAGTACTTGATGCCAGTGTCCACACGGATGCCGTCCGGGTGAATATAGGGCTTAATGTATTCCTCGTCCAGGTCGTAGCCGATGTCCCGGTAGAACTCGCGGTAGTCGAAATCGCCCGGATAACCCTCTTGGGCACTCCAAACTTGCTTGGAGGATTCCAGATCCCGGCCGAAGGCAGCCACGCCGCTGGGGCAGAGGACCGGGGCGAAAACGCCGTAACGCGGCCGTGGAGCGGCAAACAGAAGGCCATGGGTATCCAGGAGGAAATACTGCAGTCCGGCTTCACGCAAAATGTAGTCGTCACCCGGATTATAGCCGCATTCCGGTAACCAGATACCCCTGGGGGCGCGGTGGAATTGCTGCTGGTAGGAATCAACGCCGGTTCTTACCTGGGCTTTCACCACTTCCCGTTGTAGGCCGATCAAAGGTAGGTACCCGTGGGTGGCCGCGCAGGTGATAATCTCCAGGTAGCCGGCATCCTGCAGTTCTTTCCAGGCAGAGATAAGGTTATCGTGGTAACGCTCGTGGAACAGGGTGTAAGCCTCGTCAAAAAGGCGCTGGTACATCAGGGCCAGGCGGTGGAACTCAGGCTGGGTGCGGGTGCGTACCACCTCCCTGGCCGCCAGTTCCCGCAGTTTATTCAGGTGCTTGAGATAACGTTGCTGCAGGAGCGTGTCCAGGAGCATGGCCAGCAGCGGCGGAGTCAGAGAAAGGGTTATCCGGTAAGGGACGCCGTCGGCGGCCAGCCGCTGGAAAACTTGAAGTAAGGGGATGTAGGTTTCGGTAACGGCCTCAAAAAGCCAGCGTTCTTCCAGGTATTTTTCACTTTCGGGATGCCGCACGTAGGGTAAGTGCGCGTGTAATATGAGCGCCAGGTAACCTTGAGCCATTATCTCGTTTCCTCCGGGACCCTAATCATCTGTGGCGAACTGATGCCCAGGCCAAAAGGCCAGTGTCGCGGCGAGGTCCCGGCCAGAGCCTCTTCCGGCTGCCAAACATGCGGCCATAAAGCTCCAATGGGTGGCCAGTTTGGGTCAATCACCCGTGAAGGAGCGTTGGCCGGCAACGTCACCGTTTTCGACCTGGCTAAAGTTACAAACCGGCCGTCGGGTAAGACACGTCCCAGGTCCAGGATGAGCGTGTGGTCAGGCAGTCCCAGATAGAGGTACCAGCTCGTGGCCTGGTCGTTTATGGCCACATCATGGTGGCCGGCCTGCTCCAGCTCCACATTGCCAGTTATATCATATACCCGGATTACTGGCTGCGACACTTCCCAGACCCCTGGACCGAACTGGTGCGCAAACTCCTCCTGCTTACCGGCTGTTACCTCCCAGTAAGCATACAGCCACTCCGGGTCCTTGGCCATAGCCACGATCTCATCAGTGTCGTAGCCAGCAGGCAAATCATATTTCTCTCCCGCATCCATGGCCGGCAGAGGCTGAGACTTTCGCATCTCGCCCTTGCGTCTGAGCGGTGCCTGCCGCTGCCAGTAAAAGCAGTAGGCCGCCCAGATCAACACTGCCGCCATAATAATGCCAATAACTATCCCCATTGCTGGTGACAACACAACCAACTCCTATTAAGAAATAACTTTGATTAGAACCCGGACAAGTTGAACTAACGCTAAGCGCGATCTCTTTCCCACTTTGCATAGATGCTCGGACTTAATAAAGAGCCTAACTCGCTCCTAACATAGTTTTACCCGGCGGGGAAGAAATAAACCAGGGAGTCGTAGGATGAACAAATGGGCCCTAGCTGGCTGATACGCGAACTTTCGAATTCGGGAAGTTAGTGGGCTGGCCCACTGATTTAATGCTAGAAAAAGCCGCTCCATTAATAATCAGTTTCCACAGGTTTAACCAGCACGGAACTTGGCCATTCTAACCACCTCACCCCACCTGGCAAAAGGGGCAGAGCGCTGCCATTTCCATCCTCTACCAGTGCAACATTAGTGGCTGGGTATCGCGTATTTTTTTTCTTGACTGGGCCAGGCAAGCATGCTAAACTATATTTCGTTCCACGAAATTTTTAGGAGGCGAGCCGAACTGGGAGATGAAAAGATTGACCCTCCAGGAAGAAGATAGGTTGAAGGAAATAAGGGACCTGGAGTATCTTTTGCGCCAGCTTAATTATGCGATGAACCAGAAGACCCGCGCCTACCTGGCTGAATTAGGCCTATCCCTGCCCCGCTTCTGGGTTCTAGCGGCCCTGGGCCATTGCGGGCCCATGATCATGGGCGACCTGCAGCGGCAGCTCTGTGTGGCCCCCAGCACTCTAACCGGACTGGTGGATGGACTGGAGGCAGCGGGCCTGGTGCAGCGGGAGCGGGGCGAGGAGGACCGGCGGGTGGTTTACCTGCGCCTGGCCACAGCCGGCGAGGAACAGTTGGCCCGGGTCATGGCCTATAAAGAGAGCCTGCTGGCCAGGGCGGTTCAGCACTTGGACACCGGAACCGTCCGAGAGGTAAAACAAAGTTTAGCATCCATCTATGAGAGCCTGGAAGAGGAAATAGCAGTGGGGAGGCCTCCATGTTGCCCGAAGTAGATATCCAAGCTACGGATATTGATAGAAAGCTTCTGCGCCGCCAGATCTGGAATCTATCCTGGCCGGCCATCTTGCGCATGGTTTTTATGAATATGGCCAGCCTGGTGGCTTTGGGGCTGGTAGGTACCCTGGGCCCGGAGGCCATTGCCGCCGTCGGCCTGGGGCAGCGGGTTATTTTTATCGTCATCGGCGTTACCATGGCTCTGACCATCGGCACCACGGCCCTGGTGGCCCATTATACCGGCGCCAAAAACATGGAGGCGGCCCGTAGGGTTGTTTCTCAGTCCTTGATTGTCGGTGTCTTCGTGGCTGGTGTCTTGGCGATCCTTGGGGACTTGTACGGGGAAAGGACTATTGGTTGGCTGATGTACGGGAATCCCGACCTGAAGGTTATTGCCATGGGTGGGCAGTATTTGCGCATTATTATCATCTCCCTGCTGCTGGGGCTGCCCATGATGCTGATCAATGCCGCCCAGCAGGGTGTTGGAGATATGAAGACGCCCATGTACATGGTTATCGGGATGAATATTATTACCCTGGTAATGGGTTACCTGTTGATCATGGGGCCGGGTCCCTTTCCGGCCTTGGGCGTGACCGGTGCGGCCCTGGGGGAGGGTATCGCCCGTTCTGTTGGCGGGATAACGGCCTTGTGGCTGGCTTTCAGCGGCCGGTTTTTTACCCTGAGCATTCGGCCACGGGATCTTTTGCATTTTGATTCCAGCATCATCAAGCGGGTTTTGTTTATCGGTTTGCCCGCGGCTGGCGAGATGTTCGTCCGCGAGGGCAGCCAGATCGTTTATACTGTTCTCATCGCCACCTTGGGGGCACCGGTTATCGCGGCCAACCAGATTGCCATGGCTGTGCAATCCATTTCCTTTATGCCCGGTTTCGGTTTTGGTCTGGCTGCCACTACCCTGGTAGGCCAGTCCCTGGGGGCCAGGAAGCCGGCGCTGGCCGAAAGGTATGGTTACCAGACCAACTGGTTTGCCGGTATTTTCATGGGCTTGCTCGGGGTGATTTTCTTTTTCTTTGCTGACGGCCTGGCCGGCCTGTTTACCCAGGATGCAAGTGTATCCGAACTTGCGGCCATCTGTATTCGCATTCTGGCCTTTGCCCAGGTGCCCTTTTCCATCACCATGGTCCTGAGCGGTGCCTTGCGTGGCGCCGGCGATACCCGGTACGTCATGTATATCACCGCAGCCGGGGAATGGGGCGTGCGCCTGGTAGTGGCCTACATCCTCGGTTTCCGGCTGGGTCGGGGTCTGCCCGGCGTGTGGCTGGCTTTCTTTATCAACAGCTTGGCCCTGGCGGGTATGGTCCTGTGGCGTTACCGTTCCGGGCAGTGGAAATATGTGCTAAAGTTAAGTCCTCAGGGGCCAAATCAGGATCAGGGGCAAAGAGCACTAAGTTCTGAATTACCGCAGGAGACGAGTTAAATACCAAGGCGGTGGTGCTGGTGCGCCACCGCCGTACCTCCCAGATCCCATCCTTGCCGGGGGGTATTATTTACCCTGCTCTCGAGTGAAGTTCAGCAGCCCGCCGGCTAGGATTATCTTTACCTGTCTGGAGGAGAGGTCATGCGTCACCCGGATTTGGCCCCCACGGGTCAGATTGTCCACAGCAATCCACCGACCTTGACTTGCAAGGAAGTTCTCCAGTTGCTGCCTGATGCCCAGCAAGGAAAGCTCGTCCCCCTGCTGCACCAGTTCATAATCTTCGGCCGCAGCAAAGATAAGGGGCAGAATGCCGAAGTTTATCAGGTTGGCCTTGTGGATACGGGCAAAGGAGAGGGCTAGCACGGCCTTTATCCCCAGGTACATGGGGGCCAGGGCCGCGTGCTCGCGGCTGGAGCCCTGGCCGTAGTTTTGCCCGCCGACAATAAAGCCGCCGCCTTCGGCCGCGGCGCGGCCCACAAATTCCGGGTCAATGCCGGTGAAGGTATAGCGGGAAATGGCCGGGATATTGGAACGCAGCGGCAGGACCTGGCTCCCTCCCGGCAGGATATCGTCGGTAGTGATGTTATCACCCACCTTGAGCAACACCCTGCCTTTCAGGTCAGCCGGCAGAGGCTCCTTTGCCGGTAGGGGCTTGATGTTGGGGCCGCGCACGATTTCCACCCTTTCCAGCTCGGCTGCCGGCGGGAGGATCATGCGGTCATCCACAGCAAACTTGACAGGCATTGTCACCTGTGGGCAGGCACCCAGGTCCCGGGGATCGGTCAGCGCGCCTTTTAAGGCAGTGGCGGCCGCCACCTCCGGGCTGGTCAGGTAGACCTGGGCGTCGGGGGTGCTGCTGCGGCCCTTGAAGTTGCGGTTAAAGGTACGTACCGATACCCCGGCGGAGGGCGGGGCCTGTCCCATACCGATACATGGCCCGCAGGCGGACTCGACAACGCGGGCCCCAGCAGCAATCAGGTCGGCCAGGGCACCATTTTGGGCCAGCATGTGGAGCACCTGCCTGGAACCAGGGGCTATTACGAGGCTGACGTCAGGGTGGACCACCCGGCCCTTGAGGATGGCGGCCACCCGCATCAGGTCCGCGTAGGAGGAGTTGGTGCAACTCCCGATTACCACTTGCTGTACCGGGACGGGGCCTATCTCCTCTACCGGGGCCACGTTATCCGGGCTGTGGGGCCGGGCCGCCAGGGGGACTAGTTTCCCCAGGTCAATTTCCAAGACCTCATCACATGCGGCGTCCGGGTCAGGACCCAGCTCCTGCCACACTTCTTCCCGGCCCTGGGCGGCCAGGAAGGCCTGCGTTACCCGGTCGCTGGGGAAGATAGAGGTGGTGGCCCCGAGTTCGGCTCCCATATTGGTGATGGTAGCCCGCTGTGGGATACTGAGGCCGGCCACGCCCGGCCCGGTATATTCGATTACCTTTCCCACCCCGCCCTTGACTGTCAGCCGGCGCAAAACTTCCAGGATAACGTCCTTGGCGCTGACCCATGGCGGCAGTTCACCCGTCAGGTATACCTTTACCACCTGTGGCGCCTGCAGGTAAAAGGGGCCGCCAGCCATGGCCACCGCCACATCCAGGCCCCCGGCGCCAATGGCGATCATGCCTAGGGCCCCGGCTGTGGGGGTATGGCTATCCGAGCCCAGCAAGGTCTGGCCAGGCACGCCGAAGCGCTCCAGGTGCACCTGGTGACAGATACCGTTGCCGGGCCGGGAGAAGTAGACTCCATATTTGGCAGCCATGGATTGGAGAAAGCGGTGGTCGTCCGCGTTCTCAAAGCCTGTCTGTAAGGTGTTGTGGTCCACGTAGCTTACCGAGAGCTTGGTCCTGACCCTGGGAACCCCGATAGCCTCAAACTGGAGGTAGGCCATGGTGCCGGTGGCGTCCTGGGTCAAAGTCTGGTCAATGCGGATGCCTATCTCTTCCCCGGCTACCGGGTGGCCTGAAACCAGGTGTCCGCACAGGATTTTATAAGTAAGGTTGTTCCCCAAAACATTGCCTCCTTGTGATCTGGCGTCAAGCTCGTTTGGCCCGCCGGTTAGTCGCTGAGTTTCTCCTTTACATCCTTCTTGGCCTTTTCCACGATCCCTTCAAACTCGGGCCCGGGATCGTGGCCCAGCTCCTGCATGCGCTTTTTCGCCCACAGGCCGATGTTGCGGTCGTCGCGGTAGTAGTCCTCAGACATGGGTCTAGAGGTATCAACCTGGCTCAGGCGGTCCTTCTCCGACACATGATGGGCAAAGCTGGACATGAGGCGCTGCATGTTAGTTCCCCCACAGCGGGGGCAGGTCGGTGAGGTAATCTGGCTGCCAGGCAAGACAAGGATTTCCACCTTGTTCCGGCAGTCAAGGCAACGGTATTCATAGATCGGCATATCCTTCCGGCAGGAGCCGTTTCCCTCCCCGTACTGTAATATAATAAGTTTAGCAGACAGGTATCCGGCTTACAAGGGGGGCGAAGCAGTTCAGGCCGCCCGCAGCCCGTAGCAGAAAGGACAGAAGTTATCCTTGCCGGACGCGTGGGCTAATGGTAAAATCAAGACGCTAACCTTGCGGCGGGAACTCCCAGGAACCCCCGGTGCCGCTTACGCTGCGCCTATAGGGCGCTGACACTCGTACCAAGGACAATGGGAGCAGAAGTGGGGTGGGTAGCGTAAACTTCAGCGAAAGGCCGGCATCTCCAGTCTCTGCCCCTGGCACCCGGGGCAGACCAGGGAAAGGAATACCTACGGAGGCATTGGTTCTATGCTGGTAGGCGTCTGCACCATCAGGCTGCACTTGCCCGAGGCCGGATCCCTCAAGGACAAGCGGCGTGTCATCAAGAGCATGCTCGACCGGATCCACAGCCGCTTTAACGTTTCCATCGCCGAGGTTGAAGACCAGGACGTTTGGCAGGTAGCCACCCTGGGGGTGGCCGTGGTGAGCAACGGGGAGGCCCACATCCATGAAGTCCTGGCGGCTGTGGTCAATGCGGTGGACGGCTACCGCCAGGTAGAAATGCTGGAGTACCAGGTACAAATAGTGTAGAGGGAGGGATATAATTATCCTGGGTTGTCAGATAGAATGTCGTTTTTAGCCACTTGACGTCCAGCAGCAGATAGATTAGTATTAATAGTATAAACTGGCGACCATAAGAAAGGGGTTAGAGAGACGGTGAAAGAGCTGTCCTCACCTTTACCCACAGCCCTTCCCGATGAGTACCCTACCTTGCTGATGACTTGTTACCTGAAAACAGCCTTGAAAGTGGGCAGCCGGTTACGCCAGGAGATCGCCAATTTTCTCGAGCGCTCGGTTTGCCAGTGTGGGTTTGGCGAAGCCATCCTGCTGCTGATGGTGAAAAAGCGGACCGTGATGCGCTGGTGGGTACAGGTTGATCCCAGAAACCAAAACATACATATTCAGGTGGGCGAGCCGGGGCGAGATGAGCTGTATCAGTACGTACTGCAGGGTTCGGCAGCAAAAGTGGTGTTGCCGCTTATCTCACACCTGGCCGGCCTTGACGGAAAAACTGATGTCTGCATTCTGAATTGTGAAGACCAGCGGAAAGCAGAAAAGATGCTGGATAAGGGAATCCCCATTGCCGGCCATATCAGCACCATCCTTAAGGATTCGATCATGGAGCGCGGCCAGGATAACAAGCGGCAAAATTGGGAGAAGCTCTCCCTATGGGTGGAAACAGCCCATATGATCAGTTCTGCCCTTAACGTGCGCCAGATGCTGCACGTAGTTATTCAGTTGGTGGCCGATACCTTTGCCGCCCGTTGCTGCATCTTTATGGTGAACCCCGAGAAGAACACCATTGTCCCTATGATCGGTGCCGGGAGTTATGACCTGGAATCACGGCAGAAGTTCCGGTCTCTGGCCGGCCGTGACCTGTTCCCCGCCTTCTGGCAGGCGTACAAAGATAGAAGGCCGGTGATAGTTACGCCAGAATCGGTGCTGGAATTATACCCGGCCGACGTAGCCGGATTTTACAATTTGAAGGCCGCCGTTGTCGCCCCCATTTTGCTCAGCAATAAGGTATCCGGTTTCCTACAGGTAGACCGGCAAACGGGGAATTTCCGGGAGGAAGATGCGGAGGTGATTTTCGCCATCGCCAAGGAGATTGCCGTAGCAGCCGAAAATGCCCGACTGCGGGATGAACTAAATCATACAGAAGCTACTCTGCAGGTACTCCTGAGCAAGGTGGCGACCATGCCTAAGAACACCTTTTCCGGGGGTGAAGCCCTCCAACTTCTGCAGGCGGCGCTAAACGATATCGAAGCCGTGCAAGCTGAAGAAGAAATCGGGTCCGGTGACCGGAAGGATTTAAAGGGGATTGACAGCAAAATACGGGCCGCGCTGCAAATCCTCGGGACTGCAAGGGCGGTTGAGGATGTACCGGGGGGCAACGCCGTGCCTGAAGGCCTGCTGACCCCGAGAGAAATGAAGGTCCTGGCCCTGGTGGCGAGAGGCCTCACTAATAAGGAAGTATCGCTGGAACTGAGCATCTCGAACGATACCGTGAAATCCCACCTCCATAGTGTTTACCAAAAACTCGGCGTCAGCAGCCGGTCCCAGGCCATTATGAGGGCCATCCAGATGGGCATAGCCGGCTCAGCTTGAAGGCTGCGGCTACAATGGGCCTGTTTGCCGGGTAAAATCGTCATCTGACCACCAGGGGCAAACCAGGGGTAATCTACCCTAATGGCTAGCCCTTTTTTCATACCGTTTGGTGATAGATACTTTCATAAGGGTGAGATAAAATACACTCACGAAGTGTTTAGCCAGTTCGGGGAGGCAAAGAGTTTTCATAACCAAAGAATCTGGATCCATATGTTTGTTTAGCTTTAAACATCTTGAGTATACACAAAACGTAAAGGGGGGTCGGCTTATGATTAAGGAGAAATGCGAAACCGAATCCGGTATTGAGGTTAAGGAAGTCTACCGGCCTGAAGATGTTGCGGATCTGGACTACGGACAGGATCTTGGCGACCCCGGGAAGTACCCCTTTACCCGGGGCATGTATGAGCATATGTACCGTGGTCGCACTTGGCAGGAATACGTGCTGGTAGGGTTTGGCACCACGAGAGACACCAATGAGAGGCTAAGGTATTTGAGGGAGCAACTGGGCCAGCCGATGTTGAACGTGATCCTAGATATGCCTTCTAACTACGGCCTGGATTCGGATCACCCCATGGCCCAGAAGGAAGCAGGACAGGTGGGTATTCCTTTGTCTTCCCTGGAAGACATGGAGCAGCTTTGCGAAGGCATCCCCATTGAGGAAGTGAACCTTTCCTTCCAGACCTGTCCTGGAGACGGGCATCTGCTCATGCTGGCCCAATATATAGCTGTGGCCCAAAAGCGGGGGATTGATCTCACCCGCTTGCGCGGTTCTATGGGTGCCCCACCTACCCACCGCTTTTTCGGTTACCCTTCGCCGCAACCCCTTGATTTGTCATACCGGGTTTATATTGACTCTCTGGAATGGTGTGCCCGAAACAAGCTGCGCCTTTTCTATATGAATGATGCTGGTCACGTTTTTCGCGAAAACAGCATCACCCCGGTGCAGGAAATGACCCTGGTCTTACAAACGGCGCGGGAGATTTCCGGTGCCCTTATCGCCAGGGGCTTGAGTATTGATGATTTTGCTTCCCGGTTCATGTCGGTCCTGGGGATAGGGATGGACTTTTTCGAGGAAGTTTGCAAGGTAAGGGCCGGTAGGCGGATCTGGGCTAGGATTGCTAAGGAACTAGGAGCCCAAAACCCCAGGACCTGTGCCTTTAACTTTGTTGCCCATAGCTGTGGTTCTACCATGACCTACCAGCAACCCCTAAACAATATTACCCGTGGCACCATTCATGCCTTGGCCTCGGCCTTTGGTGGCTGCCAGGGCATCAGTATCGCCACCTTTGACGAACCTCTGTGCGTACCAACGAAGCTGGCTTCCCGGGTGGCGCTGGACACCCTGCGCATCATCGAGCACGAGACGGGAATCATGGATGTCATTGACCCGCTGGCTGGCTCCTACTATGTCGAGTGGTTGACCGACGAGATGGAGAAGAAAATTGTGGCCATGATGGATGAAATCGAGGAAATGGGTGGTATTGCCAGGGCGGCCGAAAAGGGCTGGGTACAGCAAATGCTGGACAAGGAGCAGTGGCGGCGCAAAGAGGCTATTGATAAAGGCGAGAAGATAGTGGTAGGGGTGAATAAGTTCAGGGTACCACCGGATGAAGAAGAAAAAATCGAGCTACACCAGAACCCGCCCGAGTCCACCGAGAGACAGGTGGAGAACGTGAGAAGGCTAAGGCAGAGGCGTGATAATGGGGAAGTACGGCAGGCTCTCGACCGGCTGTGGCAGGACACCCGCGAGGGCAAAAATGTGATGCCGGCGGTAATTGAGGCCGTCAAAGCCTACGCCACTACCGGGGAAATCTGGGGGGTAATGCGCGAGGCCAGCGGTTACAGCTATGATCCCTTTAACATGATAGAATCACCGTTCAAGTTTGGATATGAGGGCGTCGCGGCCAGATAAGACTCGGCAAGATGACGAGGGGAGGTAGCACTGGTTGGAGAAGGACAAAAGAATACGCGTTCTCATGGCCAAGATAGGCTTGGACGGCCACGATGTGGGCATGAAGGTGTTAACTCGGGGCCTGCGCGATGCAGGGATGGAGGTGGTATACCTGGGGCTGCACCAAACACCGGAAATGGTGGCAAATGCAGCCATGCAAGAAGACGTGGATGTTATCGGTATCAGTTCCCACCAGCCGAATCACAGCTTGCTGATCGGAGATCTCATGCGGTTGCTCAAGGAAAAAGGACTGGATAACATTACGGTCATAGCCGGGGGTACGATTTGGGAGCCCCATTTGAGCCAGTTAAAAGAGATGGGAGTGGCCGAGGTATTTCTTCCCGGCACGCCTATCGAGTCGATAGCGGAGTATATTCGTTCCCACGTGCGCAGCCGGCCGAACTGAACGAGTAACCGGTGCCCGGAGGCTGCCCGGAAATAATGATATGATAGGGCCACGAGAAACTTAGGAGGCGCAGCAGTTGTTCGCAGACAATCCTTTATGTAAAGTGCTTGGCATCCAATATCCGATCATCCAGGGAGCGCTGGCTTGGATTTCCGACGGCCCGTTCGCGGCAGCGGTTTCCAACTCGGGCGCCCTCGGGGTTATCGGTCCGGGGATGCGGCCGGCAAGTGAAATCATCGAGGAAATCGAGAAAGCCAGGGCCCTAACCGACAAGCCCTTTGGCGTAAACGTGGTATTGTGGCCGGAACAGATGGAAGCCCACCTGAAAGCCCTCTTTGATGCTAAAGTGGAAATCATTACTACGGCCATTTCCGATCCAGGCAATATAATCGAGATGGCCCATGAGCATGGCGCGCTCATGCTGTGCCTGGTGGGGAGCGTCCGCCATGCCCAGCGGTTGGTGGCCGAGGGGGCCGATGTAGTTATCGCTTGCAGCAATGAAGCCGGGGGGCATACCGGGGAGATCGGAGGGATGGTACTGGTGCCGGCCATTGCCGACGCGGTTAAGGTGCCGGTGGTGGCTTCCGGGGGCATTGCCGATGCCCGGGGCTTTGCCGCGGCCCTGGCCCTGGGAGCCTCCGGAGTACAGGTGGGTACCAGGTTTGTGGCCAGCAAGGAGTGCCCGTGCCATGACAATATCAAACAGGCCATCCTGCATGCCACCGAAGAAGACACGCTAATGACAGACCACCTTTCCGGTTCGCCCATGCGCGGTCTGCGTAACAGGCTATTGGAAGAATGGGCACGTAAAGAAGCAACAGCCACCAAGCAGGAGAGGAGGCAGCATTTCAAGGGCAGGTACAAGGCGGCGGTATATGAGGGCGACACGGAGATGGGCTCGATCCCGGCCGGACAGGTGGTGGGAAGGATCCGGGAAATAAAGAGCGTTAACGAAATCATTACCGATTTGGTGTCGGGTCTGGAACCGGTCCTGGATCGGCTCCAAAGGGAGCTTTCGTGAACAGACGGAGGAGGAAAAGGATGAAGTTTAATAGTATTATCACGAGCGATGCTATCGCCAAGTATGTGAATGAAGGTTATTGGCGTAATATGACACTGGCCGATTACCTCTGGCGGGCCGAGGAGGTTTGTCCAGATAAGGTAGCCATCATCGAGGCCGACACCGGGAAGAAGATTACTTACGGAGAGCTGGCAAGTGCGGTCAGGCGAGTAGCGCTGACCCTGTTGGCGCAAGGGGTCAAGCCCGGAGATGTTTTTTCTACCCAGTTGCCAAATTCAATAAACTTTTGCATCATGGATTATGCTCTATCGGCGATTGGTGTAGTTCATAATCCTCTGCATATGCCATACCGGGGAGCCGATGCAAAGTTCATTCTGGGCTGGTCCGAATCCGTGGGCGTAACTGTCACCTCGGAGTTTAAAGGTTTTAGTTATCCTGACATGATTAAGGAGCTGCAACCGGATCTGCCAAACTTAACTCGCATTTGGGTGGCCGGAGGGGCAGACGGAGGATGTACGAGCCTGGATGAGGTAGTGACCTCACCCGTAGAAGCCGGGTACCCGTCCGGCTATTTGCAGCAATTTCGACCGGATCCAAATAATATCGCCTGGCTGGCTTATACTTCTGGCACTGAGGCACAACCCAAAGGCGTAATGCGGACCCATAATATGATGGATTATGGTGCCCGAGCCGTCAACGAGGCCATGGGTTTTCCCTCCCTAGCCCATTCCACCGTAGTTTCTGATATTGTCGTGTTCCCTATGTCGCCGGCAGCTAACATCTTTGCCCTCTGCGGTGTCTACATTAGCCTGCAAAACCGGGGAACTTTGATAGTTTCCCAGGAGTTCAAGCCGACCCTGGCCCTAGAAAGCATAGAGAAGTATGGCGTTACCCACCTGATGGGTGTGCCAACCCAGATCATCGCCATGCTCCGCGAACCCGATTTTGACAAATACCGGCTCAATTCCGTGCGAGTCTATATGTACGCGGGCTCGGTCTGCCCGGCCCAGGTAGTTGAAGAGACACGCCGGAGGATCGGTTGTAGCGTGGTGACCTGTTACGCCTTGACAGAATGCGTTATCTGTACCCGTACCCTTCCCACCGACCCTGTGGAAGTAACTGCAGAAACCGCTGGTAAACCTGCTCCGGGGATGGAGGTTAAGATAGTTGATCCCCACGGTAATCGTCTCCCGCCCGGACAACCTGGAGAGATTATGGCCAAGGGCGTCTGTGTCATGGCCGGCTACCTTAAGCGCCCGGACTTGACGGCTAAGGCCTTCGATGCCGAGGGCTTCCTTCACACCGGTGACGAGGGAATTATTGACGAGAGCGGCAACTTGCGGGTGACGGGGCGGATCAAGGACATAATCATCCGGGGCGGGCAGAACATCAGCGCCAAGGAAGTGGAGGGATACCTCCTTTCCCACCCCAAGGTGGTCAACGCGGCGGTCGTTGCCATGCCCGATCCTAAATACGGCGAGAAAGCATGTGCCTTTGTCGTGCCTCGGGAAGGTGAAATCATTACCCTGGAGGAGATAACCCAGCATATGCTGGCCCAGGGTGTGGCCAAATATAAGCTGCCGGAAAGGGTCGAAATCGTTTCTTCCATTCCCATGACGCCGGCCGGCAAGGTGCAGAAATATATTCTCCGCGAGCAGATAGCGCGGAAGCTCCAAGAGGAGGCCAGCTAAGGCAAAGAATGGCACCGGCCAGGAATTTCCAGGGATAAGCCATACGGTCAAGTGTTGTTCGGTGTATCTTTCGGTGTATCTTATGGCTACGCGGGTGAGGAATGGGGGTACAGCATGGAATCTAGCAATGACACTCTAAAAGTGCTGATGGCATCGCTGCAGCGATTGCTGAAGGAAAAGGTCGGTCCGCAGGCTGGCGAGATAGACCGGACTGATACCTTCCCCCGGGATATCTGGCGTGCCTTTGGCGAAATAGGCGTGATGGGGGTTGCGGTTCCCGAAGAATATGGTGGTCTTGGCCTAGGTTTTGACAAGCTTTGTCTGGTGACACGCGAAATCGCGCGGGTATCTGGCTCATGCGCCGCCATGGCCTTTTCCCCGCTTTTTGGCATCTACCTGCTTCTGCACGGTGGTGCTTCGGAGGCACAAAGGCGGGCCTGGCTGCCCAAACTAGCCTCTGGAGAAGAAATGTGGTCTTTCTGCCTCACCGAAGCCCACGCCGGCTCGGACGCCATGGCTATGAAAACCACCACCACCGCGAGGAGTGGCGCCTTCGAAGTCAACGGGGTAAAGCAATTTATTAGTTTTGCCGGTGAAGCGACTAAATATATCGTGGTATCACGATTACCTCAAGTGGAGGCCGCAGGGAAACCCGTCGGCATCGTTCTTATTGATGCCAATGCTCCAGGCTTGCGCATCGGCAAGAGGGATGAGAAAATGGGAAATCGCGGCATCCCGTCGGCGGAAGTAATCATGGAAGGGGTCAGGATACCGCGGGAGCGGGTTTTTGGACTGGACGGCGGGGCGCGGGAGCTCTTTGGGATAATAGTACGGCGCGAGAGGATCGCCCTGGCCAGTTGGGCCGTCGGTGTTGCCATGGGCGCCTTTGAGTACGCCCTGAACCACACCAAAATCCGGCAGCAATTCGGCCGGCCAATCTTTGAGTTCCAGGCGGTGCAGATGATCCTGGCGGAAATGTTCATCGGCATCAGCTCGGCCATCGGCCTGATAGACAAAGCGTGCGCCTGCCTGGGTAGGGACGAGGAGTACGGCGAAATATATGGGTCGGCTGCCAAAGCTCTGGCATGTGAAGTGGTGGTGGAGGTAACGGGTAAAGCCATGGAATTATTAGGCGGATATGGATATATGAAGGAATATCCGCTGGAAAGAATGGTGCGCGATGCCCGCGGGTTTCCGGTGATGGCCGGTACCGGCGAGATCCAGAAATGGAACGTGGCCAGGAACCTGCGACACGACAGATACCGGTTTTAGCCTGTAATCACGGTTTGCCTATTCATGAGGGGGAGGAAGACCTACGTGGCAAGGGCAATTACCAAGACCATGTGGGACGAGGTCACGGCACGGGAGTATTACCGTAACGGCTACTGGGATGTCTACATCCTGAACGACTACATGGACTACTGGGCCAGTATTTTCCCTGACAAGGAGTTCGTGGTCGGAACCACGGGTAGGTATACCCTCAAGGAAACCAAGGAAATCGCCGACCGTCTGGCCCTGAAGCTTTTGGACCTGGGCGTGGAAAAAGGCGATATTATTTCGGTGCAATTGCCGAGCTGGGCCGAGGTAGTCTTCGTTGAGCTGGCGGCATACAAGATCGGCGCTGTGTATAACGTGATCAATCCAGCCTTTCGGGCCCAGGATGTTGGCTACATATTGAGGGAAAGCCAGAGTAAGATTCTCGTTGTACCGGGGGAGTTCAGGGGATTTGACTATGCCCAGATGGTGGAGGAATTGCGGCCCCAGTTGCCCGGGTTGGAGCACGTAATCACGGTGGGAGAAGGGACTGCACCGGGAACGATCTTGTTTAAGGACCTCCTGCTGGAGCCGCCGCGGAAGGCATACACCGAAGAACACGTGCGGAGCTTGAAGCCGCATGCCGACGATGTCTGCCTGCTGATCTTTACCTCCGGCAGCACCGGTTTTCCCAAGGGAGTGCTGCATACCGGCAATACGGTGATCAGCATGGCCAGGGCCTGCGCGGAGGCCTGCGGCTTGAAGCAATTGGGACTTAACGAGACAGTCCTGGCCCTGGCCCCGGTTAGTCACCTTTTCGGCCTGGGCGGACTGGTGAACGCGGCCATCCTCCGAGGGGCCAGGATAGTGCTACTCGATGTTTTTAGTCCTCAGGCGGCCCTGGAGCTCATCGGAAAAGAAAAGGTTACGAGGGCGGCCGGCGTCCCGGCTCAGTTCCTGGTGATCCTGGACGAACTGGCGCAACACCGGGGTAAATACGATGTTTCTTCCCTCAAGTCCTTCTGGGTGGCGGCGGCCCCTTGCCCGCCCGAAGCCATCCATAAGTTCGTCGAGCTGACGGGAGCCCAGGTATCGTGCGTCTACGGGCTAAGCGAAGGGTCTCCCAGCGCCGAAGGCCTCCCCGGCGATCCGCTGGACCTGGTAGCCACTACCGGCGGCATGCCCCGCTTCGGGCAACAGATTAAGATCGTGGACGCAGAGGGCAACGAACTGCCCAGGGGACAGGCCGGGGAAATACTGACAAAGGGGCCAGTTAATTCCGTCGGTTATTACAACAATCCCGAAGTCACGGCCAAGAGCTATACCCCTGACGGCTGGTTAAAGACCGGTGACAAGGGCTGGCTGGGGGAAGATGGCTTTGTCCGTATAGTGGGCCGGATTAAGGACACCATTAGGCGCGGCAGCGAGGACATTGACCCGGTGGAGATCGAAAACCTCCTGGCCATGCATCCAAAAATCGCCGACATCGCCGTGGTGGCCATGCCTGACCGCCGTCTGGGGCAGCGCCCTTGCGCCTATGTGGTGTCCCGGGGGGACGAGAGAATCACCCTGGAAGAAATGCAGGCCTTCCTCAGGGACAGGATTGCCACCTTTAAAATGCCGGAGCGGTTGGAATTTGTAGGTGAAATACCGCGCACTTCTTCCGGGAAAATACAGCGGTTCAAACTGGCTGAGGATATAGCCAACAAGGTAGCGAGTGAGTCACCTGCATAAGGGGCGAACGGGTACAGCGCCACGGGGACCGGCGCTGTACCCCGCAGGAGATTATAAGTCTGCCAAAACAAGCTTATCATGAAAAAAACGAGCGTTGTCCGACATCAACTTTGTGAGGAGAATTAGCAATGCCGACAACAGGCGTATTTAATCATTTTTCGTGTAGGGGACAGATGGAATGGTTGCAGATCTGCTTTATGAAAGATACCGGACCGTGGGATTAGTCAAATTTAACCGACGGGATCACCTGAATGCTGTAGATTTATAAACCAGGGTTGAGTTGAATCGGGTTCTCAATGAGGCCGAGCCCGGAACAGTTCGAACTTTATGCCAAACTGAACGTGCCCCCTGAACCGATGAGGGCGAAGAAGACTTGGCTAAAACAGATTTAGTGACTAACGAATGCGGAATGCCTTGATATTACTGGGTTCGTGAGTTAGAGGTGCGGAGGTTGGGCTAGTTGGAACGCTTCCTCCAGTAGCCTTTCTCGGGGCACCACCTTATTCACCAGCCCGATAGCATGCGCTTCTTGGGCCGTTAAATTCCTCCCGGTCAAGACGACCTCGGCGGCCCTCGCCTTGCCCACCACGCGGGTTAACTTGTGAATCCCGCCCGCTCCGGGGACAGTTCCCAGGTTAATTTCCGGGAGGCCGATTTCCGCCAGCTCGCTGGCTGTCGGTACAGGACAAGGCGAGCTCACACCCGAAACCCAGCCCGAAACCCAGAGCCAAACCATTTATCGCTGCAATGGTGGGTTTGGGGAAACGCTCGATCAGTTCCAGGTTGTCCCGGCTTTCCATGCCCCGGTCAACGACTACCGCGGCCCCTTTCTTCTTGCCCTGCCTTTTCTCTAGGGCGTCGAGCATGGCTCCAATGGTGGTACTGTCGGCCCGGTTTCCTGCAAAGACTTCGTGCATGATGGGAAAGCCTTCCCGGTCCACCACCAGCCCCACCAGCACCCGTTTACAATCCGGCCGCTTGTCCCGGGAATAGCCCCACCTGGATTCTTCGTTCTTTGCGCACTGCCCCTCAAAATAGGTGGAGGTAAGGTCGTAAAGATAAATGGTGCTGTCAAGCCTAAAAAGGTTCACTTCCCTTGCCCTCAGTCCCGCCTCGATTTTGCCTTGCGCCGGATACAGCCGGTCAAGGTTGCGGTACAGAGCGTCGTCCGCAAGGGTGGCCAGGCTAACGCCCATGATGTCTTCCAGGGCCGTTGTGTTCGCCCAGGCCGGCATGCCATGCTCCGAGGCCGGGCTGATGAGCCTGTTCAGCACCATGACCTTGGTTAACTGCCGCGCCCTTTGGTTGATATCTGCCTGGGCCAAAACCTCCCCCATACCAAGCCTCTCCCAGAACTGGTTGGCAACGTGGATTGCTTGCCCGGCAGGGGATTTGCACCCTACCTGAGGCGAAAGAGGCGGTGGAGAGAATCCTGCAATCATATTGTCACCTGTTGGGGAAAACCCGGGAGAGCCTGCGCCGGGGCCTTGCCAAGTTGGAGGAGGTCAAGATGGGGCTTTCGCGCTTGGGTGTGTGCCACAAGGGCAGGCGATATAACCAGGAATGGGTGGAAGCCATGCAACTAGTAAACCAGGTGATCGTGGCGGAAATGGTAATGAGGGCAGCGTTAATGCGGGAGGAAAGCCGTGGGTTACATTTCCGGGAGGATTACCCGCAGCCGGATAAAGCCTGGGAAAAGAATATTGTCATCGTTTGCGGTGAGAGAGGTATGCAGCTTGCCGCCAGAGATGTTGAATTCACCTATCTTACCCCGGAGGAGGGTGAGAGATCTGGAGGTTGATCTGGCCACAATCAGGATCCACAGATATGATCCTACGGTTGACGCGGAACCCTGGTACCAGGTGATTGAAGGCGTGCCTTACCAGGGCCTGAGCGTCCTGGATGTCTTGCGGCACGTTTTTTATCACATGGATCCCAGCCTCAGCTTCTGGCAGATGTGCGGTAAGGGGAGCTGTGGCGCGTGCGCCATGGTGGTAAATGGCAGGCCGGTTCTGGCCTGTTCTCAGCCGGCCGGGCGGGAAATGGTCATTGAACCCCATTTCAAGTTCCATGTAGTCAAAGATCTCCTGGTGGATTTTAGCCGCGCGGCCACTGGCTTCTGTTCGCCTGGAGGTGTGGTGCAGGTGCTGATTGATCCGGCAAGGTGTATACACTGCCAGGACTGCGTTAGGTTATGCCCTGTTGGTGTATATGGTGTCGTAAAGAAACGCGTGGCAGTCCTGGACCAGGGGAGTTGTCTAGGAACGACCTGTATGCATTGTGCCCAATCGTGTTGGAAAAGCGCCATTACTATCATCAGCAGTGCCTAGAACCGGTTGCTCAATAACCAGCAGCAAGTGCGTAAATGTATTTACCACATGCCCGCGCCTGGCTGGGCTAGCCCTATTTTCATCCTGTTCGGGAATAGATCATCTCGGCGGCTTGAGGTATAATGCATTTCACGGAGGGTGTGACTGGTCGGGGGGGGGGGGGGTAGGCCGTAATACGCGACAAGAGTGGCTTTTCGTCTATTCTCGAAGCCTGACTTGGCCAGCAAAGAAAACGGGGGGATACCGGTTGCAGCTTACGGAGGAGCAGTTAATGTTTCAGCAGAGTGTACGGCGTCTGGCCCAGGAAAAGCTGGCGCCGCTGGCGGCCCAGGTGGATGAAAACGGGGTTTATGCCCGCGAATCGGTCGCCATTATGGCCGAGAACGGGCTTTTGGGTATTATGATCCCTGAGGAATACGGTGGCGGTGGGGGTACGGCCATTGACCTCTGCCTGGCAGTGGAAGAAGTAGCCCGGGTGTGCGGGTCGTCCTCCCTGAATATGTCCGTGCAGGCAGGTGCCTACCTTCCTATAACCTATTTCGGCACCCGGGAGCAGAAGGCCAGCTACCTTCCTTCCCTGGCTTCAGGAGAACATATTGGTTCCCTCTGTATCACCGAGCCTGATGCCGGGTCCGATGTGGCTTCGCTCCGTACCCGGGCCGTTCTGCAGGATCGCACTTACACTGTCAACGGTAGCAAATGCTTTATCACCAACGGCGGCATAGCCGGCACCTATGTCGTATTTGTACGTACCGGCACCACCGGCAGCAAAAAGGATATCAGCGCCCTGATCGTGGAACCAACCTTTGCCGGATTCGCGGTGGGCAAGCTCGAGAAGAAAATGGGCATGCGCGGGTCCCAGACGGCGGAGATAATTTTTGAAAACTGCCTGGTGCCGGCGGAGAATCTGTTGGGCCACGAGGGTGAAGGTTTCGGCATTGCCGAAGCCTGCCTGGGGGTGAATCGGGTGCTGATCGGGGCTCAGGCCGTAGGCTTAGCTCAGGGAGCCCTAGACTATGCCGCCAATTACGCCAACCAGCGTTACCAGTTTGGCCAGCCCATTAGCCGCTTCCAGGGCCTGCGGTTTATGGTCGCCGACATGTGCATCAGAATAGAAGCAGCCCGCAGCCTCACCTACAATGCGGCGGTGAAGGTGACGAAGGGTGAGAGAGACGCGCTGGCTTTTGCCGCCATGGCCAAATGTTTCACTTCCGACGTAGCCATGGAGGTGACCACCAACGCGGTCCAGGTCCTGGGCGGGTACGGTTACATGAAGGATTACCCGGTGGAGCGGATGATGCGGGACGCCAAGCTGCTGCAAATATACGAAGGGACGAACCAGATCCAGCGGACTATTGTAGCCAAATACGTTTTGGGATAAGGCTGTGCTTCTATTTGCTGCTAAGTGAGCGGCGATTCTCATGGCAAGAAATACTGTATCATAATACATTTGTGGCGCCAGGAGGTTGTAATGAAATCCTTAAGAGGAATCAGCGTTTTGGACCTATCCCCGCTTATTCCCGGCCCATACGCCAGCTTGCTTTTGGCGTCATGGGGAGCCGAAGTGATAAAGGTAGAGGACCCACGCTTCGGTGATCCCATCCGGAGCTACCCGCCCGCCTACGGCGGCTTTGGTGTAGCCTTTAGCACCCTAAACAAAGGCAAGAGGAGCCTGGCCGTGGATTTGAAGACGTCTGCGGGCAGGGAGATTTTTTACCGCCTGGCTAAAAAAGCCGATGTAATCATTGAGGGATTCTCTCCCGGCGTTGCCGGCCGGCTTAAGGTTGACTACCCAACCGTCAAATCCATCAACCCGCGGGTAGTATACTGTTCCATTTCCTCCTACGGCCAGGAAGGCCCCTACCGGGATTTACCTGGCCATGACCTGAACTTTGTCGGCCTGGGGGGCATGTTGGCTTTTGCCCCGGCGGGAGAGGGCACACAGCCGGTATTCCCCATTTCCCAGTTGGCGGACATTAGCTCTGGCCTGTACGCGGCCGTAAGCATCCTGGCCGCCCTTCTGGGCCGGGAGCGGGGCGGTGCGGGTACGTACATAGATGTCTCCATGCACGAGACGGTGGCTTCGTGGTGGGCCATCACCCAGGTAATGAGCCGGTACACCCATGAGCCCAACTGGGGCCACATGATGTCCACAGGACAGTTGGCCTCATATAACGTATATCTGGCCGGGGACGGGCAGTACCTCTCCCTGGGAATTCTCGAGGATAAGTTCTGGGAAAGGCTTTGCGATGCCATGGAGTTTGTAGAAGGGAAAAACGTTGAGTTTCGTGACCCGGAGCTGCAGCCCCGCCTCCGGGCCAGGCTGCAGGAGATATTTATGACCCGTCCCCGGGATGAATGGTTTATCCTCCTGCGCCAGGCCCAGGTGCCGGTAGCCCCGGTCAACGACATGGAGCGGGCCTTGGCCGACCCGCAACTTGTTTCCCGCGAGTTTTTCACCACCATACCTCTACCTGGGGGGGAGGAGCTGCCAGCGCTGCAACTGCCGGGAAGGCTGGCTACCTGGCAGCCCGACCCCCCTTCACCGCCGGCCCTGGGGGAACATACTGCCTATATCTTGCAATCGCTTGGTTACGGTGCAGAAGAGATAGCCGACCTACAGGAGAAGGGGATAGTGGCCTCCTCGGACCAACCAATTCATGAGCTGCTGGCGGCACCCCAAGCAGGTATACATTGATTTTATCAACTTCGCTTGTATCGCCCTTGGTCTCCTGCAAATACTGGCCCTCAATCATCCTCAGACCATCTGGGCGAAGTATAGCGGTTGGCTGCGGACCAAAAGATGCGACATCCCATCGGAGGAGACGGTGCGTTCGGTGATCCAGGAAACCGCCGTACCGGCCATCCCGGTCTACGAATTATCTACGGTTGAAGTGGTGAGCCAACCACGCGGTTATGGCCTGGTGCACTTTTGGTACCTGGCCCATGAGGAAATGGTTACCTTCCTCTATCACCACCAGCTCCTTTGGCTGGCCGGCAGCGGCTACCAGGGCCGGGGCCTGGCAGGTCCTGGCCATGTTATCCTGGTCCCCGTAGATGAAAAGAATAGGCCGGGGTGGGATCCTAGCAATGTCGGCCAGTAAATCATAGGCTTTCATATCTGCAACAACAGCCGGAGAAAGCTGGTACTCACCCTGGAAATCCCTTAAGGTAACGGTGAGCCCCTGGTTCAGCTTCGCGGCTGCTTCTTCCCCGAAAACGTAGGCAAAGGATTGCTCCTGGTCCTTTGGCGTTGACACCAGAATCATGCCGGTAATCCTGGGATCGCGGGCGGCCAGGGTAACGGCCACGACGCCGCCGAAGCTGTGTCCCGCTACGATGACCTGATTTCCCAGTACCAGTTCAGAAACCAGGTCCAGGGCAGAACTGAGGTCCTGGCAGCACTTGGTCAAGGTAACGTCCTTAAAGTTACCTTCGCTTTCTCCGATTCCGTGATAATCGAAGCGCAGGACAGGGTAGCCGTCCTGGCATAGTTTGTCAGCCAGTGCGACAGCCTGGCCATTGACCCCTTCTTTATTTCCCCGGAACCCGTGGCTAAAAACAATCACCGGGCGCCCGGGCTGGCCCTGAGGCCGGTGCCATACGCCCACCAGCTTTTCCCCTTCCTGGTTGTAGAATTCGACTCGCTGCCCGGCGGGATCCGATTCCGGGTTTGTAACATATTTTTCTTTTGGATTTGGCATGGTGTTGACGACCTTTCTCAATCGAGATTGACGAACATAGGTTTATTCGCTGTGTGGCAGAAGATATCCTGCCAAGGACAGGTAGCTCAATCCTCTTGCTGGAAAGATTTTGAGGGATTCTGCCAGCTTGACCTAGTAGGTGTACTTATGGTAAACTTCTCATGAAGGTATCAAAACCTTATCCATTGGATCATTACAAATTTAGAAATTCATGATTGCAATGTGTCGCTTATGACTTATATTGATTGTATTTTACCGGTATAACTATGAGGCCAGGAGGTGACGCTGCCGTCTGAGGTTACCGTGGTGAACAACGGCTAAAGGGTTAGTTTGTGGAGTCAAAAGGAGGTAGGAAGAATTGAAAAGGAGATTACTTATCTGGGTAGCTGTTCTCGCGGTTAGTTTAGTGCTGATTGGCGTAGCGGGTTGTGGTCAGGGGACGAGTACTGGAGAGGGGGCGAAACAAGAGGGCGCCGGGCAGGGTAGCGTTGAGCAGGGAGGTGCCAAGACAGGAGGGGCTGAGCCCATAGTATTTGGGGCTCCGGTTGGCCTGGGGTCTCAGGAAGGGCGCAATTCTCTGCAGGCGGTTGAACTGGCCGTAGAGGAGATAAACGCCAGGGGAGGCATATCGGTAGGAGGGACGAAGCGTCCCATTAAGCTGGTATCAATAGACGACAGGGGTGCCGAGCCGGGGATACCGGTTCATGATTCCCTGGCGGCGGTGGAAAAGTTAATTGTTGAAAATAAGCCCAACGCCATCGTGGCTGGGATTTTCCGCTCGGAAGTCCTGCTGGCAGGGATGGATCTCATAGCCAAGTATAAGATACCCTTTATCACCACTATGCCCATGACCCCTCAGTTCGAGAAGAAGTTGCAGACTGACCGGGAAAAGTACAAGTATCTATTTCGGGCTTCGGTAAATTCTCTCCATCACGCCGGTTACATATTGAAGGGTCTGGAGTTTATCGGCAAAGAGTTCGGCTTTAACAAGATATATATCATGCACGAAGACCTGTTATGGGCCACGGCGGCGTCTGACGCCATAGAAAAATGGGCCAAGGACAACGGCTGGGAAGTGGTGGGCCGCGACGCTTATCCTTCCGGTTCCTCCGATTTTTCCTCTTCCTTGACCAAGGCTAAATCCGGTCAGGCTCAGGTGATTGCCGTTACCTTTGACATGCCTCAGACCGGTATCTTGATTAAGCAAGTCAAGACAATGCAGATCCCGGCCGTAACGATCGGTTACGTAAGTCCGGCCACGGCGGAAAACGCCTGGGATGTCTTTGGCGAGGATATCGAGGGCTTGATCAATCTTGTCCCCGAGATCGGCCCCATCCCAATTCAAGCCGTACCCAAGTCGGTGGAGTTTAACAAGAATTTCGGGATCAAGTACGGCGAGGAGGCCAGGCGGAAGATGGTCGGCCATAGCCCCGGGCCGTCATACGATTCGGTCTACATTATGGCCGATGCCATTGAGCGCGCCGGCAGCCTGGACCCGGATGCCATTGTCACCGCCCTGGAACAGACTGACATGGAAGGGGTTGTGGGGAGAATAAAGTTTAATGAGGATCACCAGGTTCCATATGGCTTCGATCCCAAGGAAACGGCCATTGGCGCTTTGTTCCAGTGGCAGTCCGGAAAGAGGGTACCTGTGTTCCCGGAAGCCATATCCGAGGGTAAGATTGCACTTCCTTCCTACATGCAGAAATAGCTCTATCTGTGGTTTAGGCAAGGCGGGTATAGATTCAAGCGGAGGAGCGACCCCATTGTGGGTCGCTCCTCCGCTGAAAGGTGGAAGCAACAAAATTATGGGATCAGACGCATTAATTTACAGCGTACTGATTTACGGGCTAGTAAATGGCGCTGTGATCATGCTTACCAGCCTGGGCTTCAGCCTTACCTTCGGCTTGAGCGGGGTAGCCAATCTGGCCCACGGTGGCATTTACCTCTTATCCGGCTGCCTGGCCTGGATTCTATTGAATACACTGGGACTGCCGTTCCTGCCGGCTGCGGTAATCACCATGGTACTGGCCGGGCTCCTGGGGGCGGGGGTTTACTGGCTGGTGCTGCAGCGGGTCCGGGGCCTGGCCCTGTCCGAGATGATCGTAACCTTCACCATAGGTATTGGTATTCTGGAGTTCTTGCGCTGGGCCGGGTTCGTCACCTACGATTTCAATCTCCCTGTTATTATCAAGGGTAGCTTGACTATAGCCGGGGTAATTGTAGATTACCAGCGCCTTCTGGTCATCGGCGTCGGGGTTCTGATAGCCGTGCTGTTATGGTTCTTTTCCCATCACACCAAGATTGGCCTGGCTCTCAGGGGAATGGCCCAGGATGAATATACCGCCTTATCCGTCGGCATCGATTCCGACTGGGCGGCCGCGCTCAGCATGGCTCTGGGCCACATGATAGTGGCGATGGCGGCCATAATGATCTTGCCCCTGGGGCTTATTTCCATTAACGTGGGGTATGACGTACTGACCATGGTATTGGCGGTGACGATTCTGGGGGGCCTGGAAAGCACCGCTGGGCTGACACTGGCTTCCCTCATCCTTGGATACGCGACCGCAGCGACAGGAATGTACCTTAACCCCCAGTGGACGCAGGTAGTCTACCTGGCAGCGATTGTCCTGGTTCTAGCCTTGAGACCCTCGGGACTGTTAGGCAAGTTCAAGGAACTGGAGGAAAGGGTGTAATGAACGAAGCCGGCTATCGTAGGGAAAGACTGGATCGAGGAATCAAGGTCCGGACTGACGATATATTTGCCCTCAGTTCTTACCGGGAGATACTTTACCTGACGTTGCCCCGGTTGGCCGCCATTGCCGCGCTCTTAGTTTTTCCATTGCTGAAGGGAGTTACGGGAATATACTGGCAGAATGTGGTACTTACCGCGTGTACCATCGCCCTCCTGGCCTTGAGCTGGGATCTACTGCATTCGGTCGGATTGGTTTCCCTGGGTCAGGCCATCTTTTTCGGTGCCGGGGCTTATGCCACGGGCTTTTTTAGCCAGCATTTCGGCTGGCCGCCCCTTGTTACCATTCCGCTGGCCACTGCGGTGGGGGCTATCTTTTGCACAGTCCTGTTATATCCAGTCCTCAGGTTGCGAGGGATATACTTTGCCCTGATAACCTTCGCCATGCCATTATTACTGACCAGGGTCATCGAGGCTACGAAAATCCTGGGCGGAAACGTGGGCATGAGTGGTTTGCCCCCCCTTTCGGACACACCACTCGACCTCTACTTGATCATTACGGTCATGCTCATATGTGTCTTTGGTTTTCGCCGGCTGTTTGACACCGACTATGGCCTGGTGCTTAAGGCCATACGCGAGAACGACCGCTCGGTTATGGCCGCCGGGTTCGACCTTCAGTGGTACCGGACCCAGGCCGTTTTCATTGCCGCTATTCCGGGTGCCTTTGCCGGGGCCTTCCTCACTCATTATTACCAGTTTGCTGGTCTGCCAGCCTTTTCCATAGAGTATTCTATATTACCCCTGGCCAGCGCTATTGTAGGCGGCCCGGGCTCTTTTAGCGGTGTGGCGTTGGGTGCTTTTATGCTGGTTCCCCTCTCGGAGGCGCTGCGTTCTTTCGGTAACCTCAGGGTGGTAATTTACTCCATAGTTGTAGTTGTTTTTATCGTGATTTTGCCTGAAGGGGTCTTCAATTACTTGCAGAGAAAGTACTACCAGATTGAGAGACTGGTGCCGATGGAGGAGGGCGGAAATGGACAGCGGGCCAATATTGCGGGCAGTTGATCTGTGTAAGGACTTTGGCGGGATCAGGGCGGTAGACAGGGTCAGCTTTGAACTGCAAAAGGGGGAGACGTTGGGCATCATAGGTCCCAACGGCTCGGGCAAGAGCACCCTGATAAACCTTATAACCGGCTTTGTCAAGCCTAGCGGTGGGCGTATCTTCTACCAGGGGAGAGATATTACCGGCATCGCGCCTCACAAGGCGGTCATGCTGGGGATGGCCAGGAGTTTCCAGATGCCGCGACCATTCTACAATATGCCCGCCTATAAGAATCTGGTCATCCCCCTATTCTCACCTCGGACCCGAAGGCTGAAGGGGGGAAGATACGGGGACCGGGATGAGGTGGCTATCCACTTGCTGGAAGACATGGGTTTTGAGCGGGACTCCAATGTCCCCTACCAGCCGGCCGGAGTGCTCCCACACGGGTATGTCAAGAGGCTGGAGCTGGCTCGTTGTCTGGCCCTGGAACCGGATTTGGTTATCCTCGACGAGCTGTTTTCGGGGATGAGCATGTCAGAGGTAGCCGGCGTCCTGCCCCTGATAGAAAGGATAGCCGACGAAGGCAAGACCTTGATTATGGTTGAACATAGATTGCGGGAGCTTTTCAGGGTGGTTGACAGGGTCATCGTCCTGAACTTTGGCAGGAAGATCGCGGAAGGCGCTCCGGACGTGGTCATGGCTAACCCGGAGGTTAAGGAATCCTACCTTGGAAGTGAGGTAGAATTCAGTGCTTGAAGTAAAGGAGTTGATGGTTTTCTATGAGAACGCCCTGGCGGTTAACAACCTGAGCCTCGAAGTAAAGGAAGGGGAGTTTGTCGGGATTTTCGGATCAAACAGCGCCGGGAAAAGTACCCTGATGAACACCATTGCCGGCCTGACGTTGCATTTAAAGTACCGGGAGGAGCGCCGGGGCGGGGAAAGGATCACCATTTTAGGCCGCCTGAAATTTGACGGCGAGGACATCACCCATCTAAAGCCGGTTGATAGAGTCCAGAAGGGGATCGTCCTCTGCCGGGAAAGGCATCCTATTTTTCGCGATAACACGGTCCAGGAGAACCTGCAGTTGGGTGGGTATCTACGCAAAGAACACGAAGTAAAGGAGAGTATTGCCTTTGTTTTTGAGCTCTTTCCTTCATTGAAGAGGCGTAGAAACCAGAAGGCCGGGATGTTGAGCGGTGGCGAACAGGAGATGCTGGCCATTGGCCTGGTTCTGGCGGCCCGGCCCAGGTTGCTGCTCATGGATGAGCCCCTTCTGGGGTTAAGTCCGGTCATGCAACAAGAACTGGTTCGGGCGTTGAAAAGGTTGAGCCAGGAGAAGTTGACGATTTTTCTCGCCGAGCAGTATGCCAGGCCGATCATGCCCCTGATAGACAGGGGCTACGTGATAGAAAACGGCACCCTTATCGTCAGCGGTTCAGGGAAAGAATTGGTGGATAACCCTGAGGTAAGGTCCGCGTATTTCGGCATGTAGGCCCGGCAGGGTACGGGTCGGACCGGCCAGCCTGGCTTAGGGCCGGTAATACCGGGAGGCCGTGATTTGCAGGATTTGCCGCCTGATCTGCAGGGAGGGGAGAACTTTGGAAGAGAAGTTTTCGACGATCTATTTATCTTTTGAGAACGCTGTTAAGAGGTTTCCCGACAAGGTAGCCCTGGTCTATCTGGGAGAAACATTCACCTACTCGCGGTTGGGAGCGCTGGTTGACCGTCTGGCACGGGCCCTCTATCATCATGGTGTGCGTAAGGGAGACAGGGTGATCATCTACCTTTCCCACTGTCCGCAGTGGGTGATCATCTGGCTGGCTTTGCAAAAAATCGGCGCAATCGCTGTTCCCATTACCCATTTTTACGGGCCGAAGGACCTGGAGTATATCGCCAACGACAGCGGGGCCGAAACCATATTCTGCATGGACACGAATTTTGGGCATGTGAGTAAGGTGCTAGCAGATACGGGAGTAAAGATGGTGGTCGTCACTACGGCGGTGGATTTCTTGCCGGGGTGGAAAAAGCTCATAGGCAAAGTACATGACAAGATCCCTACCGGGTCCTTTGTCTTGCGCAGTGGAGATTCTACTTTTTTGAGCTTGTTGAAAGATAATACCCCTTCTCTGCCGGACATCGGAGTTGATGGCGGAGATACAGCCGAAATACTTTATACCGGCGGCACATTGGGCACTCCCAAAGGGGTGCCGATACCAAATACCCTTTTTGTGGAGAATTCTTATGAGATGAGGAGAGCCAGGGAGGGAGTAGCGGCGAGAGGGGAGGATATCATTGTCCAAGGGGCTCCGCTTTACCATATGCTGGGCCAGGTAGTAGGACTTGGTACCCTTTTCTCGGGGGATACGGTTATTCTGCTGCCCAAAACCAACCTTGACGCCATATTTGACCATATTCAAAGGTACAAAGCAACCTCGTTTTTTGGCACCCCGACCATGTACCGGATGATCCTGGAACACGACCGTCTGGATTATTATGACCTGGGATCTCTGCGCTACTGTCTTTCCGGCGGAGATGTATTGCCTCAAGAGGTGGCGAAAAGGTGGGAGAGAAAGCTGGGGAAACCCATCTCTCAGGGGTACGGCGCCACCGAGGCCGGAGGCGTCGTGGCCCTAACGTACGCCGGTGAGCCTTTTCCTGAGGGCACTACCGGTAAGGCTATCCCCTTTCAAAAGGTTATGCTGATAGACCCGGATACCCTGGAACCTGTCTCTGACGTAGGCGAACTGGTGGTGTCGTCCGAACATATGGTGAGAGGATACTGGAAAAAGCCGGAGGAGACCGCTAGCTCCTTTGTCGAGCTGGACGGCAGGCTGTGGTACAGAACCGGGGATATTATGCGTGTTGATGCCGGCGGCTGGTGCTTCTTCGTGGACCGGACCGCTGACGTGATAAAACACAAGGGATACCGGGTGTCAGCCTCCAAGATAGACGCCGTGCTCCAGGAGCACCCGGCCATTGTGGCCGCGTGTACGATCGGGGTCCCTGACGAGAAGGTGGGTGAGAGGATTAAGGCCTTTGTCATCGCCAAAGAGGACGTGAAGGGGATCAACGCCCACGAACTTATAACGTGGTGTCATGAACGGCTGGCTCCCTACGAGGTCCCCTCTTACATAGAGTTCCGGGACATGCTGCCTAAATCAAAGGTCGGCAAGCTCCTCAGGCGCGAACTGCGGGCCGAGGAGCGGCGGAAATTTGAGCCCACGTAGTTTGAAAGCCTAGGTGGATGTTGCAGAATGCCTCCTAAAAAGGCCAATACACTGTGATTCAAGGTCTAAGCTGGCATAAGCACTTACTCTTACGCAGAGCTGGCTGGTTACAGATTTGTAATAAACGTTACGGTTAGCTGTTTTGGTGAGAAATGATTTAGGGATTCTGCTAGCTTGACTTGTTCGGGACAATATGATAAATTGCTGTCAAAACTACAGGAGGAGGCCCATTCATGGCTATTCAAACTCGTTTCACCCCCGAACTAATTACCGAGTACACGGAAAAGGGCTGGTGGCCGAACATCACTCTGGGGCAGTACTTCCGCCGCAACGTGGCCCGATTCCCGGACAAGCTGGCCGTGGCCGACGGTGAACGAGGGCTTACATATAAGGAGTTTGGCGAGCTGGTAGACCGGCTGGCCACGGGCCTGGTCAACGCCGGCATCCGGCGTTATGACCGGGTGGCGGTGCAGTTACCCAACAGCATCGAGTTTCTGGCCGCTTTTCAGGCCATTGCCTTGGTAGGAGGGGTAATTGTCCCGGTAGTGCCCATATACCGCCATTGGGAAGTCACTTACATTCTCAACAAGTCGCGGGCTAAGGGCATAATCGTGCTGGAGAATATGGGCGGCTTTAATTATGTGGAGATGCTGAAAGAGATCAGGTCCGAGGTCTCCCACCTGGAACATGCCTGGGTTATCGGCCTCAGTCAGCCGCAGGAAGGATTTACGCCGTATGAAGATCTAATCAAGGACCCGATAAATGCCGAAATCGAGGCCGTCATCCAGGAGAACCAGCCAGACCCCAACGACCCGGTGGTAATGAATTTTACCTCCGGGACCGAGGCCAACCCCAAGGCGCCCATGTATACCCACAACACTATGAGTTGTCTGGGCTGGTACTGGCCCTTGGTCTCCGACGACCGGGTCCTGGCCCTGCTGCCCCTGTGTCATTCCTTCGGCGGCGGCATGGGGCCGTTCGAGGTCTTAAACCAGCACGGCGGCACCCTGATTGTTTCGCCTCGGGCCTTTAACCCCGCTGAGTTGGTGTCCTTGGGAGAGAAGTACAAGGCCACGGTTTACATCGGCGTTCCGGCCCACTACAACGCCGTCCTCAATCTTCCCGATATTGATAAGAGAGACTTCAGTTCCGTGCGTTTTCTCTTTTCCGCCGGGTCTTCCCTGCCGGCCGAAACGGTAAGGAGATTTAAAGAGCTCACCGGTTGTAACTTCATCAATGTCTTCGGCATGAGCGAGACCTGCTGCGGTCCTTCCACCAGCCTGGACGATCCCCTGGAAGTACCGGCCAATACCATTGGGCGTTCACCTCACCCGGCACTCGAGGTTAAGATATTCCGGGATGACCGTAAGACTGAATGCGAGATAGGCGAGCCGGGCGAACTGGCGCAGCGGGGGCCACATATCTTTGCTGGCTATTTTGAGGACCCTGAGTTGACGGCCCGGGCCTTTAACCAGGAGGGTTGGTTCTTTACGGGGGATATGGCCATGAGGCGGGAAGACGGTAACCTGGTGATAGTGGGCCGCAAGAAAGACATCATTGTGCGCGGCGGCCGGAACATCAGCCCGGAGGAACTGGAGAACGTGGTTTACGAGAACCCCAAGGTATTTGAGGTGGCGGCGGTGGCCATGCCTGACCCGCAGTTGGGGGAAAAGGTCTGCCTTTATGTGGTGCCCAAGCCGGGGGAAACCATAACTTATGAAGAAATACTGGAGCAGTTCCGGGTCAAAAAGATGGCCAACTACAAGATGCCGGAGCGGATAGAGATCATCGAGGCTTTACCGCGTACCCCTACCGGCAAGATCCGCAAGAACGTACTGCGGGATATGATCAGGGACAAACTGCAAAAAGAAGTTGCGGAGCAGGTGGGATAGGGTTAGAGTACGGTTGGAGTGCAGGTGCTAAACTGAGAGGTAGAGATATGGTCGGGGGCAGCCGGTCGAACGAAAAGCCGGCTGTTCTTTTTTATCCACTACAGAAGGCTTGCGGCCGGCCTGCCCGCCAAGGGGCCCACCGCCAGCACCTCGCCTTCTCGAACTTCGTACTTTGAACCTTTATTATATGAGCAGGAAAAAGGAGGCCGGTGTGGAAGTTAGTTAAGCTGTGGAAACTGCCTCGACAAAGTTTATTGACAGCAGGTGGAGGAACACGTATGGCGCTTTCCGTGAACCCGCAGACGCAGCACCAGGAAGGGACGCCCATTTTACTGGCCAGGGGAGCAGTGCCCGCCTACCCGCACCCTGTTAATATCTTTGCCCTGGTTGACCGGAACACAGGTGAAGTATCCATTACCGATCCCGGCAGTTTTACGGCCGAGGGATTGAAATGCCTGGAGGACGGGCTGGCGGCCCGGAGGATCGAGTGGCGGCAGATCAAGCACGTGCTGCTGACCCACGGTCACTTTGACCATTACGGCCTGGCCAGTTATGTGGTGGAAAAAAGCGGCGCCGTGGTCTATTGCCACCGGCGGGAGGCGGACAGGGTCAACGGTAGCTTTAAAAACCCTTTCATCAAGGACGAGGCGGCCACTGTTTCTTTCTTTCGCCAGATGGGGTGCCGCGAGGAGAAAATAGCCGAAGTGCTGAAGGCGGCGCAGAAGGCCAATGACTTCGCCCGGCCTGTTCCCGGCGAAAACCTCCGCCTGGTTGACGGCGGCGACTTGATTTCCTGCGGGCAGGTAGAGTTGCAGGTTATCCACACCCCCGGGCATACCATGGGGAGTGTTTGCTACTTGTGCGCAGAAAACAATTTTCTGCTGACCGGCGATACCCTGATGGAAGGGGTTACCCCCAACCCTATTTTTGAGATTATCAGCCCCCTGGAGGCGGAAACCTTCATGAGCGTTATCCGCTACCGGGAATCGCTTCTGCGCCTGGAGCAATTTTCCGGGGTTGCCGCCTATCCCGGCCACGGCCGCTGGCCCTTACCAGCCGGCTTCCTGGCCAGGGAAATGCTCAGTCATTTTGCCTCGCGGCAGAAGTTGATCGCGGGTTGCCTGGAGGCAGGTGAAAAGACGGCCGCTGAGATCGCTGATATTGTTTTCCCGGATGTGCATGGCTACCATATCTTCCTGGCATTGTCAGAAGTTGTCGGCCATTTGGGCTGTCTGTGGGAGGCCGGCACTGTTACTTACCGGCGGGAAAACGGGGTCTTCTGCTGGCGTCTCAAATAAGCATAACCCCCCTTGCCCGCGCCATGGAAGGAGGAATTTAAAACGAAGGTAATTGACTGCCACCTGCACCTGTTCAACCACCATACTACCTCCATGTACGATGCCGGTGCTTTGCAGGTACTGGCTGATTTCACCGGCGGAGCTTTAGAAAAGCGGTATGAAGTATCGGATGACCCTGAAAGCCTGGACCGCTACCTTGAAGAGCAGGGAGTAGAGAAAGCCATCATGCTGGGGTCGGACTCCCGCTGCACTGGTACCGTACCCCACGAATACGTGGCCGACTTCTGCGCCAGGAGCAAAAAGATGAAGGCCTTTGCTGCCATCAATCCGTTGCAGGTGGTGGACCCGGCGGCCACCCTGGAATACTGCGTGAAGGAACTGGGTATGCGCGGGCTCAAGCTCTCCCCTTCGTACAACCTTTTTTATCCCAACGATCCCCTGGTTTACCCGCTGTACGAAAAATGTGTGGAGCTAAACCTGCCAGTAATGCTCCATATCGGCTCATCCTACTTCCGGGGGACCAAGCTGCGCTACGCCGACCCCTTATATCTGGATGACGTGGCTCGGGATTTTCCCGAGCTGGTGATAATCATGGCCCACAGCGGCCGGGGTTGCTTTTACGACCGGGCCTACTTCCTCTCCCGGTTGCACGACAATGTCTATATGGAAGTCTCGGGCCTGCCACCTAGAAAGCTGCTAGACCTTTTCCCAGAACTGGAAAAGAACGCTGACAAGGTCATCTTCGGCACCGACTGGCCCACCATTCCGGCCGAAGTAGGGGAAAACATCCGGGCCGTCCAGGAGTTGCCGTTGCCAGACAGGGTCATCGAGAAGATCCTTTATGGCAATGCTAAGCGGCTACTGCAGGATCAAATGAACATCTGGTGAGAGTTGAGGGAGGGGGGTATTATCCCGTGCTGGTTTTCAACCGGAATCGTTCGATAACGTGTGAAAAAGAGGGTAATTGGGGCCTAATCATAAGAGCCAGCTCCGTAGATACTTTTCATGAGATGTTTTTAATCATGACAATTGATATGGAGATAAGAGAGATTGTAGAGGCCACCGGTGAATTAATCAGGGGGCCCTATACTTTTTGTCGAGAGACCATGGCCCTGCTGGCAGTTCTTAAGAAAATGAAAGTAGATCGAGGTATCAGCAAGGAGGTAGTTACAAAGATTGGCGGACCGGGTGGTTGCACCCAGTTTGTTGATCTTGTTCTCGAGGCGCTCAGAGCCGTAGGACAGTGTGAGGAGAGTTTTGTGACCGGTGCAGAAGGTTTCGATTCATTGGGGTACTGGCACGGGAAACTTGCCGGCAAATGCTATGCCCACAGTCATTCGCTGGAAGATAAGAGATTGCACAAGTCGGTTTCTGCGGTTCTTACAGGGAACTAATTTTCTTATGGCATAAGGAGGATTTCTTGGTCTCTCCTCGAAATATGGTTTTATGTAACGTGGGTAAAATGTCGGGTATCGGGCGTCACTGGTTAGTATGCCATACTCAACAACAGTATTCATTGGGGGTTGATTGCACGTGGAATTTGTCTTGACCGATGATCAAAAACTAATCCAGGAAGCTGCCAGGGATTTTGCCCGGAACGAACTGGGGTCTGAAAGCGTACGTGAATTCGATGAGAAAGAAGAATATCCACTGGGACTTATCAGGAAGCTGGCCGGATTGGGCTGGCTTGGGTTACCCTTTCCTGAGGAGTATGGCGGCGCCGGGGGAAATGTGCTGGATCTGGCCATTTTCCTGGAGGGTATTGGCTACGGGATGGTGGCCTTGGCAGCCGCCTATTTGCAGACCGTTATCTTTGGGGGCATGTCCCTTTACGAATACGGTTCGGAAGAACAGAAGAAAGAGTATCTCCCGCCGCTCATACGGGGTGAGAAGCTGTGGTGTCTGGCGGCCACGGAGCCCAATGCGGGCTCGGACCTGGCTTCCCTGGTCACTTCGGCTACCCCTGATGGTAACGGTTTTTTCACCATAAATGGGACCAAGACCTTTATCACCGGAGCTCACGTGGCCGACCACTTCTTGCTGGCGGCCAGAACCAACAGGGATGTTCCCAAACACAAGGGGATCACCATGTTCATAGTAGACTCCAGATCCCCAGGTGTAGAAGTACGGCGTTTACATAAACTCGGAATGCGGCCTGTGGGGACAAACGAAGTGTTCCTGGAGAACGTGCGGGTTCCAGAAGGGAATGTCGCCGGGGGCCTCAACCAGGGTTGGGCAAATCTCCTTAAGACCCTGGACAATGAGCGGTGTGCCGTGGCGGCCATGTGCGTGGGGGCGTCGCAAAGAGTGGTGGACGACGCGCTGGAGTATGCTAAGAACAGGGTACAGTTTGGCCAACCTATCAGCAAGTTTCAAGTTATCCAGCATGCCCTGGCCAATATGCAGATAAAGGTTGACACAGCCAGATTGTTGACGTACCGCGCCGCCTGGATGGCTAAGGAAGGTTTGCCGTGCAGCAAGGAAACAGCCATGGCCAAAGTACATGCCTCCGAAACCATGGCTGACGTGGCTGACCAGGGATTGCGGATCCTTGGGGGTTACGGTTATATGATGGAATACGATATGCAGCGATACTTTCGTGATGCTAAATTTTTCCAGATTGCAGGGGGGACCCCCGAGATTCAACGCAACGTTATCGCCAAACAGATGGGAGTTTGAGAAGTTTGGCCACGAGCAACACGGCCGCTTCTCAAGGTGGGGTGAATCATGCTTGAGGTACGGAATGTGAAGGTAGTATATAATGACGTGATACTGGTTCTAAAGGGGATCTCTCTTTCGGTGGCCGAAGGGTCTATCGTGGCTTTGCTGGGAGCTAACGGAGCAGGGAAGACTACTACGGCCAAGGCCGTATGCGGTCTGCTGGAATTTCAGGATGGCAATGTAACCGAAGGGACAATAGAATTTTTTGGTGCCCGTATCAACGATTGCTCCCCGGAAGACATCGTGGGGAGAGGAATCTCAATGGTACCTGAGGGCAGGCGGGTTTTCGTCCAGCTTACGGTGGAAGAAAACCTGAAGGTAGGCTCATACCTGCGCCGGGATAGCGCGGTGAGAAAAGACCTGGAGGATATATGGCAGTTGTTTCCATCGCTGTGGCGTCGTCGTGATGTCAAAGCGGGGTATCTCAGCGGCGGAGAGCAGCAAATGCTGGCCATAGGCCGGGCCATGATGTCCAGGCCAAGACTGTTAATTCTGGACGAACCTTCCCTGGGCTTGTCTCCCAGGCTTGTAGAAGAAGTATTCCAGGTCATTGCCCGCCTTAACAAAGAAGCCAATATGACCCTGTTAATCATAGAGCAAAACGCTCATGCTGCTTTTTCTGTGGCCAGGTACGGATACATCATGGAAAACGGCAGGATAGTTATGGATGCCGACACCGATCGCCTCGTCCGGGATGCCGATGTGAAGGAGTTTTATTTGGGGATAACCGATAATACCTCAGGCAGAAAGAGCTTTAATCAGGTAAAGTCGTACAAGCGCCGTAAACGCTGGTTATCCTGAGGAGGTAGAGAATTGGCGTATCTGGTCGTTTCCGGTGTTTCTTTAAGACTGGGTGGCTTGGAGATTTTAACTGACATCAGCCTGGAGATAGAGAAGGGGCAGTTGTATTCCATAATCGGACCCAACGGGGCAGGTAAGACAAGCCTGCTCAACTGTGTCAGCGGGCTGTATAGGCCTACACAAGGCGGCATTTTCTTTCAGGGGAAAGAAATAACCCGCCTGAAGCCGCATCGCATTGCGGCTCTTGGGATTGCCCGGGTTTTTCAAAACGTGGAGCTGTTTAAGAACACCACCGTGATCAACAACCTCTTGTTGGGGAGACACAGGCTGATGCATAGCGGAGTTATTTCCGGCGGTTTGTTTGTGGGAAGAACTATGCGTGAAGAACTTACACACCGCCGGAGAGTCGAAGAGGTTATTGATTTTCTGGAGATAGAAGCAATCAGGTACCAAACAGTAGGACATCTATCCTATGGTTTGCAAAAGAGAGTCGAACTAGCCAGGGCCCTGGCAGCCGAGCCCGAGTTGCTGCTACTCGACGAGCCTGCCGCCGGGATGAATACCGAGGAGAAAGAGGATATGGCTCGCTTTATTCTGGACATCAAAGAAGTGATGGGTATCACCATGATCCTTATTGAACACGACATGCGCTTTGTCATGGACTTATCAAATAGGGTGGCAGTGCTTGATTTTGGTCGGAAAATAGCCGAGGGTTTGCCGGCAGAGATCCAGAACAATCCCCGCGTCATCGAGGCCTACCTGGGCCGGGGAGAAGGCGCCTTGTTATCGCAGACGGAAGGAGCCGTGGAATAGATGGCGGTTGTCCTGGAAGACGCTATTCCGGCGGTCGTGCCTCATCTTAACCGGGTGGATACCTTACCTGGGCTTTTTGTTGATCGGGTCAAGAAATATGGGGACAGAGTGGCCCTGCGAAAAAAAGACTTGGGTATCTGGCAGGAAATTTCGTGGTACGAGTATTATTTACACGTGCGCTATTTCTGCCTGGGTTTGGTTTCCCTGGGGCTGCAGAAAGGAGATCGGGTTTCTATCCTCGGGGACAACTGCCCAGAATGGTTGTATGCTGACCTGGCGGTTCAGTCTGTCGGAGGGATGGCTGTTGGCATCTACCCTACCAACCCGGCTCCGGAAGTTAAGTACATACTGGAGCATTCAGAATCAAGGTTTGTGGTGGTCTACGACCAGGAACAACTGGACAAGGTCTTAGAAGTCAAAGCTGACCTGCCCTACCTGGAAAGAGCCATTGTTATTGACACCAAAGGGTTACGCCATTACGATGATCCAATCATTATCAGTTTTGCCGAAGTAGAGAAGCGGGGCCAAACCCTTGATAAGGGCAGACCGGAGTTGTTTGACGAGATTCTCAATACCGTTTCCGGTGAAGATGTTGCGGTGATGATTTACACGTCAGGGACTACTGGTGCTCCTAAAGGAGCTATGTTGACCCACTGCAACCTCTTACATGCCGCCGAACAGTGGCCGGCGGCCATGGAACTGTTCGAAAGTGATACAGTGGTTTCGTACCTACCACTGTGTCATATATTGGAAAGATGCATGTCCCTTGTGGTGGCGCTCAGGATCGGCTATACGGTTAACTTCGCCGAAAGCACGGACACCGTAATGGAAGCTCTCCGAGATGTTGCCCCGACGATCTTCGTCGGTGTTCCGAGGATTTGGGAGAAAATGTATTCGGCCCATGTGATCAAGGTACAGGAATCCACCCCCCTCAAGAGGTTCGCTTACCGGCTGGCCATTCCCGTGGGGGAGAAGGTTGTCAGCCTGCGATCACAGCGGCAACAGCCCGGCTTCCTGTTACGGGCACTTTACAAGATTGCTGATTTCCTAGTCTTCGGTGCCATCAGGGATCAGTTGGGCTTGCGGCGGGCTCACCTTATGTGGTGCGGGGCCGCCCCTGTGGCTCCCGAGATTCTCAAGTTTTTCAACGCCATCGGTATAAGGGTCCGTGAGGCCTACGGGGCGACGGAAGCCTGCGGACTTATTGCCATCCACCCGGCCGCCGACATCAGATTCGGCACGGTAGGTAAGGTGGTCAGGGATATGGAAATCAGGATTGCCGAGGATGGAGAGATACTGTTGCGCGGTCCAATGATTTTCAAGGGTTACTTCAAGGATCCCGACTCCACTGCCGGTGCATGGGAGGGGGGATGGCTCCATACAGGTGACGTCGGGGTGATAGATGCCCACGGCCACCTCAAGATAGTGGACCGCAAGAAGGATATAATAATAACTTCTGGCGGGAAAAACATTGCGCCCCAGGAGATCGAGAACAAGCTCAAAGTAAGCCCTTATGTGAAGGACGCAATTGTCATTGGCGACAAGAGGAAGTACATAACGGCCTTGATCGAAATTGATTACGAGAACGTAGGCAAGTGGGCAGAGAACAACGGTATCCCTTATACCACCTTTAAAGACCTTTCGTGGAACCCGAAGACGCACGAATTGATCCAGGATGTTGTAGATCAGGTGAATAAGGGGCTGGCCCAGGTGGAGACCATTAAGAAGTTCACCTTGCTCGCGAAACAACTAGACCAGGACGACGAGGAACTTACTGCTACGCAGAAGGTGCGGCGGAAGATAGTCGAGGAGAAATATAAAGAGATCATTGATGCGATGTACTAGGTTTCCGGTCTGAATGGACAGGTCAGGAATTGGGGGGTAGAAAGTGGGTACTGAAATCCTTCAGCTTATGATTGGCGGGTTCGCAACGGGGAGTATATACGCGTTGATCGCCCTTGGCTTTGTTTTGATTTATAAAGCTACCGGCATCCTCAATTTCGCCCAGGGGGAGTTGATGATGGTGGGAGCGTATATCTATTTTGCCCTGGTTACCGAGTTGCAGTTACCTTTTCTGGCGGCCTTTCTTTTGACCCTGGTACTGTCCGGTATCCTTGGTTTGGTCCTGGAGTTTGTCTTTATCGAGCGGATGGTGGGTGAACCAGTATTCTCGGTAGTAGTGATAACGCTTGGTCTGGCGAGTCTCCTGCGCAGCCTGACCGGGATTGTCTTTGGCGTTCTGGAAAAGGGCCTGGCTACTCCCTTTTCCGGCAAATCCTTGGCCATTGGCCCGCTAGTAATCTGGCAAACGCATGCTTATGCCATTGTTGGTGGCGTCGCGCTGTTTATCATTTTTATGGCCTTTTTCAAGTTCTCGAAGACCGGCATTGGCATGCGGGCTGCGGCGGAAGATCAAGACGTAGCCAGACTTATGGGAATAAATATCGGTAGAGTCTTCGGTCTCTCGTGGATTATCGCCGCGGTAGTAGCTTCCGTGGGTGGCATATTTTATGGTGACCTGAGCTTCCTGGAGCCGCACATGAGCTTCTTTGGGCTTAGAGCACTACCTGCGGCCCTGTTAGGCGGGCTCGACAGCGTTGGCGGCGCGCTTATCGGTGGCCTTGCTATCGGGCTGATCGAAGGTCTTGCCGGGGGATACCTGGGAGGTACCGGTCAGGAGTTGGCGCCATGGATCCTGGTGCTGGTGATCCTAATGGCCAGGCCCTACGGTCTATTCGGCACCAGAGAAATCAAGCGTGTCTAATTAGGAGGTTTAGTTGTGGCACGTAGTGGTAATTTCAACGTCAGTTATCGCCAGGAGATAGCGATCTTTCGCACCCTGGGCCAGAAATTGTGGCTAGGCCTTCTGGGAGTTATCCTCCTGGCCTATCCCCTGCTTTTCGGCGAGTATTACGTTTACATTATTAACTTCGCTTTGATCGCCATCATTGCGGCTCTCGGTCTGAACCTTCTCACCGGATACACCGGCCAGATTTCCCTGGGCCACGCTGCCTTCCTGGCCGTGGGCGCCTACACGACTGCAATTTTTTCTTCCATGGGGTTACCTTTCATACTCGTATTACTCCTGTCGGCATTGACATCTCTAATCCTGGGGTTAATCATAGGTTTCCCATCACTCAGGCTGGAAGGGCTTTACCTGGCTATCGCTACCATGGCTTTCTACTTCATAGTTGCGTATGTCATTGCACACTGGACGGATATGACCGGAGGGCAGTACGGTCTTAAGGTCGCGCCTTTAAGAGTTTTGGGCCTACCCATAGATAGTAACACCAGATTCTATTATCTCCTCGTTACATTTGTCGTGGCCAGCGTCTATTTTGCTACTAACCTGGCCCGTTCGCGCGTCGGTAGAGCGTTCGTGGCTATCCGCGATCGGGATATAGCTGCCGAGGTTATGGGGATAGACGTGGCCAGGTACAAGCTGATATCGTTCGCAGTAAGCTCTGCCTACGCCGGTATGGCTGGGAGCCTGTACGCCTATTTTGTCGGCATACTCGCGCCTGAGCACTTTGGGTTTGACGTATCAATCCAGTATATCGCCATGATAATTGCCGGGGGTCTGGGGTCAATAGAAGGGGCCATAATCGGGGCCTTATTCATTTCCCTTTTACCCGAGGGCCTGCGGTTTGTCACCGGGGCCCTGGCCAGTAGCTTCCCGGAACTAAGCAGCAACTTCTTGCTGCTGAAAGAGGGAGTATACGGCCTGATAATCGTCCTGTTCCTGATTATTGAGCCTACCGGAATATACGGTATCTGGCGGCGCATAAAGGATAGTTGGGATACGTTTCCTTACAAGTATCGGGGATAGGGGTATTGATCCTGGTGGGGAACGTGGGTCTTGTGCGGGCGGAGCGATTTGGCCAGGATGTAAGTGGCCAGGCGAGAAAGGGGGTGAGAGCCTTACGGATAAGCAAGTTTAACCGGGTCCGGACGTCTTTTCAGTCAGGGTATTAGATTGTGAGGCCGAAGGGTGAAAGTGAGTTACACAGAAGGAGGCACTTAAGGTGAGCAACCATCGCAAACCAATGATCGTGATTCTGGCCTTGCTGCTAGTGTTAGCCCTCGTCGCCTGCGGGCAGCAACAACAGGAAGCAGCGGGGCCAAAGGGAGAATCCGCAACCTCCAAAGAGGAAACCGCCGCCGGAGGCGTCGGTGAGGTCCGCGGGGTGACCGGTGACACTATTAGGATTGGAGCCATTCTCGACTTCACCGGCCCTTACAAGTCAGCCGGGGTGCTTATGCGGTCAGGGATTGAAACCTACTTCAAGTACGTGAACGACCATGGTGGTATAAATGGACGCAAGGTGGTAACATTCTTTGAAGATAATCAGTCAAATCCGCCCACGTCTCTGGCAGCCGCCAATAAGCTGATTTTCAACGACAAAGTCTTTGCCCTGGCGGGGGTGCACGGTTCTGCGGCCTTTGCCGCCATCTATGATTTAGTGGAAAAGGAGAAGGTCATTTCCTTTAGCCTGGGACACGCCACCCAGGATTTTGAGCCATTGAAAAAGATGGTTTTCCAGGTGCCAACCCCTTACTATCATCAGGCCGCGCGGATAGTGGATTTCTTTATTGACGACCTGGGGATAAAAGAACCGAAGATCGGAGTCATATACCAGGATGACGCGATGGGCATGGACGCCCTCAAAGGCGTTGAGGCCGAAGCCAAGGCCAGGGATATCGAGATTGTGGCCAAGGAGCCGTACCAGAGAGGAGCCACTGACCTTAGCACCCAGGTTCTCAATTTAAAGCGGAGCGGTGCCGAGCAGGTCATTGTTGGTGGTATATTTACCCAGGCGGGAATGTTCCTGAAAGAAGCCCAGAAAGTAAATTACAAGCCAGCCACCGCCGGGATCAGCCCCACTCTGAACGAAGTAGTGTTTGACGTGGCAGGAGAAGCCGCCGACGGGTTCTATGCTGCCAACTGCTTCTCCATGCCTGATGACGAGACTTACGTGCAGGCCGAGGAAATTGCCAAGAAATACAACGTTGAGCCCAATCCACACTTCCTCTATGGATTTGTCAATGCCGCGGTTCTGACCGAGGCGCTGGAGGCGGTTGGCGACGAGATAACGCCGGAAAAGGTAGCCGCAGCCTTGGAAAAACTCAATAAGGTTACCGTCCCCGGGTTTGTTCCGTCAATAACCTTTGGTCCTGACAAACACTTCGCCACCGGGGCAAGCGGCCTGTTTAAGCTTGACTACGCCCAGAAGAAATGGGTACCGGCGGCTCCGTACAAGGAACCAGTGGGACTGCAGAAAAAATAGCAGTTAAGAATAAGTGAAGAAGGCCCTCCTCCCCTCCGGGGAGGAGGGCGTACGAATGTCAGGTCTGGCAACTGATCTGGCCATTTCCGTAGCCTGCCCGGCCACGAAAAAGGTCTGATTAGTAGCGTTCTCGCCCTCTGCTGGTGCCACCTGGGTCGCACACAGGTCTACTCTTCTCTTGCCGACCTCTGCCGGCACCTTAATCTGCCCAGGTCAGCGGAGGTTCGCACGGTTTCAGCAGCGTTAATGAATGACTTCACTGGCCAGTCCATTTCTTTCTCCTTCTTGTAGATAACCCCCACCTTTCGAACCAAATTAACTTCTTCAACCGACAGCTTAACGACAAGCCCCGATTCTATTTCGTCTCTGGCAATACTATATGGCACAAAGGCGGTGGCAAGGTTACTCATCACCGCCTGCTTGATACCCTCGAAATCATCCATTTCGCTAATTATGTTAGGACGAACCCCGTAACGATCATAAAGTTCCTGCAGGGGGTACCAGAACCTTGTGCCGGTAGTGAAGGCCACCTGAGGAATACCGCATAAATCTCGCAGGCGCAAAGACGTAACTGTTGGCGGCAAAAAGTTATTGCCGGCGATGAAAACATAAGGGTCATCTAAAATATGAAAGATCTTCAGCGACGATGGGAGTTTGTCCTGCGGGCGGATACAACTTGCGTTGACCATACCGGCATCTGCCAATTCATCTGCCACGAAGGCAACAATCTCTTCGTAACGCGAGGTCGAGCTCCAGTTAACATGCAAAGCTGAATTTATCTCCCTAAGATGTTTCATGAAAAGCGGCATCCAATAGGACGCTATGGTAGGAGAAGATATTACCCTCAGGTACAGTATTTCTTTGTCATCAGAAATACATTCCAGACCCTCGCTTAGTTGTTGAAGGGCCGTTTCAACGTATTGCAGTAGTTTCTTGCCCTTGGCAGTTAACTCTACCCTACGAGTCGTTCGAGAAAAGAGAGGGAAGCCAACCTCTTTTTCAAGCAGCTGAATTCGGGCTGTTATGGCGGGCTGGCTTATATGTAGCTTTTCGGCTGCCCTGGAAAAGTGTCCTTCTCTGGCAACAAGGAGAAAAGCTTCCAGTTGAGGCAGTTGGGCCATCTTAATACCCCTCTCCATGTAGTGTTTCATAAAGACACCTTATCAATATATCATTATAACTCCAGAAAAACGATTTCTCAAGGTTTGATTCTTGTAGTATGATTAACACGAGGTATCAAGGGGTTTTCAACCGGAAATGCGCTACAGGTTTCCGGTTGTGAGCCTAGGCAGGCAAATAAGTCACTAGTGGCCATTGCTGTCATGGCAGATTGACTGGCGCCGCTAGCATGGCCTGGCAGGTCCTGGATATAGGCTCGGTCAACGGAATGGGATACTGTAAAAGGGGTGGAGAAACTGGTCATGTCTTCTACGCTGGATACACTAAATGAGTTTCGCGAAGTAAATGCTGCTTTTCCCTATGCCGAGCCAGTACGCGAGTGGAAGAAACAAGGCGGGAAGGTTATAGGCTGGTTATGCAGTTATGTGCCGGAAGAGATGCTTCATGCAGCAGGGGTTTTGCCCGTAAGGGTTACCGGTGGCTATGGCGAGCTGGCCTTGGAAGAGGCTACCGCCTACCTGGGAGTGATGCTGTGCTCCTTTGCTCGCAGTTGCCTGCAGCTAGCCATTGACCAGAAATATGAGTTCCTAGATGCCCTGGTAGGAGTGGCCACCTGTGAGGGCTCTCGTCACCTTGCCGAGGTTTGGGAACATTATATTAAGACCCCCCTGCTTGACATTCTTCCGCTACCTCACAAAATGCACCAGCGTGCGGAGGAGTTCTTTGCCGAGGAATTGCGGCGATTTAAGCTAAGGCTGGAAGAGTTTTTACAGGTTGAAATTACCGACAGTGCTCTATGGGGTTCCGTTGCCCTATACAATAAACACCGCGAAATATCTCGCCAGTTATACGAACTGCGGAAAGCTGATTATCCGCCTCTTTCTGGCACCGAGGTATTGGAAGTGATGAATGCCAGCGTCATGATGCCCAAGGAGCAGGCCAACGCTATGCTGGAAAGGTTACTGACGGAAGCCAAGGCCTCCGGGCGGGCCGTAAAGGGGAGCGTCCGCCTAATGTTGAGCGGCAGTATCTTAAATAACCCACAATTCGTCGCCGCGATCGAAGATCTGGGCGGGATAGTGGTAGTGGACGAGCTCTGTACCGGGCTTAGGTACTGGTGTGATATGGTCGAGACTGACGGGCACCCTGACCCTGTGGTGGCGCTAGCTAGGCGGTATATGACGAAATTCCCCTGCGCCCGTATGAACCCCTTCAGCGAGCGCCTTAATCGCCTCTTGCCCCTCATTTCTGAGTACCGGGTTGAGGGCGTAATCACCAGGGCTATCAGGTATTGTAAACCGTACATCCAGGAGCAGCACATGCTGAAGACAGAATTGGAAAATCGCGGTGTACCGGTACTTGATTTAGACGTCGAATATGGAATGCCAGGCACTGGGCAGGTACGGACCAGAGTGCAGGCTTTTATTGAAATGCTGTTGGAGAGGAGAAAAGCCTCGTGAGGTTGCCAGTCGCTGATTTCTCTAAGATGGATGCGTCCATCAGGACTTTGGCCAGCATATACGAGCATCGAAAGGTCAGCCCGCGGGGGCAGGCGGAACTTCTCTGGTACCAGTATTATACCCAACACATGCAGAAGATCAGAGAGGCCTGGGAGAGAGGCGAATTTATCCTCAGCATGTTTGACGCGTGCCCAGCAGAGATTCCGTATGCCATGGACTTACCGTGGTATGGAACGGTCGTTTACGGCCCAGGAGCGGTAGCCGTTGGTGCCAAGATTGAGGAGGCCACCCTTGATTCCGCTAGGCAGGTAGGGCTGATGCTGGAGACCTGTTCCGGGTGGCGGATGACGGTAGGAATGATGATGCGGGGGTGGTATCCACGCCCAGGGGCAGTTGTCTCCGGTAATCCTACGTGTGATACCTGCGCCAAATGCTGGCCGCTGATGGCTTATCTCGCCAACGTTCCGAGTTTTTTCATAGACGTACCTTTTCCCGCGGGCAACGAAAGAAATATATCTTACGTGGCTACCGAGCTCGCCGAACTAATCGAATGGCTGGAAAACGTAAGCGGGAAAAAAATGGATTGGGATAGGTTGCGGGAAACAGTCGAACTAGGCCGGCAGATGGTTGAGCTTAACAGGGAGATACAGGAAATCCTTAAGGCTAGGCCCTCGCCTATTGTGCCGCGCATGACCACGCAGTCGTACTGGTTTAATTGGATATATAGCGGCACCCCTGAGGGAGTGCATTTCCTGACCGCCCTCCGGGACGAGGTGAAGGAGAAGGCAGTTCGGGGAGCATCAGGGTTACCCCCGGTAAAGGGTGAGGCGCCGGTAAAAGAAAGGTTTCGCGTCATTAGCATACCTCCTGTGCCGCAGATTAGGGGCAAGACCCTTGACTGGCTGTGGCGGGAATACGGTGTATCTATTGTTGTCAGCACCTTTATGCTCTGGCCAGACGTCGAGATGGATCCTGATAAACCCTTGGAGAGCATAGCCAGGAAATACCTTAACAATCCGCTGATTCGGCAGTATTTTAACCCCTGTGAGAGCCCATACGGCACAGTCACTGCCACTGTACAGGCGGCCAGAGATTATGAAGCTAATGGGGTCATGATATGGGGGAACCCCTCGTGCGATGCAACCAGCGGTTTTGTCAAGATCATGAGGGACCGCCTGGCGGAGACCGGGGTGCCTTCGGTAGTCTTTGACCACGATCCGGCAGATCCGACGTATACCAGCGAAGATGCTCTGAAGGAAAGGATGGAGGAGTTTGTTGATCTCTTGGAGTCGCGGGAATGGGAGGGCTAAATAGAGGTGCCGGTGGTAGGTATAGATGTGGGCAGCCTAAGTACAGAAGTGGTGGTGCTGGAGGAAGGCGAGGTAGTATATAGTTGGGTTGAGGTTTCGGCTGACGATGCTGATACAGGGGCGAGAAAGGCGCTGGAGGCATACCTCAGGCAGGCTGGTTTATCTATAGACCAGCTAGGACCGGTTGGGAGTACCGGAGTGGGGCGGCGTGATCTATCCTTTGCCCAGGTGCGCAAGACCGTTCCCTCTTGCCTCGCCAAAGGGATCCACAAGATTTTTCCTACGGTCCGGACCGTCATTGATATTGGGGCCGAAACCAGCCATGTAGTTAAGGTTAATGCCAAGGGCAATCCTGAAGACTCTGTTGTCCACGATAAGTGCGGAGCTGGAACCGGTACCTTCTTGGAAGCTATAGCCAAAGTGTTGCACATGTCCCTTGACGGCATGGCTGAGCGGGCCTTGGCAGCTACTACTAAGGCTGAAATCGGCAACACCTGCGCAGTATTTATTGAGCAGGAGGTCATTTCCCTCCTGCACCAGAACCCTCCTACCCCGGTAGAGGAAATAATCGCTGGCGTTTTCGCCGCCATGGCCGTACGGGTTATGGGGATGGTAAGAATGGTCGAACTGAATCCAGATGTGGCATTTTGCGGAGGGGTGGCAAAGAACGCCGGCCTGGTGAGGGCATTGGAGGCGGAGCTTGGAGTAAAGCTTTTCATACCGGAGAACCCCCAACTGGTTGCGGCCCTTGGAGCAGCCCTTTGGGCCGGGGAAAGAAAGAATTAGCCAGCCTGCGGGGGTAGGGAGAAATGTTGGTGGCTGGTATTGACGTAGGGTCACGTAATGCTAAGGCAGTGGTGATGCAAAATGGCGAAATCGTTTCTTATGGTGTTTGCGACACAGGCCCTAGTAGCGCCGAGAGTGCCCAAGAAGCAGTTGGGTCGGCCCTTCGGGGGACAGAATTTCGCCTGCAGGACCTTGATTATGTAATAGCCACTGGTTATGGGCGGGTGCTGGTACCCTTTGCCAATGAAAACGTCTCGGAAATTGCCTGCCATGCCCGTGGAGCCCATTGGTATTTCCCCTCGACCAGGACGATCTTGGATATTGGCGGGCAAGACAGTAAGGCTATCAATTGTAATGAAACTGGCCAAGTTACTCGCTTTGTGATGAATGATAAATGCGCTGGCGGAACCGGGCGCTTCCTCGAGTCCATAGCTGACTTGTTCCAGGTGTCCCTTGAGGAGATGGGGAGGATGGCCTTACAGTCAAAAACTGTTATTCCCTTTGGCACTTCTTGTGCCCTTCTTGCCAGGTCAGAGGCTATCGCTTTGCTGAAAAAGGGGGTGTTGAAAAACGATATCCTGGCGGCCATACATAACGTCCTGGCCAGTAGGTGCTATAACCTTGTGCAGCGCGTTTCCTTAGAACCTGATTTTATTATGACTGGCGGCGTGTGCAAGAATTTGGCAATGCTGGTTAAGATCCAGGAGAAAGTTGGCAGGGAACCCCTGGTTCCCCCTGAACCGCTGATAGTCGGGGCTTTAGGTGCTGCCCTTTTTGCCGAGGAGAGGTTTGCCGCCAGTAGCGCCGGTATGCGGCCCTCGGCTGCCGTCAAGGGCTGAGGGGAGAAAAACGATCTTTGTCTGGTTCTGGAGGTATACTGCAAGTGGTTGTTGCGGGTATAGATATCGGATCTCGGATTGCTAAGGCCGCAATTATGGAGGCAGGTAGTATTGTTTCCTACGCCGTCCTTGATACTGGCCTGGATAGTACCCAGACGGCCATGAAGGTCTTGCGTCTGGCTGCCAGCAAAGCAGGGGCCACGGCCAGTGATATTCAATACATTGTGGCTACTGGTTATGGACGGGTACTGGTGGAGTTTGCTGATGAGATGGTTTCCGAAATTGCCTGTCATGCCAAAGGGGTAAACTATTATTTCCCTTCAGCGCGGACAGTGCTGGATGTAGGGGGGCAGGACAGCAAAGTTATCAACTGCGACGAAAAGGGCCGGGTAGTCAGTTTTGCTATGAATGATAAGTGCGCTGGAGGAACCGGACGATTTCTGGAAACCATGGCTGACCTGCTGCAACTGCCCCTGGACAAAATGAGCATGCTGTCGTTAAAAGCGGCAAAACCGGTGCCATTGAGTAGCCATTGCGTGATCTACGAGAAGTCTGAGGTTCTGCTTAAGTTGCGGCAGGGAGTGCCTAAATATGACCTGGTAGCAGGGATATACGAATCATTGGTTACCCGGATCATGGATCTACTAGCCAAGGTTTCGTTACAGGAAGATTTTGTCTTTGGTGGCGGAGTGGCCAGGAATATCGGGTTGTTTACCAAGTTGCAGGAACGCCTTGGGGTGGGGGCTAAGACAATTCCCGAACCAGTCATCCAGGGGGCGGTGGGGGCTGCCGTTCTCGCCGGCGAAAGAATGCGTGAGGGACATGCAAGAAAACATCAAAAGGAGTGGAATACGTGGCTTACAACGATTTAAGGGACTGGATATCTGCGCTGGAAACAGAAGGAGAACTAGCGAGGGTTAAGGCAAGAGTAGACTGGGACTTGGAGGTAGGTGGTATTACCCAGCGTGTTTTTG
>SLTJ01000001.1 GCA_004347685.1 Clostridia bacterium
GACGTATCAAGGCTTTGCGGATACTAAGGCCGTATAAGTAGGAAAGTCACGCTAGGGGGGAGCCACCCCGGCTGGCTCTGCTCGCCGCTTTCTCGCCACCGGTAGGGGCCGGCCATAAAGACCTTCTCATTCTTCATGGCCAGAAGCCGCAGGGTGTGAACCTGGATGAACTTCAAGGCACAAGGTTTTTCCACCAGCACATGCTTGCCGTGTTGCAGACAGGTCGTGGCGATAGAAAAATGGGTTGGCGGTGGCGTGGCGATGACCACCGCCTCCACCTGAGAATCGGCCAGCATTTTCTCAGCGCAAGAACTTGCTATCGGGGTCTTCGGCTACGCCAATCATGCATAGGCTGAGGCGAGGGCGGTCGCGGCCAGTCAAAGCTGTGATCACTGGCTGCAGGCCCCTGGCCTCCCTAAGAGCCCTTGCCAAAATTTCTTCGTAACGAAAAGCGACAGGTTGAGTGGATAGCAATGGAAGGTAATTAATGGCAGTATAGACACCTCTTTAGTATACTAAGCAACGCTTCGCTGTTTAGAGTATCAAATCGCACCGAAAAAAGGATAGACTGACCCCTTGGTTAAAACCCGCGTTTTTTTGCCGTAATCAGTTGTTTATGCCCTGGCAAAAAATCTAACTTAAAGTCTCTAATTACCACCGCGCTCATTCGCGTCACCGCTTGTGACCTCGTGGAGCTCGACGAGCCCGTCTGCCCGGTGAAAGCGTTCCAACTGGTGCCAGACGCGTCCGAAATTCCCCTCGCCCCTTTGGGGAGCAGGAGCAAGACTTTATGCTTGCGGGCCAGCACCCGGAGGTTACCATCGGGCCGGCGTTCGATCACGGCCGCGCCCACCTGGGCCAGCTCAATGGGAAAGGAACGTGTTCCTTCAATACCTGTGGACCATGCAGATAATTTCTGGATAGCCGGAGGGAAGTCCTGGTCTATACTTGAGGACTTGTTCTGTGAGAGCATCCCGGTCGAAGTGAAGCATTGATTTCTAGGGAGGTCAAGGGGCTATGCCAATCCTAACCCACTCTCATGGCAAAGGCATCTCGGCTTTGATGCCAGTAGCTTCGTTTATCACCAGCAGCCACCCCAGCCTTCTCCACGCTGCAATTGCTCAACACTACTTTTGCGTGCGGGCTTCAAGGAACGTCAGCCCGGGAAAGGGATAAAGCAGGTAAAGGTGCTCCCCTCCCCGGGAACGGAGGCCACGCTGACTCGCCCGCCGTGGTTTTCCAGGATATGCTTGACAATGGCCAGCCCCAGGCCGGTCCCGCCCAGGGCGCGGGAACGGGCCTTATCTATCCGGTAGAAACGCTCAAAAACCCGCGCCTGGTCCTCGGGAGGGATGCCGATCCCGGTATCCTGGACCTCGAGCTTTACTTCATGTCCGCAGACCGCAGCCGCTATCTTCACCCGGCCCCCCGGCAGGGTATAATTGATGGCATTGTCAACCAAGTTAACCAGCACCTGGTGGAGAAACTGGGGGCTCATGCGTACTGGCGGCAGATCAGGCGGTATCTCCATCGCCAGACCGATCTCTTTGGCCTCGGCCTGGGGTCCCAGTAATTCAACGATGCGGCCGACCGCGACGCCCACATCCGCCCCTTCCTCCGGCACCTCCAGGCGCCGGCTTTCCAGCCACGAGAGGGTAAAAAGATCCTCGATAAGCTTTTGCAACCGCTCCGTTTCGGCCAGGATTATCTCGAGGAAGCGGCGGCTCACCTCTACGTTTTCTACCGCACCATCCAGCAGGGTCTCGACAAAGCCCTTAATGGAGGTCAGGGGTGTGCGTAGCTCATGGGAAACGTTGGCCACAAATTCGGTCCGCATTTTCTCCAACTGGCGAAGGGCAGTAACGTCCTGCACCATAATTACCGCTCCCACCACCCGCTCGCCGTCCTGCTTGATGGGAGATACCTGCAAGCGGTAGGAATTCGGCTGGCCCGGAAACAGGGCCATTTCCTCCGCCACCGCCTCCCCGGTCTCCAGCACCTTTGTAACGCAGGCATCCAACCCCGTATGACGAACTACTTCCAGGATATACCGCCCACAGACTGCCTCCTGGGCAATGCCGAACATGTCTTCTGCCGCAGCGTTGACCACGATGACCCGGCTCACCTGGTCCACGGCCACCAATCCCTCGGACATGCTATTCAGGATGGCCTGAACCGTATCCCGCTCCCGGACCAGGTCGCGTAGGGCTGCCCGCTGACGCTGGGCGATCTCGCCCAGGGCCGTGGCTAAGGCAGCCAGTTCACCGGAGAAGGATGCCGGGTTGGCCCGGGCTTCCATATTGCCGGCCGCAATCTCCCCGGCCACCTGCACTACTTGCTGCAGGGCTGTCCGGTACCTTTCGGCCAGCCACTGGCACGCCAGAGCCGAGGCCAGAACCCCTGCCAGCAGGGCAGGCCACCACCCCAGAAGCAGGTAGACCACCAGCCCGGCCCCCAAGCCCGTCCCCAGGCTAAACGCAGCCGTCACTCCCCTCCCCCCAGAAGCCATCTAGGCCAGCTCACGGAAACGATAGCCAACACCCCTCACCGTCTCGATAAGCTGGGGGTTGCTGGGATCAGCCTCAATTTTCTGCCGCAGGTAGCGAATGTGCACGTCTACGGTCCTGGTATCCGCAATGTAGTCATAGCCCCAGACTTTGTCCAGCAGGTAGTCGCGATTGAGCACCTTGCCGGCATTGAGAACCAGGTGCCGCAAAAGCTCGAACTCCTTGGGAGTTAGATCCTGGCGCCGGTCGCCCACGTAGACTTCGTACCGGCCGGGCCGGAGGGTAATGGGCCCGGCCCGGATGACTTCAAGTTCCGGGCTGGCCTCCATGGTTGCCCGGCGCAAAATAGCCTTTACCCTGGCCACCAGTTCCCGCGGGCTGAAGGGCTTGGTAATGTAATCGTCAGCCCCTGTCTCCAGGCCTAGCACCTTATCTGCCTCCTGGCTCCTGGCCGTGAGCATGATCACCGGCAACCTTGAAGTGGCGGCATCGCCCCTGATCCGGCGACAGATTTCCATGCCGTCCAGCCCGGGCAGCATGAGATCCAGCAGTACCAGATCCGGGTTCTCCCGCAGCTTGTTTAAGGCCTCGTGCCCATCATAAGCTATAATTACCCGGTAGCCTTCCTTCTCCAGGTTGAAGCGTAAAAGCTCCACTATCGGCGCTTCATCCTCCACTACCAGTATTTTAGCCAGCCCGACCACCCCTTGGAGACAAGTTTACGCTTAATCTTTATACGTGTTGCCCGGCTTTCCTTCTCTCCTACGGTTAAATCTTTTTAACAGCTTATAGCAAATACTACCATTAATCCCACTCTAAAAGAATGCATAACCCGGTAATAAACGGACATTCTATAGTTGCAAGGGTTCTTCAGGGCCGAGCCCAGACTGCCACAGGGTCGAAAGGCTCTGTGGTGGTCGGCCAAAGGTTAACGCCGGCTCAAGCAGGGTCGGCGTTAGCCGGAGGGAAGATTGTTCAAGGTTCGGTTTGGGCTCGCGGGCAGTTCTTGGACTGTTCGTGGGTCCTCAAGGATCTTGAGCGGTCGAGCTAAGATCAGTGTAGTTGCCGGACCTAGCGGCGCTAGGTCGGTAATTGCCTCAGAGGTAATTACCGGCCTTGTAGGTAGCTACCCTGGTCGAGCAAAGGTTAGCCCGGATTAATAAGTGGTTTTCGGCAGCCGAAAGGTTGTCGGGAGCCATGAATAACCCGCTCTGGCCGGCGCGCAGGTCCTGAAGGGCTCTTTGAAATAGGAGCCACCTGGATAAAATCAGGTGGTTTCTATTCTTATCTAGGGGCTGATATGTTGTAAAAACTCGGCCAGGACTCTGGCTACCGGGGACAACCGCCCGGCCCGCCGGGTGGCCAAGTGCAGGGTGCGTGAAACCGGGAAGCCCGCGGAGCGTATTTCCTTAATTTGTCCCAGGGCGATATAGGGGGCGGCGGCCCAGCGGGAAACAATTCCCAGACCCAGTTCAGCCGCCACCGCGGTAATGATGGCCTGGGTACTTCCTAGTTCCAGGCCCAGCTTCAGATCTTTTACTGTCCGCCCGCGGGCTGCCAGCACCTCCTCGGCCGCCTGCCGGGTGCCTGAACCTGGCTCCCGGAGGATAAATTCCTCCTGTACCAGGTCCTGCCAGTCCACGTCATTGCCGACGGCCAGGGGACTGCTGGCAGGGGCAATCAAGATAAGCTCGTCAGCGGCCAGGGGAATAAAATCAACCAGCGCCTGCTCCTCCCGGTAACCGACCACCGCCAGCTCAACCAGCCCGGAAACCAGGCTCTCCAGGGCCTTCCTAGTGTCGCTGATTTCCAACTTTACTCTGATACCGGGATATTTCTGCTTAAACTGCCCTATCGCCCGGGGTAAGAAGAACTCCCCGGGAATGGTGCTGGCCGCTAGGCGGATCTCTCCTTCTTCGAGGTCTTGCACCCGCGCCATGGCCTGCAAAGCCTCATGATAGGCATTGACAATATCCCTGGCATACGGCAAAAATTGTTTTCCCGCGTCAGTGAGGCTAACCCCATGCTCCTGCCGGACAAAAAGGCTGACTCCCAGGTTTTCCTCCAGTGACTTCACCTGCAGGCTGACCGCCGGCTGAGTGAGGTAGAGGAGTTCGGCCGCCCGGCTGAAACTGGCACACTCGGCCACCTGGATAAAGGTTTCTAACTGTCGCAGATAGATAGTGTCCATCCATCCCTTCGCGCCGCCTTCTTGAGAGGCTGCCCGCAAAACTTCGCCTGGCCCTGTCGGGCTAGCCGGCAGTCGCTCACGCCTCGTGGCATTCTGCAACATCATCTTGGCTCTGGTAGGCGGCGATTCAATACGTGTCCCGGCCATCTCCCTAGCTAGTATAATGGCCACCCTAGATGGGAAAATACCAGTGAAAGAAAAATCCGCCCGCTCTTAAGGAGGGAGCAGCTTTGCAAGCCTACGTTGATCCCGACCTGTGCATCGCCTGCGGCGACTGCATTGATATCTGCCCCGAAGTCTTTGCTTGGAACGATGAGGGACTCTCTGAAAGCGTGGTTGACGAAGTCCCTGAAGAAACAGAGGATGAATGCCGCGAGGCCGCTGAGGCCTGCCCCACGGAAGCCATCGCCCTCCAGTAGCCCGGAACGGCAGCGTGCACCGACCGCGCGCCGGCTTTTCAGCGCAGACGCCCATGCCGCCTGCGGTTTCACTGAGGGCCCGAAGTAAGGTAAGAAGGTAAGAGATCCGGGATTTCAAAAGTGGCACAGCCTCTGGAATCCGGAATCATAGCCGGAATTTCTCAGATTCCGCCTGCAGGCTGTCGGCTAGTTTCTCCAGAGCATCAGCCGTGGCAGACAAGGCCTGCAGGGCGGCCGCTTGCTCCTGGGAGACAGCCGAGGCTTCCTGGGAACCGGCCGCAACCTCCTGCGACGAGGCCGCCATTTCCTCTACCTTTTCCCGGGCGGTTGCCAATTGACTTACCATCGCGGCTAGGAGGCGGCTGATGCCCTCAACCTCTCCTGCCGTACTGGCCGCGGCCTCCTGCACCCGGTCAAAGCTCCCCTGGGCCTGTTGGGCTGCTTCGCGGGTCTTGCCCGCCGCCTCCGTGTTGGCTGCTACTTCATGTTCCACCACCCCGGCGGCTTCCTGTACCGCCTGCACCAGAGCGTCTATTTCCCTGGTGGCCACGGCTGATTCTTCAGCCAGCTTGCGGATTTCATCTGCCACCACGGCAAACCCTCGGCCGCTTTCCCCGGCCCTGGCCGCCTCAATGGCCGCATTGAGGGCCAGCAGATTAGTCTGCTCGGCAATGCCGGCAATTACCTGGGTAGCCCGGTCTATCCCGACGGCGGCCTGCTGCAGCATTTGCGTTCCCTGCCTGGCCAGCTCGGTAGCCTTGGCTTCGGCATCCACCTGCCGCCCCATACCAGCCATGACCCTGGTGCCCTCCCCGGCCATCTGGTCGCTGGCCACCGCGTGTTCCCGGATCTTATCCACCTGCCCCTGCAACTGGTGGGCCACCTGGGCCAGTTGTGCCAGGCTCTCATTCAGAGCCTGCAAGCCCTGGGCCTGGCTGCTGTTGGCCTCGGCTATCTGGGCCACCACCCCGGCGGTTTCCGTGCCCTGCTGTCTGACCTGGCCCGCCGCCTGCCGCAGCCGGCTGACACTGGCTGCCACCTCCTGGGCCGCCTTCTGACTGCGGGCAATGGTGCTGGCCAGCTCCCGGAGGAACAGGTTAAAAAGATAGGCAACGTGCCCGGTCTCGTCCAGGCTGGTAACCGGCACCTGCACCCGGAGGTCAGTGGCCTGCCCGGCGGCCTGCTGCAGATGGCGGCAGAGGGACTGCAGAGTGGCGGAAAGACTGCGGAAAAGTACCAGCACGTAAAGGATCACGCAGCCGGCGGCAATCAGGAGGGGAAAGATCAGGCCGACGGCCTTGCTGAACCCGGCCGCCTGCTCCAACTGCATGAAAGCTATCAACCCGAAAGACCCCAGGGCTGCCAGCACCACGCCCACTATTCCCGAACCGATTCTCTGGGCCAAAGGGAAGTAACCAGTGTCTTGGGCCATGGCCGCTTCAGCGACCTGGTCTTCTACGGCACCGATGCCCAAGACGTACCAGGGAAACCCAAAGCAAACGGTGGCAGCCACCCCGGCCAGGGTAAACAGGCCCAGGTGCAGCCAGTCAATGGCCTGCCCGAGGAAGGTAAGGGGGAGGCCGATAAGCGGATAAATAATGATCAGGCCCAGCAAAGTGACCGGGAAAAGATATATCTGCCTTTGGTCACTTTCCTGAGCCTGGCCGGCCAGCACCCGGCTGGCCGCTGGGAATATGACGCGGTAGAGCCACGAAAGGGACAAAACAAGGTATACCACTCCGTAAGAAATAACCTGCGGGGCCAGCATCATGGAGATTACCCCGGACATGCTGTAGAGGCCGGTGAAAAAGAGAATGGCCCCCCATCCTACCGGGCTCAAAAGCAGCACCACCACTATGTATAAAGTGACGCGTTGACGCATTGGCCATACCCCCCCTGTCCAAGTGTTTATCCGCCCTACTCACATGTTACATCCTCATAATGGCGTGAAACCCTTGTGTGCCAATGGCGGGAGTGTGTGGGAATCGAACCCACCGCGCCCGGGCGTTACCCACGCGCCACTGGATTTGAAGTCCAGGGAACCCACCAGGAACCGCAAACCCTTGTCCCGCAAGGACTTCCCGTTTTCGCTGTTTCCCAGCTTGACTGGACTCCCCATTGTTACACAATTTCGTTTTGGGGAGTCCAGTGGCTTACTTGTTCGCCATTTTCTTACCCATTACCTGCTAGGAGAAAAAAATTTTCTCTGCCATTCCTCAATGGCGTCATAGCGGTTTGTTTTAATACTCTCGCCTATGTCCACTGCGTCCCTTCCCTTAAACCTCTCCAGCCATGCGAGAAGCCTCTCCTGCGGCACGCCGACCGTCTTGGCTGCCTCCCCAACCTCCATGCCCCGAAGAATGACATAGCGGCAAGCCTTCTGTAACTGGCGGACCTTCCTTTGCTTGGCGGCGTTATTGGCCCCGTCACAGGAGGGACAACGGACCTTTTTGCAGTGCAGGAAGAACTGCCCGCAAGCGCATAACCGCAATGGCATACCTTCGGCCAGCAGCATGGGGAGGCAGGCATAGGCCATTTCCAGCGGCGTTGTGGCCTCTGGCAGCCAATAGGGTTTTCCCTTGGCCGAATAGTGAATAACGACCGGCGCGGTGAGGGTAATCTTCGGCTGCCTGCCATGCAAGCGGACCATAGCAAAGACCCGGAAACGCTTGACCGCGTCCAGGAATACCGGCAATGGCTCAACGTAAGGCCGCATGGCGTCCTGTGTGACTTCCTGCGGCGAAATCCCCAGGAGGAATTGCACTAGTTTGCCCTCCAGCGGGAAGGCGTCCACGGCGGCCAGGCGGGTATCCACCAGGAGGGTATTCTCCTCCCGGTAGGCCCATAGGAGGCCCAGGAGGCCATACTGCTGAACATGCTTGACGGCGCTTTCTTCGTCTGTAGCGTTGAGGAGCGACAAGCAGAATTCCGGCAGACTACTTTCCGCCAAGGTGTATACTTCCGGCGCAAGCGCAGCATGCAGTTTGGCCTTCTCCTCCGGCGGCAGGACCGTGACCGGCGCTTCTTCTCCATACTTCTTTACCCAGCGGTCTACCGGCAATCGTGGCTGCCAGGCCAAAACTTTTTCTTCCCTCTCTTGCCTTTCCCCCTTTGTCACCGAATACCCCGAACCCCGAAACCATCGCATTTTTCAATGCCTCCCGGCGAATGGGTAACTAGTTGCTTGCGTTTTTGTGAGTAACTAGTTGCCATTGCATGTCGTTACCTATGAGTATACCATAAGAGCCAGGAGGTGGCAAGAGATGACCACGAAACTGCGTCAAGCGCGGTTGGCTGCCGGACTAAGTGTGACGCAAACCGGTTTCGCGTTGAGAGTCAATCCAAGCCTCATAAGTCAAATTGAGAGCCGGAGCCGGTACGCCTATCCCAAAATTCGGCGAGAGCTGGCGAAACTGCTGCAGGTAAATGAGCAGGAACTTTTTGACCCCGAAGGCATGGCAAAGTTGGCATAAAAAAACCCCGGCGGGGGACCGGGGAATTTAAGAGGGTGATGAAATGAGAAAAACTGGGAAAGAACCGTTTTTTGTCTTCACACCGCAAGGCCGCAAGGTCATTGGCAACATTGAGCATGTTGGCGGCCAGAAGGTGCTGGTCAAGAAAATAGACCGGCAAAAGCACTTCCACAAAAATTTTGCGGCCTACGGCCTCCAGGCTGAAGCCCTGCCCCGGCTGCGGGAGGCTGGCGTCCAGGCGGTCCGGCTGCTGGTGGAGAACGGAGAAATCTTACAGGCCAGCCTGGACGACCTGGAGCGGTACGGCTTTCTACGGCAGTTTGGCGCGTTTGGTGAACAGGTTTTCTTGCCCGAGCGTTACTGGCACCAGGTGCGGCCCCCGGCGGGTGCGCTGGTGCAGTTGAGACTTTTCGCTTAGAGAACGAGAAGCAGGTGACAATTCATGTCCTCCTACAGTATAGCACAGACCGCATTGGAATACCAAGCCCGAGGCTTTTCCGTCCTGCCCGTTGACCGCAAAACAAAGCGGCCCCTGGTGGAAAGCTGGCGCGAGTACCAGACTAGGCAAGCTACCACAGAGGAAGTCCAGCAATGGTGGCGGCGTTGGCCCCAGGCGAATGTCGCCATAGTCACCGGCGCGGTGAGCGGCCTGGTGGTCGTGGACGTTGACGGCCCGGAGGGGGAAGCTGCGCTGCGCGGCAAGCATTTGCCTCCTACCCCCTGCGCCACAACTGGCAAAGGAAAGCACTATTACTTTGCCCACCCCGGCGGCCAGGTGCCAAACGCAGTGAGGTTGCTGCCCGGTGTGGACCTGCGGGCAGACGGTGGCTTTGTCGTGGCCCCGCCAAGCAGACATGCCAGCGGCAGGCGTTACGAGTGGGTAGACTGTCTGAGTATTGCCGAAGTGCCCCTGGCCCCCTGCCCGGCATGGCTGCTGGACCTGGTACGCCAACCGCACCCCAGCGAGGAAAAGCCGAAGCTGGACCCCCTGCGGGTATTGGCCGGCGTGCCCGAAGGGGAAAGGGACAATACCCTATTTCGGTATGCCTGCCGGCTACGCCAGCAAGGTTTGACAAAAGAAGAAGCCACGCGGTTAGTGCTGGAGGCAGCGAAGAACTGCAAGCCCCCATTCCCCGAGAAACAGGCCCTGCTAAAAGTGGAAAGCGCATGGCGGTACGACAGGCCAGAGACCTTCCACCCGACCGACCTTGGCAATGCCCAGCGGCTTGTCGCTGCCCACGGCCAGGACCTGCGCTATTGCCACCCCTGGGGAAAGTGGCTGGTATGGAACGGCCAGCAGTGGCAAGTGGACAACACGGCGGAAGTTATGCGCCGAGCTAAAGACACGGTGCGCGGCATGTACGGCGAGGCGGCACACATTGACAATGAAAAAGAACGGCGCGAGTTTTTACAATTCGTGCTAAAAAGCGAAAGCCGGGACCGGCTGGCCGCGACGGTGACCCTTGCGGCGAGCGAGCCGGGCATTCCGGTGCTGCCAGGTGAGTTGGACCGGGACCCGTGGCTTTTAAACTGCGCCAACGGCACAGTTGACCTGCGGACAGGAGAATTACGACCCCACCGGCGGGAGGATATGCTGAGTAAAATGACGCCGGTGGCATACGACCCGGAGGCAGCATGTCCCAGGTGGGAAGCGTTCCTGGAGCGCATCATGGCCGGCAATGAAAGGCTGATAACCTTCCTCCAGCGGGCAGTCGGGTACAGCTTAACCGCCAGCACCAGGGAGCAGGTTTTTTTCCTGCTGTACGGGACCGGCGCCAACGGGAAGAGCGTTTTTCTGACCACACTTCAGGCTGTTTTAGGAGACTATGCTACCCAGGCGGCCCCCGACCTGCTTTTAGCCAAAAAGGGCGAGCGGCATCCCACCGAGGTGGCTGATTTGCTCGGAAAGCGGCTGGTGGTAGCCACCGAGACCGAGAGTGGCAGGCGGCTTGCGGAAAGCCTGGTCAAGCAACTAACCGGTGGCGACAAGCTGAAGGCCAGGCGAATGCGCGAAGACTTCTTTGAGTTTGAAGCTACTCACAAGCTTTGGCTGGCCACAAACCATAAGCCGCGCGTGCGTGGTACGGACTATGCCATTTGGCGGCGCATACGGCTAATACCTTTCAACGTGACCATACCTGTTGAGGAGCAGGACAAAAGTCTGCCGGACAAACTGCGAGAAGAATTACCGGGCATCTTGCGTTGGGCGGTGGAGGGATGCCTGGCCTGGCAGCGGGAGGGGCTGGGAGTGCCGGACGAGGTGAAAGCGGCAACAGATGCATATCGGCAAGAACAAGACGTTTTAGCGGCGTTCCTGGAGGACTGCTGCATAATTAACCCCCTGGCGAAAGCTGCGGCCAAGGACATATACCAAACATACCTGGCTTGGTGTGAAGAAAATGGCGAACGCCCCATGTCGCAACGGGACCTGGGTATGCAGTTGACGGAACGAGGCTTTGACCGCTTCAGAGGTGGGAAAAGCGGCGGGATTGTCTGGCGTGGCATTGGGCTACTTACTGAAGGAACTGAACGAACTGAACCTGATTTCCGGTTAAACAAGCTTGCCCCTCTTATATAGAGGTTTTAACCGGAAAATTGGTTCAGATGGTTCAGTTGGTTCAGTGGCCGACTACGAGGAGTTTTTCTAGTGACCGACGAGGGTGGAGTAAGTGGACCAAGTGGACCAAATTTCGGTATAAACTCTACGCGAGGCTATATAAAAGAGTTTAACCCGAAAAAAGGTCCACTTCCTCCACTTCCTCCACTTGTTGCCAATAACTGCCAGGACGAAGACGACCGGGAAACATGGGAGTTTTGACCACTTGGCAGGAGGGGGGGGTGAAGAATGATGAATAAACCTGCAACAGTAAGGAAGCTGCCACCCTATCGTGGGCAACCCTACTGGGAGCGGGAGAAGCCCCAGGAGGCCCAGACCGACCGCATAGCCTTAAGTTATTACCCCCAGGCGGGCAAGCTGCAAATCTCCCTACTCTGGCCCGACCGGGAAACCGGCGAGAAGCGGCGCGGCAGGACCGTAACGCTGGACCAGGAAGACCTGGCCCTGCACCCGGAGGCCAGGGCGCTGCTGGCGGACTTCCTGGAAGCGGCGGAATGAGAAAAAAGGGGTGTGAAAAATGGCGGCTTTTTTAATTCGCAAAAACGCATTTGAGCAATTATCAGTTGAGTTACAGGAATACGAGGGGAAGTTTTACGTGGGTTTTCAAATCCTGGCCCGTAGCGAACCCGGTTCTGATGCGTGGATACCTACGAGGAAAGCATTCCGTCTTCGCGCTGAACTCCTGCCGGTGTTGATAAACGAATTGCAGAAGTTGCAGGAAGGAGCGGACGGCGAAAGTGCCACTGTGTGAAAACTGCGGCGTAGAAGTGGAGGGAAGCTGGCTGGACAAAAACGGCGTATGCTTCACCTGTAGAGAGTATGCGGGACGTCAGCGGCTGAGGGAGCAGCGGCGGCGGGGTTACCTGGTGCCCCTGCCCCCTGTGCCAAACCCCTGGCCGGAGCGGCTACGCGAAGCCATTGTGAAAATTTCGCAAAGGAGAGGATAAACAATGTCAAATTCGTTACGCCAACAGGCGTTAGACCAGGCACTGCGCGACATGGGTATACCCAGGCAGCGGGTGATTGTGGACTATGCCGGAATTTCTGGGAAGACTTACAACGCCCTTGTAGAAGCTATTGCTGAGTATGAGCAAAAGGCAAAAACAGCCAAAAAGAACCCATTTCAGCGGCGGCCAGAAGTGCCGGAGATTGACCTGGGGAAGGCCGTTGGGGAAATCAAGACCACCGTTGAAGTTGAATTCAAGCAGGACATGCACCATCTTGGCCGGCTGGACATGACCGACGAGGATATATCCCTTTTGGCCGAATACCAGCAGAAGGCCGTGACAGACTTCCTCCAGTTTGTAGCACGGCTGGCGCAGGACCTGGATGACCAATTGAAGGGCAACTTGCTCCAGCAAGTTTGGGAGTTGGCCCCCGAACTGGCCCCACCACCCGAGCCAAGTAAAGAGGTGCTAAAGCAGGTGCAGGCGCTACGTAAGCAGGCCGAAGAAAAGGCCCGCCAGGTGGCGGAGGCGGCAGATACTATTAGCAAACTGCTCCAGGACCTTGACGGCTTGTGGAAGCAGGAGGCAAACCTTCTGCGCGGGACTAGTGAAGAAGGTCAGGGGAAAATCCGGCTTGTCTTGGAAAAGACTAGGCACCAGTTGGTCCAAAAGGGGTGGTAACGTATGGACTTGCGGGACCGGCCCTGGCCGGAGAGCTGGGCGTTTCGGAAAGGGAATTCTACCAAGTAAAAGCAGCGGTGTTGTGGAAGTTTGCCAGCAGGTTGGGGTTGGTTGAGGAAAAGCAGAGCACGTCCTGGCGCTGAACCTCCACCGTCGCCGGTGCTGACGGCAAGCACTACCCGGCGACCAAGCCGAAGCCGGTGCAAAAGCCATACGTGGTGCTGGATAAGCCGAAGGATATTGAACGGGTAGTAAAAGCGGTTGAGGTGGCAGAAGAAGTTATCCCGGCAAACAGGTTCTCGATTTCGAGAACCTGTTTATCTCGGTTGGCTGTATCCCAACTAATGCCAACCACCTGGTGGACGCAAGCCGTGGGACCCCGATGGCGCGAACTGACACGATGGCATACTTTGCGGCGGCTGGCGGACCTAGCCCCCCCAGGGGGAGCGGCCCGCCAGGAGGCCCTACAAGCCGCGAAAACTGACCGGGTAATGGTTCCACCTGCCCGGCCATTTTCTTTTGCTACAAGCCATTCTAGCGCGTCTGGCGGCCATGCGGCGTTCTTGCCTGCGTTTCCTTTTTTCCCTGCCCTTTTTGTCTCCTTCCAATGGATAAACAATCCAGTGAGAAACAAAAGACCCGCAAATCCTTGGTATGTCTAGCTTTCCCGAAAAGGACTATTCCTCAACACCACTGGATTCACCCTTTTTCCCTCCCGGCATGGGAAGAAATCCAGTGGGGATAGAGCGGGAGCGTCTTTCCGGCCTCCCCTAATCCCACAATAACGCGCCCTGGTGACAGCGGGGGGACTGGAAACATTTCGTAAATGCTATTTTTATTTTCGCTGTGGCGAACTGAACTGCGAACTGACATTCTCCCCTTTCCCCTTGACGTATCTACCTTCCAGCCCCTTACCGGAAAACTAAAAAGTTGACGTTAACCTGCTGTCCCCTAGTGGTTAACGATATTCCATATTTTGGCTAACGTATCTGCTTCACGCTAAGCCAGGTCGAGCATTGACAGACAGAAGGCCAGGCGGGGGCTCCCCACCTGGCCCTTTCCTAGGACCAATTCTTATAACTGTCTAATTGGGTAACTTAGCGGCTTAACTTCCTGACCGGCTTGCAGATTTGGCATGGATTATTCCTGCGTCTCCCGTTGAGGTTCAGCCTTACTAAGAAGGAAATACCGTTGTCTGTTTATGGTGTCAGCAATTAATTCAGGGTTGTTGATACCCTTAAAAACGCTGTTGTAATGCTCTTTGCTGACCGGGTCGTCAAATTCCAACACCAGCACTTTATCCTTGGCTCCTAAGGCCAATAAACCAAAAAGAAATATTCCCATAGACGAAACCGCAGACTGCGTAGCGACATGGGCTCTGACCTGGACAAGTGGTATTTTTTCCCCCGCAATGGCAAGATTCGATTGACTAACTGCAAGAATTACTGCTCTTTGAGAACTGCCAAGCAGCGGATGATTGCCACCTATGAGTTCAGCGGTGGCCGAACACAATAGGGCTTCGTTACCTAAATTTTTTTGGGCAGCCTCTTGCGTTTTTTTCCCTTCATAGATTATACGCACAATGACAATCGCAAATGCTGCAAGAATTAGAAAACCCAGCTCGCTGCCCTGTACAGCTAATGTAATGCCCAAAAAAAGAATTAAGAGCAATAATACTATTGCACAACCTTGCCTTTCGTTCATTCTACCACCTTCTTAATATAGAATTCTGGCCCACCACGGTTTTTCCTGCCAGTTGTACAAGAATAGGGCTAATTTTTGTAGCCGTCTAACTGGAGTAACTTACTTGCCAACCTTCCTCACCCTGTTCCTCTGTGGCAGCAGGTTGTTCAGCGGTGAAGCCATGTCGTGCTGTTCCCGTATGTCTCCCTGGGTGAGCGCCACGTAACGCTTAGTCATAGACAGGTCCGTATGCCCCAGGGTACGCTGCAAGGCCAGGGCGTGACCTCCATTGCGTAGGAATTCCAAGGCAAAGCAATGGCGTAAATCGTATGGCCGGACCTTCACCCCCAGTTTTTTGCTGTAAGCCTCCAGCCTGTCTCCCCAAACAAATCTGTTCAACGGCGTGCCTTCGGCAGAGCAGAACAGCGGGACATTTTCCTTCCAGGCCGGGTGCCTGGCGGCCAGCAGGTCCCGTATGGCGTTGGCCGTCACCGGCATAATGGGTAGGGTGCGGCTAACCCTGGTCTTGGCGTTTTCGGCCCTGACGTAGACCTCTAAGGCGCGGAAATTCACGTCCTCTGGCAGCAGGGAAAACGCCTCTTTGGGGCGAATACCTGTATCCAGGGTTAGCAGGATTAAGGCGTAATCCCGCAATCCTGCAAACGTCTTCCTGTCTGGCAGGGTGAGGAGCTTCTTCAGCGTGTCGGCGTCGAGGCTTACCACCCTGCTTTCGGCTTTCTTGCGCTTAATGTCGGCCAAAGGATTGGCGGCATAAATACCTTCCTTGACGCACCACCCAAAGAATACCTTCAGGTAAGTTAATCGCAGGTTGAACGTGGCCGGTTTGACCTTTTGCGCCATATACTCCAATGCGGCGGCCTTCAGGCTTTCCTCCCGGTAGGCGTCCGGGTAGCGGTGAAAGAAATACTCGACGTGCCTCTTGTAGTCCTCCAGCGTGGTATCACTCACCCCCTGCGCTTGCTTCCACCACAGGAACTGCTTCAATGCGTCCTCCCACGTTTCCGGCGCTGCCTTGTCCATGCGCAGCACTTTTGCCATAAACAAAAACCCCCTTCGCTTGTTTTTCGGGAAACAGCGAAGGGGAATCCGGTTAGGCTGAAGGCTTTCACCAAGCGCACTGGATTCGTGCTTTTTGGACCCTCAATGGAGTCATTGTCCAGTGAGGTGGTGAAATCCCTGCAATGCTAGATTTGGCGGGAGTGTGTGGGAATCGAACCCACCGCGCCCGGGCGTTACCCACGCGCCACTGGATTTGAAGTCCAGGGAACCCACCAGGACCCATCCACTCCCGCGCCCTGACGACAGAGATATTTTAACACAAATTGCGGGCAAAAGCAAAGGTTACTAGAGGCCTTAGAGGCCTTCATGCTCCGGGCCGTCCTCCCTGGCTCCGGGCGGAGCCGTCCAGATGTATTGCTCCAGGGTTTTGTTATACGACCAGCGGAGGCCTTCCCTTTTGCCCTTCCCCTGAGCCGTGGTAAACATGTCAATATCGGCGTCCAGCATGTCCAAATGGTGGAGGATGGCCGCCTCCAGGAACTGCGGGCGTACCGGGGACTGCCACTCGTACCGGCCGTGGTGGCTGGCCACCATGTGGAGGAGTTTGAGGCGCAGGCCAACCGGGAAGCCGGGGATACCCGCCATTTCTTGCTCCAGATCCAGCACCCCCAGGACGATGTGGCCTAGGAGCCGGCCCTGGTCGCTGGTGTCAATCACCCGCGTGTAGTTATACGCTCCAGTTTTGCCCAAGTCGTGAAGAATGGCTCCAGACAGAAGGAGATCCTTGTCAACCTGGGGGTACGTCCGGGCCGCCTCGCCAGCCATGGTAGCCACGTTCAGGGTGTGTTCCAGCAGCCCGCCCAGGTAGGCCTGGTGGTTGGCTTTGGCCGCGGGGGCCGTAATAAAGGCCCGGACCCGTTCCTGATCGGCAAACAGGTGGTCCAGCAGCTTCTTGAGATGGGGATTTGTTATCTCTTGCATTAACTCTTGCAGCCGGGTAAACATCTCGTGGACCTCCCGCGGGCTGGCCGGGAGGAATTCCCGCGGGTCAAACTCGCCTTCGGCCAGGACCCGGAGGGAAGTCAGGTGGATCTCCAGAGCCCCTTTATATTCAGTAACGCTGCCTGTCACTGCCACCACGTCCCCCGGCGAACAGATTCCGTCCGTTTCTAGAGCCTTTTCCCATACCTTAGCCACTATCTGACCGGTACTGTCACCCAGGACAATGGTCAGATACTCCCCCTTCCGTTCTTTGAAGCTGCGCAGGTACTTGGCCTTGACCAAAAAGATGGAAGTTACTTCACTTCCCGCCTTCAGCCGCTCTACGGACACCCTTGGCACTGCTTTCTCTCCTCTCCCATAGCTGAAACCACGCCGGGCAAACGCCTATCAGTACAGGATCCTCTTGTCCCCCACCCGTTTGGTAAATTTAATGCGGTCAAAATACTCCAGCAGGGGCAGGATATATTTCCGGGAACTGGCCAGGAGGTCGCGGGCCTCACCCAGGAGGATACCTCCGTGCTGGCGGATGTAGGCGGCAATTTGCTCCTGGGCCGCCTCCACGGCTTCCCGGTGAAAATACAGGTCTTCCGCCACCTTAACCAGATCCCCCTGGCGCACCAGGTAGGCCAGCAGTTCCTCGGCCTTCTCCGCGGGCAGGCCGACCGTAACCTCGTGCCAGTCCGGCGGCTGCTGCCACCCGGCCCGGTAGGCTTCCCGCACCCCGGCCAGCCATGGTTCTTCTTCCGGCGCGGGCCGGGGAGAAAAATCCGCCAGGAAGACAAAGGCCCCATCGGTTTTGATCCGCCCTTCCCTTTCCCAATGGCTCAAGCAGGCCAGAAACTGCCGTCCCTCCAGGCGGGAAAACAGGCGGGAACGCAAGGACTCGCGCGGCAGCCCCGGCCGCAGGGGGTACTGCCGGTGATAGTCGGCCAGGGCCTGGCGCAACCGCGCCTCCCACTGCCGCATTAAATCGGCCGCCACCGCCAGGCGCGTGCCTTCCGCCTCCAGCACTTCGGCCTGGCCGGCGGCCACCAGTTGCGGCAACAGTTCCCGCAGATCGGGTTCCTGGATCCCGGCCCTCTCGGCCAGTTCCGGCCAGGAGACAGGGGCCGCGGCTGCCGCCAGGGTTTCCCGCACCAGGGCCGCCGGATCACCCTGGCGACGCACGGCCAGGCTGGCCAGGACTTCGGGACGGTAGCGCTTGTGGCGGCGGACACGGGCCTCCACCACTTCCCCACCGCCAATGGTAGTCATGGGCGAATAGGAGCGGAGCACAAACCGGTCACCCCGGGCCGCCACCACCGTCTCTTCCAGGACCAGTTGGACAAAGGCGGTTTCTCCCGGGGCCATCTCGTCCCGGTCCAGGAGCAGCACGCGGCCAAAGGCCTCGGCTGTACCAAGGTAAAGGCGCACCCGCGTCCGGTGGGCCAGGGCCCGGGCCGTGGGTAAGAGGTAGAGCTCGGCGTCCAGCCGGGTGGTGGGGGCAAAGGCGCCCGGCTCGGTCACCACGCAGCCCCGCTCCAACTGCCCTACTTCCACCCCGGCTAGATTGACCGCCACCCTTTGCCCGGCCACCCCTTCCTCCACGCCGCGACCGTGCACCTGCAGGCCCCGCACCCGCGTAATCAGGCCCTGAGGCATGAGCGCCACGTTCTGTCCCACCTTCAGCCGGCCTGACCACAGGGTTCCAGTCACCACGGTGCCGAATCCGGCCACCTTAAACACCCGATCTACCGGGAGCCGAGCCAGGCCGCCGGCCTCCTTGGGCGGCGTGGCCGCCGCCTCCCGGTCGAGGATCTCGCGTAAATCGTCTATCCCCTGCCCAGTCACAGCCGACACCCGCACCAGCGGGGCGTGTTCCAGCACCGTACCGGCGACAGCCTCCCGGACTTCCTCCTCCACCAGGTCCAGCCAGTCGCCGTCCACCAAGTCCACCTTGGTAAGCACCAGCACGCCTCTTTTTACCCGCAGGAGGTTAATAATGTCCAGGTGTTCCCGGGTCTGGGGCATTACCCCTTCGTCGGCCGCGACCACCCACATCACCAGATCCATGCCCCCGGCCCCGGCCAGCATCTGGCGGATAAAGCGTTCGTGCCCTGGCACGTCAACCAGGCCCAGGGTGCGACCGCTGGGCAGGGTAAGGGGGGCAAAACCCAGTTCGATGGAAATTCCCCTCTCCTTTTCCTCCCGCAAACGATCAGTATCTACCCCGGTGAGGGCCCGCACCAGCACCGTCTTGCCGTGATCCACGTGGCCGGCAGTTCCGACAATGATAAAATCATCTGCCACCCGATGCACCCACCTTATCCACCGGCACTGGCCGCAGCCCTGGCATAGGCCGCCTGGAAACAGCGCACCAGCTCGGCGAAGTCCCCTTCGGGGACAGTCCGCACGTCAAGAAGAAGGCTGTCTTTCTGTACCCGGCCGATAACCGCCGGCTCCCCCTGCCGCAGTTGGGTGGCCAAGACCTCGACCTTTATATCCTGGAGATGCACCTGCACCATGAAGGTGGGAAGATCAACCCCCGGCAAGGAGCCCCCCCCCGCCTGGGAAAATCCATTTACCACTCCCACCCGGGCCGCCTGGCCCAAGGCGCGGGTAAGGAGGGCCGCCAGCCTGGCCGCCCTGGCCTCCAGTTCCTCCGGCCCTGCTGTCAGCATGCGCAGAGCCGGCACTTCGGCCAGACGGCCGGGTTCCAGGTACAGCCTCAGGGTAGCCTCCAGCGCGGCCAGGGTAAGCTTGTCAACGCGCAGGGCGCGCAACAGGTGGTTCTTTTTCATGGCCTCCAGGTACTTTTGCCGCCCCAGGATGATTCCGGCCTGGGGTCCGCCCAGCAGCTTGTCACCGCTGAAGGTGACAATATCTATTCCCGCCCCGAGGCTGTCGCTAACTAACGGTTCCCCCCTGATGCCGAAGGGAGAGAGGTCTACGAGCAGGCCGCTGCCCAGGTCCTCAATTACCGGCAGACCATAACGCTGCCCCAGACCCGCCAGTTCCAGGGCCGGCACCTGGCGGGTAAAGCCAACGAGGCGATAATTGCTGGTATGCACCCGCAGGAGGGCCGCCGTCTGCGGGCCGATGGCCTGCTCGTAGTCGCGAAGATAAGTCTTGTTGGTGGTGCCGACCTCAACCAAGGTGGCGCCGCTGGCGGCCATGACCTCTGGGATACGGAACGAACCCCCGATTTCCACCAGTTGCCCCCGGGAGACCACCACCTCCCGTCCCCGGGCCAAGGTATGGAGCACCAGCAGAACTGCGGCGGCGTTATTGTTCACCACCAAGCTGGCTTCGGCTCCGGTGAGGGCGTGCAGCAGCCGGGTCACATGGGTGTATCTCTCACCGCGCGTCCCGGTGGCCAAGTCCATTTCCAGACTGCTGTACCCCCTGGCCACGGCCGTAACCGCCTCCAGGGCTTCTGTACCCAGCGGCGCCCGGCCCAAGTTGGTGTGCAGCACCACGCCCGTAGCGTTTATCACCCGGCGCAGGCTGGCCCTAGTCTTGGCCTCCACCATCTCTGCGGCCTGGCCGGCCAGGGCCACCAGGGCCGGCATTCCTCCGCCCTGGCGCAGAAGATCCCGCTGCCGTTCCAGCACCCTCCGTACGGCCTCTACCACCATCTCCCGGGGATACCGGGCGAGAAGGTCCGGCAGCGGTGGCACCCGTAATACCCGGTCCACCGCCGGCAATCGCCGTAATTTCTCCCTCACTTGCTCTTCTGGCAAGATAAACCACCCCGGACATAGCTCTCTCCCAAATTATTCCCCACCGCCGGCGGTTTTCCTGCAAAAAAGAAAAACCCTCCCCGCAGGAGGGCCTGGCACTGGAGGGCGGGGAGCCGCCGGCCCCGGGACGGTTGAACTGAAATTGGGGAAGGTACTCGATAGGCAAACCGGTGTTGGGCAACAAAGGATGCCCACCCCACCACCGGCCGTGAACCCTGTTATTCCTTCAGGGAGCCGTATACCGGCGAGCTAGGTGGTCTCAACGGCGTTGAGCGTCTCCGGCCGGGTGAGGGGCACGTCAATCTTTGTCCCTTCCGGGAGGTACTCATGTTTTTCGCCGCCAACCAAAAGCTGCACCCGCGAAATACCTGGGTCTTCTGTTAAGGTAAAGACAAGGGAACGAACCAGCATGTCTTCCGCCGTATGCCCGCCGCCGTAGCCCACGACTTCCTGGCTCAGGTCCACGGTGACCAGGTCGCCTTCCACCCGAAGACCGTCCAGCTCCGTGCCCGGCCACACGGTACGGGCAAGGTTCACCCCCGGCGGCGGGCCCTGGAGCAAGAGCTCGATTTGCCGGCGCTGTCTTTCTTCCCGGCTCAGACCGGGGGCGACGAAATATGTCACCGGTACCAGGTACATGGCCTGCGGGTCAGAGTAATACACCCGTAGCGGCCAGCCGTCTGGCGGCCTGTCCTGCAGGGGATTGACACTGTCCGGGATCGGTAAGGGGTGGGGCACTGCCGCCCCGGCGAGAGAAGCCACCGGCTTGCCGTCTGCCAGCAGTTCCACCGAGGTGATAGAGGGAAACTGGGCCAAGGTGAGGGCCAAGGAACTGATAGCCATTTGCCCGCTCTGTTCTTCGTTTAGGGTTAAGATCTCCCCGGTGAGATCCAGGTAGGCCGTACCGCCCGTAAGCCGAAACTCCCGCAGCTTTGTGCCCTCTGGGATGGTCCGGACCAGAAACTCCCCCGGCGGGCCGGCCAGTACCCGCTCCACCGCGGCCCGCGGCTGATCAGCCTGGGGGCTCACCGGAAAGGACAGGGGGACACTGTAAGCGAGATCCTTGGTAGCGAAATAGGCCAGGACGTTATCTTTTTGGCTGGTAAGGATCAGGGGGCGGCGCTCAGCGCCCCCACCGGTACCCGAGACACCCGCGTTGGTTGCCTCTGGCTTCCTCTCCCCGCAGCCAGCCATGCCTGCGGCCAGCAAAATAAGACCTAATACTAGCAGGCAGCGCCACTGTTTTTTTACCCCACGCCAACCACCTCCAGCCTGAGTATAGTTACTTTCTACCTCCATCAGCCGAAATCCTGCTTGTTCTCCTCGCTATGCTCTCAAATCCTCCCAAATCTATTTCTCTTACCTTCTCTTTACCGAGGACACAACCACGGCCACTCCCAGCACCAGGCCCAGATAACCCATCGCGGGATAGAAGTGACCCACCAGGCCGGCGAAAGGGAAGCGGGCCAGAAATAGCGGCCCAAACGCCGCCAGGACACAGGCGGCCCGATACGGCAGGTACGGCTCGAGACGCAGGGCCAGGGCATATATCCCGCCGGCGACGCTGGTGCTTATCGCCACCCACAGGGCCAGGGTATAGGCTAGGAACCACCCCCGGCCGGCCTCGGCCGCCAGGACCAACATGGGTATGGCCCAGGCCCGGCCCAGCTCCGGACGGGCGACCAGAGTTCTGGCCACCGCCAGGGCCAGGAAACCGATAGCGGCGCCACCGACCATTCCTCCCCACTCCTGCCCACGGGTGAGCCCGCCGCCAAATCCGGCCAGCACGGCAAAGGCCAGGACGAAATTGTAAGCAGCATAAAGGACTGCCGCCCACGGCCACCAAGGCCCGACCCAAGCGGCCATTGCTTCTCCGGTCGGGCCGGGAGCCCAGGAGAGCAGGCTGACGGCTAGGGTCATCACGACCAGAAACGGCACGAAAACCATGTTCACATACGCCAGACCACGGCCCCGGGCCAGGACCGCCCCCAGGCTGACCGTGGCCGTAAGTCCGGCCCCGGTCCAGGCCGGGAGACGGAGGTGCTCGGCAAAAACTTCTCCCGCTCCCGAGAGCATCAGGCCCACCGCAGCCATTGCCAAGAGGCCCAGCACGACATCAGCCACCGGCGCCAGGCCGGGACCTAACACCAGGGATAACATTTGTCCGTAGTGCTTACATCCCGCGAGCCTGGCCAGGCGCAGGGTACAGGCTCCAGCCACTCCCAGCAAGAGAGCCGCTAGCCCCACCCCCCACAGGCCGTGGTAGGAAAAGGCGGCAAAAAATTGCCAGATCTCCTGGCCGGTGGCGAACCCGGCACCGACCACGCTGCCAATGTAAACGCTGGCCACCCCGGCCAACCCGCTGCTTCGCCGGCGCAAATCTTGTCCCCCCTGTTAACCTATGCCGGCAACAACCAAATAGAACGGCCTGTATAAAATATCTTTTTTTGGCATATACTCTTGCCGCAAGGTTAAACGTAACACAGGAGGGTAAGCATCGTTTTGCTTGGTATGCCGCTAAAGACAACCAGCAGGGAGGAAGGCCTGCCGCGGGTAAAAATGCATCACGACGACCCGACCCTCGTCCCGCGGATGGCTCAAGCCCTGAGTGAAATAATTAGCACCCTCGACCCTGAAGGCGTGCGCCCCCTGGTCATTGTGGCCATAGGTACCGACCGCTCTACCGGGGACGCCCTGGGGCCCCTGACCGGGAGCAGAGTAAAGGAATTGCTTGACCACCGGGCCTTCGTTTACGGTACTCTGGAAGAGCCGGTTCATGCCGGCAACCTGAACGAGGAACTGGAGGCGATCAGGACTACCCTGCCGAACCCGCTTATCATCGCCATTGATGCTTGCCTGGGGCAGGCCCAGAGTGTGGGACACATCACCCTGGCCCCCGGGCCCCTAATCCCCGGAGCCGGTGTCAACAAGCAACTCCCTGCCGTGGGCGATATCCACCTGACCGGCATTGTCAATGTCGGCGGATATATGGAATATTACGTCCTGCAAAACACCCGCCTCAGTCTGGTAAACCGGATGGCGGAAAAAATAGCCGCCTGTATTTACGGTGGCATTCAATCCGCCAGGAGTCTGGCTGAAGTAGCTGGAATGGTGCAGTAATCCAGGTGACGGCGCCAGTCGGCCAGGTGGGCGATGGCATTTCTTACCGCGGCGCCTTCGAGGAGGTAGATCTCCTGACCTTTTACCGGCCCATAACCAAGTGGCAGGTAGAGGTGCACCGGCCGGAGCGCATCCCCGAACTCGTGGGCCGGGCCGTACATACGGCCTGCTCCGGCCGTCCAGGGGCAGTGCTGGTTTCCCTGCCCCTGGACGTGCAGATGGCCACAAGGTAACTTCTCCTTCCCCGCCCCCTGGCCCGTGGCCCGGCCCGTAGCTCCTGAAGCGGAAATAGCCGCGGCAGTAAACCTGCTTTTCACGGCGGAGCGGCCGGTCATCCTGGCCGGGGGCGGGGTGAGCACCAGCCGGGCCCAGCGCCCCTTGCAACATCTGGCCGAACTGCTCTCCGCCTCCGGGACGCCGAGAAGTTTTTCCTGGGCAAACTCACGCTGCAGTGTTAGGTACTGGCCACAATCATACCGGTCACCTTCGGGGCGCCCCTTTAGTATGCTTACGGTTTCGGCAATCCGGCTATCTCGTCCTCGGCCAGGGCCCTGGTGACGGTAAGTGTTGTCTCCCCGGCCAGGTCAACTTCCCTGGGCGGGCGCAGGAGCATGCCCAGGCCGTCCCACAGAACCCGCACCCGGGGCCTGGTCCCCTGGCCGGGCTGGTTCCCGGTGACTACGGCCACAGTTCTATCACTCAGTTCCACCACCGTGCCGGTGGGGTAGGCAGCCACGTGATGCAGGAAATGCCTGACCAGGTTGAAGTCAAAGAGGTGGTTGCCAGAACCGGCCAGGAACTCGTAGGCCTCGTGGGGCTGGTGGGCCCGGCGGTAAACCCTGTCGGCAGTCATGGCGTCATAGGTATCTGCTATGCTGGTGACGGCAGCAAAGGGGGAGATATCCTTATGCTTCAGGCCGCCCGGATACCCCTGGCCCCCGTACCGCTCGTGGTGCTGCAGGACGATGTTGGTGACCGTGGTGCCAAAATCGCCCCGGCCGGCCACGATTTCAGCGCCAAAGGCGGCATGGCGCTTGACAAATTCGTATTCCTCGGCCGTGAGAGGCCTGGGCTTGTTCAGTATCTGGAGGGGAATATCCATCTTGCCGATGTCATGCAACAGGGCGCCGGTACCCAGGTTATGCAGGGTAGAGTACGGGTAGCCCAGGGCCATACCTGTAACCAGTGCCAGGACGGCCACGTTTACCGAATGGGAAAAGGTATAGTCATCGTGGCTGCGGATGTCGGAAAGGTCAACCATTATCCGTGGCTGCTGCAGCAGTTCGCCCACAATCCTGGCCACCACGGCCCTAATGGCCTCAGCAGCCAGCACCTTGCCTTCTCCTGAAGGTTTGTGGCCGTGCTCCAAGATGGAAGCTACCAGCCGGGTGGCCTGCGCCCGGGTGTCTTCCGAAATCATATCAGCCGGGGCCACGTCAGGAGCCAGTTCGTCTTCCACGTAAATGCCGGTGAACCCCAGTTCGGCCAGGCGGGCAATGGTGCGGCTGGTCAACCTCTGGCCAGCGGCCAGCAACATCTGCCCTCCGGCAGAGTAGACATTGCGGCCGACCTTCATCCCTTCCTTGAGGGCAGGCAAAGATACGCGGCGCACAGCAACCTCCGGCAAACGAAGAATAGGTATCATTCATCCCGGTAATTCGACCTTTTCAGCCGGCGACCTGCAAAGTGATGGAGGTAACATGCCGGTGATGGCTGACCGGAGGCTCGACATAAATATGCCAAACAAGTTCCAACTCTGGGCCAGGGCCACTGTCCCTGCCTGCCAGAGGCGATTACTCCACAACGCAGTCCAGGATTGTCTACCCGTACAGGTATGAACATTAGCTGGTCCGTGCAGCCACGGAGCCTGGCTCGCCGGCAGGCTACTGCCCTGGCGGCCTGCTTCCACGGGTATCCGGGCCAATAGGGGTCGCTTACACTCGCCTGCTGAGCCAGGCGCTATCCCTTTATACTCCCGCCGGCAAGCGCGTGCAACCTCTCCTTCCAGTTATCAGCAGCGCTGACTACCCGGTAGCATTTCACCTGGGCCCCGTCTTCTTCGGTCCACGGCTGGAATTCAATTACCTTCATGGTGCAACCTGCAGGCGGCAGCAGTAAGGGCAACAGCCTGGTAGTAAGGTCGTCATGATGGCTGGTAAGGAAGACTTGTTTTCTCGGCCCGTGAGAGTCATAGGCCAGGGCCCGCAGGAGGAGAGCGCTGGCCGCCAGGTTACTGGGGTCAAAGGCGGTACCGATATCGTCAAAACAGATAATACCCAGTGGTGGTTCTCCCAGGAAAGGGACACCCTGCCCTTCTACGGTCCGCGTCACCAGCCACTCAAGCTTTTCTCTTACTGTTCTGCTGAAAAGAACGGAACGACCTGTTTACGAGGAGAAGATCTGCGGTTAAAATGGTAGGGGAGAGCCGGACCGGGGCGTCGAAGGTTTCCATCCCCGGCAAGGGCCGGCCGGCCCGGCCTGTGCCAGGTGAGGATGCCTCGGAAGTGTGGTAATTGCTTTCCCAGGGGGGAGTTTAGATGGATCCTCTTGTTAACCTTGCCGCGTACATTGACCATACATTGCTGCGTCCCGAGGCCGGGCCCGGGGAGGTGGCGGGTCTGGCCGATGAAGCCAGGGACTGGGCCTTTCATGCGGTTTGTGTACAGCCCGTTTATGTAGAGCTGGCGGTCCGGCTCCTGCAGGATAGTGGCGTGGCCGTGTGTACTGTGATTGATTTCCCCCACGGAGCCTCCCCGACCCGGGTGAGGGCCTTTGCCGCCCGGGAGGCGGTACGGCAGGGGGCTACGGAAATAGATGTGGTGATGCCAATCGGCCTTTTCCTGGCCGGGGAGTACGGCCGGGTGGAGGAGGATCTGCGACTGATTTTCAGCACGGCCCGGGGGGCTGCGGCCGGACCGGTTACGGTCAAGGTGATCCTGGAAACAGGTTTCCTTTCCGACCTGCAGAAGCAGGAAGCTGCCAGGCTGGCCGTAGCCGCAGGCGCCGATTTTGTTAAGACCTCCACCGGCTTTGGCCCCGGCGGAGCGCGGGTAGAGGACGTGCGGCTCCTGGCCGCGGCCGTGGCTGGCCGGGCCCAGGTAAAGGCCAGCGGCGGCATCCGCAACCTCGAGACAGCCCTGGCCATGCTCGAGGCGGGCGCCACCAGGCTGGGGACCAGTTCCGGGGTGGCGATTATGAAGGAGTGGCAGGCTGGGGTGGTTAATGCGGCTGGGTCCGAAAGGGGGAAGGAATGATGGTTACCCATACTCAATACCTGTGGTTCAATACGGAGAAGCCCCGGGAATACATCAATATTACGGCCCAAGTGGAGAAGGCAGTGCAGGAGAGTGGGGTCCAGGAGGGCCTGGTCCTGGTTTCGGCCATGCATATTACCGCTGGGGTTTACGTGAATGACGCGGAAGAAGGTATCATCCAAGACCTGGATGACATGCTGGAGAGGCTGGCCCCGGCGGGCGTGCCGTACCGCCACCACCGTACTGGCGAGAGTAACGGCGACGCCCACCTCAAGAGCCTCCTGGTACACCACCAAGTGATCCTCCCGGTGACGGCCGGCAGGTTAGACCTGGGGCCTTGGCAACAGGTTTACTACGCCGAATTTGACGGCCAGCGGCGCAAGCGAGTGGTAATAAAGGTCATGGGGGCTTAGGGCACGGCCGAAAGCCCCTGGCCGGGGCCAACCACCGCGCTTGCGGGAAATATTGTACGGGGCCGGGATACGGGCAGGAGCCTGGTCATGCTCCTATCCCTGTTCGCCCTGGTACTTTTTCAGGTCGGCCAGGATCTCCTCCGCCGTCTTGCCCTCAGCGGCAATTACCGGCGCGCTGGTGGCCCTAGCCTGCTGCTGGAGATAATTATCATCCATGCCGCTTACGATTACGGCGGCGGCTGCCGTGGCTCCCGGGTCCTCCAGCCCTACCACCGTATACCCGTCCTGGCGCAGAGCCTGGCGTACGTTTTCCAGGCCGCCCTCTACAGCTACGATCATGTAATCACCCCGGGGTATTATCCCCATAAAGGCGTCCGTTTATCAGCCGAGGCGGTGCTTGCACTTCCGGGCCGACGCCCTAACGTTAGCGGCGTACCAGCGGAGGATGAAATTGACGGCGAAGGTAGCGGTGCAAACTTAAAGCGAAGGTGACGCGCCCCGGACAGGCTATCTTCCCCTGGCTCCCCACCGGGCCCAGTTCTCCTGCAGGAGTTCAATGACCCGGACGTCACTTGTTTGGCCGAAATCCTCATAGAACTGCCCCACCGCATAAAAGGGGTCAGGCTGCAAAGGGCAGACCAGGGAATCTACCTCCCGCTCCAGTTCGGCCAGGGTATTGGGAGGTCCCACGGGTACGGCCAGCACCAGCCGGGCCGGGCTCTCCCGTCTGACGGAGGTCAGGGCCGCACGGGTGGTGAAGCCGGTAGCCACGCCGTCGTCAATGACCACCACTACCCGGCCGGTAACCTGCGGCTGCGGCCGCGAGCCACGATATTCCCGCAGCCGGCGCTTGGCTTCGGCCACTTCCCGGGAGATGGCGCCGGCCAGGTCCTCGGGGGTAAGGCCCAGGCGAATCAGAAGGACCTGGTCAAGGAGAGGGATACCGTCCTGGGTTACCGCCCCCAGAGCCATTTCCGGGTTGAAGGGAGCGCCGATCTTGCGCGGCACCACCAGGTCCAGTTCAGCCTCCAGAGCCTGCGCCACTGGGGCCGCCACTTCGACCCCGCCCCGGGGTATGGCCAGGATAAGGAGGTCCTGGCCCCGGTACTCCGCTAACGCGACTGCCAGTTGCTGGCCAGCCTCGAAACGGTTGGTAAACATCCGCTTGCACCTCCTTCCGCACGGGCGGCAATCGCCCCGGGTCTCCCCGGATATTCTACCACAAAGACGGGTGTCTCCATAGGCTCATGGATTTATTCCTGTCTGCTGCCAGCCGTCTATCCATATGCTATAATTGCATTATGGGCGTTTATCTCTCCCACTGCACTAAAGGAGGTGGCTGCGGCCATCGCGGCCGCAAATATGGAGGATAAACTCGACGCTTTGCGCCGTAATCTGCGCCAGATGGGCTCGGCCTTGATTGCCTTCTCTGGTGGCGTGGACAGCACCTTTCTCCTGCAGGTGGCCTGGGAGGAACTGGGAACGCGCGCTCTGGCCGTCACCGGGGCCTCGCCCAGCCTGCCAGCGCGGGAAAGGGAATTGGCGGCCACCCTGGCCGCTCACATAGGGGCCAGACACCGCCTCATTGACATCTACGAGATGGAAGACGAGGATTACCGCCGCAATCCTCCCAACCGGTGCTACTACTGCAAGAAAGAACTCTTCACCCGCCTGACCACCATAGCCCAGCAAGAAGGGTATGCGTGGGTGTGCGACGGGAGCAACGCGGACGACCCGGGCGAATCCCGGCCGGGTATGCAGGCCGCCCGGGAGATGGGGGTGCGCAGCCCGTTGCTGGAGGCTGGGCTTACCAAGGCCGAGATTCGCGATCTCTCCTTGGCCATGGGGCTTCCTACCTGGAATAAACCAGCCGCGGCCTGCCTGGCCTCCCGCATCCCTTACGGAGAATGGATAACCCCCGAGCGGCTGGCCCAGGTGGAGGTGGCCGAGCGCGCCCTCTGGGACCTGGGCTTTGCCGACGTAAGGGTGAGGCATCACGGCGAGATAGCCCGCTTGGAGCTGCCCCTAGGGGACATCCCCCGAGCGACCGACCCGGCCCTGCGCCGGGCGATTGTTCAGGCTGTACAGGAGGCGGGCTTTGCCTTCATCTGCCTGGACCTGGAGGGCCTGCGGCACGGTAGTTTCGATGCTCTGGCGCCCGGAGGGACCGGAGGCGGTCATGGATCGTAAGCGGCTGGAGGAGCAATTGCGCGCGGTCAGGGACCACCGCCTAACCGTGGAGGAGGCAGCGGAACACCTGCAGGATTTACCGTTTAAGGATCTGGGGTTTGCCCGGGTAGACCATCACCGGGAACTGCGGCGGGGGCTGCCGGAGGTTATCTACTGCGCCGGGAAAACCGCTGACCAGGTGGCCGCCATTGCCGCGGAAATTGCTGCGGCCGGCGACCTGGTGGTGGGAACCCGGGCCAGCCGGGAGCAATTCCAAGCCGTCGCCAGGGTGTTACCTCATGCACTTTACCATGACATACCTCATATGTTCATAGCCGATTCCCGGGGGCAGGCGACGCGGTATGGGCTGGCGGCGGTGGTATCGGCCGGTACCAGCGACCTGCCGGTGGCCGAGGAAGCGGCCCTGATGCTGGAGGTCTGCGGGCACAACGTGTACCGCTTTTACGACGTGGGCGTGGCCGGTCTGCACCGTCTCCTGGATGTGGTAGCCGACCTGCGACGCTGCCAGGTGGTGGTAGTGGTGGCGGGGATGGACGGGGCCCTGGCCGCGGTGGTGGCGGGAATGGTCTCCGCCCCGATCATTGCCGTGCCTACCAGCGTGGGCTACGGGGCAAGTTTCGGCGGTCTGGCAGCCCTCTTGGCCATGCTCAACGCCTGTTCCAGCGGGGTAGGGGTGGTTAACATTGATAACGGTTTCGGCGCGGCTGTCCTGGCCCACAGTATCCTGGCCATGGCCGCCTCCGCCCGGTAGCGGCCGGATGCCTGCCGCCGGCCGATTACCACGGGTTCCGGGTGAGGGGAAAGGATTGCCTAGGTAAGGTTGGAAAGGGAGGGGTGGCACTCTGGAATGAAAATCATTTATCTTGACGCCCCGGCGGGCGTGAGTGGGGACATGGTGCTGGGAGCTCTGGCGGACTGCGGGCTACAAAGGGAAGCGTGGCTGGGAGAGCTGGAGCGGCTGGTGCAAGGAGAGGCTGAGATCCGGTTCGAAGAGGTAAGGCGGGCTGGACTCCGCGCCACGCGGGTAACGGTCACCCCCCGGGCGGGGCAGCCAGAGCGGCGCCTGGCCGATATCGAAGCGATAATCGCCGCCAGCACCCTGCCGCTGCCGGTACAGGAAAGGAGTCTGGCGGTCTTCCAGGCCCTGGCCGAGGCGGAGGCCCGGGTGCACGGCGTCACCCCCGGGCAAATTCATTTCCACGAGGTCGGGGCCATGGATGCCTTGGTGGATGTGGCCGGCGTCACCCTAGCGCTGTACCTCCTCCAGGTGGAAAAGGTGTTTTGCAGCCCCCTGCCCCTGGGCCGGGGATGGGTCAATTCCTCCCACGGTCCCTTGCCCTTGCCGGCACCGGCCACGCTGGAACTCCTGCGCGAGGTGCCGGTATGCCCGGCACCGGTCGCGGCTGAAACCGTCACCCCCACTGGAGCAGCCCTGGTAAAGGTGCTAACTGCCGGCTTTGGCCCTCTCCCCTCAATGACCCTGGAGCAGACTGGGTACGGGGCTGGCAGCCGGGACCACCCTTTCCCGAACGTCTTGCGCGCCATCCTGGGGGAGGCCGGAAGGGGGCTTTCCCCGGGCCAGGGCTGGGAGAAGGATATGGTGGCCGTGCTGGAAACAAATATTGACGACCTTAACCCACAGGTGTACCCGGTCCTGAGCGAAAAGTTGCTCGCAGCCGGGGCACTGGATGTCTCCTACACCGCCATTGGTATGAAAAAGGGCCGGCCAGGAATCGCACTCACCGTGCTAGGCCGGCCGGAAGACGTAGAAAGCCTGTCCCGGCTGATCGTCACGGAGACCGGAACCCTGGGCCTGCGCATCCGCCAGCAGCAGCGGCTCAAGGTGCCGCGCGGATTCGTTGCAGTGAACACACGCTGGGGAAAGGCCAACGTTAAATGGAGCGGCTGGAGCGAGGACAGTGTCTTCCGCCTGGTGCGGGTGGCGCCGGAATTCGAGGACTGCCGCCGCCTGGCCGAGGAGGCCGGATTGCCGGTGGAAGTTGTCCGCCAGGAGGTAGCGGCCTTGGCCAGACAACTGCTGACTGGTGGTGCTGCTGCTACAAGTGTCCCACCTCCTATTTCCCACCTCTCACCTCCATTTTCAGGGTAGACCCCCATGCCACCGTCGGTGGCACCATCAGTGGATGAAAATATCTGCAACGGCTTATTTTTAGGGTAGTTACCATCCGTGATGCGGACCCTACACCTGTACCGGCAGGCAGAGCTCATGCTGGCGGCGACCAAGATGATGTTTCACGTGAAACATGGCCACCGAGAACCTCTAATAGACGGTTAAGATCTGCGAGACTGTAATACTCTATCTCTATCCGGCCACCACCATCCTTCCGGGGACGCAGGCGGACCTCGGTCCCCAGGGACTCTGCCAGCTCCGTGGCCACCGCCGCCAGCTCGGGATCCTGCCCCCGGCTGCTAACCCGCTCCCGCTCCAAGCCGGCCGCCCCATTTCTCCGCCGTACCAAGTCTTCTGTGGCCCGCACCGAAAGCCCCCTGCGAATCACCTCGGTGGCCACTGCCTCTGCCTCCCCCTGCCTTTCCAGGCCAAGGATGGCCCGGGCATGGCCGGCCGTCAGAAGTCCTTGGCGGATGTAACTCTGTAACACCTCGGACAACCCCAGCAGGCGAAGGGAGTTAGCTATGTACGGCCGGCTCTTGCCTATTCGCTCCGCCACTTCTTCCTGGGTCAGGCCAAATTCATCCAGCAACATGCGGAAGGCCAGGGCCTCGTCCAGGGGATTAAGATCCTCCCGCTGCAGGTTCTCAACCAGGGCCATTTCCATGGCTTCCCGGTTCCCCACCTCCCGGACCACCGCCGGTATTACCGAAAGGCCGGCCAGCTTTGCCGCCCGCCAGCGCCTTTCCCCGGCAATAAGCTCGTAGGATCCGTCCGCCGCCTGCCGGACCACAACCGGTTGCACCACTCCCAGTTCCCGGATGGAAGCCGCCAGTTCCTCAAGTTCCGCCTCGTTGACCTGTCGCCGCGGCTGGACCGGGTTAGGTCTGACAGCGCCAACCTCCACGTACCGCAGTTCCCCCTCCCCCGCAGAGGCTGCGGCCACGTCGCCAAAGAGAGCATCCAGGCCCCGTCCTAGGCCGCGCTTAGCCACGCAACATCACCTCCTGGGCCAGTTCCAGATACACTTGCGCCCCCCGCGAGCGGGGATCATAGGTTATCACCGGCTCGCCATGGCTGGGAGCCTCGCTCAAGCGTACATTCCGGGGAATAATGGTCTTAAAAACTAAGCCGCCAAAATGCTTCTTAACTTCCTCCACCACCTCTATGCCCAGGTTGGTGCGGCCGTCGAACATAGTCAGGAGGACCCCCTCCAGGGCCAGGCTGCTGTTGAGGTGCTTCTGGGCCAGGTTCACCGAATGCATCAACTGCCCGAGCCCCTCCAAGGCATAATACTCGCACTGAATCGGGATCAGCACCCTATCGGCTGCGGCCAGGGCATTAATGGTTAACAGGCCCAGGGAAGGGGGGCAGTCAATCAACACGAAGGCGTAATTATCCCGTACCGGCGCCAGGGCCTTCCGCAAGCGGTACTCACGTCCTTCTTCGCCCACCAGTTCCACCTCGGCACCGGCCAGTTCTATGGTAGCCGGGACCATCTCCAGATGATCAACCCGGGTGGCGAGGACCGTCTCCTCCAAAGGGATCTCGCCCACCAAGACCTGGTAGATGGACCGGCTAACCCGGCTGCGCTCGACTCCAAGGCCGCTGGTGGCATTGCCCTGGGGGTCGGTGTCAACTAGCAGCACCCGCTGCCCGGCCATAGCCATGGCCGCGGCCAGGTTCACCGCCGTGGTGGTCTTTCCCACCCCGCCTTTCTGATTCGCGATCGCAATAACCCGACCCAAAAAAATCACCCTCTACATAAGTATTCCACACCCCGCGGTGTCTTCCTTCCGACAGGGAAAAAGAACCTCCATCCGACAAGGGTGGAGGCAAAGAAGCTAACCACACAGGGCGAAGATCAGCCTGGGCATCCGGGCTGGAAGTGGGAGGTGGGACAACTACTACCCCGCAGCAGTACGGACCTATGTCCTGAGAACCGAGGCTGGAAACGGCGGAACGAGGTCACAGGCTCACGTGAACTGCCAGCGGCACCGCCAGCAGTGACCCGCAACTAGACCGGAACTTACGCCAGCGGCCGCCTTTCCGGCACGCCCACCCTGCGCGGGAACCTCGCCGGTGTGGGCCCGACCTTTTCCACCACCACCAGGCCCCGCTCGCCGGCCCCAGCCAGGCTATAGGGGTGCAACCGGGCCGGCCCACCCCCGAGCTTCTCGGCCACCCCCCGGGCTGCTTCCATCTCTACCTCTGCCTGCCGCCCGCGCCACGCCACCAACCGGCCACCCACCGCCAAAAGCGGCAGGCAATACTCATATACCACCGCCAGAGAGGTTACGGCCCGGACCACGGCCACCCCAAACCTTTCCCGGCCTTCACCCTGTCCCACCGCCTCGACCCGGCGCCACCACACCCGCACGTTATCCAATCCCAACTCCCGCACTGTAGCCTGAAGGTAAGCCACCTTCTTGCGGCTGGCCTCAACCAGCACAAATTCCCGGCCGGGACTGCACACCGCGAGCGGAATCCCAGGCAGCCCGCCGCCGCTGCCGACATCCACCACCGCCCCCCCGCCACCCCGCACGAGATCCAGGCCGGCCAAGGAATCGGCGAGATGCTTTACCAGGGCCTCCTGCGGATCCCGGATCGCCGTCAGGCTCAGCTTCAGGTTGGCTGCCAAAAGGAGAGCGAGAAAACGCAGGAGGGCCGCCCCCGCGTCCGCCCCCAGGTCCACCCCTACAGCCAAACTGAGCTCCTGAAGCCTCTCCCCCAATTCCTCATCCACTGCCCCGCACCCGCTCCTGCTGTAAATGGACCAGCAAAACCGTGATATCGGCTGGGGAAACCCCAGGAATCCGCGCCGCTTGCCCCACTGTGCGCGGCTGCACCCGCTGCAACTTTTCCCTGGCCTCCCGGGAGAGGCCCGGCATCCGCTCGTACCCCTGTTCGCCCAGAACCCGGTCCTCCAAACGCGACATCCTCTCCACCTGAGCCATCTGCCGGGCGATATACCCGGCGTACTTCACTTCCATCTCCACCTCTTCAGCTAGCTCCGCCTGGAGCGCCGGAACGACGCCCAAGTCTTCGAGCCAGCGATACTCTATCTCGGGCCGGCGCAGCAGCTCCTCAGCGGTGGCCACGGCTCGCACGGGAGCCGAGCCGGCCCGGACGAGCGCCGTCTCCAATCCCGGGAAATCCGGCCGCAGCCGCACCTGCCGCAGGGCCTCCACCACGGCCGCGATTCTTTGCCGTTTATCCTCCACCTGCCCAAACCGGCGGCCATCCACCAATCCAAGCTCATATCCCTTTCGGGTCAGCCGCAGATCAGCGTTACCCTGCCGCAACAGTAGCCGGTACTCCGCCCGCGAGGTCAGCATGCGGTACGGCTCGTCTGTCCCCTTAGTCACCAAGTCATCAATCAACACCCCGATATAGGCCTCGGAACGTCCGAGGATAAATGCTGGCCGGCCCTGGACGCGCAGGGCGGCGTTAACGCCGGCCACGAGGCCCTGAGCCGCAGCCTCCTCGTACCCGGAAGTGCCGTTTATCTGCCCGGCCGTAAAAAGCCCGGCTATCCCCTTTACCTCGAGGGTGGGATGCAACTGCAGCGGGTCCAGGCAGTCGTACTCAATGGCATACCCGGGCCTGACCATCTCGGCCGCCTCCAGCCCGGCGATGCTGTGCAGTACCTGCAACTGCACCTCCTCCGGCAGGCTGGTGGACAGGCCCTGTACGTACATCTCGTCGGTGTGACGGCCCTCAGGCTCCAGAAAAACCTGGTGCCGCTCGGCCTCAGCGAACCGCACCACCTTATCCTCAATGGAAGGGCAGTACCTGGGGCCGACCCCGGCGATCATGCCGGTGAAAAGCGGGGCCCGGTGCAGGTTGTCCTTGATGAGGTTGTGGGTGCGGGCATTAGTATAAGTCAGCCAGCAGGATACCCGCTCACCGCCCTCCCAGGGAGCAAAAAACGAGAAGGACAGCTCCCCCGGGTCCCCCGGCTGCTCGATCATTTGGCAGAAATCAAGGGAAGCACGGGCCACCCGTGGCGGCGTCCCGGTCTTAAACCGGCGCATCCGTAACCCCAAGTCCCGCAGGTTCTCGGCCAGGGCCACGCTGGCAAACTGGCCGCTCGGTCCACCAGCATAGTTTACCTCGCCAATGATTATCCGCCCCTGCAGGTAGGTGCCCCCGGTAAGTACCACCGACCGGCAGGAAATCCGGGCCCCGGTCCTGGTGACCACGCCCTCCACCTGCCCTCCGGACACCAGCAGCCGTTCCACCTCTGCCTGCCGCACCACGAGGTTCTCCTGGCGCATCAGCGTCAGGAGCATGGATTCATGGTACCGCTTTTTGTCCGCCTGGGCCCGCAGCGCCTGGACAGCCGGGCCCTTGCCCCGGTTGAGAACGCGCATCTGTATCGCTGTCCTATTGGTATTTATTCCCATCTGCCCGCCTAAGGCATCTACCTCCCGCACCAGGTGACCTTTAGCCGGCCCCCCAACCGAAGGGTTACATGGCATCAAGGCCACGTGGTCCAGGCTCATGGTCAACACCAGGGTCCGGCATCCCAGGCGCGCCGCGGCTAGAGCCGCCTCGCAGCCGGCGTGGCCGGCGCCGACCACCACAACCTCGTAACTCCCACCGTCGTATTCCACCCTCTCACCCCCGAAAAGGCTTCACTTCCCCACGCAGAAGTCGGCAAAAACGCGGTCCAGCAGTTCATCGTCAGCCACCGCGCCGGTGATCCCGTCCATGGCCTCCAGGGCCAGCTTCACCTCCAGACTGGTTATATCCAGCGGCAGACCAGCGACCACACTGTCCCGCGCGTGGCGCAGGTGCTCTTGGCACTTGGCCAAGGCGGCCCGGTGCCGCGCCGATGTTATTATTCCCTGACGGCCGACCGCCACCTTGCCACCCCAAACCATTTCGGCCACCATCGCCTCCAGGTCCGCCATCCCGGCCCGGGTGCGGGCGGACACGGCCACGGCCGGGACCCCAAAGACCTCCCGGACCTGATCCAAAACCGGGCCCTCGACCAGGTCCACCTTATTCATCACCAGCACCCGGGGCCGGCAACTAGCCAGGAGCCACACCCGGTGATCCGCCGCCTCCAGCGGCTGGCTGACGTCCACCACTACCAGCACCACGTCCGCCTGCTGGATGAGCTCCTGGGCCCGACCCACGCCTATCATCTCCACCGCGTCCTGTGTCTCTCGCACCCCTGCGGTGTCAATCACCCGCACCGGCAGACCGCCGACATTGACCATCTCTTCAACGGCATCCCGCGTGGTGCCGGGAACATCAGTAACGATGGCACGCTCCGCCCGCACCAGAGCATTGAGCAGACTGGACTTGCCCACGTTGGGCTTGCCGCAGATCACCAGCCGCAGGCCCTCCCGCAAGATCCCACCCCGCCTAGCCTCCTCCAGATCAGCCGCCAGGCGCTCCAAGAGAAAATCCATTTCTCGCAACAACTCCTGCGGCCCCGGGTCCATCACCTCATCCGGGAAGTCCACGGCCGCGGTCATGGCGGCCAGCAAGCCCAGAAGCCTGTCCCGGGACTCCCCCACCCGCTGTGACACCCGGCCCTCAAGCTGACCCACGGCCGCGCTCAAGCCAGCCTCAGTCTTAGCCCGCACCACATCCAACACCGCCTCAGCCTGGACCAGGTCTAGCCGCCCGTTAAGAAAAGCCCGGCGGGTGAACTCCCCGGGCCCCGCCGGCCTGGCCCCCAGAGCCAGCACCAATTCCAGAATACGGCGCAGTGGCAGCCAGCCGCCGTGTCCCTGGATCTCCACCACATCCTCCCGCGTGTAGCTGGCCGGCCCGGGCATGAAGACCGCCAGGACTTCATCCACTACCTCCCCCTCGGGCGCGACAATCTCACCCAATCGCATCCGAAAGGCTACCAAACCGCCAGGACGCCGGGGCCGGAAAATACGCTGTAAGATGGCCCTGGCCTCTGGACCGCTCACCCTGACCACCCCGATGGCGCCCTCGCCAGGAGCCGTAGCTATGGCCGCAATGGTATCTCCCAGGACCACCACTTCACCCCCTGCACCGAAAACCTCTCTGGTCTAACAGCTCACAAGTCACCAATGGAATCCCAGCCGGCACCTTCATAAAAAAAATCCAGCAATCTTTTCAGACCGCTGGACGCCGACCGCGCTCGCCTTACCGCCGCAGAGTCACAACCACCTTGCGGTACGGCTCCTCTCCCTCACTCAAGGTATATACCTGCCGGTCATTTTGTAAAGCCGTATGAATAATTCTCCGCTCATGTGGGGTCATGGGCTCCAGAACCACCCGATTGCCGGTCCGCTTCACTCGTTCTGAAACCCGATGCGCCAGCCGTATCAGGCTTTCTTCCCGCCGCTGGCGGTAGCCTTCGGCGTCCAGAAAGATGCGTACGTGCTCCCCCATTTTCCGACTGACAACCATGTTCAACAGGTACTGCAGGGCGTCCAGGGTGTCCCCCCGGCGGCCGATAACCTTTCCCAAGTTATTTCCGCTGAGGTTCATATAAAGAAATTCTTCTTTCTGCTCCACCTCCACCCTGGCCTCCACCCCCATGGCCCGCATCACGTCGGTAATAAACCTCCTGGCGACCTCAGCCCCGCTTTGTTTCACTGTCACCCGCACACGGGCCTGTCCCCGCGGAATCAAGCCCAGGATCCTCCTCCCCGGCTCCTCAAGGACTTCTACCTCCACCTCTTCCCGGCCCACGCCGAGTTCCGCCAGGGCTGCGGCCACGGCCTCCTCCACCGTCTTGCCCATAGCTTCCTTGGTACTCATTTACTCGTGACTTCCCCCTTAAGCTCCAGCCCGGGGCGGCTAACAAAAAACTGCTCTACCGCACTGGCCAGACTGTACACCGCCCAGTATAAAGCCAATCCCGCCGGAAACTGTGAGCTTATATACCCCATAAAGACAGGCATGATATACAACATGGTGCGCTGCGTCTGATCATTAGTGCCAGCCGTGCCGGCCCGCCGCATGGTTACCCACTGCTGGAGGAAGGTCATGGCCCCGGCCAAAACGGCCAGGATATAATAAGGATCCTTTACTCCCAGGTTGGCTATCCATAAAAACCCGGCGTGGGCCAGGTTAATATTAGGATTCTGCACTGGGTTAAAGAAAGAACGCATAGCCGCAAACAAGGCGTAAAGAACCGGCAACTGCACTAACAGCGGTAGGCAACCGCTAAAAGGATTAACCCCTTCCTTCTGGTACAGTTCCATCATGGCCTGTTGTGCCTTTTGAGGATTATTCTTGTATTTCTTCTGAATCTCGGCCACCTTTGGTTGCAGCAATTGCATCTTCTGCATGGATTTCAACTGCTGATAAGTTAATGGAAAGAGAACCACCTTAACCACGATGGTAAACAGAATAATGGCCACGCCGTAGTTCGCCAGCCCGACCATGGCCGTGAGCGTATAAAAGAAGTTAATAACTTGAGAGATATAGTCAACCAAAACCTGCAATTCTCTCCGCCGCCCCTATAGTGCATCTAACCAGGTCACTTGCGGAAACCGGTTACCACACCCGGCGACCTCACCTCCTTGACCCCCACTTCCCTGCTCGGCATGGGATCCCAACCCCCGCGGCTAAAGGGGTGGCAACGGAGAATCCTCCACCCGGACAAGGCCAGACCCCTCAATAAACCCCATTCCTCTACCGCCGCTACACTGTACTCGGAACAAGAGGGGTAAAACCGGCAATGCGGCCCCAGGGACGGCGATATCCACCGCTGGTACCATCTAATTGCCGCTACGACCATTCTTGGTCCCATTGTTCTCACCGTTCCACCCGGCCATCTTCCACAACCGCTGGAGATCCTGCACCACCTGCCGGTAAGTCAGCCCGGCCGCACCCGGTCTGGCCACCAGAATCACATCGCACCCGACCGGCATTTTCGGTGGGTATAAACGGCAACCCTCACGCATGAGCCGCTTGAGCCGGTTACGCTGAACCGCCTTGCCCAGACGCCGCGAAACGGAAAACCCGAAACGCGGGTGCTCCAGGCCGTTTTGCAGATAATACATGCTGATGCGCCGGCCGAACAGCTTTTGCTTGGCCCGGTAGACCTGGGCAAAATCACTGTTCTTCTTCAGCCTCCAAGCCGCCGGCAACAACTACCTCACCTCCGAGCCGCCAGCACAAACACCGAAAAACCCGTAACCATTCAGCCTGTCCGGCTGTCCGGAGACTAGCGGTGAACGGGTGAAGACGTCACCGTGGGCATCAGGCTGCGCGAAGGTAACGCAAACGCCGCCACCAGCAACGGTGATAGGTGGTGGCCTAAGTAATTATTTAAGCAACAATCCTGGCCCGGCCCTTCTGCCGCCGCCGGCTGATCACCGCTCTTCCTCCGGGCCTCCGCATCCTGGCCCTGAACCCCTGCACCCTTAAATGCTTTCTTTTCTTCGGCTGGTAAGTGCGCTTCACTCCCAATGACTCCCTTCCCATGATTCCTCCATAAGTCTATCCTAGTCCTGATGCCGTGTCAAGAAAAAAACGCTGGTGCAAGAAGTATCTCGGACCACCGTCGCAGATCAGGGCCATCTGCTCCTGTTTACATCCACACGGCCCCCGTGTTATTATCATAGGGACAGGCTCCACCCTTACACAGCTATATTTACCTCTACATGCCATTTTGCCCAACCGTAACAATCCTATACCGGGCGCGGCCTCGTCCACGGCAGCCCAACAGCGCCGTCGCCACCCGCCCATTCGCCAGGCCTCCGATCAAGTCCGTGGTCGGCCGCCACGCAGCGGTAAGGTTTCAACACTACAAGCCCAGCTTGGGGCGAGAGGGTTGTCCACAATATCCACACCTGATTATCAACTGTCGGCCGGGGGGAGAGTTCATTGCCTTCCATTGACCTAAATGCTATCTGGCAGGAAACGCTAAGCATTCTTGAGCGCGAGCTGAGCCGCACCAGCTTTGAGACCTGGCTCACCTCAGTCCAGCCCATCTTTTACGACCACGACCGGCACATCCTGTTTATGTCAGCCCCAGACGCCTTCGCCCTGCAATGGCTGGAAGACCGGTACTACGGTCTTGTCAAGAGCACACTGCAGTTTTTGACCAAAACCAACCTGGACGTCAAATTCTTTCTGGAAGGTACCCCCCTTCCCGTACCTCACGGCCCGAGTATGGAAAAAAACGCGCAAACAAGCTTGAACGCAGCCCTAAACCCGCGCTACACCTTCAGCAACTTTGTGGTCGGCTCGAGCAACCGACTAGCCCACGCCGCCTGCCTCGCCGTAGCCGATTCTCCCGGCAGATCCTATAACCCGCTGTTCATCTACGGCGGCGTCGGCCTAGGTAAAACCCATCTGATGCAGGCCATTGGCCATCGCGTGTCCAGCAACGGCGAACATTACCAGGTAACATATATATCTTCGGAAAACTTCACTAATAAACTTATCAACGCCATCCGTGACGATTCCACCGAAAGGTTTCGTAACACCTTCCGGAATGTAGATATCCTGTTAATAGATGACATCCAGTTCCTGGCCGGAAAAGAGCGGACCCAGGAGGAATTTTTCCACACCTTCAACACCCTACACGAAGCGCAGAAACAGATAGTCATTTCCAGCGACCGGCCGCCACGGGAAATCCCCACCCTGGAAAACCGCCTCCGCTCCCGCTTTGAATGGGGCCTGATCACAGACATCCAGCCCCCGGACCTGGAAACGCGCATCGCCATTCTAGAAAAGAAAGCTTCGGTGGAAGGTGTAAAGCTGGCGGACGAAATTCTAGTGTACATCGCAGAGCGCATTGAGTCCAACATCCGCGAACTTGAGGGTGCCCTGCTGCGCCTGGAGGCCTTTGCCCGCACTACCGGGAAAGAGATCAATATGGACCTGGTCAACGAGGCTCTCCAAGCCATTCTGCCGCCGGCGCAGCCGCGAGCCGTAACCGTCCAGGAAATACAGCAATTGGTGGCGCGCTACTTTAACCTTAAGATCGAAGACCTGAGCTCGAAGAGGCGCACCCAAATGGTTGCCTTCCCGCGCCAGATTGCCATGTACCTCTGCCGCCGGTTGACAGATGCCTCCCTGCCGCAGATCGGCACCCAGTTCGGCGGCCGCGACCACAGCACAGTGATCCATGCCTGTGAAAAGATAGCTACCGAGCTCGAAACAGACCCTGTGCTGCAGCAAACCGTCAGCGCGCTGATAGACAGTATCCAAGAAAAAAAACGCTAGCTATCCACAGGTTTTCCACCCGGCCTGCGGCTTGGCGTCAGAGCGGGGATATGGAATTTCCACTTTATCCACACCCTATATTACGACTACGGCTACAAGACAAGTATAAAACCATCCTAAACTGCTCAGCCGGTCAGAGGTCGGGCAGCGAACGGCTGAAGCCGCAAGCTGGGTTATCTGACTACGCGAAAGTGAAGGCGAGGCCGCTGACAGCAAATTGACAGGCGGTGGCCTGAGTAGTTGGCAATCATCATTGGGTGTTTATCACCAGGGCCAAAAGGAGGAATATCCTTTGCGTTTGACCTGCGAAAAACAAGACTTGGCGTCAGGTATCAATCTCGCTCTGCGGGCCATCTCGGGCCGTGCCCTGCTTCCTATTCTGAGCGGTATTCTGTTTGAGGCCGAAGAAGGCCTGTGTCTGCGTGCCACTGATCTGGAGATGGGGCTGCAGGTGAACGTGCCCGCTGAGGTGGAGGTGAAGGGAAAAGTCGTCCTGCCGGGAAAGATTGTCGGAGAAATGGTTCGCGCGCTGCCGGGCGGCCGCGTCACCATCCAGATGGGGCCGGAAGACAGCCAGGCTCTGCTGACGTGTGGCGATCTGAGCCTAAAGGTCAATACCTATGAAGCCGACCAGTTCCCCCCGATGGGTAGCAACCTGGAGGAGGCTGTCAGCTATAACCTGGCCGCAGATTTTCTGCCACAAATCGCCAAGTATGTGGCGGTAGCCGCGGCCCGGGAGGATGTCCGCGGTGTTTTTTCCGGTCTCCTGTGGGAGGATCCTGGCGATGGCCGGGTAACCGTGGTGGGTTCAGACACCTACCGCATGGCCTGGATGCACTCCACGCTAGAGCGGGAGCCAGGTCGGGCCGTGCGGGCAGTAATCCCATCCCGAGCCGTCTTGGATGCGGCTCGGGTAGAGGTGGAGGAGGGTACGGCCGTCCGACTCTCGTTGACTGAGAGCCACGCCGCCTTTGCCTTTTCCGAGGTGTTGATTATGTGCAGACTTTTTGGCCTGGGTTATCCGGACTACCACGCGGTCATTCCCGTCAGCTTCGGTACTAGGATAACCTGCTCTGGCCACCAACTGGCCGAGGCCGTAGAAAGGGCTGGTCTACTGGCCAAGGAGGAAGAGAGTAAGGTCAGGGCCAACCTGGTAAACCTGGATATTACCGGGCATACTATCAGAGTAAGCTCTCAGGCCAGCCAGTTGGGGACATTTTCCGACACTGTTCCGGCCCGCATAGAGGGCCAACCAGGCGTCATCACCTTCAATGCCCGTTATTTGCTCGAAGGGTTAAAGGCTCATGAGGGCGGCGATATTGATATCGAGGTGGCCAGGAGTTTTGAAGGAGTCATTATCAAGTCAGTCGAAAGGCCGGACGTATGTTACTTGGGAGTACCGGTGCGTCTAGAGTGAGCAGTCAGAGGCGGGAGAGGCAGAAAATAGCCGTGAATACTCCCTGGATTCGCCTGGATAGTTTCCTCAAATGGGCCGGAGCCGTGACCACCGGCGGCCAAGCCAAGGCTACGATTGCTTTTGGTGAGGTAATGGTTAACGGCATCCCAGAGAACAGGCGCAGCCGCAAACTCAGAGCAGGGGATGTGGTGACCGTTCCAGGAGTAGGAGAGTGGCAATTGACCGGCGACCAGGAAGGGGATGGCTGTGCCCCTGACGCGGATTCACCTTAGCAATTATCGTAACTTCGCTGCCGCCGATTTTTGTCCCTCTCCGGCTATTAATCTAGTAACAGGCGGCAACGGCCAGGGGAAAAGCAACCTGCTGGAAGCTATCTATTACTTGAGCTCCGGTCGTTCGTTCCGCGACTTGGCCGACGCCTATCTGATACGCCAGGGGACGGGGTTCATGCGGATTGAAGGCCAAGTGGACGGTCACGATGTGGCCATGGCGGCCAGCGCGGCCCCGCGGCGGAAAACTTTGTGGATTGACGGGATCAAACATAACCGCCTGGCTCCCCTATACGGCTTTTTTCCGGCCTTAGCCTTTGTCCCTGAAGATCTATATATCGTCAAAGGCCCGCCCGAGGTCCGGCGCAGTTTTTTAGATCAGGTATTGGAACAGGCCCTGCCGGGTTACGCGGATGACAGGTTACGCTTTCGTCGCATTCTCGCTCAACGCAACCGCCTGCTTGCCGCCGGCGGGGCCGAGGCGAGCAAATCCCTCCTGGCCGTCTGGGATCAAGAACTTTGCCGGGCAGGGGCTAGCGTGATGGACGCCCGCTGGCTCGCCTTGAGGCGGATAGCTCCCCTCGCGGCTCGGCTCTATCGGGAGATTTCCGGCGAAGACGTACCCTTGCGGCTCGTATATCATCCCGGTGGCCTGCGACAAGCCATGCCCTGTAGCGCCGCGGGGGAAGAGGGTTTTGCGGCCCTGGCCTTGGCCGCCGCGGTCGAGGCCCGGAGGAGGGAGGAAATGGCTCGCGGTCAGACCCTGGTGGGGCCGCACCGGGACGAAATCAGCTTCCTCCTCGGCGACAGGAATATGCGTTTTTATGCTTCCCAAGGGCAGCAGCGGACCCTGACTTTGGCTCTGCGGTTGGCCCAGAAGGAACTGCTGCGGCGCGAATGGCAAGGAAGACTCACAGTCATTCTCGACGATGTTTTCTCCGAGCTGGACGCTGGTCATCAGGAACGGCTGGTGCAAGCTCTGGATGGGCAGGTATTCCTGGCAACGTGCCAACCGGACCGGTTGCCGCGGGCGTTACAGGAGAGGGCTGCGGTCACGGTGGGTGTAGCCGGCGGCAAGCTATCTGCCACCGCGGCCGGTTAGTAACCGGGTTCCCGGCTAGGCCCAGTACTGCGCCGCCAACCGGCTTGTGAGAACAGGTTTTTTGTGCTATGATAATGTAAGGCAGGCCGGTGCCGGAAGTTGGGAGGTTTCGGTCCGGATCTGCGTTTTTTTGATTTACAAACGGGAGGAAGTTAATGAGACAGCCGGACGAAGTCTATGACGCCAGTCAGATTCAGGTGCTGGAGGGGCTGGAGGCGGTGCGACGCCGTCCCGGCATGTACATCGGCAACACTGGGAGCCGCGGTCTGCACCATCTGGTGTATGAAGTTCTGGATAACAGCATTGATGAGGCCCTGGCCGGGTACTGCGACTGTATCGAGGTTTATGTGCATCAGGATGACTCGGTGACGGTCACTGATAACGGCCGGGGTATCCCGGTAGACCTGCATGAAGCCACGGGCCGGCCAGCGGTGGAGGTGGCCCTGACCATGCTGCACGCCGGTGCCAAGTTTGGCGGCAAGGGATACAAGGTGAGCGGCGGCTTGCACGGGGTAGGGGTATCGGTGGTCAATGCCCTTTCCATATACCTAGAGGTAAAGGTTAGGCGGAACGGAAAAATATATCGCCTGGAATTTTCCCGCGGGGAGACAGTGTCGGAACTGGTGGTAGTAGGTGCGGCCTCCGGTACTGGCACTGAAATCACCTTCCGTCCAGACCCGGAGGTTTTTTCCGAGACCGAGTTCAACCACGAACTGCTGGCCCAGCGCATCCAGGAACTGTCCTTCCTGAACCGTGGTCTGCAACTGATTTTCATTGACGAGCGTCTGGGTACCCGGGAAGAATACCAGCATGAAGGCGGCATTAATGACTTTGTCGGCCACCTGAACCAAAACCGGGAACCCCTGTATTCTGAGCCTATCTACCTGAACGGGGAAAAGGACCAAGTGCAGGTAGAAGTGGCCATGCAGCATCATGACGGCTATGTGGAAAATGTTTTTTCCTATGCCAATAACATTCATACCCAGGAGGGTGGCAGCCACGAAGCCGGATTCAAGGCGGCTCTCACCCGGGTAGTAAACGATTACGGCCGCCGTTTCAATCTGATCAAGGACAACGGCGCTGCCCTGGCCGGGGAGGACGTACGTGAAGGGTTAACCGCGGTAGTGAGTGTGAAGGTGCCGGACCCGCAATTTGAGGGCCAAACCAAGACCAGGCTGGGCAACACCGAGGTGCGGAGTATTGTCGAGGCAGTGGTCGCTGATGGGCTCTCGGCCTTCCTGGAGGAGAACCCACAGGTGGCCCGACGGATAGTAGAGAAGGCCACAACCGCGGCCCGAGCCAGGGAGGCGGCACGCAAGGCCCGCGAACTGACCCGGCGCAAAAGTGCCCTGGAGACTACCACCCTTCCGGGCAAGCTGGCTGACTGCTCCTTTAAGGATCCGGCCGTCTGCGAACTGTATCTGGTGGAGGGCGACTCCGCCGGCGGTTCGGCCAAGCAGGGCCGCGACCGGCGTTTTCAGGCCATCTTACCCTTGCGGGGAAAAATCCTCAACGTCGAAAAGGCACGGGTTGACAGGATCTTCAGCAATGAGGAAATCCGGGCTATGATTACCGCCGTGGGCACCAGCGTCAAGGAAGATTTCGACCTCAGCCGGGTGCGGTACCACCGGTTTATTATCATGACCGATGCCGACGTGGACGGTTCGCATATTCGCACCCTGCTGCTTACCTTTTTTTACCGCTATATGTATCCGCTCATTGAGGCCGGATATGTATATATCGCCCAGCCGCCTCTCTACAAGGTAAACAGGGGGAACACGGAGCGATATGCGTACAGCGATGCTGAATTGGAAAAAGTTCTCGCCGAGATGGGACGCCGGCAGGTAGGTATCCAGCGGTATAAGGGCCTGGGCGAGATGAACCCGGAACAACTTTGGGAAACCACCATGAATCCAGAGACCCGTACCCTCCTTAAAGTTACGGTGGAGGATGCAGCCCGGGCCGACCAGATCTTCGACATGCTCATGGGTGATCGGGTTGAACCGAGGCGGCAGTTCATCGAGACCCACGCCCTGGAAGTGAGAAATCTCGACATCTAGCTGGGTTGGGCGGATAATCCTGGCGTTTGGGAGGAAAACGTACTTTGAGCATTGAGGCCGGAAAGATTCTCAGTGTAGATCTCGAAGATGAAATGCAGAAGTCATATATAGATTATGCCATGAGCGTTATTGTGGGCCGGGCTTTACCAGACGTGCGCGACGGTCTGAAGCCAGTGCACCGCCGTATCCTCTACGGCATGCTGGAGGGCGGCATGACCCCGGACAAACCCCACAAGAAGTCGGCCCGGGTGGTGGGAGATGTCATGGCCCGCTATCATCCCCACGGCGACGCGGCCATCTACGATAGCGTGGTGCGCATGGCCCAGGATTTCTCCAGCCGCTACCCCTTGGTGGACGGACAAGGCAACTTCGGCTCCGTGGACGGCGACGCGCCGGCGGCCATGCGTTATACTGAGGTCAGGCTGACGCCCTTGGCCATGGAAATGCTGGCGGATATTGACAAGGAAACAGTGGATTTTGCCCCCAACTACGACGGCAGTACCGAGGAGCCGGTGGTATTGCCAGCCGGTGTTCCTAACCTGCTGATCAACGGCTCCGCCGGCATAGCGGTGGGCATGGCCACCAACATTCCGCCCCATAACCTGGGGGAAGTTGTTGACGCCCTGATGTACCGCATTGATAGCCCCGACTGCCGGCTGGAAGAAGTCATGCGCCTCATCCCGGGTCCTGATTTTCCCACCGGGGCCATGATTATCGGCAAGGAAGGGATAAGTAGGGCTTACGCCAGCGGCCGCGGCAGCATTACCGTGCGCGCGCGCGCCGGGATCGAGCCCATGAGCGCCGGTCGGCACCGGATAGTGGTGGACGAGATTCCTTTCCAGGTTAACAAGGCCAGCCTGATTGAGAAAATAGCCTCCCTGGTCCAGGAGAAGAAAATCGAAGGCATTACTGACGTCCGGGATGAATCCGACCGGCACGGCCTGCGCATCGTGATTGAGCTGCGCCGGGACGCCCACCCGCGCACGGTCTTGAACCAACTCTACAAGCATACCCAGTTGCAGGACACCTTCGGGGTGATAATGCTGGCCCTGGTCAACGGCCGTCCCCGGGTATTAAACCTGCTTCAGGTGCTGGATGCCTATCTCGGGCACCGGCAGGAAGTGGTCACCCGCCGCACCAAGTACCTCAGGGACAAGGCCCAGGAGCGGATTCACATCGTGGCCGGATTGCTGCTGGCTCTGGATCGTCTGGATGCGGTGATTGACACCATTCGCCGTTCTCCCGACGTGGATACCGCGCGCCAGAACCTCATGAGCGGATTCGACTTTTCGGAAAAGCAGGCCCAGGCCATCCTGGACATGCGCCTGGCCCGCCTGACCGGGTTGGAGAGGGAAAAGCTTGAGCAAGAACATGCCGAGTTGACGGACAAAATCGCCTACTATGAGAAAATCCTAGGCGATGCGGGGATGCTCGGCCAGGTTATCAAAGATGAATTACTGCGGGTAAAGGAGAAATACGCTGACGCCCGCCGGACGGAGATCGTGGCTGCGGCTGGCGAACTGAGGGAAGCGGACCTGGTCCCGGATGCCGAGGTGGTGGTGACCCTTACCCGCAAGGGTTACATCAAGAGAATGCCCGTCGCTGTCTACCACAGTCAGCGGCGCGGGGGGAAAGGAATTCTCGGCCTGACGACCCGAGAAGACGATTTTGTCAGTCACTTGTTGGTTACTTCCAACCATCAGTGGCTGCTGCTCTTCACCGACCGCGGTAAGGTTTATCGGCTGCATGTTTACGACCTGCCGGAGGAGGGGCGACAGGCCAAGGGGTTACCGCTCATCAACATGCTCCCGGTGGCGGCCGAGGAGTGGGTGACGGCGGTGGTGGCGATCCGGGACTTTGAAGCCGACGCCTACCTCTGTATGGCTACGGCCCGGGGTCAGGTAAAGCGAACCCCCCTGGTCGAGTTTGACACGGCCCGGCGGGACGGGATTATCGCCTTAACTCTGGATGCTGACGACCGTCTGGTAGGGGTACGCCTGACCGAAGGCAAAGACGAACTGATGCTGGGGACCAAGGCGGGGCTGGCCATTCGGTTTGCCGAGTTTGAGGTGCGCAGCATGGGCCGCCAGGCCCGCGGCGTGCGGGGGATTTCCCTGGCACCCGGTGACGAGGTCATCAGCCTGGCTACAGCCCGGGAGGGGACAGATGTTCTGGCCCTCACCGCCAACGGGCATGGCAAGCGTACCCCGGTGGCGGAGTATCGTTTGCAGGCGCGAGGAGGCAAGGGGATAAAGACCTTTCACCTGGGCAAACGAACCGGACCGCTAGTGGACCTCCTGGTGGTACGGGAAGAGGACGAGATCTTCCTATTGAGCAGTGAAGGCAGCATCATTCGCGTGGCCGTGAACGATATTTCTAGACAAGGTCGCGTCACCCAGGGAGTAATAGTGATGCGCATGGGAGAAGGAGAAAGGATTGTCGCCGTAGCCAGGGGGTGACCCGTTGCCTTTCAGGCATCCGTGGAGTAAAATAACGGGGAGAAGCAGGGGGGAGTGAAATGCCGGAAAGAGGAACATGGACGGTTAAAAAGGGTCTGGCCCAGATGCTCAAGGGCGGGGTGATCATGGATGTTACCACACCCGAGCAGGCCAAAATAGCCGAGGAAGCCGGCGCCTGCGCCGTCATGGCCTTGGAGCGGGTTCCGGCCGACATCAGGGCTGCCGGCGGTGTGGCCCGTATGGCCGACCCGGCGATAATCAAGGAGATCATGGCTGCGGTGAGCATCCCGGTCATGGCCAAGGTGCGCATCGGCCACTTTGTCGAGGCCCAGATCCTCGAAGCCCTTAGCGTGGATTATATTGACGAGAGCGAAGTCCTGACGCCGGCCGACGAAGCCTACCATATCAACAAACACCAGTTTACTGTACCCTTTGTTTGCGGGGCCCGTGATTTGGGTGAAGCTCTGCGGCGGATAGCCGAGGGAGCGGCCATGATCCGCACCAAGGGCGAACCGGGCACCGGCAACGTAGTCGAGGCGGTGCGGCATATGCGGCGGGTGATGGACGAAATCAGGAGGCTGGCCAGCCTGCCGGCAGAGGAGTTGGTAGCTGCGGCGCGGGAGCTGGGTGCCCCCTATGAACTGGTGAAGGAAGTGGTCGAAACCGGCGGGTTGCCGGTGGTGAACTTTGCCGCCGGCGGTATTGCCACCCCGGCTGATGCCGCCCTGATGATGCAGCTAGGAGCTGACGGCATTTTTGTCGGCTCGGGAATCTTCAAGTCGGACAACCCGGCGGTCCGGGCCCGGGCCATTGTCCTGGCCACCACCCATTACCGCGACCCGCAGGTCCTGGCCGAAGTATCGCAGGGCCTGGGCCAGGCCATGCCCGGCCTAGAGATGGCCACCATCGCGGTACACGACCGTATGCAGGAGCGGGGCTGGTAATGCGGGTAGGGATACTGGCCCTGCAAGGGGCTTTTCTGGAGCACCGGGAGATCATGGAAAAGCTGGGTTGCGAGACGGTGGAGGTGCGCAAGCCCGGCCAACTGGAAGGGATCCAGGCGATAATCATCCCCGGGGGGGAAAGCACCACCATGGGCCGCATCCTTCTGGAGCAGGGGATGCTAGCTCCGCTGGCCGAAATGGGCCGGGCGGGCGTGCCTATCTACGGTACCTGCGCCGGCATGGTGCTGTTGGCCAAGGAAATTATTGGTAGCCAGCAGCCGCGCCTGGGCCTGATGGATATGGTGGTGCGGCGCAATGCCTATGGCCGGCAGGTGGATAGCTTCGAGGCGGATATCGAGGTGCCGGTGTTGGGCCGGGAGCCGTTGCGAGGGGTGTTTATCCGCGCTCCGCGGGTGGAGACCGTGGGCCCCGGGGTGGTAGTGCTGGCCAGCTATGACGGCTGGCCAGTCCTGGTGCGGGAGAAAAACCTGCTGGCCTCCGCCTTTCACCCGGAACTGACCACTGACCTGCGCCTGCACCGGCACTTCCTGGATGAGGTAATAACAGGGTAGAAATTCGTTGATTTGCGATTTTATGCCGGGGATTGCATTCTTACCGGCCCTGTAGTATAATACACCCGCAATTACATACAGAAACCCGATGCTGGGGAGAGTAGCCGAAACAAGCGATACCAGAGACCTGGCGGTCGGTGCGAGCCAGGCGCGGTTGGTGGCGAAAGGCACCCCGAAGGGACAGGCAAGAAATTAACCTCCCAACCATGATTACTCAGCCTGTCAGGCCGGTCAGAGGTCTGGCGGCGAACGGCTGAAGACGCTAGCCGGGTTATCAGCCGTCGCGGATAGCGGTGGCAATAGGCGGTGACCTGAGTAGTTAACCGGAACCATGACCGGCGCGGGCCGTGGGCCTGCACCACCAGGCTGCCGGCGCTATATGGGGCCGCGACCGGCGGACGTGAGTAAGCGCCACAGAGGAGACAGTTCGTAACTGGGCGGTGGGGTTAAACAAGCCTTGTCGGTCATGTCCGTTACGCATGCTGAGGGGGTCGGGCCAACAGCGCGCTGGTCGCGTAGGGTCCGGGCCAGCCCGGCGGTGAGTGCACCGGCCGAGCAGACCTGGGGCCGTGGTGGGTTCCGACCAAACAGGGTGGTACCGCGGGAGAAACCTCTCGTCCCTTTTGTGGGGGCGGGAGGTTTTAGTTTACTGTCAGAGAGGGGTACAGAGCATGGAGAAGAGGCAGATTATCTTGATACCCGGCCCGACGGCCGTACCGTCGCGGGTGTTGCGGGCCATGGGGGCTCCGGCCATTAACCACCGGGGGCCGGAATTCAGGGAGTTGATCGTCGAGGTAACCGCAGGGCTCAAGCAGGTCTACCAGACGGCCAACGACGTGCTCATCCTCACGGCTTCCGGTACCGGCGGGATGGAGGCGGCGGTGGCCAACTTCCTTTCCCCGGGCGACAAGGCGCTGGTAGTCTCTATTGGTTCCTTTGGCGACCGCTTTGTCAAGATCTGCCGGGCCTTCGGGGTAGAGGCAGAGATCCTGGCCTACGAGTGGGGCCAGGCGGCCAATCCCCAGGACGTGGCAGACAGGCTGGCCGCCGACACGGCACACAAAATCAAGGCGGTACTAGTGCAGCAAAACGAAACTTCCACCGGCGTGCTCAACGACATCCAGGCCATAGCCGCCGCGCGCGGCGACCACCCGGCCCTGTTGATCGTGGACGCCATCAGCGGCCTGGTGGCTGCGGAGCTGCTTACAGATGCCTGGGGCCTGGACGTGGTCATCAGCGGCTCTCAGAAGGCCTTCATGATCCCCCCGGGTCTGGCCATGGTGAGCGTCAGCCCGCGGGCCTGGGAGGCCGCGGAAAAATGCACCAACAGCCGCTATTACTTTGACCTGAAGGAAGCCAAGAAGTTCCTGGAAAAGGGCGAGACGCCCTTTACCCCGGCCGTATCCGTCCTCTTTGGGCTGCGGGAATCCCTGCGCATGCTGGCGGACGAGGGGCTGGCGGCGGCCCAGGAGCGCCACGCCCTGTACCGGGACATGGTCAGGAGTGGGGTCCGCGCCCTGGACCTGGAGTTGCTGGCCGACGACGCGGCAGCCTCTCCGGCGGTGACGGCTGTCAAGGTACCGGCTGGCCTGACGCCTAAGGATATCACCGGCCCGCTACGGGAGCGGTTCGGCATCGTCATTGCCGGAGGTCAGGGTAAACTTTCTGACAAGATCTTCCGTATCGGTCACCTAGGCTATGTGCAGCCCACCGACATTTTGGCCACCTTTGCCGCCCTGGAGATGATCCTGGCCGAGCGGGGTCTACCGGTACAGTCCGGCCAGGCGGTGGCGGCGGCAGAAGAAGTTCTGGCAGGGGGGATTTAAGTGCGGGTACTGGTGTGTGACCCTGTGGCCCAGGAGGGGATAGACTTCCTGCGGCAGCAGCCGGGACTGGAGGTGGAGGCCCGGCCTAAGATCGCGGCAGCGGAGCTGGCGGAAATAATCGGGGACTACCACGCCCTGGTGGTGCGGAGCGAGACTAAGGTCACCCGGGAACTCCTGGAGCGGGCGGTCAACCTGAAGGTTATCGGCCGGGCCGGGGTAGGGGTGGACAACATTGACGTGGAGGCGGCCACGGCCCGGGGTATCGTGGTGGTAAACGCTCCGGCCGGCAATACCATTGCCGCGACTGAACATACCATCGGCCTGATGCTGGCTCTGGCCCGCAACATTCCCCAGGCCAGCCGGTCCTTGCAGGATGGTGTCTGGGACCGGCAGAGGTTCATAGGGGTGGAGCTGCGGCAGAAAGTTTTAGGCGTCATCGGTCTGGGCAAAATAGGTTCTGAGGTTGCCCGGAGGGCTCGGGCCATGGAGATGCGGGTTTTGACTTATGACCCCTACGTGACCTCGGAGAGAGCCCAGCACTTGGGAGTGGAGCTGTCAGAGCTGGACCGGGTGCTGGCCGAGGCGGATTTCATCACCGTACACCTACCGCTGACCCCGGAAACCCGCCACCTCATTGGCAGGGATGAAATCGCCAGGATGAAGAAGGGCGTGCGGCTTTTAAACGTAGCCAGGGGCGGCATTATTGAGGAGCAGTCCCTCTATGAGGCGTTGGTTAACGGACACGTAGCCGGGGCGGCCCTGGACGTGTTTGAAAAGGAACCGGCCACGGACAACCCGCTGGTGGCTCTGGACCAGGTCATCGCCACCCCGCACCTGGGGGCTTCCACCACTGAGGCCCAAGTGGGGGTGGCCCTGGAGGTGGCGCGGGAGGTAATCCATGCCCTGGCTGGGGAGCCGGTAATGAACGCTGTCAACATCCCCGCGGTCAAGCAGGAGCTTGTAGCCCTGCTGGCCCCGTACCTGGGACTGGCCGAGAAACTGGGCCAGTTCGCCTCCCAGGTGGCTCCCGGCCGCACCGAAGGGCTGGAAATAGCCTACAACGGCGAACTAGCGCAGTATGAGGTTACCAGCCTCACCAACACCTTCCTAAAGGGCTTTCTCCGGCCCATTCTAGGGGACGAGGTGAATTACGTCAACGCGCCGGTGGTCGCCCGCTCCCGGGGGATCAAAGTGGTGGAGCGCAAGTCCACCGAGATGCTGGATTATGCCAATCTGATCTCGGTTAACATAGTTATGGAACAGGGTACGCGGGAAGTGGCCGGCACCGTGGTGGGCAAGGGCGAGCCTCGGGTGGTGCGCTTTGACGGCTTCAGCGTAGACGCCGCCCTGAAGGGGCTTCTCCTGGTGATTCCCCACCAGGACCAGCCGCGCATAATCGGACCGGTAGGGAACCTCATTGGGGCGCAGGACGTGAATATTGCCGGGATGCAGGTGGGTCGCAAGGAAATAGGCGGGGATGCAGTCATGATCCTGGCCATTGATGCCCGGGTGCCCAAATCCACCCTGGAGGAGATCGCCCGGATAGAAGGCGTGCGGGACGTGATGGAGGTAGAGATTTAAGTTGCTGGACATAAAAAGAGTAAGAAAAAACCCCGATGAAGTAGCGGCAGCCCTGGGCAAACGGCAGAGCAGTCTTGACCTGTCCGAATTCCTGGCCGCGGACGAGCGCCGCCGGCAGCTCCTGGTGGAGCGGGAAGACCTGCAGCGAATCCGCAATGAGGTCTCGGAGCAGATCCGGGATCTTAGGGCCGAGGGCCGGGATGCCCAGGACCTCATGGAGCACGTGCGGCGGGAAAACGACCGGATTAAGGCCCTGGATGCCCAGATCAAGGAACTCGACCGCACGCTGGAGGACTTTATCCTGTCCATTCCTAACCTCCCACACGCCAGCGTGCCTGAAGGGAAGGGCGAGGAGGATAACCAGGTAGTCCGTTTCTGGGGCGAGCCGCCGGTCTTCTCCTTTAAGCCCCGGCCGCACTGGGATATCGGCGAAAAACTTGACATCCTGGATTTCAACCGGGCTGCCAAGGTGAGCGGTGCCAGGTTCTCCTTTGCCAAGGGCTGGGGAGCGCGGTTGGAGAGAGCCTTGATCAATTTCATGCTTGACCTGCATACCGGCCGCCACGGCTATCAGGAGGTTTTTCCGCCCTTCCTGGTGAACAGCGGCAGCATGGTGGGAACCGGGCAGTTGCCCAAGTTCGCGGCCGAGATGTTCAAGGTGGAAGGAGAGGACTACTACCTCATCCCCACAGCCGAAGTCCCGGTTACCAACCTCTACCGGGAGGAAATCCTGGACGGCAGCCTGTTGCCCATTCGTCACGTTGCCTACAGCGCCTGCTTCCGGGCCGAGGCCGGGGCCGCCGGCCGGGATACCCGCGGCCTCATCCGTCAGCACCAGTTCAACAAGGTGGAACTGGTAAAGTTCACCCTGCCGGAAACTTCCTATGACGAACTGGAAAGCCTGACCCGGGATGCCGAGGAGGTCCTGCAACTGCTGGGGCTGCCCTACCGGGTGGTAAGTCTGTGTACCGGGGACCTGGGTTTTTCCGCGGCCAAAACCTATGACCTGGAGGTCTGGATGCCGGGGCAAGGGGCCTACCGGGAGATCTCCTCGTGCAGCAACTTCGAGGACTTCCAGGCGCGGCGGGCCGGCATCCGCTTCCGCCGGCAGCGCGGCGCCAAAGCGGAATTCGTACACACGTTGAACGGGTCCGGCCTAGCGGTGGGCCGGACAGTGGCCGCGGTGCTGGAAAACTACCAGACTGAGACTGGGGCGGTGGTAATCCCCGAGGTGCTGCGACCCTACATGGGTGGGGTGGAGAGGATTGGCCCGGACGAGTAGCCGGGCGTGCTATCCCTACTGTACGCCGCCTGGCCCCGGGTAAGAATTGCGCCGGGGGCTGGGCCGAGCTGGGGCCAGGCGGCCGTGCCGAATACAAACTAGGGATGCGCCAGACGAGGCGGCCGTTGACACTCCTTTGACCCTGGTGTTATACTTGAGCCTGGAGGGGTGTCCGAGCGGTTTATGGTAGCGGTCTTGAAAACCGCCGGGGCTCAGCGCCCCCGTGGGTTCGAATCCCACCCCCTCCGCCAGCATTTACAAGTTCAGCTACAGCTAAGCCCCAGCACGCACCGGAAGCCTCCAGGGGCGACAAAAAGAGGAGGCACAGGTAGAAATGTACCCCCCCCTTCCATGGCCAATATAACTTACCGGAACAACCATGACGCCAGGGCCACAGCCACCCCGGCCACGGCCACGATGGTCCCTGTTATCCAACGGGTGGTGTTGTGGAGTTCTTGGTGGAGGCCGTCAATTTTGGCCTCCATTTCCCGGCGTAAGCCGTCAATTTTGGTATCAAGCTTTTCGTCAAGCTTTCCCAGTTTATCATCCAGCCTGCCCAACTGCTGCATGATCATGTTGAACGGGTCAAAGGAAGTCCGGAAGGAGATTCCCTGGTCCTCACCGCCAGCAGCCAGTTGCTTTCTGGTTTCGTCCTCGACCACAGCCAAGCCGCCCCCTCCTTTACCCATATTCTACCACGCTTACGGGAATTGGGGCAATACCTTTGGCTATTTTCCAGGCCCTTTCCCCTCCCATTCCTCCGCCTCGGCGGCAGCCTTCCGATAGAGCGAATGACACTATATGGAGGCCGCTGCGTACTTAAAAGTTCAACCGGCCTGACCAGCCGAAATGCCTTCTCAAACCGCCAATACAGCTTCTCCAAACCCCTTCTAACCGTTTTTGCCGCACCCGGCGGAGGAGCCGGGACAACTTCTTGCCTTTCGCCCTGGCAGGACTTCCCTCCGTTTATGTAGAATTTATCCGTATCATGCAGAAGAAAGGATTTTGCCTTAACGGTATAGCAGCGCTCCTACTCCTGGCCGCGCTCCTGATCCCGTTTTCCGGATGCGCCGGTGAGCCTGCGAGCGGCCCGGCCGGGGCGCGGCCAAGCAGGAACCAGCACAAAGCGAGATCGCTGCAGAAAAAACAGGGGTGACAGACCCCCCCCCCCCCCCCCCGGCACGGCCGCCCAAAGGCGCAAACGCAACTGCGAGCCTGCTCACCAGCCTTCCTTTTTTGAGCGGGAGGAGTTCCCGCTGCGTGAGGCCATCGGGTACTACCGGCGCGAGGAGGACTGGAGGAACCGCGTCGTTGGCGGTGACAGGCTGCCATGTTGTGAACTCACCTTGTTATGTCAGAGCGCTATAGCGTACATTTGCATGGGGGAAACCAGACATGCCGCGTATCTTCGATAACATCGAACAGTATCTGCTCCCCGCGCTCAAAGAGACGTTAAATCTCGCTAACCGTGCGGACTTCTGCGTCGGATATTTTAACTTGCGCGGATGGCGGGCGATTGATGACGTTATTGATCGGTGGTCTGGCAAAGACGGCAATCAGTGCCGCTTATTGGTGGGTATGCAACGGCTCCCACAAGAGGATCTTCGCATCGCTGTAAGCTTCGCTCACAAGCAAGAGGATATAGACAACCAAACAGCGGTACGGCTGAAACGCAAACTGGCAGAGGAATTTCGGCAACAACTCACGATAGGCGCTCCGACGGACGAGGACGAAGCCGGCTTGCGTCGCCTTGCCAAACAACTAAGGGACGGCAAGCTCGTCGCAAAACTATTCTTGCGCTACCCGCTGCACGCCAAGCTTTATCTGTGTTTCCGTAGCGATCCGGTCAATCCCATCATCGGTTATTTGGGAAGTAGCAACCTCACCTTGGCAGGGCTTAGCCAACAAGGAGAACTCAATGTTGATGTGCTCGACCATGACGCCGCCCAGAAAATCGCCCGCTGGTTCGAAGAACGCTGGAATGATCGTTGGTGCGTGGACATCACACAAGACCTCATCGAGGTCATCGAGCAAAGCTGGGCGCGAGAGGATTTTATCTCACCCAACTACATCTATGTGAAGATGGCCTATCACCTTTCCCAAGAAGCTCGCGCCGGTCTTTCTGAGTTCCGCGTACCACCCGAGTTCGGCAACCGGCTCTTCCCGTACCAAGTCGCTGCCGTGAAGATCGCCGCCCACCATCTCAACAAACGTAGTGGCGTGCTCATTGGAGATGTGGTCGGTCTAGGCAAGACCCTCATGGCCACAGCGCTCGCGAAGATCTTTCAGGACGACCAGTACACTGAAACGCTCATCATTTGCCCGAAAAACCTGGTCGAGATGTGGGAGGACTATGTCGCCGAATATCGCCTGCTCGCGAAAGTCTTACCGATTACAAAAGTAATCAGCGAACTGCCGAATCTACGCCGCTACCGCGTCATAATCATTGATGAAAGCCAAAACCTGCGAAATCGTGAAGGTAAACGCTATCGTGCGATTCAGGAATATGTTGAGAAAAACGAGTGCAAGTGCATCCTGCTTTCCGCAACACCCTACAACAAGACCTATCTCGATCTGTCGAACCAACTCCGGCTCTTCGTTCCTGAGGATAAGGACCTTGGCATCCGACCCGAGCGCTTGCTGCGCGAAATCGGGGAAACCGAGTTCATTCGGCGGCACCAATGCCCGGTGCGGTCGCTGGCTGCCTTTGAAAAGAGTCAGTATGCCGACGATTGGCGCGAACTCATGCGCCGGTATATGGTCCGCCGCACACGTACATTCATTCAAGAGAATTACGCCGCCACCGATCCTAAAACAGGTAGGAAATATCTGATCTTTGAGGACGGCACACCTTCGTATTTTCCGGAGCGCATCCCAAAAACGGTCAGGTTCCGGATCGACGAAACAGACCCTGCCGATCAGTATGCTCGCCTGTACGCACCCGACGTGGTGGATGCCATCAATGCGCTCAATCTGCCGCGTTATGGCCTGGGGAATTATGTCGCTGCCATGCCCCACAATCCGCCTACGCCTGCGGAGACGAAAATCGTCCAGGACCTCTCGCGTGCAGGAAAGCGCCTCATGGGATTTTGCCGCACCAACCTCTTCAAGCGACTGGAGAGCAGCGGCGAAGCGTTTCTGCTCTCGGTCGAGCGCCACATCCTGCGCAACCATGTGTTCCTTCACGCCCTCAAGAACGGACTGCCAATACCCATCGGTACGCAGGACGCCAGCTTGCTGGATACCGGCAACTATGATGAGGACGTAGACGACGAGCGGGCTGGCACCGAATTGTTCGAAGAGGAGCATAACGAAAACACTGGACTCCAGTCAAAAACCGGCCTGCGCACCCCCGAGGAGTTCGCCAGTCGCGCCGCAGAAGTGTATGAGGTTTACCGAACGCAGATGAAAAAACGCTTCAGGTGGCTCCGAGCCGACCTTTTTGACCCAGCGCTTTCGAAGGACCTGGCAGATGATGCTGAGAGGCTCCTCAATATCCTCCACCGTTGTGGTGACTGGGACCCTGCTCGTGACGCCAAGCTCGAAGCACTCTACAACCTGCTGACCGAGGTTCACCCTCACGAGAAGGCCATTGTCTTTACGCAGTTTGCCGACACGGTTCGCTATCTGGAGAAAGAACTGAAAGCAAGGGGCATCACACAAATCGCTGGTGTCACGGGAGAGACAGAGAACCCCACAATCTATGCCTGGCGCGTCAGCCCGGCAAGCAACGGCAAGCGCGACCAGATTTCACCCCAAGACGAGCTTCGCGTCCTCATCGCAACCGACGTCCTGAGCGAGGGCCAGAACCTCCAAGATTGCGCCATTGTCATGAACTATGATCTGCCGTGGGCAATCATCCGGCTTGTCCAGCGTGCCGGGCGCGTCGATCGCCTTGGCCAGAAGTCTGACCGCATCCTTTGCTATTCATTCTTGCCTGCAGATGGCGTGGAACGGCTGATCCATCTGCGTGACCGCGTACGCCAGCGCCTGAAAGAAAACGCTGAGGTGGTGGGCACCGACGAAGCCTTTTTCGAGGACGAACGCGAGCGCGAAAATCTCGTGAACCTCTATCACGAGAAAGCGGGCATCCTGGATGGCGAGGCAGAAACTGAAGTGGACCTCGCCTCCTACGCCTACCAGATTTGGAAAAACGCGATCGATCGCAACCCTGAGCTGGAGAAGATTATTTCTTCCCTGCCGCCCGTTGTCTATTCCACACGCGCCCATCACGCAACGAAGGGCAAACCGCACGGTGTGCTTGTTTATCTTCGCACGGCGGAGGGCAATGATGCCCTCGCCTGGTTGGACGGGGACGGCAATCCGGTCACCGAATCTCAGTTTGAGATTCTCAAAGCCGCCGAATGTCCGCCCGACACGCCACCTCGTCCAAGACTGGCAAACCATCATGTTTTGGTGAAAAAGGCCGTTGAGTTGATCGTCGCCGAGGAAAAATCAGTGGGTGGCCAGTTGGGGCGCCCGTCCAGCGCACGCTTCCGCACCTATGAGCGGCTTAAAAATTACGCCGAGCGGGTCAAAGGCACACTCTTCGATACGCCGGCATTGAGAAAAGCCATCGAGGAGATCTACCGCTATCCTCTGCGTCAATCGGCGATCGACACCTTGAACCGCCAGCTCCGCGCAGGGATTTCGGATGAAGAACTCGCCAACCTTGTGATTGTGCTGCGACAGGATGACCGCCTGTGCATCGTTTCCGAAGAAGCGCAAACTGGCGAACCGCAGATTGTCTGCTCATTGGGGCTTGCTCCAGATGACAAGTAAGTGAGGGGGGTTTGGTATGCTGATAAACCGAGAAAACGCGCGACGCCTGCTGAAAAACGCGGACCTGCGCCGCCTGTTCGTTGAGGAGTTGGGCTGGGATCATCACCACGCAACGTTCGAGGGTCCTCTCGGCAATCGCACCTATACCCTCACGGCTCTGGCACACAAACGCGGAATGGTCGCTTTCCATTGCCCGAGTCCTGCTGGCGAACGGCTACCCGACCATGCCGAGAGGCGCAAAATCGAGCAATATGTCGCCAAGACGGTCCACGAGCACCTCATCATCTTCACCGATGCCGAAGGCGCCCATCAGGTCTGGCAATGGGTCCGCCGCGAGCCGGGCAAGCCCACTGCCTGCCGCGAACACCATTACCACCGCTCGCAGACAGGCGAAGCGCTTTTGCAAAAACTCGAAGCCATCGCCTTCAGTCTGGACGAAGAAGAACGAATCGCATTGCCTGACGTGACTGGCCGCGTCCGCGCAGCATTTGATGTCGAGCGGGTGACCAGGCGGTTCTACGAAGAATTCCGTAAACAGCAAGTTGCCTTCTTGAAGTCCATCGAGGGCATCCCCGCGAAAGAAGACTGCGCCTGGTATGCCTCGGTCATGCTCAACCGGTTGATGTTCCTTTACTTCATCCAGAGGAAGGGGTTTCTGGACGGCGACCCCGACTACCTGCGTAACCGCCTCCGCTACACGAAGGAGAAGCATGGCAAAGACCGTTTCTACTCCTTTTACCGCTATTTCCTCTTACGGCTCTTTCATGAGGGGCTCAGTAAAAAGGATCGCTCCCCCGAACTTGAGGAGCTGGTCGGCGGGGTGCCACATTTGAATGGTGGCATCTTTGATGTGCATCCCCTGGAGCAACCCGACCGCTACGGCAACCAAATCCAGATTCCCGACGAAGCATTTGAGCGCATCTTTGACTATTTTGACCGCTACCAGTGGCACCTGGACGAGCGCCCTCTGCGCGCCGACAACGAGATCAATCCCGATGTGCTGGGCTACATTTTCGAGAAATACGTCAACCAGAAGCAGATGGGCGCCTACTACACCAAGGAGGACATCACCGAATACATCAGCAAGAACACGGTCATCCCATTCCTGTTTGAAGCGGCGTGCCAGAAATGCAAAATCGCTTTCGACAACCCCGACCGCTACATCTATCCGGCGGTGAAGCACGGGGTGATCCGCGAGGACGGCTCCATCGCGCCCGAAACCGAGCTGCCCGATTTTGTGCAGGTCGGCATGCACGACCCCAAAGCCCGCATGTTTGACAAGCGCTACAACCTTGAGCAGGCCGAAGCGGGCGACCCCATCCGCCTGGTAACCGAGACCTGGCGCGAATATGTTTATCGCCGCAACCGCTGCCTGGAAATCCGCCAGAAACTGCAGCGCGGCGAAGTGCGCGACATCAATGACCTCATCACCCTGAACCTGGACATCCGCCAGTTCGCGCAGGATGTCATTGAAACCTGCGAAGGACCAGAACTCCTGCGCGCCTTCTGGCACGCCATCGAGACCGTCACCGTGCTCGACCCTACTTGCGGCTCCGGCGCCTTTCTCTTTGCCGCGCTGAACATCCTGGAGCCGCTCTACGAAGCCTGCCTGGAGCGCATGGAGGCGTTCGTGGAAGACCTCGAACGCTCGGGCGTGAAGCACAGACCGGAGAAATTCGCCGACTTTCGCAAGGTGCTAAACCGCATGGCCGCGCACCCCAACCGGCGCTACTTCATCTTCAAGAGCATCATCTTGAACAACCTCTACGGCGTGGACATCATGGAAGAGGCGGTGGAAATCTGCAAACTGCGCCTCTTTCTGAAACTCGCGGCACAGGTAGAGCCGGACCCGAGCCACCCTAACCTCGGCATCGAGCCGCTGCCGGACATTGATTTCAACATCCGCGCCGGCAACACGCTGGTGGGATTTGCTACCTACGATGAGGTCGAAAAGGCGGTGACAGCCAAGTTGGACTTTGACAAAGCTATGGAGCGCATTCAGACCAAAGCCGCCGACCTGCAGCAAGCGTTTGAAGCCTTCCGTGCCCGGCAGATGGAAGGGGACGAATCTGTGCCCCTTGAGCACAAACTGGAACTACGCCGGCGCCTCGCCGCATTGAACGAGGAACTCAACCATTACTTGTACTTGGCGAAAGAGTATGTCGTTAACCCGTCCAACAAAGATGCCTACGACAAGTGGCTGAAATCCCACCAGCCGTTTCACTGGTTCGTGGAGTTCTACGGGATCATAAAGGATGGCGGATTTGACGTCATAATCGGCAATCCCCCTTACGTCGAATACAAGGAAGTGCGGGACACTTACATCGTCCAAGGATTCCTGACCCAGTCCTGCGGTAATTTGTACGCATTTACCTTGGAGCGGTCCCTTGGGTTGGCTGGGGCGAGGGGGAGAATAGGTATGATCGTGCCGGTGGCTGCTATTTGCACGGAGGGTTATGCGCCCCTGCAAGGACTGCTCCGTGAGTACGGCACCCTGGTTGCGAGCAGCTTCAACGACAGGCCAAGTAAACTGTTTGATGGTCTCGAACACTCACGACTCTGCATCATACTTGAGGAAAGACGAGATTCGGATAAGCGAACATTCTCGTCCACCTACAACAAGTGGCAGGCCGTTGAGCGGCTGAATCTATTCGAACGCCTCGCATTCAAGGAATCCACTGGTTTGCAACTGGATGGAGCGGTAGCCAAGATTGGATCTTCTACCGAGGTATCGGTGCTCAACAAGCTCTCTCGTGAATCGGGACCGTTGGCTGAATACACCGCCTATCACGGCAAGTATGCCATCTACTACACGCGGAAGCTGAGCCATTTCGTTCAAATCCTCAACTTCATCCCGAGCATCAAGGGCGAAAATGGCCGGAAACGAGAGCCATCGGAACTGAAACAGCTATTGTTTTCAAATGAGGCGGACCGGGATGTGTTCTTGGCCATCTTGAATTCATCGCTTTTCTATTGGTTAATAACGGTCTTCTCCGACTGTCGAAACCTGAATAAACGCGAAGTACATGCGGCCCGTTTTGACATGCGAAAAGCGCGTTCACAGATCGTGGAATCGCTGCGTCAACTCAGTCGTAAGTTGATGGACGACATCCAGAGAAACTCCCATATCTTAACGATGAACTACAAGCGACTCGGCACCCTGAAGATACAGTGCACATATCCACGGCTCAGCAAGCCGATTATTGACGAGATTGACTACGCCCTGGCGAAGCATTACGGCTTTACGGACGAGGAGCTGGACTTCATCATCAACTACGACATCAAATACCGCATGGGAAGAGATGCGGGCGAGGAACAGGAAAGTAAGTGAGAAAGCTATGAAACTCAAACATGTCCACATTGAGAACTTCCGCTCGATCAAGTCTTGGTGCTCGTGGGGGCGAACAATGCAGGCAAGTCGAACATCATTCGGGCCATCAACGCTATTTGCGGCGATGAATGGTTCGGTGCGGAAAAGATGCAGGACCATGACTTTTACCTGCGAGACCGTAATCGCCCGTTCGTGGTAAAGCTCAGTTTTGACAACGACTACACAGCCGTACTTTCCTCATCTGCCAAATGGCCCGAGTACAAGGACAATTTTGGGAACCCCATCTACAGCAGCAAGGGCAATATCAAGGAGGATTTCCCCTGCACCTTCTTGGGAGCAGACCGGTCGTTTGACCGGCATATGTCTTTCTACGACTGGACGTTGTTGGGAAAAATCCGCAAGACCTTCCATCGTCGCTGTGCCGAAGTCGCCGACAAGCTCGACAAAAAGTTCAATGAGATTGTCGCCCTGTTTGATCTGGTTCCCGGCTTTCCTGAGTTTAAGCAGGACTTCGCGGAGTTCTTCAACGAGATGCAGGCAGATGCCCCCATCAAGATGTCGGTGAATTTCAAGCCATTCACGCCCAGCAACTACTTCAAGACGATGCATGTGCTTGCGTCCGATCCGGCTCAAGGGGGACAGGATCTAGACTTAGACGAACTTGGCGAGGGAACGCGTAATCTTGCGGTTCTCGCGTTGCTCAGGAGCTACGCGCTAAATCTGCGGCGACACGGTGAAGAGGCGAGCGGCATTCTGGCATTGGAGGAACCGGAAATCTACCTGCATCCCCAAGCACAGCGAAACTTGTTTCGCGTCTTGCGTGAGATCGCCAGTAGTGGGATTCAGGTTATCATTTCGACGCAGTCAAGCTGCTTTGTAGACACGGAGTACTTCGATTCCATCGGTTTGGTGCGTAAGATTGACGATCCAGAAAACGAGGGCTGTCAGCACACCGTTCTAACCCTGGTAACGAAAGCCGACCTCGTTGAGCATTGCCATCAAACGGGTGTCCCACAGGGTAAAGCCACCATTGAAAACATCGCTGAGTACTACAAGAGCACGTCAAACCACCGACTGAACGAGGCTTTTTTTGCCCGATTCGTGATTCTCGTCGAGGGCGAAACCGAGGAATTGGCGCTGCCGGAATATCTTTCCGCAGCAGGGCTGGATTGCGACTGGCGCGGCGTGTCCGTTATTGCGGTCCAAGGCAAGAACCAAATCCCCAAGTACTGGCGTTTGTTCAGCAAGTTCGACATCCCGATGTTGGTGCTCTTCGATAACGACGATGATGGGACAGATAAGAACGGTGCTGACAACAAGAAGCGCAAATCGAACAAGAACTTAGCTACCTGTTTTGGTCTGGAATTAGACCAAATCTTGCATTCAAAGTCGTGGGATGTAATAAAAAGCGTGAGCAAACCGGAAACGATGATTGTGGTTCTGCGCAAGGACTTCGAAACGGCAGTACGTGAGGACTACATCAAAGTTGCTAGTTCTGGTTACTCAACCATTGACGATATGGAACGACAGGCGCGAGACATTATTAAGCCCGAGACCAGGGATCAGGCTAAGGGACTCATTGCTCGCCACGTTGCGCGTCAAATTCACGCTTTCAAGCCCGGGTACGCACCCAAGTTCGTGCGTCACATCGCCGATGCGGTCAACGCTTGCCTCGGTTTTTCCAACGTTACGGTTCAACAAAAGCAGAAGACCTTTTCTCCATTAGCTATCGAGGAGTCTTCTGATGACGAACTTCCATTCTGAGGGGAAAATTACAGCGTAGAGATCGTTGGCGTGTCACACGGATTGACGGCGGAGAAGCTGGACTTCATTGTCAACTACTACAACATCAAATACCGCATGAGCAGGAATGCGGTGCATTCGCTAAAATAAAAGTGAGCCATTTTGGCTCAGATTGATAATATCAAAGTGAGCCACCCAGGCACCAGAATTGCGTGTAATGATATTGTCAAACTGAGCCATTTGGGCCGATTTTGCTATTGTAAACTGAGCCACTTCCCCATAACCCCTGTATACTGGAGGAAAAGCTCACAGTAGCAGGGGGTAGACAAGGGAGTGATCAACATAAACCTTTACGAGCAAATAAGATACCTGTATGCGGTAGAAAAGCTTTCCCAACGCGCCATATCCCGTAAGTTGGGTATTTCCCGCAATACGGTGAAACGTTACTGCCAGGGCGAGAACGTACCCTGGGAAGGCAAACATCGAAGATATGAGCGCCCGGTAACCGGACCCGTGGAAGAGGTGGTCAGGGAATGGCTGGCCAAGGATAAAACCGCACCCCGGAAACAACGCCACACCGCTGACCGCATCTACCAGCGTCTGGTGGAAGAATACGACTTTACCGGCGCTCCTTCTACCGTTCGCAAGCTGGTGAAAGAGCTGCGGCTGGAAGGGGGCAAAGCCTTCATACCCCTGGAGTTTGACCCTGGCGAGGCTGCCCAGGTGGACTGGGGTGAAGCTGTAGCTTACATAGGCGGCCAGAAAACCAGGGTACAGATATTCTGTTACCGGCTCTGTTACAGTTGCGCTTGTTATGTAGCCGTATTCCCTACCCAGCGTAGCGAGGCATTTTTGGCCGGCCACCTCCAGGCGTTTAGCTTCTTTGGTGGTGTGCCCCGGCGGCTGATCTATGATAACCTGAGAACTGCCGTCAAAGAAGGCTGGGGCCGTTACGTCAAGGCCGAACAAGACGATTTTATGGCGTTACGAAGCCACTATGCTTTCCGGGCCGATTTCTGCAACCCGGGCAGCGGCAATGAAAAAGGCCTGGTGGAAGAACTGGTTGGCTATATCCGCCGTAACGTTATGGTTCCGGTGCCGCGGGTGGAAAGCATGGAGGAACTCCAAGTAGAGCTGGATCAAAGGTGTTTGCGCTACCAGGACAAGCACCTGCGCTATCACCCCCTCCCGGTTAAGGAAGCCTTGGCAGTGGAAAAGCAGCACCTGATCCCTCTGCCGGTTAAGGAGTTCGAGTACGCCCTTACCAAGATGGCCGAGGTAGATAACCTGAGCCTGGTCAAATTCGATAGAAACCGCTATTCGGTACCGGTAAACCTGGTGGGCCGGACGGTAACCGTCAAGGGCTACCCCTTCCAGGTGAAGGTTTACCATCACGGCCTGGAGGTGGCCACCCATCCCCGCCTCTATGGCCAGAACGAAACCCGCCTGGAACTGGAGCACTACCTGCCGGTACTGGTGAAAAAACCGCGCTCGTTGGCCAATGCCGCCCCCTTACGCCGGGCTAACCTGCCCCCGGGCCTTAATGAGTTGAAAGATCGCCTTTTGGCCCGCCAGGGAGATCATGAACTGGCCAAAGTTTTAGGCCTTGTCATTGACCACGGCGTTGAGGAAGTGGAGAAGGCCATTTTAGTGGCCTTGCAAGGCGGTCAGGATACATACCAGGCAGTGCGTTATTACCTCGACCGGAAAGACACGCCTGACAGTTACCGGGGAGCCATTGACACCAGTTTTCCCAAGGTGGAACCGGTAAACCTGCAGGTATACGATAACCTCCTGGCAGGTGAACTCCAATGAGCAAGGCGGCGGCTATTGCCCTGTATGCCAAAGAACTTAAGCTCCCCACCTTCGCTGATTATCAAGCAGTAATCCGCCAAGCCACCGCCGAGGGTTGGGGGTATGAAGAATTCCTGGGAGAAATGTTATCCCGGGAAGCTGCCAGCCGTAAAGAACGCCAGACCGCCAGACGGATCACCCTTGCCCGTTTCCCCTTCCAGAAAACCCTGGAAGAATTCAAGTTCGAGGCTCTGCCCCATGTAGAAGAAGCCCTGGTGTTGGAGTTGGCCACGGGAGAATTTATCAAGCGCCGGGAAAACATTGTCATGATCGGTAACCCCGGAACCGGCAAAAGCCATTTAAGCATAGCCTTGGGCATTAAGGCCTGTACCCACGGTTATTCCACCCGCTTTTTCACGGCGGCCAACCTGGTGACCAGGCTTTCCGAAGCCCAAACAGAAAAGAGGCTGGGCAGGATGCTGAAGGACCTGGCCAAGGTCAACCTGCTGATTATTGACGAGCTGTCATACGTGTCCTTCCCGCGCCCCGGCGCCGAATTGCTATTCCAGGTTATCGCCGAAAGGAGTGAGCGTAGCAGTGTAATCATCAACACCAACCTGGACTTCTCCAAATGGGAGGAAATCTTCGGGGACCATATGCTGGCCGCGGCTTTGGTAGACAGGCTTACCTTCAAATCACATATCTTAAACATGAACGCGGAATCATACCGCCTAAAGCAACGGCAAAAGGCCAAGGCCGGATAGAACAACTGTTCGCCGCGCTGACCTTCCCCTCCCCTCGGGGAGGGGAAGGTCTCCACCCACCATAATGTGGTAGTGGCTCAGTTTTACGTTAGCAAAGGTGGCTCACTTTTACAGTAGCAAGTGGCTCACTTTTGCGTTGACAAAAGCAATTGCGGAGTGTAAGGAGGAACAATGAATACCGACAAGAACCTTTTTGCCAAACTTCAAAACGCCGATTCCCCCCGTGGCATCTGGGAGATCACCGGCGCAGGGCGCGAGTATCTTCGGAAATACGGCTCCACAGAGTGAGGACTTTTGTAACTATGCTCGCGACAGTGCACCGCATAACACAGGACGAGACCCTTTATCCGCGTGTCTTGCTGAAGCGATTAGGTGCAGCCGCCCCCGAGCAGTTAACGCTCGTCGGGAACGTGGACCTGCTCGCTCATAACAAGACCGCCCTTTTCTGCTCCGCTCGGACGCCTGGCGATGCGATTCTGCGCACCTTCGATACCGTGCGCCGCTTCAGAGACGACGGCGTCACCGTCATCAGCGGCTTTCACTCGCCGATCGAAAAGGAATGCCTGCATATTCTGCTGCGCGGCCGACAACCCATCATCAATCTGCCCGGCGCGTGCTATCGAATCTATGCGCATCCCCTCCGAATGTCGGCCCGCGTTCGAGGCTGGCCGCCTTCTCTTTCTGTCACGGTTCATTGGGCAGCCGAGGCGCGTTACCCGGGAATCTGCCCTACGCCGAAATGAACTTGTTGCCGCTCTTGCAGATGAAGCCTACATAGCATACGCCGCCCCTGCTGGCTACACGGAGCGGATCGTAGAATGGCTGAAGTCATGGCGCGTTCCCCTTTTGTCCGTGCGCTGATTACCCACGAGGCACACCGCAGCCAGAAAGGCACCCATTCGGCTGGTGTCAGCCGCCAGTATTGTGGTGTCATGGGTAAAACAGACAACTGCATGGCTGGCGTGTTCGTCGGGTATTCCGGGGCCAAGGGCTATGGCCTGGTGGACCGGCGGCTGTATATGCCCCATAATTGGTTTAACGAAGACCACGCCCAGCTTCGCGCGCTGTGGTGTTCCAGAAGATATCACTTTTGCTACCAAGCCGCAGTTGGCGGCAGAAGTGGTCAACCAGGTAATGCAAGAGTTACCTGGGAATGGACGATAATGAAGCGCGGTCCTCGAATGCCTGGCACTGATATATGCTTTTTGTATTCATTGCTCACCTCTTTATCACCGAGATTCGGATGCGGTTTAAAAAACACCCTGTCCTACCACTGCCTCAAGCCTACCGCCTGATTCGAGCACTTTAACCCAAGACCCCCCTCAAGTCCGCCGTGCCTTGGCGGAAGTGAACTACTACTTGAGACGCAACCATGTCGCCTACCAGTCGCACCGGAAAAAGGCACTGGCGCTCTTGGACACCGGATAACCGCCAAGTCTAGGAAAGAAACTTGCGCTGTAGTACTAGCATTCACGCCCTAAGCCATTATGGCTCAGTTCTATTTCAGCGAATGCAGGGAAGAAATAGAACAATTAAGAGACCTGGAGCGGCTGCGGCTGGTTTTCAGGCTGAGACCCGTACGCGATCTCGGCGAGCAACCGGGGCAATTGCAGTGCTCGCTGGCGCCCGGCGATGTCGAGCATCCGGTCGTGAGAGCTCGGGTTGACGTTCAGCAAGAAAATTTGACCTTTCGCTACGGCCTTCGCTAACTCCTCCGGTTCTCCTTCGCTTCTGCTCCGCTTATCCATAGTACAAGTAGTCCTGACCAATAGCCGTACTAATCGCCGGCTGCCACCAAGCTTCTTTTCGGCCAGCAGTATGAGCAAAGGCGCTAACTCCTTGAGTTCACCGCCCGCAATGGCTTCTTCGTATTCCCAGAGCCTAACATTGACGGCCAAGGGGCAAAATCCTTTCCGGCAAGTACTTTCTGGCAAAGTCATTATACCACGGGCAGAAAGCAAGGGAAAGAAAAAATCCATGTTGGATACTGCTGGCCGTCACGGCCAGCAGGCTTCTGCAAAAAAACCTTTTCTTCAGGTTGATTTATCGCGCCAGGTGCGGTATAATAGGGTCAGGCCTGTGCGGAGAGATGGCCGAGTGGCTGAAGGCGGTCGCCTGCTAAGCGACTATATGGGCCAAAACCTGTATCGTGGGTTCGAATCCCACTCTCTCCGCCAAATGTGCGCCCGTAGCTCAACCGGATAGAGTAACTGACTACGAATCAGGAGGTTGGAGGTTCGAGTCCTCTCGGGCGCGCCAGTTTCTCGTACGGCCTTGGCGTGGTTGGGTTTGGTGGCTACCTTTGTAGCGGCCAATTGCCGCTTTTGCCGTGCGCCCGTAGCTCAGCAGGACAGAGCAGCGGTTTCCTAAACCGCGTGCCGGAGGTTCGAGTCCTCTCGGGCGCACCATTAATTGAACTGGCCCGTAACTATTCGGCCCTGCCCATGCCGCCTGTGGACAACGGGGCGTGTCGCCCGGAAAATCCGCGGCGCCTTACCTGACTTTGAGCCCTACGGCTAGGCGGGCGTGCACTTGGGTGCCGGCGCGAGATAACCGCCAAACTAACTAAGCAGCTACCGGGCATCAAGCAAATATCGCGTTTTCTGCCGGTAACACGAGGCAACCTGCTGCCAGCAGGTTTTTTTATTCTCCGGGAGCCCACCGGTCCGGTCATAAATGGTCCGGGTCGAGCCCCCCCTTGCCACTTCTCGTCTCGCTCCTGGTGCCTTGTCCGGTAGTGCGGGGTGTTCAGCAACGCAGGGAGCACTTATCATGGTATTGTTATTTTCATGGCCATACCTTATAATCAAAATAGGCTGATCAAGCCGGAGGGCCGTCAGGTCCGGATGAAAGGGGGCTAAAAAGATGGTGGGGGAAGAAGAAGAAAAGACCAGCTTTTTCGCCGGCGACCTGCAGTCGGCCTTCCAGTGGGAGCTCAGAAGCCGGGTGGAAGCCTGGATACGCATCCGTTTGATTATCGCGGCCTTGCTGTTCTTGCTCAGTTTTTTACTCCGGCCCACCCTGAGCATTCCGTATCCTATTGTCCCTATGCTGGCTGTAGTCTTGCTCTTGGTAGGATTTAATTCCTTTAGCCACCTTTTCCTGGATCGGCGGTTCTGGACGCGGCGGCTTGGTTACATACAGATTGCCATGGATCTATTTATAATCACGGCCATTTTGCAAAATACCGGGGGCGTAGATAGCCCTTTCGGCTGGCTTTATCTATTACTCGTTGTCGCCACCGGACTGATAGGTGGTTTCCGCCTGACCATGGTAGTAGCTTTCCTGAGCCTGGGCCTTTATGCCGCCGTTTTACTAGGTCAGTATTACTTTTACCTGCCGCACTACCACGTTGGCCATTTGGCTACCCATGCCGATGTTGGCTTTCGCAACGTCGAGCTGGTTAGCTTTAGCCTCCTGAGCAATGCCTTTGCCTTCATAGCTACCGGTGTTATAGCTGGATACGTGGCGGAAATTGCTGAGCAGCGCAAAAGACAGGTGGAGGCGGCATCCCGCCATTACAATGAAGCAATCTTGAGAAGGGTTACGGCGGCTCAGGAAGAAGAAAGGAAAAGGATCTCCAGGGAGCTACATGATGACACCGGTCAATCCCTAACTTCTCTCCTGTTAAACTTGGAAATCCTGGAGGAAGAAAATTGCCTGCCCAGCCGGGCACGGGAGAGAATACATAACCTTCAAGGTCTCACTGCCTCCCTCCTTGAGAGCTTGCGGACTATTATTTCCGACCTTAGACCTTCTGTTCTGGATGACTTGGGCTTGATCCCTTCTTTAAAGTGGTACTTGCAAAACCGCATTGAGCCCCTCGGGCTGAAGTCCAGCATTGTAGTCCACGGCCACCCGGTGCGCCTGCCCGAGCCAATGGAGATTTCAATTTACCGCGTTATTCAGGAAGCAGTAACCAATGTGGTTAAACACGCGTGCGCCAGCGAGATATCAATAATATTCCGCTTTAATTGTGACCGGATTCGCATCATTACCCAGGACAATGGCCAGGGGTTCATGCCCGCCAGTTTGCCGGTGACCAATAAGTGGGGTATCGTCGGCATGAAGGAGCGCATCGGTATGCTGGGTGGGAGCCTTGACATATCTTCGTCTCCGGGAGAGGGTACTGAAGTAATTATCGAGGTCCCCATCCAGAGGGAGAGAGTTAAGGAGGCGGGGTAGAAGTGTTTCCCATGAAGGAAGTGAGCCTGGGCTGGTTCGCATTAGTTAGCCTGAGCTTGATCGGCGCTTTGGCGCTCGAAACCCCTCTTTTCCGTGGGAAGGGTAGGAGGAGGTTAGCCTGGACCCTCGGCTTCTGCAGTGTTCTAGGAGTTCTTGTCCTGGTGTTCAGCGATGTTGGCGCCAGCTACCCCCTGCGTACAGCCTTATTGCAGGAAACCGCTATGACTGAGGAAGTAAAGCAGGGTATGGATATCTACTTTAAATACGGGTGCCCTAATTGCCACCAGCTCAACGGGTGGGGGACTCCTGCCGGTCCGGACCTGGCTGGTGAAGTTTCCCGCCGGGGAAAGGCGTGGGTTAGAGAATACCTGGTTAATCCGGCTTTCCGTGGTAAATCTTCTCTTATGTTGCATTACTCCTTCCTTACCGAGGCCGAGTTGGACCGGCTGCTCGCTTTCCTGGCGGCTGTCTCTGCGACAAAGGAATAGGGGGTTTCTGCCCTCCCGGCATTTGCGGCTGGCTGCCGTTGCTGTTTTTGCCCAATATGTCTTGGGCATCTATCACAAGAGAAAATATTTGCCCCGAGGCAGCCTACTTGGTATAATAGCCCCGGGAGGAGTTAGGATGAATACTATAAAGGTATTAGTGGTTGATGACCATACCCTGGTCCGGGAAGGCATAGCGCAACTGCTGCACTCTCAGGATGATATTGTCATCGTAGGCGAAGCCACTAACGGTCAAGAAGCGGTGGAAAAGACGGGCCAGCTACTGCCAAAGGTGGTACTGATGGATATCGCCATGCCGGTGATGAACGGCATCCAGGCCACCAGGCAGATCAAAAAGTTGTTTCCTGAGGTCCAGGTGGTAGCCCTGACCATGTATGATTTTGATGAGTACATTATGGAGATGTTCAGTGCCGGAGCCTTAAGCTATATCTTGAAGACTGCGGCGAAACAGGACCTCATTTCCGCCATTCGCTGCGCGGCCGAAGGACAATCCTTTCTTTATCCTCCCGTGGCCACCAAACTGGTGTCCCGCCTATCCAGCCAGAAGGTGGAACAGCCTGAAGGCGCCGTCGCTTCCCTCACGCCTCGAGAAAGAGAGATCCTGAAACGCATCGCTGAAGGCAGTTCGACCCAGGAAATTGCTCAAGCGTTGGGCCTTAGCCTGCGCACGGTACAAACTCACCGGGCTAACATTATGAAAAAGCTGGGGCACCACAATACGGCGGAGCTGGTTCGCTATGCTATTGGCGCCGGGCTGGTGGAGGCCTACCAAGGGCTTCCTGGTCCGGCCAGTTAGGCTGTCTCTTAGGCAATAGATTCAGCCCAGCCCACACAAGGGGTTGGGCTTTTTTGTTTTGTATCCAGCGCATTTCTGTAGTGGGACATAGATCTAGGATATTCATCCCATCATTGATGGGCTTTAGCCCTCAGTAAAGTACGTAAATAGCCCGATAGACTTCCTGCGCAGAATATGCTACTTTCATCTAAACAGCATGTGAGAATAGCTTAGGTACCTAAGGCTAGATCTCTCGGTAAACCGCTGACGAAGTGCCGGGCTGATAACGCAACTATCCCGGCACAGAAGTAGTTAATATGCGCTAACAGACATGGCGCGCTATGCCAGCGGATTTCGTCAAAATCGCATAAGGGGTGAGGGGCTGATGCCTACTTCCCGGCGAGGGTTTCTGCGCGGCCTTGGTATGGCCGGTTTGGGTCTGGCCGTGTCCCCGCTTTTGGCTCGGCTGGGCGGCCCGGCGACCGAAGCCCTGGCCGCCTCCGAAAAAAAGAAGTTGACCAGGCAGTGGGTAAGGGTCGTTGACCTGAAGAAATGCGACGGTTGCGAAGGTCGGAAGACCGGGCCGGCTTGCACCGAAGTCTGCCGTAGCACTTATCATCCCTTGGAGGGCCAGGAATGGATCAAGGTCAGCAGGGTTGAAGGGGAAGGCGGCAGTAGTTATTGGATGCCCTTCCCATGTATGCATTGTGAAAACGCGCCGTGCGTTAATGTTTGTCCAGTGGGAGCAAGCTACCATAATGAGAACGGCTTGGTTTTGATTGACCACAGAAGATGTATTGGCTGCCGTCTGTGCATGGCTGCATGCCCGTACCAGCGCCGCTATTTCAACTGGAAGGAGGCGGAGCCCCCCAAGAACGTATTTGCCGAGTACTCGCCTGAATACCCGGTGCCGCCCATCAAGGGCACGGTAGCAAAGTGTGTGTTTTGTGCCCATTTCCTTGAGATCGGGATGCCAACCATGTGCACCGGAGCCTGTCCGCGGGGCGCTTTGTACTTCGGGGATAAAGAGAGGGATGTGATCACTAACACCAGAGAGGTGTTGTCCCTGAGCAAGACCCTGGCCGAAAATAATGCTTTTCGCTACAAGGAAGAACTGGGGACTGAGCCCAGGGTGTATTATTTGCCCGGCCACGGGCAAGAGTCGGGGAGGGAAGCTCGTGGGTAAGATGGCGCGGAAGGCAAAGGCAGAAGACCCGCTTCTGGCTCCGCTGCTCCATCCGGGGTGGGGTTATAACCTGGTCGTGGTTATCCTGGCGGCCCTGGTAGCCTGGGGGATCTATTCGTGGGCAGGCCAGTTACGGCAGGGGCTGGCTGTTACCGGCATGAGGGACCAGGTTTTCTGGGGACTATATATTAGCACCTTTATCTTTTTTGTCAGTATTAGCCTCACCGGGACCTTCCTGTCGGCGGTGCTTCGAGTAACGGGAAACACCTGGCAGGTGCCAGTTACCCGACTGGCAGAAGTAATTACTGGCGCGGCCTTGCTCGGGGCGGCGGCCATGATTGTCGTAGATATGGGACGGCCGGATCGCCTGCTGAACGTATTTATTTACGGGCGCATCCAGTCTCCATTAATCTGGGATGTAATTGCCATCACCAGTTACCTGGTTGGCAGTCTAATTTATCTTTATCTCCCCTTGATCCCCGATATCGCCTTGTGTCGTGATCGGCTGGGCCAGGTGGTGTCACCCGCTCGCCGCAAACTCTACACCCTTTTAGCCCTGGGCTGGCAGGACACTCCGGCCCAGCGGGAGAGGCTGGAAAAGGCCATTGGCGCTATGACGGTAACGATAATTCCGGTCGCGGTGTCAGTCCACTCGGTTACTGCCTGGATATACGCGATGACCATACGGCCCGGGTGGAACAGCACCATCCTTGCTCCTTATTTCGTAGCCAGTGCTTTTCTTTCCGGGGTGGCTATGGTCATCATATTTATGAGCGTCTATCGCCGTGCCTTCCACCTGGAAAATTACATAACACCGCTACAGTACTCCAAACTGGGATGGCTGCTCCTGGGCCTTACCCTGGCCTACGCTTATTTCTCCTTTGCCGAACTCCTTCCCGGTGCCTATAAGCTGGAGGAACACGAAGTGGGACTGCTCTCCCTGCTTTTCACCGGAGGGCAGGCTATGCTGTTTTGGTTTTCAATCTTCGGCGGGATAGTCATACCGGTGGCCTTAATGTGCTGGCCCAAAACGCGTAATGTGGCTGGCCTGACCATCGCCTCTATCTTGATTATCGTGACCATGTGGATCAAGAAAAGCTACCTCTTGGTGGTGCCTACGTTGCAGGTGCCGTTAATGCCCTTTTTTACCCTTGGTCAATACAGCCCCACCCTGGCGGAATGGACGATCACCATAGCCGGTATTGCCGGGTTTATCTTGGTGGTACTCCTTTTCTTCCGTTTCTTCCCGGTAATCACCGTTTGGGAAGTGACCGAGACAAGCGGTGACTCAGGGCGCGAGTTTCAATTTAGTCTTCGTGCATAAAGGGAGGCTGAAGCAATGGTGCGTGGTTTTCCTTATAGTCGGCGGATGGAAGCTGTGATCTGTATCCTGTTCGGACTGGTGGTGGCTTTGGGCCTGGTGCTGCCTTCAGTCGCCATGGCAAGGCCGGAGTTTCTTTCGCGGGCGCCGGCGAACCTTAGCAGTAGAGGTTGTAACCTCTGTCATAGCCAGGTGCCGAGCCTGAATGATTTCGGCCAAGCCTTTAAACAGAACAGTTTTAGTTTCGCCGGTCTGACAGATCAGGGTGGCCGGTCCGAGACTCCAGTGGCTACGGGCGGGAAAGGGGCGGTGGCAGGTGCCGCCACGCAGGGAGATAAGGGGCTCCAGGTCAAACTGATGCTGCCGGCAGAGGTTGTCAGGGGGGAGAAAACCGGACTGAAGGCCTGGGTTACGGCCGGCGGCGAGCCAGTGGATGGCGAGCAAGTTAGGTTTTACGAGGAAACCGATTTGTTCATCGGCGGGCGCATGTATTTGGGGGAGGCTACGACCAACGCTGAGGGTATGGCCGAAATTGATTACTGGCCCATGGCCACCGAGGGAGAGGTGAAGCTGGTAGCCCAGGTTGCCGCCGGGGCTGATATTCCGGCGGCAGAAGGGGCTGCCACGTTCCCACTGGTAGCGGCAGGGCCGCTGGTAGAGCCGGTTGCGAGGTTGGAGGTCCCGTTCCTGGGAGGGTGGTTGGTTTTCGTGCTGGTGGGCGCCGTCTGGGCTATTTATCTCTATTCGGTGTACAGTGCCCTGCAGATCAGGAGACTGGGCCGCGAGGCCGTCGAGGAAAAGGTGGCCCAAGCCAGACAAGAGCGCAGGTACGCTTCCATCTAGAGCTTTTTCGCAGGGCTATTGTCAGAGAGAGGGATTTGCTCGTGCCCTAGCGTTCCCGAGAAAACCCGGCAAGTGGTATTTGCTTGTAACGGGGTAAAGTGTACGCACTCCTTCTTCTAGAGGTGAGAAGTGGGAGGTGAGAGGTGGGGAACTCGTAGGAACCACTTGCGCCAATTCCGGATTCAAATTTCGAAACCTCTCACCCATCCCGCCTCCTCGCGCATTCTCATCCGTCTGCTGGTGGCGCCGGAGCAGCGTGAAGTTCTCATAATTTTTTCCCTGGTGGTGAGGTTATGTGGCCTGGGATCCAATCTCGCCTGGTTCCAAAGTCAGATCGCCAAGCCGAGGTCAGAAAACTGGGGTTGCCGTCCCGGCAGGGAGCTGTTACAGCCAGTTGCGGGCAGCGGCGTGCATCCTTTGGGACAAGAGAGGTAGCTTTTAGGAGTAATGCTTACCTCGCTACCCGTGAAGGAATGCGAGACTGGCTACGGGATGTAGGCACTTGGGCCGCCGCCTTTCTTATCGGGGCTGCCGCCCTGGCCAATATTACCGTTATCTTTATGCCTTTGGGTGTATGGCTGGTTCTCGGAGGGCTGGCGGTATTCCTGGCCGGGTGGGGGGCAAGCTGGGTTGTCCCGGCCCTTGGGCGCTATACTGCGGTTATTTGCCCCCAGTGCCACCACCAAAACCAGGTCCGAACCGGCGCAGGACGGTTTCAGTGCTGTCGCTGCAATTTCCTGGTGAAGCCCAGGCCCGTCCGGAACCAGGGGCAGGTTCGGCCGCTGCTTGCCTGGTCTGCAGGGCCCTTGTCAAGAAGTCCTCGGCATGTTAAAATGAATGGTGCCAGGGGCAGGGTTGCCAGGGACGTTGGTCGCAGCGAATCCAGGTAGGTGGGCAGTGTCGCCGGTATGGTCGGGGTTGGCGCCGAGTACTTCATGCATATGGCCCTGGGGGAGGCCCATAAGGCCTTGGCCCTGGGCGAAGTTCCGGTGGGCGCGGTAGCTGTCAGGGGGCAAGTGATCCTGGGCCGGGCCTATAACCTCCGGGAACTGGTAGGCGATCCTACAGCCCACGCGGAGGTGCTGGCTCTACGCCAGGCCGCAAGGAGGCTTGGCACGTGGCGGCTGGATGACGTGACGCTGTACGTGACCCTGGAGCCGTGTGTGATGTGCGCCGGGGCCATGGTGCAGGCCCGGCTGGGGGCACTGGTTTATGGCGCGCCGGACCCCAAGGGCGGCGGGTGTGATTCTGTTTACGACGTTATTCATTCGCCGTGGCTGAATCACCGGGTGGCGGTGCGGGCCGGGGTGCTGGCAGCGGAGTGCCAGCAAGTGGTGCAGGAGTTTTTTCGCGCGCGGAGAGATGGCTGAGTGGTTGAAGGCGCTCGACTCGAAATCGAGTAGGCGGTCTGAAAGCTGCCTCGTGGGTTCGAATCCCACTCTCTCCGCCATATCCATATCAGGCATATACTGGGGTGGTGCGGTCAGCACGCCCCTTTTATTTCTCTCCAGAGGCGGAAAAAGCGCGATACTGCGAAGGCAGCAGGGATCGGTCGGCGCCAGCGCCTTCTTTCGTTGTTGGTGGCATCAGCCGAGGAAGCATTGATGGCGGCCCAGTGACGGAACTGATGCGTGTGCACGACAGAACTCTTTCTATCTGTGCCGGCGTGTGTCGGGAGATGACGGCACACCTGAGGGCAAGGAGAGGGTATTAACTATGTGAAACAGAGAACAATCCGGCGCCGCGTTAGGTTGACACTATCGGCCATTGCTGGTATAATAATAGCATAAGCGAAAGAGGGTGGTCGTTTGGCAGCAAAAAAGGCGCTGGCGGAAATTCGGCATGACCTGGAGGGCTGGGTAGGCCAGCGGATAAAGTTGAGGGCAAACCGGGGTAGGAGGCAGATTGTAGAGCGGGTTGGCATCCTGGAAAAGACCTACCCCAATATTTTTGTCATCAAGCTGGACGAGCAGGGTGACAGCGAACGCCGGGTTTCCTTCAGTTATGCCGACGTTCTCACCGAGACGGTGGAGTTGAGTTTTTACGGGGAAGAAGCGGTGTCCGGGAGAGAGGTCGCTGCCGGTGAGGCCTCTTCGCGCTGAAACCGGGGGCCATACAGTGGCGGCCGCTACCCTCGCTGTCAATTTCATGCTTCTGATGGTGCCGGGGCGCCGAGCCCCGGTATGAGGGTCTGTCCTGAGATTAGAGGTTGGAAGTTGGAGCTCGTAGAAAGTGGCTGCGCCACTTTCAATTTAAATCTGGGCGTCCACCCTCCAGCCTCCAAACTGCGGGAGAAAGGGCTGCGCTGGCGCAGCTCTTTTTTTCTGCATAGCGTATCCGAGTGCTTATTTTTTTATTGCCAAAAACAGGATTTTCCGCCTTTATGGAGAAAGGTATATGTGTCCTTCTACTGGCGCACTGCCAGGACACTAGCCAGGTCACGGTCACAGGTTACATTTTTTCGCACTTAGAAAGATATGCTAGGCCTATGAGCAGGCTGCAGAATTCCCGGCCTGGGTCAGCCGGAAGCCCTAATAAACGCCCCTGGGAACGGAGGGAACAGGATTGCCTAAAGACAAGCTAACCATCCCTGATTTCATGCGCTTGAAAAAGGAAGGCCGCAAGATCACGATGCTTACGGCCTACGATTACCCCACGGCCCTCATGGTCGAGGAAGCCGGCCTGGATATGATCCTGGTGGGCGACTCCCTGGGGATGACCGTCCTCGGCCTGGAAAGCACGATCCCGGTTACCATGGAAGATATGTTGCACCATACTAAAGCCGTAACCCGGGCTGTGCGGAACACCTTCGTGGTGGCTGACCTTCCGTTTATGGCTTACAATATCAGCCGGGAGCAGGCCATTGCCAACTGCGGGATCCTTATCAAGGAAGGAGGGGCAGACGCGGTTAAGCTGGAAGGGGGCAACCCGTGGGTGGTGGAAACGGTGCGGGCCGTGGTTGAAGCCGGCATTCCGGTGATGGCCCACCTAGGGCTCACCCCCCAGACGGCCACCCAGTTGGGAGGCTACCGGGTGCAGGGCAAGGATTCTGATGATGCCCGCCGCATCACCGGGCAGGCTGAGGCCCTGGCGGAGGCGGGTGCCTTCAGCCTGGTGCTGGAATGCGTGCCGGCCTCGCTGGGAGCTGAGATAACCAAAGCCTTGTTGATTCCTACCATCGGCATTGGCGCCGGCCCGGACTGTGACGGGCAGGTGCTGGTATTTCATGATCTGGTGGGGCTCTTTGAAAAGTTCGTGCCTAAATTTGTCAAGCGGTATGCTAATGTGCGGGAGATCATTGTCCATGCCATGGCGGAATATGCTGAAGAAGTACGTACCGGCGCCTTTCCTGATGCGCAACACAGCTTCAAGTGACATACGCATAGGCCGGAGGAGGTGGGGCTGGCCCGACCGTTACTCTACCCAGCTTCCTAGCCAGCAAGTAGTCTCTAAGTGGTCTCTGCCGAGCGTCGGCCTGGTTCGCCCGGAGCAACCCTGCCGCGCCAGGGACCACCGCGCGCGAGCCTGGGAAGGAGTTACGTTCTCGGGGCCGGCCGTAAGCCCGTGAATTACCTCGATATCGCTCTGCTTATCATGCTGCTGCTGGCCGCCTGGCAGGGCTACCGCCGCGGCGTTTTGCGGACCCTGGCCGGAATGGCCAGCTACCTAGTGGGTTTGGTGGCGGCCTGGCGCTACAGCCCGGCCCTGGCCACCTGGCTGGACCGGCAGTTCGCTCTCCGCGCTGTCCTGGCCCGGTGGTGGCAGGAGAGCCTGCCAGCGCCGGAAACGCCAGTGCTCCCCGGTGTACACCTGCCGGCCCTGGCTTCCGCCGGCGGGGCTGGGCCGACAGGAGAGGCGGCTGCCTTTGTGGTTACCGCCCTGGCCTTCGTTATTTTGCTTGTGGTGGTAGTAGTGGTTGTCCGCTGGCTGGCCGGGTTGCTGACCGGCCTGCTCGGGCATACTCCGTTAGGCGCTGTTAACCGGTTGGCCGGTCTGGTGGTCGGGGCGGCAGTGGCCGTGCTGGTTCTGGGAACTGTCCTCAGCCTTGTGGCGATAATCCTGCCCCCGGATACCGGGGGCATGGCCCAGGCCATGGCCAGTTCTACAGTGGCGCCTTATCTGATGCGAGGGTATACTTTTCTGGCCGGGCAACTGGCGGCCTTAACCGGGGGTTGAGGTGCTGGCCCAGTCGCCGGGAAATTTGCCACAGCCGATATGGAGGAATCGCGTTTGGTGGAAAAAAACGATAGTCCGGGAAAGAAATTACAGGAGATGCTGGAACGCAAGGCTATCATTGGTTGGGATAAGGTCAAAGGGACCCCGCAATGGGATGAAGTTTTCCGCCTGGGGGAAGACTATAAGGATTTCCTGAACCAGGCCAAGACGGAGCGGGAAGCGGTAAATGCTATCAGCCAACGGGCCCTGGCCAGCGGCTTCGTGCCCTGGGAGGAACTGGAGGGCAAGGAGTTTGCCCCGGGAACAAAGTTCGTCCGCACTTTCCGGGGCAAAGCCGTGGTGCTGGGGATCTGCGGCCGGGATCCCTTGAGTGCCGGTCTGCGCCTGGTGGGAGCCCATATCGACTCTCCACGCCTGGACCTAAAGCCCAATCCCCTATACGAGGGGGGCAATTTGGCCCTGCTCAAAACCCATTACTACGGCGGTATTAAGAAATACCAGTGGCCGGTTATGCCGCTGGCCCTCCACGGCGTGGTTATCCTGGCCGATAGCCGGCGGATAGAACTAGCCCTAGGGGAGAAAGAGGATGACCCGGTCTTTACCATCACTGATTTGCTGCCCCACCTGGGCAAGGAGCAGGCGGAGAAGAAGCTGAAGGAAGCCATTGAAGGCGAATGCCTCAATGTCTTGGCAGGACATATCCCCTACGCCGGAGATGAGGAAATCAAGGACCGGGTGAAGTTGGCCGTGCTGGATTACTTGCACCGCCAGTACGGGCTGATCGAAGAAGATTTCTTAACCGCGGAAATAGAGGTGGTTCCGGCCGGGAAGGCCAGGGATGTCGGCCTGGACCGCAGTATGGTGGGGGCTTATGGCCAGGATGACCGGGTTTGCGCTTACGCCATGCTACACGCCATCCTCGGGATGGCGGCGCCGCGCCATACGGCGTTAGCCTTTTTTGCCGACAAGGAAGAGATCGGCAGCATGGGGAATACCGGGGCGCAGGGGCCGATACCGCTACAAATGGTGGCCGACCTTAACCGCCTCACCCTGGGTGACGACAGCCCCAGTTCCCTGCGCCAAGTTTTCGCTGCCTCGGCGGCCCTTTCGGCAGATGTTGACGGGGCGCTGGACCCCACGTTCGAGAGCGTCATGGACAAATTAAACGCCGCCCGGCTGGGTGGAGGTGTGGTCCTGACCAAATATACCGGTTCTGGCGGCAAGTTCGGCGCCAACGACGCTCATGCTGAGTACCTGGCGCGACTGCGGAGGCTCTTTAACCGCGAAGGGATTGTCTGGCAGATAGGGGAACTGGGCAAAGTGGATCAGGGAGGCGGCGGCACCATTGCCCAGTTTTTAGCCAACCTGGGGTTGGAGGTAGTGGACTGCGGGGTGGCAGTCCTGAGCATGCACTCTCCCTTTGAGGTTACCAGCAAGGTGGATATCTACTACACCAGCCGGGCCTATCAGGCCTTTTGGCAGGCGGAAAAGCTCGGGGAATAAGGATAACGGTCCGGGGGGGAATGAAAATGCAGGTGGTGGACGCGCGGGGGCTGGCTTGCCCCCAGCCAGTGGTGGCTACCAAAAAAGCCCTGGAAACAGGGGCGGAAGACCTGGTTACCATTGTTGACAACGAGGCGGCGCGGGATAACGTGGTGAAGTTTATCCTCAGCCAGGGCCGGCGGGCGCGGGTGGAAGAAAGGGATGGGGGCTACCACATTTACATCTCCGGCCAGGGTGACCTGGAAGTACCGGAACTGGCCACCCGGGTGTCCGCTATCAATACCCAGGTGGTGCTGGTAACTTCCGATACCCTGGGCCACGGCGAAGCTGAACTAGGACGGGTGCTGATGCAGAGTTTCCTGGGTACCCTGGCGGAAAGCGAGGCGCTGCCCCAGAGCTTGACCTTTATCAACAGCGGAGTCAAGCTGGTCTGCGAAGGCTCACCGGTGCTTGATAGTCTGATGCGGCTGGAGCAGGGTGGCGTAGAGATAAGCGCTTGCGGCACCTGTTTGGACTACTACCATTTGAAGGAAAAGCTCTGTGTCGGTCGGGTGACCAACATGTATGCCATTGTCACCAGCCTCCTGACCGCCAGCAAGGTTACTACCCTGTAGCCGGCCATGCCGCAACGGTATTGTGCTGGCGACATCATTGAACTGCGTAAGCCGCACCCCTGCGGCAGCAACCGGTGGGAAATCCTGCGCACAGGCGCGGATTTTCGCCTGCGCTGCCTCGGATGCGGGCACCTGATCTGGTTGCCGCGGGCCCAGTTGGAAAAACAGGTTAAAGTCACCATGACCAGGGCCGAGAGTTAACTCCCCGGGATACGGGCTCGTCGGGCCCCTGGTTCTGTTTTTGTCCGGCACCTGCCGGGCCGGTGGCGGCCAGCCATGAGCAGTAGTTCAGGAAACGCAGGTACGTGGGCCGGTGCTCCGTGAGTCCCTGCAGGTACAGGCGGGGCAGGGCGTCCAGTTTCTTGTTAGGTTTGAGATAGCTGCCAAGGACGACCGAACAGCCCATTTCGGCGCTGATTTCCGCTGCGACCTGGTGCACGGTGGCGCAATTCTCCAGGAGGAAGCAGCAGGAACCAAAGGCGATGATTTCTACTCCGTCTTCCTGGAGCATCTGCCGGGCTGTTTCCTTCAGGCCACTCCCGGGGCAGCCGGGACAGGGACGGTAAGAGACCAAACGGGCCTCGGGAATCCCCCCCAACGGCCCTTGTTTATCCCGCAGGGCATCGAAGCAAAGGATGTGGGAGTTTAGCCCGGGGCAGCCGGTGTGCCAGTACTTCCCGCAAGCAATAATGCCTACCTTCACTAAAGGATCCCCCTGACAAAATAAGAAGCTTTTAGCATTAAAGTATCGAACCGGGGGGAAGTATACTACGCCCGGGGGGAGCAATCTGTCGAAATGTCAGGTGCGAAAATTATTTTTTCTTGGCGCGGCCAGGGCCCTTGGCTGGCCCGGTTTGTTGTGCTATAATATGCCCAGTATTTGCTTCCCTGCCCCGTCAGGGGCCGTAAGTCCGAAGGGAGGAGGTGGAAGCTGTTGCGGACCTATGAGGTTCTCTATGTCCTCAGGCCTGACCTGGGGGAAGAGGCTACCGCGGCGGCCATGGCCAGATTAGCGGAGGTTATCACCAGCCACGGCGGCGAGGTACTGAAGACCCAGCCCTGGGGCAAACGCCGCCTGGCCTACGAGATAGCCAAATATCGCGAAGGCTATTACGTGCTGGTGCTTTTTGCGGGTGAACAGGCGGTAAGCCAGGAACTGGAACGGGTATTGAAACTGAGCGAGGAAGTTATCCGCTACCTGATGCTGCGTAAGGAAGACCGCAAAGAAGCCGGCGAAGAGGAGACGAACGCCGCCACAGAGGAAAAGGCGGCTAACGAGTAATACCGAATACGGGTGGTGCAGGCCATGTTAAACAAGGTTATCCTGATTGGCCGGCTGGCGCAGGATCCGGAGTTGCGATACACACCCAGCGGGGTGGCGGTGGCCAACTTTACCGTGGCTGTCCAGAGGTCCTTTGCTAACCAGCAGGGGGAGCGGGATACGGATTTCATCCGCGTGGTCGCCTGGCGCAAACTAGCCGAGACGTGTGCCAATAACCTGGCCAAGGGCCGGTTGGTGGCCATTGACGGCCGGCTCCAGGTTCGCTCCTACGAGGGAAAAGACGGGCAGCGGCGGCAGGTGGCCGAAGTGGTCGCCGGCGACGTGCGCTTCCTGGACAGCCGGCGGCCGCAGGCGGCAGACATGGGCTTTGACGAGGTGGGCAGCGGCCTGGAGGAACTGGACCTGGACAGCGACCTGGATAGCGGCGAGGATTTGTCCTTCTAGGCCCCTAGGCCCGAACGTATCTTCGCCAAGTGGAAAGAAAAGCGCGCGGCAGCGTTTGGTTCCGGCTGGTCCGGGTTATTAGGCTTCGCGAAAGTCGGCGCGGCCGCTGACGGCGGCGGTGATAGGCGGTGGCCTTAGTAGTTACGTCTCTCTGTTTCTGCCCCGCCTGTTTCCATCCTTCTGACGGTGGTGCCGGTGCCGGGTTGTGTATGGCCGTTTTCGTCCAGCCGTAGGGGAGGCGGCAACATATATCTAGGAGGTATTAAATGCGCAGGGATAAACGGAAGGGGCGCAAGCGCGTCTGTTCTTTTTGCGTGGATAGAATACCTGAAGTTGACTATAAGGACGTGGGCCGGCTGCGTAAGTATGTCACCGAGCGAGGCAAGATCCTGCCCCGGCGTATTACCGGCAACTGTGCCCGCCACCAGCGGCAGTTGACGGTAGCCATCAAGAGGGCGCGTCACGTGGCGCTACTGCCTTTTACGTCTGAATAGTGGCCTTGATAGGGAGCGCCGGCGCTCCCTATCAATTTTGGGAAGAAATACGTAAAGGAATGCGGTTTGCCGTGCCGAATAATATGATGCCTGAACGGCGGGACAAGGGGCTGCTCCCGGGGTGGCTAGCGCCGACCGGAATGGCCCTGGCCTGTGGCTGGGTGGCCGGGACAGTGCTGGTGCTGACTATGTATGGCGGGATTGCGACTATCCTGGCGACGCTGGGCGGGATCGCCCTGATCAGCACCCTCACCGGACGGCGGGGGATATTTTTTGGCCTGGTAGCTGCCGCCACGGCTCTGGCGGTGCTTTTCCTGGGAGGTGGCGGGCTGCCCATGGCCCTGTACTGGGGCGCCCGCATGGCCGCTACCGGGGCCGCGTACGGGTATTTTCTGGCCGCCGGGGCCGCAGTCGGGACGGCCGTGGCCTGGGGGGTGGGGTTGGGCTTTCTGGGCGTCGTCCTGGCCCTGCCGCAGGTGGTCCGGCTCTGGGCAGCGCTGCGGCAGGAGGTAGCGGCCAGCCTGGAGCCCACCTGGCAGTTTTACCAGGAGAGCGGCCTGCTCAAGAGCCTCGGGGAACAGGGAGTAAACGTAGATAGTCTGCGCCACACCCTGGAAACGACCATCCACTTTGTTACCAACGTGGTGCCGGCCCTGACCTTACTGGAAGTGGCCCTGACCGCCGTGCTGGCTTGTTTCCTGGCCCGGGTAGTCTTGCTCCGGCTGCGAGTGGGGGTACGCCTTCTCCCCCCTTTTACTTATTGGCGAGTCCCGTGGTACTTGGCCTGGGGGGTAATAGCCGGGCTGGCGCTGATGTTGGCTGGCGACTTCTACGGGGTTGGCTGGCCGCTGGTCTGGGGTCAGAATATCATGCTGCTGTACCTGCCTTTGCTCCTGGTTATCGGCACGGCAGTCGCGGTTACTTTCTATCTTTATCTGCCGGTGCCGCTGTTCCTCAAGAATATTGTTTTGCTGGTGGCGCTGCTTAATCTGCCATTCCTCGTGCTGATCTTGGCTATTCTAGGGGCCTTTGACCCGCTGGTGGATTTTCGCGGGCGCCTCACCAAGGAGGGCAACGGATGAAAGTCGTCTTGCTTAAAGATGTCGGGGGCCTGGGCCCGCGGGGTAAGGTGGTGGAAGTGGCCGAAGGTTACGGCCGTAATTACCTTTTGCCCCGGGGGCTGGCTGCTCCGGCCCGGGCCGGCGTGGTGGAGCAGTTTGCGCAGCAGAAACAAGCCCGGGAAAAAAAGGATGCCCGCCAGATCGAGCAGGCGCAAGCATGGCGATCCCGGCTAGAAGGGGCCGCGGTGGAGATAAAGGCCCGGGCCGGGGCCGGGGGCAAGCTCTTCGGGGGGATAACCAACCGGGAAGTCAGCGAGGCTATTGCTCTCCAGTTCGGGATTGCCGTGGACAAACGGAAGATTGAGATGGAAGGGCCGGTCAAGCTGGTGGGGGAATACCCGGCGGTGGTGCGGCTGCACCCCGAAGTTATCGCCCGGATCACAGTACGGGTTACGGCGGCCTGACCGGGTCCGGCTGCGCCGGGGCTCGGTTTAGGAGGCGACTGCTGGCCGCAGGCACTCGTGGTCGGTGGCCAGTGGGTCCAGGATAACCGGAGCCGGGGGAACGGGGAGCCGGCCTCGGAGTCTTCGCTAACGGCGTTTTACAGTACGGTGACTGGGGTTTCCTTGAGGATGCTGCCGCGAGGCGGGAACTCTGCGTTGAGTTGGGGTGATGGGGATGAAGAATATCGCGCCGGAAGATCCTTGGCTGTCGCAAAAGGAGATTCTCAGCCGGCGGGTAGCGGCTTTATTTGGCATACTGTCTCAGGTTTACGGCACCGATCAACTGGTGCTCAAGGCCAGCAAGGTGGACGCTCTCAAGCTATTGCGTTCCGACCACCTGGAGGAGCGGGTACTGGCCCTGGAAAAACTGGTTTATGAGGACCCTACCCTGGACCGGATGCCGGAAGAAGAAGACATTGAGGGCATCCTCAATGATCTGCAGGAGCAAATTGCCGATTTCCTGGCGCGGCGTTCGGTGGAGGACGAAATTGAGCGGCGGGTCGCGGACCGCATGCATGAGCGGCATGAAGATTACATTAACGAGATCAAAGAGCAGCTTATCAGGGAAAGCGCCGGTCCGGAGAATGCCCAGACCCTCAAGAAGCTGGCCCTGCTGGAAAAGCAGTCCCAGATCAAGCTGAATCGCTCGATCCTGGAAGTACTGCGGCCCAAATCGGCCCGGGAAATCGTGGGCCAGGAACGGGCCCTACGGGCGTTGATCGCTAAGATAGCCAGCCCCTTTCCCCAGCACGTCATCCTTTACGGTCCCCCCGGCGTCGGCAAGACCACGGCGGCCAGGATTGCCATGGAGGAGGCTAAGAAACTCCCCAGCGCTCCCTTTAGAAAGACGGCCCCCCTGGTTGAGGTCAATGGCAGCACCCTGCGCTGGGACCCACGGGAAGTAACCAATCCCCTCCTGGGTTCGGTACACGACCCCATCTACCAGGGGGCGCGGCGGGATCTGGCCGACAGCGGCATTCCCGAGCCCAAGCTAGGCCTGGTCACGGAGGCCCATGGCGGTATCCTCTTCATTGACGAGATCGGGGAAATGGACCCGCTGCTGCTAAATAAGCTGCTGAAGGTGCTGGAGGACAAGAAGGTGGAATTTGATTCCTCCTACTACGACCCCGACGACGAGCGGGTACCCCAGTACATCCGCAAGTTGTTCCAGGAAGGGGCCCCGGCCGACTTTGTCCTCATCGGCGCTACCACCCGCGACCCGGAGGAGATTTCCGGCGCCTTGCGTTCGCGTTGCTCCCAGGTTTTCTTCGAGCCCCTTACGCCGGAGCATATTCAAATTATTGTGCGGCAGGCGGCCCGGAAGCTCAGGGTGGAGCTGGAGCCCCAGGTGCCTGAGATAGTAAGCGAATATACCATCGAGGGCCGCCAGGCCATCAACCTCCTGGCCGACGCCTATAGCCTGGCCCGATACGATAGCCGCCGCCGGCGCCGCCCAATAATCAGCATCGCTCATGTCCACGAGGTCATTCAAAACGCCCGGCTGACCCCGTACAACGTACCCCGGGCCAGTGACGCGGCTGAGATCGGGCGGATTTTCGGCCTGGGAGTGGCCGGGTTTGTCGGCTCTTTGATCGAGATCGAGGCCATCACCTTCCCGGCCGCAGAAGTCGGGCACGGGCAGATCCGCTTTAATGAAACGGCCGGCAGCATGGCCCGGGATTCAGTTTTTAACGCGGCCGCGGTGATCCGCAACCTTACCGGCGAGGATATCCGTGATTACGACCTGCACGTTAACGTGGTAGGCGGTGGCAATATCGAAGGCCCATCAGCCGGAGCCGCCATTTGCCTGGCCATCTGGAGCGCCATAAAGAAGCAGCCCCTGCGGCAGGATGTGGCGGTGACTGGAGAAATATCTATCCAGGGCAAGGTCCATCCGGTGGGCGGCCTGCTGGAGAAGATCTTTGGGGCCAGGCAGGCCGGAATCAAGAAGGTGCTGGTGCCGGAGGAGAACCGGACGGATATTCCCGCCGATATTAAGGGAATCGAGATCATCCCGGTGGCCAGTATCCAGGAGGCCATCCCCCAGGTAAGCAGTTAATAACCAACTGAAGCCGTCCCGGGTGGGGGTGAAGCAGTGAGCGTGCTGTTAGAAAAAGTTCCGCCCCAGAACCTGGAGGCCGAACAGGCGGTGCTGGGTTCCATTCTCCTTGACAGCCAGTCCCTGTATGTAGTCATGGAGTTCCTGCGGCCAGAGGATTTTTATCTGGAAGCGCATCGAGTCCTGTACCAGGTATTCCTGGAGATGGCTGACCGGGGGCAGGCGGTAGATGCGGTAACCGTGGCCGCGGAGTTGACCCGGCGGGGCCTGGTGGAGAAGGTAGGCGGGGCCAGCTACCTGGCTTCCCTGGCCGGCACGGTGCCCACGGCCGCCAATATTGCCCACTACAGCCGTATCGTGGCTGACAAGGGCCTGCTGCGGGCCTTGATCCGGGCCGGGACCGAGATCGTGGAGAAGGCCTATGCAGAGGAGGAAGACCCGGACCAACTCCTGGACACGGCTGAAGCCATGATCTTCGGCCTTTCCCGGACGCGGAGCCGCCAGGGTCCGGTACCCATCGGGGAATTGCTGCAGGGTACCTTTAACCGCCTGGAGTTTCTTATCGGCCACAAGGGTGAGGTTACCGGGGTTCCTACCTTCCGGGAACTGGACAAGTATCTTTCCGGCCTACAGCCCAGCGATCTGATAATCTGTGCCGCCCGGCCGGGGATGGGCAAGACATCCTTTTGCCTGAACATCGCCCAGGGAGCGGCCCAGCGTCACGGCATCCCGGTACTTATCTTCAGCCTGGAGATGTCGGCCCAGCAGGTGGCCGAGCGGTTGCTGGCCGCGGCGGCTATGGTGGACCAGCACAAACTGCGCACCGGGTTTCTAAACGAGGCCGAATGGAAGAGCCTGGTAGATACAGTCGGACCGCTTTCTACGGCCCCCATTTTTGTGGACGATACCCCGGCGGCCACGGCCATGGAAATCAGGGCCAAGGCGCGGCGCCTGAAGGCCGAGCACGACATCGGGCTGGTGGTGGTGGACTATCTGCAACTGATGCGCAGCTACAGCCGGGTGGAAAACCGGCAGCAGGAGGTGGCTGGGATGTCCAGGGCTTTGAAGGCCCTGGCCCGGGAGTTAGGCGTGCCGGTGCTGGTGCTCTCCCAGCTTAATCGCGGGGTGGAAAGCCGGCAGGACAAGCGGCCGGTGATGGCCGACCTTTTGGAAAGCGGGGCCATCGAGGCCGACGCTGACGTGGTTTTGTTCCTTTACCGGCCCGAGTATTACGACCGTGAAACTGACAAGAAAGGAATAGCCGAAGTGATTATCGGCAAACACCGCAACGGCCCGGTGGGCATGGTGGAGCTGGGGTTCTTTGCCGAGTATACCCGGTTTGTGGATCTGGCGCCTGAGGACATGGGTTAAGGCCACGGGCCGGAAAAGGCAAGCGGGACGAAATGGGGAGAAGATAAACGGGGAGAAGAGAAACGGGGAGGGCTCTATTTGCACAGGCTTATGGTGGCTATTCTGGTGGTGGCGCTTTTGGGGGCCGTAACCTGGGCGCCGGTGGCCCAGGCGGCCCCGGAGATCAAGGTGGTAGTAGACGGGCGGCCGGTATCCTTCGACGTGCCTCCGGCGCTCGTACAGGGGCGGACCCTGGTGCCGGTACGCTTCGTGGCCCAGGAACTGGGGGCGCAGGTGGACTGGGAGGCAGCTACCCGGACGGTGACGGTACATAAGGGGACAGATGAAATAGCGGTGCAGGTGGGGCAGAATACGGCTCGGGTTAACGGCGTGGCCTACCAGTTGGATGTGTCCGCGCGCATGGTACGCGGCCGGGTGCTGGTGCCGGTGCGTTTCTTCAGCGAGCTTCTGGGCGCTGCCGTGGCCTGGGACGTGGCCACGAACACGGTTTTTATTATTACCGGCCGCAGCGTCACCCCGGCCGACATGTGGATTACCGGCTACCTGTACGGAGCCAACTCGCTGCGGTCGGTGCAGGAAAACCTGGACATGCTGACAGGCATTTTCCCCTTTGCCTATATCGCCCAGGCGGACGGCAGCATCGGGGTTGACCCGGTCATGCAGAATCCCACGGTGGGTTGGCAGGAAGCGGAAAACCTAGCGCGGCAAAAGGGTATTCCCATGTATGCGTCCATCAGTCAGCACAGCCGGGATATCCTGCAGCAACTGCTTTTTACGGGTGAAGCCCGGGACCGGTTTGTTGCGGAAGCCTTCAAGCTGGTAGTAGATCAGGGATACCAGGGCCTGAACCTGGATTTTGAGCAGGTGCCGGCCAGCGTGGCCGCCCGCGAAGCCTACGACGGGCTGGTGCAGGAGCTGGCGGCCCGCCTGCACGGAGCCGGGCTGGAGCTCAGCCTGGCCGTTCCCGCCAAGGTGAGCGACGATGTGGCCTGGCAGCTTGGCTACGATTACGCCGGTCTGGGGCGTTATGCCGACTATGTGGTCATCATGGCCTATGACGAACACCATGCCGGGGGAGAACCGGGGCCCGTAGCCTCCCTGCCCTGGGTACAGCAGGTGGCGCAGTATGCTGCCAGCCAGATTCCCCCGGAGAAAATACTTCTGGGGGTGGGAGTCTACGGCTACGACTGGGGCGCCTCCGGGAATGCCAAGGCGGTGGACCTGCTGACAGCGCAGACCCTGGCCATGAACAGCGGGGCCCAGGTGACATGGGACGCCACAGCCTATGTCCCCCATTTTACCTACTGGGACGCCGCCGGGGTCAAACATGAGGTGTGGTACGAGGACCCACGGAGCCTGGCGGGCAAGCTAGAAGTGGGCCGGGCCAACAAGTTATCCGGCATCGCCATCTGGCGTCTGGGAATGGTGGCCCCGGAAATGTGGCAGGTTATCCGCGGCAGTCTGGCGCCCCTGGGCAGGACGAATTAGGGAGTGTGAGGGGATAATTATGGAAGGAGTAAGGATAGCTGCTGAACTGATGGAACTTGCCGCCCGGACAGCTCCCAAGACCGGGGGCAAGGATTTCCTGGCCGTAACCGTGGTCAGCGGGCCGGACCTCGCCCGGCTGGCCGCAGCCATGGTAGCCTACGGGGGAGACAGCGGCAAGAAGAATTTTGACCGGGACGGCGAGAACGTCAGGAATTCCGAAGCCGTCCTCCTGATCGGCCTAAAGAACCCGGCCACCGGCGGGCTGGACTGCGGCGCCTGCGGCCACGACCGGTGTACCGAACTAGAAGAGGGCCAGCACGAGGGCCCAGAGTTTCGTGGCCCCTGGTGCGCCTGGCGCCTGGTGGACCTGGGCCTGGCCGTGGGCTCGGCGGTGAAGACGGCCAGCCTCCTGAACGTGGATAACCGCGTCATGTATCGGGTCGGGGTGGTGGCCAGGAGAATCGGTCTGGTGGAGGCCGACGTGGTGCTGGGCATCCCGCTGGCGGCTACCGGCAAGAACATCTTTTTTGATCGGTAGGAAGGGGCAAGCCCAGGCAGGCCCATGCCGGGCTTGGTGACTGTCCCGGCAGAGGGAGGAAATAGCCTTGCGGCGTGGCGCCAATTTAAGGCGGCAGATCCACCCAGAAACCAGCCTTTGCGGCATGGGGTTTAGAGTTCACAGGGCCAAGGGGGAGCCCGTCGCTCCTTTTCGTCCCTGGTGGGAGGAAACCAATGCGTACGTTTCTCAGGTATTTGTTAATCAAGGTGGCGGTCGCCGCCCTGGTCTACCTCGTCATCCAGCTTTTTATTTTTAACCATGCCCTGGATCAAGCGGCCTTTACCGAACTGGCCGTCTTTGCCCTGATATTCGGGCTCGTATCTACGGTTTTGCACCGCCTTTTGCCCAGGAGGTAGCAACCTTGGCCCTTGACGAGAGTCAGCTTCACTGCCAGCAGATTTACTTTCCCAACGGCTACGGGCACCTGCTCTACGGCGAACTATTCCTGCCGGCCGGTGAGGCCGAGGCCCGCGTCGCCCGGCGACACCAGCAGGTAGATGAAAATAGCGGCGAAGCAGAGGCCCGGGTTCCAATCCGGGACTGGCACAGCCAATTCCACCAACCGCGAACCTCGATTTTCAGGGTAGACCCCCATGCCACCGTTGGTGGCACCATCTTCCCACCTCTCACCTCTATTTTCAGGGCAGGGGTGGTCCTCACCCACGGGTTCCGGGCCGGCCCACCGGACTGGGAACGCTCCCGCTACCTGGCCCGACGGTTGAGCGGGCAGGGAGCGGCGGTTCTCTGCTTTGACTACCGGGGCGTGGGCCAGAGCCAGGGTGAGATGCGCGAGGCCGGCCTCACCAATTATGCCCTCGATCTAGGAGCAGCCGTCAGCCACCTCCTTTCTTTTGTCAGCCAGGTGGTCGTGGTGGCCCATAGCTTTGGGGGCCAGGTGGCCATGGCCAGGGCCGCCGAAGACCCCCGCATTGCCGCCGTTTGTACCCTTGGCACGCCCAGGCACAGCCTGCCCATCTTTCAGCAAGTCCTGTCGCCGGAAAGATACGCTGAACTTGTGGGCGGCGCGGAAATACGCTTTGCGGACCGCTACGGCTCTTTTCCTTTGCGGCCAGGGTTCCATTACGACCTGGTGCGGTACAACATGATCGAACTCGTCCCCAGGATAGCCCCTCGCCCGCTGCTTCTCGTTTACGCTGGTGCTGATAACCTTACGCCTCTGACCGAAGGTTACGACCTCCTCGCCGCGGCCGGTGAGCCGAAAGCCCTGGAAATAGTGGCCGGAGCCGACCACTTTTTCAGCCGCCGCCAGCACCGGGAAGCCTTGGCGGCTACCATCGAGCACTGGCTTGCAAGGATCGGGTAGCCCCTGTCCGCGCCACCCATCTTTGCTATTGCCGCCAGCGTGGCCAAGTGATATAATAAATTGCAACAATGGAGTGGTATCGAGGGATGTTGTCCTGCCGGCCGATAGGTCTATTTTCGTCCTCCTCCGGGGGGCGCGAGGGCGGCAGGGCGGCTTATTTCTCATCTGGTGGGCGGAAAGAAGCAGGGTAGAGGGCTGTTATTTAGATGGCAGCAGACGAGAATCTCGTTGCCGCCGGGGAAGCTACGGTAGTCGTAGGAATCTCACGCCAGGGGTGAGGCTCGATGGGTACAAAGCAGCCATATTCCAGCGTAGCTTCGCCGAAAAAATTGCTGGTAGATGAAGAAGTGCTAAGGCGAGGCTTGACCGTCCGTTTTCCGCCCAAGGCCGTTATTTTCGCCCAAGGTGACCCGGCAGACAAGATTTTTTACCTGCGCTCGGGGATGATTAAACTTTACTTCATGAGCCGAGAAGGATATGAGAAGACCGTACTGTATAGCGAGGAAGGGAATTTCTTTGGCGATGCCGGGATGTTACGTGGAAAGCCATATGGGATCACGGCGGTAACGGTGACCGGTTGCGAGGTGGTGGTATTCACGGTCGGCCAGTTCCTGACCCTGTTCAAGGAGAATACCGAATTCGCCGAGGCATGTCTATACTCCCTGGCCGAGAAGCTTTGGGCAACTGGCCGGCAGGTAAACAACCTGGCCTTTGAAACCGGCTACGGCAAGGTGGTCAGCGCCCTAGCCTACGTAGCCAGGCACTCCGGGGTACCGGGGGGACAGGAGCCAGGTGAAGTGCGGGTCGAGGTAACCCAGCAGGAACTGGCCGAGATGGCCGGGGTAAGCCGGGTCACCGTGTCGGCTACGCTTAAGGATCTGCAGAAAAGCAATATTATCAGTACCAGCCGCAACGCCATTTTGGTGCAAAACCTGGAACTGCTGCGGCTGTAGGAGCTAGAAGCGACAATCCTGAGTGTGAAAGGCCTGGTTTCAGGCCTTCTTTTTCTGGTGACCTCACTTCACGACGCCACTCTGCCTCTCTTCCTGGAGTAACCTGCCATTGAGCAAGTGTAAAGTACTTAACATATTCCGTGTTAAGAGATTTTTTATCTTATGCCAACAGCTTAGTCGTAGCTGTCTGAGTTCCAGATTATAATGCGCAATAAGAACGGCGTTGCAATAATGGGGAAGTCGGTATTATTACTGGAGGTGAAAAAACAAGAAAGTCCTCATTTAGCAAGAAAGTCAGGTCGCAAGGTTTATCACGAGGAGGAGGCAGCACTTTGGGCGGCAAGGACATCACTACTCTACGCGGAACTCTGGATTACCTGGAGCAAGAAGGCGAACTGCTGAAAACCGACGCGGAAATTGATCCGATATACGAGATCGCCGGGGTAGAGAAAGCCCTGGAGAACGGTCCGGCCATCCTGTTTAACAACATCAAAGGTTATCCCAACGCCAGGGATGCAGGCAATCTCTTTGCCCGCAAGGACCGGCTGGCCAAGATTTTTGATGTTGATACCCACCAGAACACCAAATTTAAGTTCCTGAAAGCCATCAAGCACCCACTGGCACCAAAGGTGGTAGAGGCAGCCCCATGCCAGGAAGTGGTGCTGACAGAAAACCTTGACGTGCTTGCTACCATACCCATTATTAAGCATACAGAAAAAGACGCTGGCCGCATTTTGGGCGGAGGAATTATCTTTCTAGGTGGCGAATATTTCGACGGAGGTAGCCATATTTCTCTCAACCGTGTTCATTTTCGCGGCAAGGACTGGGCCAGTATTTCCACCGGTTTGGAATACCACCTCTACAAGTCGGTGGGCGTGAAGCACCGGGGCAAAAAGGTTCCGATTACAATTAACATCGGCAATTCACCGGCAGTATGCGAATGCGCCGGTGGTGCCGGCACCCATACCATGATCCCGCCCGGCAGCGACGAACTGGCCATTGCTGGCGCCCTACAGGGAAAGCCGGTGGAGATAGTCAAGGCCAGGACTGTGGACGCCTACGCGATAGCAGATTCGGAGTGGGTCATTGAAGGATATATTGACACCAGCACCAAGGTGTGGGAAAGCGACGAATCCGAGCAGAACCAGAAGGCAGATACCTATCCCTTTTTCCCGGAATGGCCAGGGTACCTGGGGAGAGCCTATAAAGTCTTCAGGTTTCAGGTAACAGCTATCACCCATCGTTCCGACCGGCCGATTTTCTATAGCCCCCTGGCCGATTCCTACGAAGGGCTGTTGCTGGGGCTCCCCTTCCGGGAAGCCTGCCTGTACGAGGAGGCCAACCGGCTCTATCCGGGGCTGGTGCAAGATGTTAACATCCTCTACGGCATGGGCGGCTGGTCCAGTGCTGTATATCAGATCAAGAAAAGAAGGCCGGCTGACGAGGGGTACCAGAAGAACGTCTTGCTGACCGCCTTCGGCACCCTCCCCGGCTGTCGCATTGCCATGGCGGTAGACGAAGATATTGACATTTATTGCGCCGAGGATCTTCTCTGGGCCCTGTCTACCCGGGTAGACCCCACCAAGGACATTTTCTTCATCCCCGGCAAGGCCCATGCTTTTATCCCTGTAGCCAGATATAATCCTGAGACTCAGGCCCTGGCCATAGACGCCACCGCGCCCTTCCAGTATAAGTTCCTCTTTGAGCGGGCGCACTACCCGGTAGACCGGGTGGACGTAAACCGCTGGTTCGGCAAGGAAGAAGTCACCAGGGCCCTCGCGCAGCAACTGGACAGCGAACGGGCCGTGAGCATGGCTAAAAACGGCTGGTGAGTGGTACACAAAAATTAGAAAAACAGGGGTGACACAGAGGCAACCTCATTCCCCCTGGAGCAGAAAACCTTGGCGCCGCGGGCAACAACGAAAGGCGGTAACGACGGCCAGGCACGGTTGGTAAGCCCGGTTTGAAGAGACTCCGAAAGCGGAGGCGACAAAAAGATTGGGGAAACCTAAGCTTGATGCTTTGTTTAAGCCGTCGGCAATTGCCCACATTGGGGCGTCCGCTGATTTTACCAAAATCAGCGGACGGCCCCTGCGCTTCCTTTTGGAAATGGGCTATGCCGGGATGGTCTACCCTGTCAACCCGCAATACGATAATATTGGCGGACTCAAATGCTATCCCGATGTAGAGCAGCTCCCGTCCGGAATAGAGCTGGCCATAGTCAGCCTGCCGGCCCCGGCGGCGGTGGACGCGGTGGAGAAGTTTGCCCGGAAGGGTGGCCGGGCCGCTGTGATCATTTCTGCCGGTTTTGCCGAAGCTGGCCCCGAGGGGCAGAAATTACAGAAGAGGGTGCAGGAAGTAGCCGCTAAATACGATCTGGCCGTCTGCGGGCCGAACTGTTCAGGTTTGATGAACGTCGGCGACAGGGTCACAGCCACCTTCAGCAGCGGTCTGGAGAGGGGACTGCCGCTAGACGGCCCCGTGGCCATGGTGGGCCAGAGCGGCGCCCTGAGTTCTAATTTTCTGGCTGCAGCCAAGGATGCAGGCATAGGCTTTACCTACTGGGTAAGTACTGGCAATGAAGCGGTTTGTAATTTCAACGATTATGTGGCCTATTTCTTAGAAGACCCACGTACCGAAGTGGTGGTGGGCTACGTAGAGGATATCCGCCAGGGGCGACAGTTCAAAGAAGTCGCCAAACGCGCCCTGGAGCTCGGCAAGCCTATTATCCTCCTTAAGGTAGGCGTTTCCCAGGCCGGAGCCCGGGCCAGTTTCTCCCACACCGGCGCCCTGGCCAGCGCCGACAGCATCTACCAGGCCGTGTTTTCCCAACTGGGGGTTATCCGCGCCCACAACCTGGACGAGCTTTTTGACTTTGCCCGGGTGTGTACGGCCCGGGTCAGACCCCGGGGTAAACGGGCGGTCATCCTTACGGCTTCCGGCGGGGCCGGGGTGCTCATGAGCGATGCCTGCGAAGCCGAAGGTCTGGACCTGATCGAGGTATCAGAGGGACAAAGGGAGCGGTTGAGAAGAGCCTTGGGGCCCATTGCCGCGCGGGTGGCCATGCATAACCCCATTGACTTTCCCGCCGAGGTCCTGGCCCGGCCCGAAATGCTGCGCCAGGCCTGTGAAGTCTTTGCCCACGACGACGAGGTAGATATAATCATCCTTTACGCCGGCATCCTTCCTGACGGCGGCGAGGAAAAGCTGGCGCGGGAGATAATCCAGGTAGCCACCAATTGTTCCAAACTGGTAGTCACCAACTGGTTTCCCACCCCGCCAGCCCATGTGCTGCAAATGTTAACCGCAGCCCGCATCCCCTACTTTACCGAACCTACCCGGGGGGTGAAGGCCGCAGCCAGGCTGGCCGATTACTGCCTCCTGCGAAAGGAATACCTGGACCGGCGGGGAAAGCCTGAACCGGAGCCGGCGATCCGGCCCGAAATCCTGGCCGAGGGTAAGAGCTACCTTGCGGAACTAAAAAAGGAACTAGGTGGCCGTAACCAACTTACCGAATACGAGGGCAAGAAACTCCTGGCCAAATTCGGCTTCCCGGTACCCCGGGGCGGGCTGGCCCGCACCGCCGAGGAGGCGGTAACCATCGCCGAGGGCCTGGGCTATCCGGTGGTGGTGAAGGTGGTTTCACCGGAGATCATGCACAAGACGGAGGCCGGCGGCATCCGGGTCGGCCTGAAGGGCCCGGAGGAAGTGCAAGAAGCTTTTGCCGCGGTCACCACCAGCGCCAGGACGTACAAGCCGGGGGCTGACGTGTGGGGGGTGCTGGTAGAAGAAATGATTGCCGGCGTCAGGGAGGTGATAGTAGGCCTCACCAACGATCGCTCCTTCGGCCCGGTGATAAGCTTTGGGCTGGGCGGCGTCTTTGTCGAGATACTCCGGGACGTGGCTTTCCTGCCTATACCCTTTGCCTGGGACGAGGCGCAGAATCTGCTGGCGAAGGTCAAGGGGTACCCCTTGCTGGCGGGTTTCCGCGGGGCTGAACCCGGCGATACCGAGGCCGTCGTCTCCGTGCTGATGCGTTTGCAGACCATGATCTTGACCCTGGGAGGCGAGATCGCCGAGCTGGACATTAATCCCTTGATGATCTGTGGCGCCGGCCAGGGCGCTGCGGTGGGCGATTGCCTGTTAGTATTGGCCTAAATTTTTTCTTGGGAGGGTGGATGATGAAAACAAGCCGTATCCTGGTACTTTTGTTGTCCCTCGCCATGGTTTTGGTTCTGGTGGCCGCCTGCGGGCAAGAAGCCGAATCGCCCACCTCAGGCCCGGCCGCAGGTCAATCCGGGACCGCTGGGTCACAACCTGCGGCCGTCGAACTTCCCAAAGTGGTCAACATTGGTACCAACCAGGTAGGATCAACCTATCACTCCGTCGGGAGCGTACTGGCCACGGTGATGACCAAGTACTCGCCCATCCCGGCTAAGGTGGTGCCGCTGACCGGCTCGCTGGAATGGATTCCCATGATGTTGACCAAGGAAATTGATCTGGGGATAGTGGGAGACTATGAGGCCTGGGCCGCGCTGCACGGGAAAGAGGACTTTGAAAAGCTGGGTCAGGGCAAGGGTTTTCCCTTGCGCCTAGTGGCTGCGGGGCATCATAATCAGACCACGATGTTGACCTCGGAAGCATCCGGCATTAAGACGGGAGCCGATTTGAAGGGGAAGAGAGTTACGCTTACCTACAGTGCCGGGGGGCTTATTCTCAAGAAACAACCTTACGCTTTTTTAGCCAATCTCGGGCTACAGCCCGGCGATGTTAAAGACGTGCCCATGTCGGCCATGGCCGAGGGCGTCAAGGCGGTTATCGAGGGCCGCGCCGACGTGGCCATGGACGTCTCCCTGACGGCACCGGCCGTACAGGAGCTGGAGGCGGCCAAGGGGGCGAGGTTTATCTCGCTGGATCCGTCTTCTGAGGCTATTGCCAGGGCCGCGGAGATAATACCCGGTTTTCAGGTCAAAAAGGTTGATCCGGCCCCAGGCCGTGCCGGGGTGAAAGAGCCCACGTACTTCGCCGATTATCCCGTCTATCTGGTCAGCCGGGCCGACTTGCCGGACCAGGCGGTGGGGGAACTCCTTAAGGCCCTTTGGGATCACAACGATGAAATTGTCTCTGCCGCCAAGCCCCTTAACGAGTGGACAAAGGCAGCCTTCGTAACGTCCAACCCGATTATTCCATACCACCCTGGGGCGGTGAAGTTCTACAAGGAGATAGGGGCTTGGCCATCAGATCTCGATGCCAAACAGGATCAGTTACTCCAGGAAGCGAAGTAGCAAGTATTGATTTGGATTCTTTATTTTGGTGCCCCTGGTGTCTGGCGGTATGTGGATAGCCGGGGGCACGAACCTCACCTTGGTGTGGAGGGTCAGCGGTGGACGAAAACGAACGTGGGCAATACCGCATCTTCTCTGGCATGCTGGGAGGGTTTGAAAGGTGCCTGGCCGTGGCCCTCCCATTGCTGGGAGTCGCCTTTATCCTGCATCTTCCCGATTCTCTCCTCGGCATCAGCGTCCTGATGCAACAATACGTAGCCCTCTTTCTGGCAGCCGCGCTTTTGCTCGTTTTTATGGGGGTACCCGCCTCGGGAAGCGCCCCCAGAGACAGGTGGCCTTGGTATGATATCCTGCTGGCCGTAACCGCCTGTCTGGCCTGTTTATATGTGGTGGGTTTTTACCCCACCTTGATACTCGGCCTGGGGCAGACCACCTTGCTTAAGTCCGTTCTGGGTGCGGTAATCCTTGTGTGCGTTTTGGAGGCGACCCGTCGGGTAGCCGGCTGGACCCTGACCATTGTGGTTTTAGTTTTTATATTTTACGCCAAGTTCACCAACCTGTTCCCCAGTTTTCTGTACGGGCAGCCGTTAAGTTGGGCCAGGTTGCTGAATTACGTATATCTCGGCGCGGACGCCGTCTTCGGCTCAATAATAGCCATAGCCGCTACCACGGTACTGGCCTTCGTACTGTTTGGCCAGTTTTTATCCGGTACCGGCGGCAGCACTTTCCTGATCAGCCTGGCCCAGGGGGTTATGGGCCGTTACCGGGGCGGACCGGCTAAGGTCGCAGTGGTAGCCAGCGGTCTGTTCGGGATGATTTCCGGAAGCGCCGTGGCCAACGTCGTCAGCACCGGCATCATAACCATCCCGATGATGAAGCGCACGGGTTACCCGCCGTACTTCGCCGGGGCGGTGGAAGCGGCTGCCTCTACGGGCGGCTCAATCATGCCACCAGTGATGGGCGCGGCCGCCTTCCTGATGGCCCAGTTCCTGGGAATCCCCTACGCCAGCGTGGCCCTGGCCGCTTTCATCCCCGCCGTCCTATATTACCTGGGAATTTTCATCCAGGTTGACTTGCGGGCGGCCAAGGTAGGACTGAAGGGGTTGGAACGCTCCATGATCCCATCTATAAAGAATACTCTGGCGCAGGGCTGGATCTTTATCGTCCCCATGGTGGTGCTGGTCTATGCATTGTTGGTGCTGTACCTCCCGGCCGAACTCGCGGCCATGTATTCTGTCGCCAGCCTGCTGGTGGTCGCCACGTTAAGAAAGGAAAGCAGGATAGCGCTGGCCAAGGTGCTGGAGATGCTTGAGGGCGCCGGCTGGGCCCTTCTCGATATAGGCATTGTCTGTGCCGTGGTGGGTTTCGTAGTGGGTCTCGTGTCTGTCACCGGCCTGGCCTTTTCCTTGCCCCAGGCCCTGGTAAGCCTGGCCGGCGGAAACATATATGTCTTGCTGCTGTTGACAGCAGGCATTACCGTTATCATGGGCATGGGCTTGCCCATCACCGCCAGTTACGCTCTCATGGCGGTTATCGCGGTGCCTGCCCTGGCACAGTTGGGGGTTCAGCCCCTGGCGGCGCACCTATTCGTGCTCTACTTTGCTGCCATGTCCTTTATTACGCCGCCGGTGGCCCTGGCTGCCTATGCCGCAGCTTCGGTGGCCGGAGCGCCTATGGTGCAGACTGGGTGGCAGGCAGTCCGCCTGGCCATATCGGCCTTCCTGGTGCCCTTTGTCTTCATCTTTCACCCGCCTTTGCTGGCCATGGGATCAGCAGGCAGCGTGATCACCTCGTTCATCTTTACTGCCATTGGTGTCGTCGCCCTGGCCATGGCGCTGGAAGGCTATGTTCTCCGGATGCTGGGGCTGCCTGAGAGGGTGTTCCTGGGTGCTGCCGGAGTCCTGATGATCCTGCCGGAAATGATCAGCACCCTGGTCGGGCTGGTTGTTGTAGCGGCCATTGTGATGCTTGAGTTTATCCGGCGCAAGCAGGTTTCATCGGTCGTATTTAATGAAACGCGGGCTGAAGGCCAGGGATAACGGGTCCTAGCGCCGGGTAGGTGTAATGGCAAAGGGTGGGCCGGGAACTGCTATTGAACCGGTCGCATCTGCGCCATGGGGTAGCTAACAAGCTGGACAGCAAAATTGAAGAGCAGCGCAAGGAATTAGCTGGAGTGTCCGCCACAGGCGTGGCTGCCCTGGCGGCTGCCCTCGAGGGATATATCTTCCGGGAGAGGCCTATAGTTTATAGGGTAATTCTTGGGGTCTCTGGAATCCTGGTCATATTCCCCGAGTTGGTCACCACTGTTATCGGCCTGGTAGCCGTAATAGCAGTGGGGGCGTGGAATTGTTGTGGCACCAGTCGCATCTAGCCCGTCAAATAGCCGAAGGGTAGTGACCGGAGAAAGCCGTGAGCGGCTGGGAGAGAGTTACGCATGTATCGCTTAGCCCTCCCCCTGATCTATCTTACAGGGGGCGTTTACAACATAGCTTTGTTTGTTGCGGTTATCCTCATCCCTTTATATGCCCTCTCTTTAGGTCTTGACCCCATGTCCATCGCTGTGCTGGTTTCGGTGCCGGCGGCGATGCAGTTGGTTACCAGATTTATAGGCGGAGCCATGACTGATAGATGGGGGGAGAAAAACGTCCTGCTTGTTAGCTATGGGGGGATAGCCCTAACAGGGCTGGCATTTGCGGGTGCCCGCGGCTTTTGGGCTATGATGGCGGCCCAGTTTCTTTTGAGCTTTTCGCGGGGATTATTCTGGAGCCCGGCGCAGACTTATCTCTCTAAGTTGCCCGGGAGTAAGGTTCGCCTGGGCCAGATTATGGGCTACTTTAATGGGACTACCAGTGCCGGAGCTGTGGCCGGTCTTATGGTAGGAGGAATGCTGCCGGAAAGGGTGGGTTACAGCCTGTCTTTCCTGGGCGTGGCTGCTTTGGGAGTCACCTGCCTGGTATTTCTATTCTTTTTGCCCTCCCTACCGAAGAAGGGAGCAGGGGCGGTGCGGGGAACAGGTTTTGGGGGACTGTTGGAAGTAGCGAAGATCAAGCCTCTGTACCTGGCAGGGATTTGCGCTTTTGTAGCTGCTTTGCCCATGAGCCTGGTGGGGTCCTTTTACCCGATCTACCTGGATGACGTGGGATTTAGTGAAGACGTCATCGGGATACTTACTGCCCTGCGATCTGTAGGCATGGTCATCGCCGGTGTTTTCCTGGGGAAATACGTGGATTTACTCAGTCCTGTTCTTTCGTACAGCCTCGGCCTCGTAGCGGCCGGGGCTGGCCTCGCCCTTACCAGGTTTACGGCGGATGGTCTGGCTCTTGCCTTGCTCATTTCCCTCACGGGGACAGGTGCCGGCGTGGCGAATACCCTTTACCAGACTTTGACGGCCCGGTACAGCCCGGAGGATAAGCGTGGGGCGGCCATGGCCTTGACAGGTAACTTCTGGGGAGCTTCGCTGTTAGTCACTCCTCTTGTGTTTGGCCTGATTACCGAGCTTATCAGCCTGGCGTCTTCTTTTCTGATCGTGGGGATGGCTGTAATTATTACTGGGGCTCTCGGGCCAGTGATGTTCAAATGGTTGTTGCCTGCCGCCTATTTGCAGCCTCAGCCCGCCCTGGAGAGCCCGGGCCGGGTGAAAGGCGAATGAGGGCGGGCAGAGCTATGGGTGGAAATATAAATTAGGTCAACTCCATGTTGATTCCAGGTTCTGCCCGTGGTATGATGGGGGTGGGAGGCGAGTCTTGATAGCCATGCCTGAGGAGGAACTTTTAAAGCAGCAGGTAGCCGCGGGGAGGAAGGTCGGAAGCCGGAGGTTACCTATGGAACAGTCTTTGACCCCTTTGGGCTGATTTTGCAACAACTCAATAAGCTGGATACAAGAATTGAAGATCAGCGTAAGGAAATAAAGCAGGATTTCGAGAAGCTGGATACCAAAATCGAAGAGCAGCGCAAGGAAATAAGGCAGGGTATCCGGGCGCTGCGGGAGGAGATGAAGCAGGGGGATCAGACCCTACGGGAAGAGATGAACCAAGGTATCCAGGCGCTGCGGGAGGAAATGAAGCAGGGGGATCAGGCCCTACGGGAAGAGATGAGGCAGGGTATCCGGGCGCTGCGGGAGGAAATGAAGCAGGGGGATCAGACCCTACGGGAAGAGATGAACCAAGGTATCCAGGCCCTGCGGGAGGAAATGAGGCAGGGGGACCAGGCCCTGTGGCAGGAGATGCAGGGCCTGCGGCAGCAAATGGAGCAAGGTTTCCAGGTGCTGCACCAGGAAATCCACGGCCTCAGCCGCTGGGCCATAGGTACGATAATAGCTGTGGCCGTTGGTCTCGGCGGAGTTATAGCGTCGCTTCTGGCTATTTTAGCCCGAATGCCCTAGAATTCGAGGTTCAACCGTGTAGAAGGTGGCTGTGTCACCCTCAAATTGTTTCCGGGGCCCCTGTCTCGTCGCAAATTTCATTCTTTTGCTGGTTTCGGCAGGCGCTGTTTTGTTCGCTGTTCAGATAATATCCAGGGACCATACCCAGGCCCTTCAGGGCGCAAGAGTTGCCCCAGGTTGTCCCCACCCACCGTTTTGGGCCAACCCTTTGCGCGATCCCAGGGTGTTATTCGGCCGGCCAAGGGATAAGAACCTCCATGCCAGAGCTGGTATGTGGAGATAAGTATCGGAGCATTGCCTGGGCCCTGCAGGCACTTGTAATTATTCTCCACGGCTGGTACAATTATGTCCGGGACACTTTTACCGACTGGGGAGAGTAATTGTGACCGCATCCCGGATTGACTTAGTGCGCCTGACGGCAAAGATAAGTGACATTGAGGAGTGCCTGGGCATTCTGCGCGGCTACGCGGGGTACGTGGATGAGCAGTTCCTGGAAAACGCCGAAGCTGTCCGTTCGGCCCGCTACACATTTATCGTGTTAGTCGAAGCGGCGGTAAATATTGCCATGCACCTTTGCGCCCGCTTGTTGCGCCAGGCTCCAGCTACCTATGCTGAGAGCTTCGAAATGCTGGCCGAACATGGGTTTTTACCGGCAGAGCTGGCTCGGCGGCTGGCCCAAATGGTTGGCTTCCGCAATTTGCTGGTGCACGGCTATGAAAAGATAGACGACCGGCGGATGCTGAAGGTGACGCGCGAGGACCTCGGGGACCTTGAGCTGTATTTGGCCGCGATAAGAGAAGTGCTGGCCAGGGAGAAGGGTAACCATGGCCAGAGGCGCTAGGGTAAACATGAGCCTGGACGAGCGGCCCCAAAAGCTTTCCCGGCGGGAGAAAGGGCGCATCCGCCGGGTTGTCCGCGAGACATTGGCGGAGCGCCGGGAGGTCAGGTTTGCCTTTTTGCATGGCTCCTTTTTGGACAATATTCCTTGTCAGGACGTGGATGTGGCAGTTTATTATGAACCAGATCTTGACTCTGAGGCCCAGATGGACTTGTCCCTATCCCTGGCGGCGCAGCTAAGCGTGCGGGCGCGTATTGAGGTGGATGTCCATGGGTTGAACCAGGCCCGGTTGCCTTTTCGCTATGCAGCTACCAGGGGTGAAGTAATGGTGATGCGGGATGAGCAGGAGTTGGGTGAATTTCTGGAGCGGACATGGCGGGATTACCTTGATTTCGAGCCTTTATACCGGGCCACCATAGAAGATATTCTGGCCCCGTAGCCATTCGGTCCGGTAACTACTCAGGCCACCGCCTGTCACCACCGCTATCGGCGGCGTTGCCGTCACTTTCACGCAGCCTGATAACCCGGCCTGCATCCTCAGCCGTTCACCGCCAGACCCCGACCGGCTTGAAGGCTGAGTGGTTACTCCGTCTGAGCTCCGGCAGCGGGGTGGGGGACGGGGGGCCTGGGCTTTGTTCGGTCACCCACCCGGCGGCAGACCGCCCTCCTGACCCCCGTCCCTTAATCACACGCCAACCCTAGTTTACCAGGCCGCGGCTGCAAGTCAGTGGTCGTCGCCAGGACTGCCTGTCCCTTAATCACGAGCCCAACTCAACGTGCGAGCTACCAAAAAGCGGCTTTCCTCACCGGGGGCCGCTTTTTTCCTTCCTTGACAAGGGCAGGGCTCTTTGCTAGACTGAATGTGCTGACTGGAGCAATATGCCGCGCGGCTTGAGGAGAGGCCGATGCTTTGTGGTTGTTCCCATAGTAGCAGAAATTTGCCACAATACCGGGTGGCCACGGCCGGCGGAGAAATACGGGGATGATCGGGTTGTGAAAGTTGATGTGGTGATTGTCGGGGCTGGCCCGGCGGGCATTTTTACCGCTCTGGAGCTGGTGCAGGGGGCTCCGGGGCTGAGGGTGGCCATAGTTGACAAGGGGTATGACCTGGATAAGCGCTATTGTTACTCGCAGGAGAAGAAGACGGCCTGCCGTCACTGCCAGCCCTGCTCTACGGTGAGCGGTTGGGGCGGGGCCGGGGCGTACAGCGATGGTAAGCTAACCCTCTCGCCCGAGGTGGGGGGGATGCTGGACCAGTACCTGCCGCCCGGCGAGCTGCTGGAGTTGATCGCCTATGTGGACCGTACCTATTTGGATTTTGGCGCCCCCCGGCAGGTGTATGGTGAGGATAGGGGGGAGGAGCTGGCAAAGATCCAGCGGCAGGCAACGCTGGCCGACCTGAAGCTGGTTCCGGCGCCGGTACGACACCTGGGCACCGGCCGCACCAAGGAAATCCTCAGGAATATGCAACAGCGCCTGGCGGTCGCCGGGGTAGCGATGCTGATGGAGGCACCGGTAGCCGAGATCATGGTGGCCGGCGACCGGGTGGGGGGGGTGAGGTGCGAAAACGGGCTGGAGATCGCGGCTGACTGCGTGGTGCTGGCCCCAGGTCGGGAAGGGGCGGAATGGCTGGCGCAGGTGGCGCGGCAGTTGCACCTGCGCACCGCCGTGAACCCGGTGGATATTGGGGTAAGGGTGGAAGTACCGGCAGCCGTCATGGAGCACCTCACCCAGGTCATCTATGAAGCCAAGCTCCTTTTTGATTCACCGACCTTTGATGACCGGGTGCGCACCTTCTGTATGAACCCTTACGGCGAAGTAGTGCAGGAGAATAATAACGGCCTCATTACCGTTAACGGCCACGCCTATGCGGATAAGAGGACTAGCAACACTAATTTTGCCCTCCTGGTAAGCAAGAATTTTACCCGACCCTTCCACGAGCCTATTGCCTATGGCCGGTATGTGGCTTCCCTGGCCAACCTGCTGGGGGGCGGGGTGCTGGTGCAGCGCCTGGGCGATCTCCTTTCCGGCCGCCGCTCCACGCCGGAGCGGCTGGAAAAGAGCCTGGTAAGGCCCACGTTGGCGAAGGCCACGCCGGGGGATCTTTCCCTGGTCTTTCCTTACCGGCACCTGCGGTCTATAATAGAAATGCTGCAGGCCATGGATAAGATTGCCCCCGGAGTAGCCTCCCGGCATACCCTGCTCTACGGGGTGGAGGTGAAGTTCTATTCCTCGCGTCTGGAGCTCAGCGAGGAACTGGAAACCAAGATTGCTAACCTGTACGCCGTTGGAGACGGGGCCGGCGTAACCCGAGGGTTGGTACAGGCTTCGGTTTCTGGGGTGGTGGCGGCCAGGAGCATCCTGCGCCGGATGGCCCGGGCTGGGGCATAAGATTATCTGGCCGAAACAGATAGTCATTGGCCAAGGAGAATGGAGGTAGTAGCGATTTGCCGGGGATTGTTTTGGTGGGAGCGCAGTGGGGAGACGAAGGCAAGGGGAAGGTAACCGACTACCTGGCCGGCCGGGCCGATATGGTGGTGCGCTACCAGGGTGGCAGCAACGCCGGGCATACGGTGGTAGTTGAGGACCGGGAATTCAAGCTGCATTTGATCCCGGCCGGCATCCTGCACCCAGGGACTTCCTGCCTGATCGGCAACGGGATGGTGATTGACCCGCAGGTATTGCTGCAGGAGATGGACGATCTGGAACGGGCCGGGGTAGACATTTCCATGTTAGGTATCAGCCCCCGAGCCCACCTGGTCCTGCCCTACCACCGGCTTCAGGACGAACTGGAGGAAAAAAGTCGGGGTGTGGGGCGGCTGGGGACCACCCAGCGGGGTATCGGGCCAGCTTATCTGGACAAGGTGGCCAGAACGGGGCTGCGGGTGAGCGACTTGCTGGATGAGACGGCCCTGAAAGACGCCTTGAGCCGGGTTCTGGCGGAAAAAAATCGCCTGCTGCAGAATGTTTACGGGGCTAGCGGGTTGCCCCCGGAGCCAATTCTCGACCAGTTGCGCGTTCTTGCCGCCAGGATCGCTTCTCTGGTCAAGGACACTTCTCTGGAAGTAAACAAAGCCCTTGACCGGGGTGAGACTGTGCTCTTTGAGGGGGCCCAAGGCACTTTTCTCGACCTGGACCATGGCACCTATCCTTACGTTACCTCCTCTTGGCCGGTGGCCGCCGGAGCCTGCCTGGGCAGCGGCGTCGGCCCGACCCGCATTGACCGGGTGATAGGGGTGGCCAAGGCTTATACCAGCCGGGTGGGGGCAGGGCCTTTCCCGGCGGAACTGACCGACGGCCTGGGGGAGACCTTGCGCCAGCGGGGGCAGGAATTCGGTACCACCACCGGCCGGCCGCGGCGCTGCGGCTGGCTGGATGCGGTCATGCTACGCTATGCGGTGCGGGTGAATGGCCTCTCCTCCCTGGTGCTGACCAAGCTGGACGTTCTCGACGGTCTCCCGGCGGTCAAGATCTGCACCGCCTACCGCGCTGACGAGGTGATCACCGAGTTTCCCCCCAGCCTGAAGGTTTTGTCCGGTTGTGAGCCGGTCTATGAGGAATTACCGGGCTGGGAAGGTGATATCGGCCCCAGCCGGGATTGGGCCGAGCTGCCTCGGGAGGCCCAGGATTACGTGCGCCGGGTCGAGGACCTGGCCGGCGTGCCGGTGGCGGCGGTGACGGTGGGACCCGAAAGGAGCCAGATTATCCAGTTGCGGCCGGAATTGCTGCCATGAAAATGAGAGGTGAGAGGTGGGAAGTGGGATGTGAGACACTTGTGGGAACCTGGCACTCAGCCCGGTGTTCGTTCGCCGGCTGGCCCCTGGAGACGTTTTCGCCGGGGGCCATCTTTTTGCCGGTGGCGCCAGGGCGCACCCCCTCTCTCCCTGCAATTTCCCCGTAATTTCCCCGTAATTCCCAATGAAGCAGACGCATAGCCTGTAGTATAATCAGGACCGGGGAGGGGAAAGCATGGGACGATCTGGCACAGCATTTACCTGGGTCCGGGCGGCACGCGCAGCCGCCGCCGGTCTTTTTTTTCTGGCCGTGCTCGCGGGCCGTTACCCTAACTGGCCACGGACCATGGCTTACAGCCTGTTTCGGGAGGCGGCAAAAAAGGAAATCCTCTGGCAGACGCGGGACTGGGAGCGAGTCGCGGATGATCATTTTGAGATAATCTACCGGGACCCGGACCGCGACGTGGCACCCCTGGTGCTGGAGGTAGCTAAAGGTAGTTATGCCGGCGTGGCTAGGATGCTCGGCCACTTCCCTCCCGGCCGGGTGCCAGTCATTATTTACCCGGACCGGGCTTCCCTGGGCCGGAGCTTTGGCTGGGCCGCCGATGAGAGCGCCATGGGAGTTTACTGGGCCGGGGCCGTGCGGGTGCTATCACCCCAGGACTGGGTCCAGGCCGCTGACCAGCATGAATTATATGAAACCTTCCGCCAATCAGGGCCGGTGGTACACGAGCTGGCCCACCTGGCCGTAGACTATCGAGCCAGGGGCAATTACCCCCGCTGGCTTACTGAAGGGATTGCCCAGTACGTGGAGCGGGAGCTGACCGGCTTTGTCATGGACGCCCCTGGTTCCCGGATGGGCCGGTGGTACCCCCTAGAAAAAATGGACCGGGGGTTCGATGCCCTCCCGGACCAGGGCCTGGCTTACCGGCAGTCCCTGGCCCTGGTGGACTTTCTGGTAGATGCCCACGGCTATGAAGTCATTGATAGGATGCTTACTTCCCTGGGACAGGGCCTGACCTGGAGCCAGGCCTTGCAGCAGGAGACGGGCCTGCGGGCGGAAGAACTGATGGCCAGGTTCACTGTCTGGGCTGAGGAGAAAGACCGGTGGTCGCAGGCAGGGTAGAAGCCGAAACCGTTTCCCTCAGGTACGGCCCCGGATCCACTTCGTCCGCCCGGAACCCCGCCGGCTCCGGGTGGGTAAAATTGGCGGACGGGTTGACGCCGGCGGTGGCCTGGGATACAATTTAAGTATTCCGGGTCAATAACTATACTATGGGGGAACGAAGATGGATTTTACCCAGGAGCAGATTGAGCGGTATAGCCGGCAGATTATCCTGCCGGAGATCGGCGGGCGGGGCCAGGAACAATTGGCCCGGGCCAAGGCAATCATCATTGGTACCGGGGGACTTGGCTCGCCGTGTGCTTACTACCTGGCCGCTGCCGGGGTAGGTACCCTGGGCCTGGTGGACAGTGACGTGGTGGATCTTTCCAACTTGCAGCGGCAGATCCTGCACAATACCGAGCGGTTGGGCCGTCCCAAGACGGATTCGGCCCGGGAGACGCTGGTCGCCCTCAATCCCGAGGTAAAGATAGTCACCCACCAGTTGCGCGTAGGCGCAGATAACGTGATGGAACTGATCAGGGACTACGACGTGGTGGTAGACGCGGTAGATAACTTTGCTGCCCGCTTCCTGGTCAACGACGCCTGCGTCATGGCCGGCAAGCCCCTGGTGGAGGCCGGGGTCCTGCGCTGGGACGGTATGGTTATGACCATCCTGCCGCGCGAGGGGCCGTGTTACCGCTGTGTATTCCCGTCTCCGCCGCCGCCCGGCAGCGTACCCACCTGCCAGGAGGCCGGGGTGATCGGGGTGGTCCCAGGGGTCATGGGCCTGCTCCAGGCCACGGAGGTTATCAAGCTTATTCTTGGAAAAGGAAGCCTTCTCAGCGGCCGGCTGCTTCTCTTTGACGCTCTGAACAGCAGCTTCCGCGAGGTGAAGGTCAAGCGCAACCAGATGTGTGCTGTTTGCGGTGACCACCCGAGCATCACCACCCTGCAGGAGTACGACCTGGCCTGTGAGCTGCGCGGCCCGGACGGCTCTTCCGGAGAGGCTGGGGCCGGTGGCCTCCGGTCCGAAAGTGGCGGTGAGAATTAAGGGGTGAGAGGGCCACAGGAACTCGCCGGTACCGCCCCACCCCCGGCCTCGCCGGCATATTCACCTTGGTGCTGCAGCCGCCTTGAGAGCTAAAATTTTTGCCCTGGGAGGAGGAGATTTAAAAAAAAGGGGGAAACTATATTAGGGTTAAAAGGCCGGCCCGGGTTATTGGAGGGTTATGAGAAATATATCACAACCCCCGGTCTTGCTGAGCTAAATTCAATACATAGTCAAGGGGGACAGAAGATGCCTTACGATCCAACCAAGCTAGCCGACTGGCAGATAGCAGAAGCATCCGAACCAAATATGCCTGCTCCAGAGGAATGGCGTGACAGATTGGGGTTAGAGAAGGATGACGTTATTCCTTACGGCAAGCTGGCCAAACTTGACTTCTTAAAGATCATTGATCGCCTCAAGGACAGGCCCGACGGCAAGTATATTGATGTGACGGCCATCACTCCCACCCCCCTGGGTGAAGGTAAAACCACCACCACCATGGGTCTCATCGAAGGTCTGAGCAAGAGGGGGATGAATGTAGGCGGGGCCATCCGCCAGCCTTCAGGCGGGCCGACCATGAACATCAAAGGTACGGCCGCCGGCGGCGGCAACGCCCTGGCCATCCCCATGACCGAGTTCTCCCTAGGCCTCACCGGGGATATCAACGACATTACCAATGCCCATAACCTGGCCATGGCCGCTCTCAACGCCCGCATGCAGCACGAGAGGAATTACGACGATGCGGAACTGGCTAAGCGGAACTTGCGCCGTTTGGACGTAGATCCTACCAACGTGCAGATGCGCTGGGTCATTGACTTTGCCGCCCAGGGCCTGCGCAACATCATCATGGGCCTCGGCGGTCGCATGGACGGCTATACGATGCAGTCTGGGTTTCAAATCACGGTCAGTTCGGAGCTCATGGCCATCCTGGCCATCATTCGCGATCTGAAGGACCTGCGGGAACGGCTGGGCAAGATCATCCTGGCCTACGACAAGAAGGGGAACCCGGTAACCACCGAGGACCTGGAAGTGGCCGGGGCCATGACCGCCTGGATGCGCAACACTATCAACCCCACCCTGATATGCACGGTGGAATATCAGCCGGTTATGGTGCACGCCGGCCCCTTTGCCAACATCGCCATCGGCCAGTCCTCCATCATCGCCGACCGCCTGGGCCTGAAGATGTTTGACTACCACGTGACCGAGAGCGGTTTCGGGGCCGACATCGGCTTTGAGAAGTTCTGGAACGTGAAATGCCGCCTGAGCGGCCTCACTCCCAATGCCGCCGTCGTGGTGGCCACCATTCGGGCCCTGAAGATGCACGGCGGCGGCCCGAAGGTAGTGCCGGGCCGGCCGATACCGGCAGAGTATAACGAGAAGAACCTGGAACTGGTGGAGCAGGGTATCGCCAACCTCCTGCACCACATCAGTATTGTCCAGAAGTCCGGCGCCAAGCCGGTGGTCTGTCTCAATTCCTTCCACACCGATACCCAGGAAGAAATTGACCTGGTGCGGCGGTATGTGGAGCAGGCCGGAGCCCGTTTCGCCGTTTCCCAGCACTGGCTCAAGGGCGGCGAAGGGGCCCTGGAACTGGCTGACGCCGTTATTGACGCCTGCAAGGAGCCCGTGGACTTCAAGCCCCTTTATCCGCTGGACATGCCCCTGCGCCAGCGGGTAGATCTTATCGCCAGGGAAGTATACGGCGCCGACGGCGTCTCCTGGACCCCCGAAGCCGAAGCCAAGGCCAAGCAATTCGAGGCGAATCCGGCCTACAGGGATTTTGCCACCATGATGGTGAAGACGCACCTCAGCCTCAGCCACAACCCCGACCTGAAGGGTGTGCCTAAGGGCTGGGTCCTGCCGGTGCGTGACGTCCTTATCTTTGCCGGCGCAGGCTTCCTCTGCCCCATGACCGGAACCATCAGCCTGATGCCCGGGATGAGCTCTGACCCGGCCTACCGGCGCATTGACGTGGACGTGAATACAGGCAAAGTTATGGGGTTATTCTAGGGGCAGAACGCATCTATTAAACTAAACCAGGATGACGTGGCAGGGGCCGGTGGCCCCTGCTTGGTTATTATGGTCCGGCGAGGGGAAAAGAGGTGCAGCCTGAAGAACGGATTGGGAAACGGATCGAAAAGGAAGAAGGGCGGCAGGGGGTTCTTGAGTGCCGTGGTTACCGGCTGGCCTGGGGCGAGCGGACCCTGGTCATGGGCATCCTCAACGTCACCCCTGATTCCTTTTCCGATGGTGGCCGCTATTTTGGCGCTGGCCGCGCCAGGGAGCATGCCTGGGAGATGGTGGAACAGGGGGCTGACATCATTGACATCGGCGGCGAATCTACCCGGCCCGGGGCTGTTTCGGTAGGTGCGGCTGAAGAGCTGCGGCGGCTGATGCCGGTGCTGGAAAGCTTGGTGGCGGAAGACTTCCCGGTTCCTATCTCCGTGGACACTTACCGGGCCGAGACGGCCCGCGAAGCCCTGGCCTGCGGGGCACACATGCTCAACGACATATGGGGCCTCAAGGCCGACCCGGAGCTGGCGGCCGTGGCTGCTGCCTACCGGGCCCCCGTTATCCTCATGCATAACCAGCATGGCACTGAATACCGCGACCTCATGGAAGACGTCCGGGCCTCTCTGCGCCGGAGCGTGGAACTGGCGGTGGAGAGGGGCGTGCCCCGGGAGCAGGTAGTGATTGATCCAGGAATTGGCTTTGGCAAAGACACGGCGCAGAACCTCAAGGTCTTGAAGCACCTCCGGCAACTGCAGGTACTGGGCCGCCCGATTCTCCTGGGTACTTCCCGCAAGTCGGTCATCGGCAATACCCTGGGGTTGCCGGTGGACGAGCGGCTGGAGGGCACGGCGGCCACCGTGGCCTGGGGCATTGCCCAAGGAGCCGATATCGTGCGGGTTCACGAGGTAAAGGAAATGGTACGGGTGGCCAGGATGATGGACGCCATTATCCTGGCCTAGTAGGCACTAAGAGATGATACCACTGGATAAGATTGTCCTGGATAAAATGGAATTTTATGGCTTCCACGGGGTAGAAGCACGAGAGGGCCAGTTGGGCCAGAAGTTCGTCGTCTCGCTGGAAGTATACTGCGACCTGAAAAAGGCGGGGCGGTCGGACAAGCTCACCGATACTTTGGATTATGTCTCCCTCTACCAGGCGATAAGGAAATTGGTGGAAGAAGGGCGGTTTGCCCTGTTGGAGGCCCTGGCGCGGGAAGTGGCCTGCGCCTGTTTTCTATTCCCCCAGGTACTCGGGGTGCGGGTAAAGATAGAGAAACCCCAGGTATCCCTGCCGGGGTCCTTTGTCGGCATCGGGGTGGAGATTGAGAGATGGCGCGTACACCGTCCCGGGGCGGGAGCGGTGGAACATGGCTGACCCGGAGAATCTGGCCTATATAAGTATTGGTTCTAACCTGGGGGACAGAGCCGAAAACTGCCGCCGGGCTATGGCCGCGATACAGGACCACAGCCTGCAGGTGACCAAAGCTTCTCGCTTGTACCTTACCGAGCCGGTGGGGGGAATCGAGCAGCCCTGGTTTGCCAATCAGGTGGTAGAGGTGCGCACGACGCTGGCACCTCGGGAGTTGCTGGCCAGGCTCCTGGCCGTGGAGCATGAAATGGGACGGGTGCGCCAGGAACGCTGGGGGCCGCGGATAATTGACCTCGATCTGCTGCTCTACGGCGACCGCGTGGTCCAGGAGCCAGACCTGATCCTCCCCCATCCTCGGCTGGGGGAACGCGCCTTTGTGCTGGTCCCGCTGGCCGAGATCGTCCCGGAAGTTAAATTGCCCAATGGAGTTAGTGCAAAAAATCACCTGCATAACAACCAATTCTCAGAAAAGGTATTGCCATGGCCCGCGGAAGATGGTATAATTCAAACGGATGGTATCACATTTGCGTGAACCAGACCAGATTTCGTAACTGCTCAGCTACCCTGTCACCAGTTAGCGAAAACCAGAGGCCTGCCCGGGGTGCTCCTTGCGCCCCGCTCCGGATAGCCAGAGCGGCCCGACAGCGTTCAGGCGTCAACGCGATAGGCACCAGGCTGAGTAGTTAGCAGATTTCTATCAGTCCGCGTTAACGGGGAGGCGCTCACCCGCCGTAACTACCCCTGGGGCCGCGGGCGTTGCTCATCGCAAGCCGGGTTGACGCTTGCCGGAGGCCGCTTACCAGTTAGCGGGCCGCGTAGTTATAAGAACCGGGCAATTGCATAGTGGTCTTTTCCGCTTGGATCCTCGGACCGAGACGGTATCAGGGTGAGATCCCAGAGCCCTCTGGTTTTGTGTATCCAGAGGGCTTGTTTTGTGGAGGGTAGTTACTATGGACGTACTTTTGGGGGATGAGGATGGATGCGGGTGAAGGTAGCAATCATCGGGGCCGGTTCGGTAGGCACGGCGGTAGGGGTATTGCTGGCGCGGGCCGGTTACGAAATGGCGGGGGTGGCTAGCCGCACCCCGGAATCGGCGGTCCGGCTGGCCGGCCGCCTGGGGGCTCCTTGCTGTGAGCGGCCGGAGGACGCGGCCAGGGGCGCAGATATGGTGCTGATTACCACGAGCGACCAGGCCATCGGTACGGTGGCCCGGGAAGTGGCCCGGGCCGGGGGATTTGGGGCCGGCCAGGCAGTCATGCATTTTAGCGGTTCCCTCACTTCAGAAGTGCTGGAGCCGGCGGCCCAGGCCGGGGCCATTACCCTGTCCGTCCACCCGCTCCAATCGTGCCCTTCCGGGGAGGCCGGCATTAGGAATTTGCCCCGGGCCGTATATAGCATTGAAGGGGACCCGCGGGGGTACGAGCTGGCGGAAAAGCTGGTGCGGGCTTTGGGGAGTGCGTCGTTTTTCTTTATTGATAAGGAAGCTAAGCCCTTATACCATGCTGCGGCCTGTGTGGCCTCCAACTACCTGGTCACCTTGCTGCGCCTGAGCCAGGATCTGCTCGCCCGGGCCGGCATGCCGGTGGAGATGGCCTTCCCAGCCTTGCTGCCGCTTATTCAGGGCACCCTGGATAACGTGGCTTCCCTGGGCATCCCCCAGGCCCTCACCGGCCCCATTGCCCGGGGCGACGTAGACACCATCCAGGACCATCTGGCCGCCATGCAGGTGCAGGCCCCGGAACTTATCCCCTTTTACCGCCTTCTGGCCCGGCGGACCATTGACCTGGCGCAGGAAAAAGGCACCCTGGCCCCCGAGAAAGCGGCCCGGTTGTGGCTGCTAATGGGCGGCCGTGAGGATCTGGCGGGCGGGGCGCCAGGCCGGCGGGAAGAAACCGCTCCCAGGTTACCCAACTAACTTCTGATCCTGGTGGTGCCATACCGGTGGAGATATTGAGAACAATTACCGAAGTAAGGGAATACGTGGTCGGGCAGCGGGCCCGCGGGGCGAGGATAGGCCTAGTACCTACCATGGGGTACTTCCATGCCGGGCACCTGGAGCTCATGCGCCGGGCTGGTGGGGCCGGGTATACGGTGGTGGTGAGCATTTTTGTCAACCCCACCCAGTTCGGCCCGGGGGAGGACTATGAGCGGTATCCCCGGGATTTGGCCCGGGATGCGCAAATGGCCCAGACGGCGGGGGCCGACGTCCTTTTTGTCCCTGAGGCGGCAGAGATGTATCCGTCAGGTTACGGCACCTATGTCCAGGTGGAGGGAGTGAGTGAGGGTCTCTGTGGGGCTGCCCGGCCGGGGCACTTCCGCGGGGTGGCCACGGTGGTCTGCAAGCTGTTTAACATTGTCCAGCCGGAGGCGGCTTTCTTCGGCCAGAAGGACTACCAGCAGGTCATGGTGATAAAGAGAATGGCGGCCGATCTGAACCTGCCCGTAGCTATCACGGTGGTGCCCACGGTGCGGGAAGCCGATGGTCTGGCCATGAGCTCTCGCAACACCTATCTCAGCCCGGAGGAGCGCCGGCAAGCCCTGGCCCTGTATCAGGCCCTGCGGCTGGGGGAACGCCTGATTAAGAGCGGCGAAAGGCGGGCCGCAGCCGTTGAGACAGCCCTGCGCGAGGGATTGCAGAAGCCGGGGGTAAGGTTAGACTACGCGGAGGTGCGCCGGGCCGGGGACCTGGCCCGGGTGGAAGTAATAGAAGATGACGCGGTCTTGTTGGTAGCGGCCTGGGTAGGGCAGACCAGATTGATTGATAACCTGGTAGTGGGGGTATAGGCCATGTGGCGAGAGATGATGAAGGCAAAAATCCACCGGGCAACGGTGACCGAGGCCAATCTGAACTATGTGGGCAGCATCACCATTGACAGTCGCTTGCTGGAAGCGGCTGACATCCTGCCGAACGAAAAAGTACAGGTGGTCAACAACAATAACGGTGCCCGGCTGGAAACCTACGTCATTCCCGGGAAGCCGGGCAGCGGCGTGATCTGTCTGAACGGGGCCGCAGCCAGGCTGGTGCAGCCGGGGGATAACATAATCATCATCTCTTACTGTTGGCTGGCAGAGGGTGATGTGGAGGGGTTCCGGCCGCGGGTGGTCTTTGTTAACGAGGCCAACGAAATAGTAGAAATACGCGACCATGAAATCTACGGGCAGGTATGGGTCAACGCGGATTCATAGTCCTGGTCCGCCTGTACCGCGCGGTCATGCGCGTGCTACTGGCGGCAAGGAGGCCTGCGCGTCTGAGGGCCAGCGCTTGTACCCTGGGGTCAAGGAGTAAATTACGTTGTAGTGTTAGCAGAGGATGCAAAACTCAAAACGGGTTGTTTGATGGGCCTTAGGCTGACCTGTTGTTGGCCATTGAGGATACACCTGTAAGCATGCATTGCCTGCTCAACGTCATCACAAAACCTTATTACCGAACTTGCTACGTATTCTCGCTCCAATTCAAAGGCGATCCAACGCCGGTCTAAACGTTCTGCAACCTCACCAGTGGTATTAGAACCTGCGAAAACATCTACGACCAGATCCCCAGGGTCCGTTAAGAGCCTGATAAAAAATTCGGGGAGACGGGCCGGAAATCTCGCTGGATGGCTCTTGATCCCGAGTTCTTTGCAGGCCCGCATGTACCACGAGGTACTCTCCGTATTAGGGAGTTCCAGAAGGTTGGAAGGAATGGCCCCCCCACGGTCCAAGCCAAAGCCATCGGAAATATCATGGCCCGACGGGCGCTCCTTTGGATCGTACCACCTTTTGCCATCCTTAAGTAGTTTTTTCATTCGCTCTGAGTACGGGACCAGCACATTGCTCACGGAAGCCTTGGGAAATTCAGCGACAGAGAACCACCAAACAGTATTGACCGCATCCTTTACTCGTATTTTGCGCTTATTAACCCACTCAATGGGCGAAGGCAGTTTTGCTGGATTATACCAAAAGAATTCTTCCGCAAGGAAATAGCCCTCCTCTTTGCAGAAACGCAGTAGTACTTCGTAGTTATACAGTGACCTTACTGGCACACCCTTCTGATAAGCTCCCCCCAAGTCCAAGACAAAGCTCCCGGTTGGGGTAAGCTTGACCTTGAGCTTTCGAGCAAACCCCACCAACCAGTCCACGTAATCTTCCTGGTCCTTATTTCCATATTCTTTCTGCCTTTGCAAGGCAAATGGTGGCGAAGTCATAACAAGATCTATTGAGGCATCCGGAAGATCTTCGATAAGTTTCATGGAATCGCCACAATACGCCTGCCCCATACGGGTTTCATAGGCGGGCAGATCCCCCACAAGCATCCCCCTCTTAACAAGAGACCGGTGGCTACCCTGATTTACCGACCTGGTTCATTTACAAACCCAATTTATATTAGACACCAACTCGTGCTTCCAGTCAAGGGGGTTCTGGATAAAGAATGCTACTCATCGTCTGTAGACCCTAATTAAAAGTATGAGATGCTACTTGTGGACTGCATTTCCTACCAAAATGCGCAGGAGGGACCCATATGCAGCCATGTACTTATCAGAGCCTCTTTGGCCAGAGGGTGCGGTCACTTCGTTTGCGCATGGGCGTTTCCCAGGAAGAACTGGCATTCCAAAGTGGCCTGCACCGAACGTATATCGGCGCAATCGAACGTGGCGAACGCAATATATCCTTGGACAGCATTGTGAAGTTAGCTCGGGCGCTGGGGGTTCAGCCCGCAGATCTAATGCCCAGCCTGGAGGAGAAAAATAATGGCCTTTAAATCCGATAGGAGTTTCCTGGACAAGCTTACGATGGGGGCTCTTGGCACGACATACGCCAAAAACGTTCTTATGTATCATGGGCATAAGGTCATTGAGCTGGAGCGATGCTCCACCAGCAACAAAATTTGGTCTACCAAGGTTAAAAGACTGCGTATCCCAGACCTGCTCTGCGTGAACTGCGGGCGACGTATGGAGGTAAGATCCAAGTCCACTCTTAAAATTACCATGTCGGACTCCCCGTCTATACCGCATCGCCGGTGGGACTACGGTTTGCGGGACGATGACCTGGTTCTTCTTATTGCTTGTAACAAGGATTTACATACCTCCAATTGGGTACCGTCCAGTGCTATAAATGCCTTTACAGTTGGAGATTTAAGAGCAACAGTTCATCTTTCCAGGCTTGGGCCTCCGAAGTCCGCAGCAGAGGGAGCAGAGCGTGACCGTACCTGGCCTTGTTATGTTCCGTCGTTTGGTGGTCAAGTAATTGAGGTAAAACCAGAATTCATCTCGGTGCGAAAAGTAAACGGGCGGAGACAAACCTACTCCCTGGTCCGGGCTGGGTACCATCCCCATGTTTTTCGTGGTCAAACATTCGAGCCCGACTCGGTTATCGCCGCCTCCGTGGTACCGCGATTGGCAGATCTCTCATGTCATGTTGACAAACCCTTCGACTTTATCGCTAACCTTGCCGCTACTGATCGTGAAACGCTTTATTGCGCGGTTAAGGCGTTAGGGCGATTGCCTGAAGCCGGAAAGGCGGCGATCTCTCACCTGTTAAGGATAGCTGGGGGTGGCACTGACGACCAACTGGTGCGACTTGAAGCGTACGCTTCCCTTGCTCGGCTCGGCTACGCACGGGCATGGAAAGGAATCTCAACCTTCTTGCAATCCGGAAGCCCTGAAGTAAGGATGGAGGCCGTTCTTATTCTCGGCGAACTGAATGACCCGGCGGCACAGAGTATTTTGTCAGACATTGCCTCTAACCATGCTAATGATTCCGAACTAAGGGCGGCTGCCGTTTGGGAAATGGGACATTGTCGTTTTGACAATCCTCTAAATCAGCTTCTACCGTATTTTGGTGATGATGACCATTTTGTAGCGATACATGCCATTGTTGCCTCCTTGCCGTATATCAACGCAGAAACCCTACCCTTCCTATTGCAAGAACTAGGCCCTCCCCACCGTTCAGCCGCTGTAGTACGCGCTATTGTCGAAAGCAATTTCCGTGATGTGAACTTGTTGGTGGATTACCTGTTCCGCATCAGTACGGAGGCCCAAAAACCGTGGATACTTTATCTTTTTGGTCTGCTCGGTGAGGAGGTTGTGAGACCGGCTCTGGTGGGACATGGTAAGGAGGAAGATGAAACGGCTCAAATGCTGTCAATCCTATGGAATCAACATTTTCATAACTGGACTAATGAGTTTAGTGCTCAAGATCTTTTGGACTATACGCTTCGGCAAAATATTCGTGGCACATAAAACGGTATCGCGGCCTTGAAAACGGAGGTCGGAGGTACCTGGCACTAAACCTGCCGTTCACGCGGTGTGTTACCCGAACATCTTACCGCCCAAGTGGTAGCATTCCGGGTGAAGCGCCTTGTGACCGCAGAGTCGAGCAGTGCCGGGGCAAGTGCCCTTGCCTCCTGGGTTAACCAGGTTGCTATCCGTGGTTGACAGTACCATTTCCGGGTGGTAAAATGAAGGACGCCAGGTTTTGCCGCTACCAGGCAGTTTCCCGGCGTTTGGAGGTGAGGGTTTGCAGGCAGCAGCAGATAGCGAAGGGGGTACGGTGGTTTTCTCCCGGCTTGCCGGGGGGATTCTTGACATCCTGCGCAGCTTCCGGGGCGAATATCTCTCCGGCGAAGAAATAGCCAGGCAAATGTCCGTCTCGCGCACGGCGATCTGGAAACATGTCCGGGAGCTGCGCGAGCTCGGCTACGGCGTCAGCGCGGGCGGGAAGCTTGGCTACCGGTTGGACAGCATCCCGGACCGGCTTTACCCGGCGGAAGTGCGGGCCGGGCTGGGCACCCAGTTTATCGGCCGGGCGGACATCCACTATTACCGGGAAGTGACCTCTACCAACGAAGTGGCCCGGGACCTGGGGGAGCAGGGAGCTCCGGCCGGCACGGTGGTGGTAGCCGAAGCTCAGGTGCAGGGGCGCGGGCGCCTGCGCCGTTCCTGGTGGTCGCCGCCCGAGAAGGGGGTATGGATGTCGGTCCTCTTGCGGCCCGAACTTCTCCCCGGCGAAGTCTTCCTTCTGAGCTTTGCCACGGCAGTGGCGGTGGCACGGGCTATCGGTAGACTTTTACCCCTGGAGGCCCACATCAAATGGCCAAACGACATCCTGGTCGGCGGGAAAAAGGTGGCCGGCATTCTCCTGGAGGTAAAGGCGGAGCTGGACCAGGTGCATTATGTGGTAGTCGGCATGGGCCTGAATGTCAACCAGGAAGAAGCTGATTTCCCGCCCGAGTTGCGCTCGCGGGCCACTTCCCTGCGCCAGGCAGCGGGGCAACCGGTAGCCAGAGTGCCCCTGGTCCGGGAAATCCTTGCCGGACTGGAAGATGAATACTTCGGTCTGGCCCGCGGGGAAGGGGAGAGGTTGTGGCAGGAATGGCGGAATCTCGACATCACGGTGGGCCGGCCGGTGGAGGTGGTCACGTCCGCTGGTAGCTGCAGTGGCCTGGCGGCCGGCGTCACCAGGGAAGGGAGACTGGTGTTGCGGTTACCGGGAGGGGAAATCCAGGAGTTCGCTGCCGGGGACGTGACCCTGGCCGGCAGTAGGTGGAATCCCGATATCCCATGAGGTGGCCGGGAAATGTCTGGGCGGCCACCACCTATTACAGCCTTTGAGCGCGGCCTCGCCGTCACTTTCGCGCAGCCTGATAACCCGGCTTGCGTCCTCGACTGTTCACCGCTAGACCCTGACCGGTTTGACAGGCCGGGCAGACGCCCATGCCACTGGACAGTGGCACCAACGAAGGATGAAAATGGCAGTGAGCGCCTAGTTTTCATGGTAGTTACGGCGGTGAGTTACCTAGCTCGCTTCCTCCAGCCTGGGGGTGGCAAATGAGTTGGCGAGTGCCGGCTTTTTTGGGCCATTTAGGTTAACCCCAACATAGTATTAGGTTAACCTAACCCAGACCAAACGCTACGTACGATTTCCTTTCCATTTTGCGGGGCGGTTCGGAAGTAAGGGCGTCCCGAGGCGCTACGCATATTCTTGCATATTCTTGGAGGTGCTTTGATGTCTACGCGATGGATGGTGTTGGCCGCTCTCTTTGCGGCCTTGATAGCAGTGCTGGCGCAACTGGCCATCCCTTTACCGGGCGGCGTGCCATTTACCATGCAGTTGTTCGGCGTCTTTCTGACTGGCTCTCTCCTCGGCGGCCGCTGGGGCGCTGTGGCCATGCTGGTTTATCTGCTCCTGGGGGCCGCTGGGATGCCAGTGTTTTCCAATGGTCACGGCGGCCTGGGGTGGCTGCTCGGGCCCACCGGCGGCTTCCTGATCGGTTTCCTGCTGGGAGTTTACGTGCAGGGTAAAATCGTGGAGGGGGCTCTGAAACGCAGGCCGTCTCAACCTGCCTCGGGGGAGGAAGGAGGAGCCGCGAGGCTGGTCGGGGAAAAGATCCCGCTTCCTTCTTTCTGGCGTTTTCTAGGGGCCATGATTCCCTGCCTCCTTATTTCTTATGCCGTGGGGACTTTGCAGTTTTCCCTGGTAAACCGGATGCCAGTCCCCGTGTCCCTGGGAATGACCGTCCTGCCCTTTGTGCCTTTTGATGCAGTAAAAATGGTAGTGGCGGCCGCTGTGGCCAGGGGGGCGTGGGCGGCCCTGGTGGCTGAAGGCCTTTTGCCCCTGGGTCAGCAGGCGAGGAGTTGAAGAACAGGAGCAGGTGGGTAGCGAAAAAAAGGTGTATTTGCCGGCCCCTGGGGTGAGTTCCAGGCGCAGGCCGGTATGGTATTTTTTCGTCAGCTTACAGGTAAAATACTATCCGCCAGCGAAATACTTACCCGAGAATCGGCAGGCTGGATTTGACTGGAGTGGACTGGCCATGGGAGTTCGCTGGGGAAACATCACCGATGTCGCTGGGATCAGGGTGGGTCATGCCGATCACCCGGCCGGTACTATGGGTTGCACCGTGGTTTTGGCCGAGGGCGGGGCCGTCGCCGGCGTGGACGTGCGCGGCGGGGCCCCGGGCACCCGGGAGACCGACGCCCTTGACCCCCTGAACCTGGTGGAAAGGGTCCACGCCGTACTCCTGGCCGGTGGCAGTGCCCACGGCTTGGCTGCGGCCGACGGAGTGGCCGGCTGGTTGGCGGAGCGCGGGCTGGGCTTTGCCGCTGGGGAAGTGACCGTGCCGGTGGTGCCGGCCGCGGTGATCTTTGACCTCCAGCCCGGGGCTTCCTTTCACGCCCCAGGGGCCGACCTGGGTTATGCCGCCTGTACCCGGGCCGTATCCGGCCCGCTGCCCGAGGGCCGGGTTGGCGCCGGCCGCGGCGCCACTGTCGGCAAGATCCTGGGTCGGGAGCACTCCTGCCCCGGCGGGGTGGGGAACTGGGCGATAGCCCTACCCGGGGACGGCGTAGTGGCGGCCTTGGTGGTGGTTAATGCCCTGGGGGAGGTGGTTGGACCTGGTGGCGACATCTTGGCCGGGGCCCGCGATCCCCAAACCGGCCAATGGCTCGATACGCTATCTTATTGGCAGCAGCACCCTGACGCCATCCCCTGGCCGGGAAATACCACCCTGGGCGTGGTGGTGACAGACGCCAGGCTGAACAAGGCCCAGGCCAGTTTTATCGCCCGGGCGGCCCAGGCCGGCATGGCCAGGAGCATCCGGCCGTCCCACACCCTGTATGACGGCGACACCATCTTCGTCCTGGCCACCGGCGAAAAGGATGTCCCGCCCGCCCTGGTGGCTGCCTTGGCGGCCGAGGCAATGCGCGTGGCCGTCTGGCGGGCGGTGCTGGCGGCCGGCGGCGCGCTCGATCGGACAGGTACCCGGTAAGGCCTGGCCTGCGTGCCAGGCCCGGCGAGGCTTCTTGCGGGGTGGGCGGGCTTTCCGGTCACTGGCCAGGCCTCCGGGTCGGACCAGACCGTCCCGCTCCGGCAGTGGTTAGGGCAAAATATGTGAGGAAGATGGAAGGGGGCGAGCATGTTGTTGCTGGTCTTTGACGTGGGCAATACCAATACTGTCCTGGGAGTTTATTCTGCCCAGCACTTGGAGCAGCACTGGCGGGTGGCCACTCACCGGGAGCAGACGGCCGACGAGCTGGCCATGTTGTTCCTAAGCTTATTCCAGCACAGCGGCCTTTCCTTTGCCAGCATCAAAGCCGTGGCTATCTCTTCGGTTGTGCCGTCCCTGATGAGCGCCTTGAGTGAACTTTCCTGCCGTTACTTTGGGGTCGAGCCGCTGGTGGTGGGGCCGGGCACCCGGACCGGTATGCCCATCAAGTTCGATAATCCGCGGGAGGTGGGCGCTGACCGCATTGTCAACGGGGTGGCCGCATACCACCTGTACGGAGGCCCGGTCATCGTGGTGGACTTCGGCACGGCCACAACCTTTGACGTGATTTCCAGCCACGGCGAGTACCTGGGGGGTGCCATCGCTCCGGGTATCGGTATCTCCACCGAGGCCCTCTTTGCCCGGGCCGCCAAGCTTCCCCGGGTGGAACTGGTCAATCCCAAGACCGTCATCGGCAAAAACACCGTGGCCAGCATGCAGGCCGGCATCATCTACGGTTTCATCGGCCAGGTGGATGGCATCGTCACCCGCATGAAGCAGGAACTTGGTGACGAGCCATTGGTAGTAGCCACCGGGGGCCTGGCTGAACTTATTGCGCCGGAAACACAAACCATCAACGAGGTCAACCCCCTGCTTACCCTGGAGGGCCTGCGCCTGATTTACGAACGCAACCAGCATACTGGAAGTTAGAAGTTGGAGGTTAGAGGTTGGAGCAAATTTCCACGGGAGTTGTGCCGGCCGGTTTTTCCCTTTGCAAGGCGAATGGCCCCTGGCCTCATCCAGGCGCAGCGACGATCTCGGCATAGCCTTCCATGCCATTTTCTGGAGGGAGTAATCTGCCGCTCACCATCGGTAACGTAGAACTCTCAACCCCGGTGCTGCCGGCGCCTATGGCCGGCGTCAGCGACAAGCCCTTCCGCCTGATCCTGGCTGAATTTGGCTGCCCCCTGGTCTATACGGAAATGGTGAGCGCCAAGGGGCTGGTGTACGGCAGCCGGGCCACCCTGAAGATGATTGACCTGGCCGGGGAGGGGAACGTGGCCGTGCAGCTATTCGGGCGCGAACCGGAGATCCTGGCCCGGGCCGCGAAGACGGCCGTGGAGCGCGGCGCCGTCCTGATTGACCTCAACTTGGGCTGTCCCATGCCTAAGGTGGTGAAGAACGGCGAGGGGGCGGCACTCATGCAGGAGCCCAGCTTGGTAGGAGAGCTGGTGGCCGCCGTGGCCGCAGCCGTGGCGGTGCCGGTCACCGTGAAAATGCGCTCCGGCTGGGACGGGGCTAGCCGAAATGCCGTCCAGGTGGCCCTGGTAGCCGCGCGGGCCCGGGCCAAAGCCGTCACCGTCCACGGCCGTACCGCGGTGCAGCGGTATGCCGGGCGGGCGGAATGGGATACCATCCGCCAAGTGGCGGTGGCCCTTTCCTCCCAGGGCGTCTCGGTTATCGGCAACGGCGACGTGGCTTCCCCCGAGGACGCATCCCGGATGCTGGCCGAAACCGGCTGCCAGGGGGTGATGGTGGGCCGGGCGGCTATGAGCAATCCGTGGATCTTCCCCAGGATTTCCGCCTACCTCCGTGACGGGACCTGGCTGGACCCGCCGTCCCCCAGCGAGCGGCTGGCCGTGGCCCGGCGCCACCTGGACCAGGCCGTGCACTGGGAAGGCGAAGAGCGGGCTGTGCGGCAGATGCGCAAGGTGATCGGCTGGTACGTTAAGGGCCTGCCCGGAGCGGCGGCCCTGCGTCAGGAGGTCAGTCAGATCAGGGAGGCCGAAGCCATGCGCCAGGCCCTCCACCGCTACGCGACCCGCCTACACTGAAATAGAGGTCAGAGGCGGGAGGTCAGAGGTCGGAGCGCCGTCGGCCTCCAGGCCGACCCGGAGCAGTGCTGGCAGCGGTGGCGGCAGACCGGGGAAATACCTCCGTTTCCCCTGGGCCGATTTCATCCAGAGCCAGGGCGGCCCGGCCAGCATCGAGCAGTACATGCCGGATGTAGTTAGCAGGGCTTCCAGAAGAGTTACTACAGCCAGGGAGGCGGGCTAACTGTAAAGGTCATCAACGATCCCCCGGCCACCAATCCCAAGTTCCCTGACTTTCAATAACCTGAGGCCTTTGCCCCAAGAATCAGGTGGTCTCGGACTGACGAGCTATTGGGATCAGTTCAGCCAGTTGCGCAGGGAAAAAGAATCTGCTAAAATTAGGCTGCCATAGAAACGGAGGTCGAAGGCAGGAGGTCCGAAGTGAAAGCCTGGTAGGAACCCGGTACTTTACTTTCTGTCTGCGCCATCCCTTGTCCGGCGCTTTACCTGGCGAGTGACAGTACCACGAGTAAGGCGCCTGGCAACATCTGGCTGAGTCCCGGGTGGCGTCTGACCTGTCTTTTGTTTTCTATCCTCCTGCTGCTGACGTTACCGGCGTATGGTCGTCGGCCATGGAATACTGGGAGGCAGTTGGGTGAAGCGGGTTATCAGTATCAGCCTGGGTTCGTCGAAGCGAGACCACGTGGCTGAAGTGGAATTGCTGGGTGAGACCTTTCACGTCGAGAGGCGTGGTACCGACGGGGACAGCCGCCGCGCGGAGGAGCTTATCCGGGAGCTGGACGGCAAGGTGGACGCCTTTGGCCTGGGCGGGACCGACCTGTATCTGGTGGCCGGCAAGCGGCGCTATGTTATCAGGGATTCGGCCAACCTGGTGCGGGCCGCCCGCCGGACCCCGATAGTTGACGGCAGCGGGCTGAAGGACACCCTAGAACGAAAAACAGTAGAATACCTGGAACAGGAGTGGGGTATGTCTCTGGCGGATAAGCGGGTGCTGGTGGTTTCGGCAGTAGACCGCTTTGGTCTGGCCGAGGCCCTGGCCGCCACTAGAGCCAAAATGTTCTTTGGCGACCTCATCTTCAGCCTGGGGATTCCCATCCCCATTACCTCCCTGGCCACCCTGCGCTTTCTCGCCTGGCTAATGCTACCGGTCATCTGCCGCATCCCGTTCAAGTATATTTATCCCACGGGCAGCAAGCAGGAAGAAATAATACCCCGGTACGAAAAATATTACCTGGCGGCCGACGTGATCGCTGGTGACTTCCATTATATCCGCCGGCACCTGCCGCCGGAGCTGCCGGGCAAAATCATCATTACCAACACCGTTACGGGTGACGATGTAGAACTTTTGCGGGCCCGCGGGGTGAAAACCCTGGTCACCACCACCCCGGAATTTTCCGGGCGCTCCTTCGGCACCAACGTGCTGGAGGCCATGCTGGTGGCCTACCTGGGCCGGCGACCGGATGAGATCGCCCCGGACGCATACCACCAGTTGCTGGAGACGCTGGGGTTTGCGCCCCGGGTGGAAGTGCTAAACTAGGGAGCATTGAACGTAGCTACTCAGCCTCCAGGCCGGTCGCAGGTCGGGTGGCGAACGACTGAAGACGCAAGCCGGGTTATCAGGCTTCGCGAAAGTGGCGGTGAGGCCGCGCTCGAAGGCTGTGATAGGCGGTGGCCTGAGCAGTTACCATTGAACAAAGCTTTCTGCTGGGCGGCAGGGCGGGTGCCTTGTCCCGGGATTTATCAACGCCTCCCACGGGTGGCCGGAAGATGCTCCGCGCTGCAGCCGGCGGCAGGTATTGAAGAACAAGCGAACGGAGGCGATTGGCTGCCCCGGCACTCAGTTGAGGGGACAAACGAGAGGTTATTGAAAATAATAGCCGCCGTCCTGGTACGGGTGGTGGTGAAGTGAGGTCTGTCCACTGAGTTGAGCGCCGGGCCAGCAGACGCGTGAACCGATTTGCCTTTATGATTCACCCTCTGGAAGTGGCTGACGTGGCCCGCAAGTTTCCTGTAGCCAGGTGGTTGCCGGAAGCCTTGGTAGAAAGGGCGATTCGCTTTTTACCGCCGGTAAAGACTTCCTACATAACCGGGGTTAAGTCGTCATATGCTGAAACGGAGGGCTGGTTTATCTCCTGCCCCCTTACCACCCGGCATATGCTCACCCTTCCCGAAGACTATGTACTGAAGAAAATAATTGACACCGGCCGGCTGGCTGAAAAACTAGGGGCCCAGGTCTTGGGGTTGGGGGCCATGACGTCGGTGGTGGGGGACGGGGGGATCACGGTAGCCAGACACCTCGACATCGGGGTGACCACTGGCAACAGCCTCACCGTGGCCACTGCGGTGGACGGCACCAAGGCCGCGGCCCGGATGATGGAGATTGACCTGACGCGGGCCCAGGTGGCCGTTATCGGTGCCACTGGGTCCATTGGCGCCATCTGCGCCCAGTTGCTGGCGCGGGAGGTGGGCCATTTGACCCTGGTGGCCCGGAACCAGGAGCGCCTGCGGGACTTGGCGGCCAGGATCCAGCGGGACACCGGTTTGGCGGCCTCCATAACCGCCGATCTGAAAGCAGCCATTCACCAGGCAGACGTGATTATCACCGTCACTTCGGCCATGGAGGCCATCATTGAACCGGAGGATCTGAAGGCAGGGGCTCTGGTGTGCGACGTAGCCCGGCCGCGGGACGTATCCCGAAGGGTAGCCGAGCTGCGGGACGACGTGCTGGTTATTGAGGGCGGCGTAATGGAGGCTCCGGGGCCGGCGGACTTCCATTTTAACTTTGGTTACCCGCCCGGCCTCTGCCTGGCGTGTATGGCTGAGACCATGGTCCTGGCCTTGGAGGGCCGGTTGGACGATTATAGCCTGGGCCGAGAGCTGCGGTTGGAGCAGGTGGAGGAGATCAGTGCCCTGGCTGCCAAGCACGGTTTCAAGCTTGCCGGGCTGCGCAGCTTTGAGCGGCCGGTGACGGGCGAGCAGATCGAGGCGGTCAAGACCCGCGCCCGGCGCGATGGGTCGCCGGGGGCCTGACCGGGGGTCTACTGTTAAGTCGGACATCTACGCAAAATGGAAAGGAGATCGCGCGCAGCGTTTGCTTCCGGCTGGTCCGGGTTGTGATTGCGTCAAGCCGCAAGTACCGCAAGTGAAAAAATGGACACATCTTACTTGACAATTGGGAGAGGGCGTATATAATACAGTTAATGCTTCATAGGTGGCTAATAGAATAGCGCAAGGGCGTTAGCCAAGCACTGCGACCGAGGCAGTGCTTTAGCTTTAATCTTGTGCCAAGGAGCGCGAAGGGCAATGGCGGAAAAGGAAGTGCTTTTGACCCCTGACGGACTAAAAAGGTTGGAGGAAGAGTTAAATTACTTAAAGGGCGTCAAGCGCAAGGAAGTAGCCGACAGGATCAAGCAAGCAATTGAGTTCGGCGATATCAGCGAAAATTCGGAGTATGATGAGGCCAAAAACGAGCAGGCCTTTGTTGAGGGGCGGATTCTGGTCCTAGAAAAGCATTTGCGTAATGTTCGGGTAATCAATACCAGCGAAGGTGGCGATGGCGTTGTTTCCCTGGGGTCCATGGTCATGGTAAAGGATCTGGACACCGGGGAAGAGTTCGAGTACGAGATTGTGGGTTCGGTGGAAGCCGATCCGGCCAATCACCGTATTTCCAACGAATCGCCGGTGGGCAAGGCGTTGTTACACCAAAAGCTTGGGGCCGTGGTGGACATAACCGTGCCTATCGGCATCTTGAAGTACCAGGTCACCGGGATCAGGCTCCCGTCATAATTCACCTCAGTCTTAATCTGGAACTGGAATTGGCACCGCCGGTTTGCTGTGCGCTGACTTACAGCTTCCGGCCAGATGCCCACGGCGCCCCGTGCGCCACCAACAGAAGGGTGAAAACGGGTGAGCAGGAGGGCCAGTTTAGGTCAGGAACTTGCGCCGTGAGTTCTATGTGTCCCGACCACGGACTTTCTGCTACTGACCCCTGATTCAGGCCAGGTGTGGAGGTATGCATGTGGCTCTAGACGCCAACGAGTTGGTGCAGCAGCGCCAGAACAAGTTACAGCTTTTGCGGGAACGGGGGCTCAACCCCTACCCCAACCACTACCAGCCCACCCACCAGGTGGTGGATATCCTGGGCAATTTCCCCGCCCTGGAGGGACAGGAAGTTTCCGTTGCCGGCCGGATGATGGCCCGCCGGGAACATGGCAAGGCCGCCTTTGCCGATCTCTACGACCGTTCGGGGAGGATTCAACTTTACTTCCGCCAGGACTTCCTGGGAGAGGAGGCTTTTAAGACCTGGCTCGATCTGGTGGACATAGGGGATATCCTGGGAGTGGCGGGCCTGGTTTTCAAGACCAGGCGGGGCGAAATCAGCCTGGAGGTGCGGCAGTGGGAAATACTGACCAAATCCTTGCGGCCCCTGCCGGAAAAGTGGCACGGCCTGAAGGACGTGGAACTGCGCTACCGCCAGCGCTACCTTGATCTCATTGTTAATCCGCAGGTGCGTGAGGTCTTTGTCCGGCGCAGCCAGATCATCAAGGGGATCCGGGCCTTTCTGGACGAACGCGGCTTCCTGGAGGTTGAGACGCCTTCCATGCAGCCCGAGGCCGGAGGAGCAGCGGCGCGGCCCTTCATCACCTATCACAATGCTTTGCAGATGCATTTTTACCTGCGCATTGCCCTGGAATTGCACCTGAAAAGGCTGCTGGTAGGCGGGCTGGAGCGGGTGTACGAGCTGGGCCGGGTCTTTCGCAATGAAGGGATTTCCACCCGGCATAATCCCGAGTTTACCATGCTGGAGTGCTACCAGGCCTACGCCGACTACGAAGACATGATGCGCCTCACTGAGGAACTGATCTCCCGGGTGGCCGAAGAGGTGCTGGGCACTACTCGCATAGCTTATCAAGGGGAAGAGATCAACCTGACCCCGCCTTGGCCCCGACTCACCATGCAAGAGGCCATCCGGCGCTACGCCGGCGTGGATTTCGCCGCCATTGATGTGGACGCCGAGGCGCAAGAAGTGGGCCGCCGTCTGGGAATAGAGCTGACCGGGACGGAAATGCGGGGCGAGGTTATGAACAAGGTTTTTTCGGAGTTCGTCGAGCAGCACCTGGTGCAGCCCACCTTTATTCTGGATTATCCCCTGGAGATCTCCCCCTTGGCCAAGCGCAAGGAAGATGACTCGCGGCTCGTCTACCGTTTTGAGGCCTTCATCGCTTGCCGGGAGCTGGCCAACGCTTTTTCCGAGCTCAACGACCCGGTGGACCAGCGCGAACGGTTTGTGGCCCAGGCGGAAAAGTTTGCCAGGGGTGATGCCGAGGCTCAGAAGGTGGACGAGGACTTTCTGGTGGCCCTGGAGTACGGGATGCCGCCGGCCGGCGGTCTGGGTATAGGTGTGGACCGGCTGGTGATGCTACTCACCGATTCCCCGTCTATCCGTGATGTGATCCTGTTTCCAACCCTGCGGCCACGGGAAGACTGAGCTGCCGGCCATGACTTGCCGGCAGCAGTTTGAGTGCGCCCGGCATGGGCACTGTCTATAGGGTGGAAGTCCCGAACGACGAAGGTAGCAGTAGTCGTTA
>SLTJ01000017.1 GCA_004347685.1 Clostridia bacterium
TCTGTGATGGCACTGATTGTACCATCATAACCTACGTAGCGCTAGTGGGGGCCGGCCCCTCCATTATGTCTAAATAGAGAGGCCTGGCCTGCGGCGCCTTCAGGAGCTCAACCAGCTTTCCATCCCCGTACCGGTAATAGGGGGGCTCGAGCTGAAATACCCCGGGCCGCTGGAAAGGCGACGTCATGCAGGGACTGCTTCAGGAGATGGCCCAAATGGGCTGGCTGGAGCTCCCCACCGAGCAGATGGGGGCCTCCCAAAACCTGCTCTACGCACTCACTGATCTAGCCGAAAACCAAAGCGGCTTTCGGCTAGGCTGGCGTAACACCCCTGCAAAAACGAAACCCCGGCTTGATGCCGGGTACCTTTCCGCCTCCAGATCACGCCGGGCGCGTATCTGCCGACTACACCCCAGACAGTCGTGCCGCCGGGGAAAACCATGCATGCCGTCCTTTATGTCACGGAGTCAACTATTACCGTTCTCAGGAAGCGCCGGGCACGCGAGGCGATCTGCTCTGCCCGCAAAGGATCCACAGGCTTGACAACTTCATAGAGTAGAGCATGGCCCCAGAGGAGGTAGCCGGAAACGGTGCCTCCTTGCCCCACTTGAGGCCCTCCAGGCGGATGTAATTTTCCAGAGGGCTAACTACCCGTCACTCGCCCTGTTTGCCGCCTAAGTTATACCATGAGCTGCCGTCCTGCAAAATGGCCTGTGCCCTCCGGTAGTCTTCCGGCGTGTCCACGTCCAGGATGACGCCCGGGCTGTTCACTTCCACGACGCGCACCTGCTCCTGGTACTTCTCTACGAGCCAGCGGCCACCCTGGTCTCCCCCTGCCTGCCATAGCTCACCCAAAAGCTCCCGGGCAAAGATCACCGGGTTGCCGCGCCGGCCGGCATAGACCGGGTAGGTGATCCAAGCCCCGGTGGCGCAGTGCACCGTAACCAGCCGGTCAATTATCGCCGGGGAGACAAAGGGCTGGTCCCCGAGGAGAAACATCACCGCGGCCGTCCCAGGCGATACGGCCGCCAGCCCCGCCCGCAGGCTCGTGGCCTGGCCCGAGGCGTACTCTAGATTTTCCAGCAGCCGTAGCGGCCGGTCGGCCAGTGCCCGCCTTAGCTCCTCCACCCTGTAGCCGCCCACTACGATTATTTCTCCCAGGCAACTGCCCAGGGCGTTATCTACCGCGTGCTCAATAACCGTCTTTTCTCCCAAGGGGAGGAACAGCTTGCCCGGCAGCCGCGTGGACAGGCCGGCCGCCAGGATAACCCCGGCCACGGGCGGCGCACCCGCCCGGCACCCGTCCCGCCATACCTCCCGTACCGGGTCCCGGGCGGCCGCTGCTCCCAGGACTACCGGTTCTAAAAAAACGGAGATTGGAAGTTGGAGGTTAGAGGCTGATCCGAAGGAAAGCTGGCGCGCCACCACCCGGGCTGTGGCCAGATCCCCGGGGGCCTCCACTTTATTAAGCCAAAAGACTAATCTTGCGCCCGGCGCCTGCTGTGCCGCCCGGGCCGCTATCCCGTGCAGGGTCCGAGCCATCACCCCGGCGGTTATCACCGCCTCGCGAGAAGAATAGTCCCCCTCGGCCAGCAAGATTTCCGCCCGGTGCACCCATTCGGCAGTTAACGGTTTGTCCAGCACGTTGATCCCAGCCACACAGACCACCAGCCCCGAGCTACCCGGTACGCACGGCTCGTGGGCGGCATACGCGCCCTTGAGGGGCCGGCCAGCCGCTCCGTCAGCCTCCACCAGGATGGCATCAGCCAGCCCGTCTGCCGCCAGGACATCCACCCAGGCCGGTGGGATACCGTCAACTTTGCCCCCGGGCAGGGGCGCGCGGGCCAGGAAAATTCTTTTGCCCGGAGCGACGGCAGCGCGCACCTGCTCCCGGGCCGCTTCCAGGGCGGAAGCAAAAGCCACCTGGTCCGCCTGCCAGGAGGCCGGCAGGCGCATTTTGGTGGTAGTGGTGATGAGAACGCCTTTCCCCTGATGCGCCACCTCCCCGGCCAACCGGTAGAGGAGGGTCGTCTTGCCCCCGGCGCCGACAAAGCCGATAACCGCCGGGGAGGGAAGGTCTAAAACCGCGTCCAAAAACCCGGTCAGCATTGTCACTACCCTCCGCCCCCACCTTACTTTACGTCCTACTCCGATTATACGGGGACGAGGCAAGGTAATCAAGTTGCACAGATTTTCCGTACCCTGGGTCCTGGCCATCCACATACCAGTACCTGCGACAGTGGCCCTGGGCCTGGGTATCGACTGGGCTTGGCCGACCTTCCCGCCACTGGCCGGCGCGTTCTTTTTGAGACAGCTCTGTGGTGCCAGGTTAAAAAGGAGACCAGCGAGCACAAGGAGGAGCCCAAGGCTCAGGCCTGAGGAAGATCCAGCCGCAACTGGCCGACGGGATGAGGAACGGCGCAAGGTCAGGCTGATTGTGCCCCTCTTAGTAGTGCTGTTTCTGGCCGGAGCGGCCTTTGCCTACTTTGTCGTCTTTCGCTTCGCGGCCCGCTTTCTCATCCTTGTTGCCGGACCGGACCTGCAGCCCATGATCAGCATCGTACGAGTAGACATATCCCATCTGCCACGCGGCCCCCGAACGAGTCAGTTTTAAGGCGGCGAGCAGAACCCTCCGGATGCCACAAGCCTCTCAATCCAGCGGAGTTCTCCGTAGTGTTCCTTGAGAAACCACCAGAGGGAGCGGTCCTCCTCTTGCTTGGAAACCAGGCAGCCCTGTACCCGGCAGAGGGACATAAGCTCATTTTTGTAGAGGCTGCAAAAGAATCTCGCTGCGTTTCCCTTGCCCTTTCCACGTGGCCTCATGGCAAACCTATCCTTTGACCACCAGCACAGGGCAGTGGGCGTGCCGTACCACAGCCTCGGAAACGCTTCCCATCAGGTAGCGCTTGACGCCACTTAGGCCGCGAGCACCTACCACAATAAGATCGCAGTCTTCAGCTTCGGCCAGGCGCACCAAAACGTCTGCCGGGTGCCCGGGAACTACCCTGGTTTCCAGCGCGACATCCATCTGCGCCGCTCTTTTTGCGGCTTGTTGCAGAGGGCCCCCGAAAAACTTCTCGGCGTCCTGGAGGGCTCCGTTTATCTCATCCCTGGTGTCGGCAAAATCCGGGATGTGGGCTACGGCCACGGCGGTGACCGCGGCGGTATATCTCTGGGCTAGGTCCAGGGCCAGTTCGATGGCCTTTCGGGCATGGAGCGAGCCGTCATACCCCACGAGGATCCTCTTAAACATTGTTACTCCTCCTCCGCCAAGATGGTTTGTGCTTCGAGGTGTGCACTCCTAGCTTCCTCTGTATCCGGCCGAAAGAAAGCCTGCGCGATCAGGGTGGGTACCACGGCGCTCAGGATAACCACCGCCACCAGGATTGTGTACTGGCCCTGGTTAATAATTCCATGGGTTAGTCCGAATAGGGAAGAAATCGTGCCAAAGGTGAGACCCGTGGACATCAAGAGGGTGGTATACATGCCTTCTCGGGATTTGAAGCGAAAGAGGCGCGTGGCCGGCCACACCCCAATAAACTTCGTGACCATTTTTACCAAGAGCGCGACCAGAATAATCCCTGCCCCGACCACCACCGCTGGTAAGCTGACGAAAAGGCCGGCCTTGAGAAAGTAAAAGGGGGTAAATACGGCAAAGGCCATAGACCGTAGCCGGTACAGCAGATCTTTTTCCTGCAAGAAGAACCCGGCTACCGCCAGGCCGAGGAGGTAGGCCGGCAAAACGGCTTCGCTGTTGGCCTTGGTGGCCAGGCCGCCCAGGAAGAGGAGTAGCAAAAATACGTACTTGACTTCCAACTGACTCACCCTGTTACCGTAGGTCGCGAAAAACCAGCGGGTGAAACGGCCTAGGAAGGCCAAGACCACGGCCGTTACCGCCACGAACAGGAGCATCCAGGAGTTAAAGTTGGCAAAGAGGACACCCAGAGCCACTACCGTTCCCAGGTCGTTAATGAAGCAAGCCGCTAGGATAACCTGTCCCAGCTCGGTTTCGTTAAGCCCGGTTTCCACCATCACGGCGTAGACCACGGCCACCGAGGTGGTGGAAAGGGCGATGCCGGCAATTTCCGCGGCCGGCAGGCTCCAGCCGGCCAGGTAATAGGTGTAGGCCAGGGCTCCCAGGAAGGGCAGCAGAAAGGCAACGAAGCCGATGCTGGCACATTCCTTAAACCTGGAGCGTAGGACCCGGGGATCGACCTCGGCCCCGGCCAGGAAAGTTAAAAGGATACTGCCGAACCCGGCCAGGAAATCCACCCACTGGTTGGTCGCCAGCCCCAGGAAGTTGCCGCCAATTACCCCGACCATGATTTCTACCAGGGAAATAGAGATGCCCGTCCAGCCGGCCAAGAGACCGCCGGCCAAGGCCAGGGCCACCCACTGGGCGGCCACGAGCCAGGTGTTGTTCATGGTTTGCTCCCTCCAGTGCCACTTTGTTTTCCGGCGGGGAATACGGAGGGGCTGGGCGCTATCCGGCCAAACAAAAGGCCCCTACCGGTCCCCGGTTAGGTTGACCAGTAGGAGCCATCATCTCGCCGTGCGTCGCGAGCTTAGGCGGGCTCCATCGCCCTTCAGTTAGCACCTTGCCTGACACCACCCCCACTTCCAGCAACCATTGTGTTGCGGTACCGCAGGCACCTAAGATTATAGCAGAGACTGCCAGGTCAGGCAATACCCCCTTCGTCGCCACCCCGGATGGCTACCTGGCGGCGGACCAGGAAGATCAGGGGCAGGGAAAGCAGTTCTAGCACCACCGCCAGGGTGATGGCGTAGGACGGGCCCAGGCCATGGCCAACGATGATACCTGCGCAGGCGGCTCCGGCGTCTTTACCGCCGCTCTCCCCGGTTTTAACCATCGCCATACTTTCCGCACCAGCTATAAACCAGGCCGGCCAACACCACCGGTAACTGGTTGTGGCCGGCCCTGGCCCTGTGTTCCTTATTCGCCGCCCTTTTCTCCGGGGAAATACTTTTCGAAGGCCGTCAGAAACCCCTCCAGCGAGGCCTTCCGCTTGCGGATACTGGTGGCCCAAGCCCGCAAGAAGCTCTCTCCTTCCGGCGTGAGCGAGTAAACCTTGCGTACCGGTCCACCGCCGCCTGGTTCGAGTTGGGATGCCACCATGCCGTCTTCCTCCAGGCGGCGCAGGTGGCGGTAAACCACTCCCGGGTCGGGGATAGCCTCTAGGAAAGCCAGGTTGCCTAATTTCTCCATGAGTTCATAGCCGTGGGCCGGTTGCTCCTTTAAGAGCAGCAGGAGGCAGGGAACGATAAAGCCTTCGATGCGGAGTCCGGGCCCGTGATACTCACACTGGCTGCCAGGGTGCGGAAAATGTCCCGCAGGCCCACATGGAAAGCTTCGCCTTGGTCCATACATGACTTAAATCCTCCTTAAATATAAGATGTACGTCACTAATGATATCATACCACTAGTGACCTGATGTTGTCAATACGATTTTTGGCTGACTGCCCCTAACCCTGATAGCCAAGTACATCCCCTGGGATATGGCCAGCTCGCTACAAAACCCCAGGGGTAAAGGACAAAAGGCGGAGCTGCCGCCGAGCGTGGCGCTCCCTGAGTCGTTTTTTACGGTAAATCGCTCTTGACCTGCTGCGCGGGAAGCTATAAACTATACTTTTGATAAACGAAATTAAATACGTCTATAATAGAAAGAGGGGAGGAAACACGTGAAGGCGACAGAACAAGCTTTGCCACTCGCTCCGCGTACCGACCTCCGCTGGCTGGCGGAGCTTCTCAAGGCTCTGGCCGACGAAACGCGGCTCAACATTCTTACCATGCTACGGGAGGGGGAAATGTGCGTTTGCGAGATCATGGACGCCTTGCCCCTATCCCAGCCGGCCATTTCCCACCACCTAAAAATCCTAAGGCAGGCGGGTTTAGTGACCGACCGCCGGCAGGGAAAATGGATCTACTATGACCTCGACCCGCGGGGGCTGGAAAGGATCCTGAGCCTGCTCCAGGCCGCAGGCCTCTGGCCAGCGAACCTGCGCCAGGATGGCAGCGGCCGGCGTCGCTCCTCGCGCTGCAAGGATGATTAAAAACAGGACTTTCAACTTGGCCCGGAGGGGCTTTCAGCCGTACAAAAGGCAACATCGAACACCAAGAACTTAGACAGACAAGGAGGTAGATTTTAAATGGTCGAGCAAGGCACTCCCAGACTTTCTCTTTTGGACCGGCTCTTAACCGTGTGGATCATCCTGGCCATGGTGGTGGGCGTGGGGCTGGGCTACGTCTTTCCCGGCCTGGCTGACGCCCTGAACCGGTTATCTATCGGCACCACTTCCATTCCTATCGCTATTGGCCTGATCGTCATGATGTATCCGCCTCTGGCCAAGGTCAACTACCGGGAACTGGGTAAGGTTTTTCAAAACCGGAAGGTATTGACTTTGTCCTTGATCCAGAACTGGGTGGTCGGGCCCATCCTGATGTTTATCCTGGCCATTGTTTTTCTGCATAACTATCCCGAATACATGGTGGGCCTGATCCTTATTGGACTGGCCCGGTGCATCGCCATGGTGATTGTCTGGAACAGCCTGGCCCGTGGGGATACCGAGTACGCCGCCGCTCTGGTGGCCTTTAACTCGATCTTCCAGGTAATCTTCTACTCCATCTATGCCTATGTTTTTATCACCGTCCTGCCGGGCGTGGTTGGGTTGAAGGGTATGGGCGTGCACGTCACCATGGGCGAAGTGGCCACCAGCGTCTTGATCTACCTGGGCATTCCCTTTGCCGCCGGCTTCCTCACCCGGTTTTTTCTGGAGCCGGCCAAAGGCAAGGAGTGGTACGAGAAGGCCTTCGTGCCCAAAATCAGCCCTTTGACCCTAATCGCCCTCCTGTTTACCATTGTGGTGATGTTCTCCCTGAAGGGAGAATACATTGTCCGCTTGCCCTTGGATGTGGTGCGGGTGGCCATCCCGCTGGCGGTCTACTTCACGGTGATGTTCTTCGTTTCCTTTTTCATGAGCGTGCGACTGGGCATCAACTACCCTCAGACCACCAGCCTCTCCTTTACCGCGGCCAGCAATAACTTTGAGCTGGCCATCGCGGTGGCTGTGGCGGTTTTCGGCATCAACTCCGGCCAGGCCTTCGCGGCGGTTATCGGTCCTCTGATCGAGGTGCCGGTGCTCTTGAGCCTGGTCAACGTGTCCCTGGCCTTCTCCCGCAAGTACTTTGCCCCGGACGGAACTCCGCGCCGCGACCAGCCGGGACAGCGTCCACTGATCTAGGGCGGAAGAAGGGCAAGGCGTGAAGCTTCGGCCTTTGTGCTGGCGGTGAAGCCGCAGGCCTTTGACCGTATTGAGCCCCCGGGTGAAATTCTGCCTCCGAGAGGAAGTGTCCTATGACCAGGTGCGCCGAATGCGGGCTGATGGAAAGGACGGGAGATTTCGGGGAGCGCTATTGCCTCAAGTTTCGTCGCTGTATTGGCGATGGTAAAGGGCAGATGCCTGGTGATTGCCCCTACTTTACCCCGATACAGTATGATGGTGGGGAGCCGCTCACCCCACACCAGCACCTTATCCTCAAGGAAGGAGAACTGTTGTCGAAGAAGATGCGCGGTCCGGTTTGAGAACGGGCCGGATTCGCCCGGGGGCCATCCTACCCGGCAGCGGCCTTCTACTCGCATCTACTGCATAATTTTAGACGGAACAACTGAGCGGCCGGAGCAGAACGGCCTGGATGTGGACACTCTTTGGCCAGAGGCGGAGGGGCAGCGAAACCACCAGGACACAAGTCGCTTAACCTGGAGCCCGCCGGACTCAACCCCCGCGCCGTGCAGGTCATGGCCGAGGCGGGGGTGGACACCTCCCACCACACCCCCAAACCCATCGCCCCCAGGTCTTGAACAGCGTCGACTTGGTGGTGACCCTGTGCGGCGACGCCCGCGACCGCTGCCCTGTCACCCCGCCGGGGGTGTGGCACCCGCACTGGCCTCTGCCCGACCCGGCCCAGGCCCCTTTCACATGGTCTAGTTTCTAGGGAGAACGCCGGACTGGCTTGCGCGAGTACCTTTTCGAGCTTGAGGCAGCCTCTTGGGCGGCCCGCGGCGCCAGTTATTCGCGCCGCCCTGTGCTAAAATACCATCAGGTGATGCCCCCAAGGGAGGCAGTTGGTTGCTGGCTAGATCGCTGGGACCTTCCCCTCGGCCGCTGCGGGCCGCACCACCAGCCAGGCCAAGGCGGCCAAAACCACCAGGGCCAGCCCGTAGCCCCGGAAAAAGGCGGCAAACCCGGCGGCCCTGATGAAATTACCCCCGAGCGCTGTTCCGACCCCGCCGCCCCCCATGAAACAAAAGGCCACCAGAGACATGGCCGTGCCGCGGGCGGCCCGGGCAAACTCTGTGGCGATGGTCAGGAAGGTGGAGTGGGCCAGCATGAAGCCCAGGCCCAGGAGGATAACTCCTACCAGGAGTCCAGCCAGGTGGTTGCCTGCGGCGTAAATCACCAGGTCGGCCAGGCCGGCCGAAAGAAGGCCAGCTAAAAAGACCGGTTTGCGGCCCCAGGCTGCCGCCAGATTGCCGCTTATCCGCCCGGCAATAACCGCGGCGATACCAAACCCGGTCATGATCAGCCCGATGGTAAGGAAATTGTAGTGGTAAGTTCCTGAAATATAGGCCCCCAAGTAAGAAAATGAACCCACGATGAGGATCCCCTCAAAGAGAACTACGAGGTAGGTGTACAGGCTGGAGGTGCGGCCCAGGAGACGGGCGTAGGGGGCCAGAATCTCGCTCTGTGGGTTCCTGGCGGAAGGGATCCGCTTGCCGGCGGTAAACAAGAGAACGGTGGAAACAACCGCCAGGAGGGCGTAGGCCGCGAAGACACCCCGCCAGTTCAGGAAATAGGCGATACTGCCGCCAATCGCCATGCTCACTCCCTGTCCCAAAAAGGAAATACCCATGAAGGTACCGATGGCCGACTGCCTCTCGGCCAGCGGGAAGATGTCGCCGATGAGGGCCAAAGATATAGGCATCACCGAGGCGGCGAAGGCCCCTGTAAGCGCGCGGTACAGGGCCAGGCTGGTAATGCTGAAGGCGGTGGCGCAAAGCGCCGTGGCCACTGTAAAGAGAAGCATGGTCAGGCTAATCATCTGCCGCTTACCGTAACGGTCCGCCAGGGGACCGAATACCAACTGGAACACCCCGAAGGGGATCATGTAGGCGGTAATCACCACCCCGGCCCGTACCGGATCCACGTTCAAGTTCGTAGAGATAGCCGGCAGGATGGGTGAGACCACCCAGTTATCGGCCATGGCCACAAATCCGGCCAGGCCGAGGATAAGAAGGACAGTACGTTTGGACATTTGTTTTGGCCTCCCGCAAAATATTTTTACCTTAGGGCTTAGGTTGTGGCGGTCAAGAGATGCTTTTGGTAAATGGCCTCCTGCTCCGGGCGCGGGATCAAACGGTTGGTGAGGCCAGGGGGAAGGCGACGAAGCCGGGTATAAGGGTAATGGAGCCCACCACGGACGCCAGGAGCATCCCCCATATCCCGCTGGCCCTGCCCAGCACCGTGGAAATCATGCCGGGGGTGCTGACGGGAATTAGGGGGCAATGCTGCCGAAAACCAGGCCCGAGATGGTGGCCATGACCACCACCAAACCCACGTAGGTCAGGGTCTTCTTGGAGCCCATCACGCTGCGAATGACCAGCATGCTGGGCAGGCTCAGCGCCGGCCCGGCCAAAAACAGGGCCAGGGCTGGCCCCTTCCCCATGCCCGCCCCCAACAGTCCCTGCAAGATGGGCACTTCGGTGAGCGTGGCAAAGTACATCAAGGCCCCCGCAACGGAGGCGAAGAAGTTGGCGGCCAGGGAGTTGCCGCCCACCGCGGCGCTGATCCACGCGGCGGGAATGATCCCGGCGTTGGTGCCCGGCCGGCCCATGAGAAACCCGGCGGCCAGCACGCCGGCCAGCAACAGGGGCAGGATTTTCTGGGCAAAGCCCCAGGATTCCGCCACCCAGGCGGTGATCTCTTCACCCTTGAACCAGCGCCACAGCATGTAGGCCAGGAGCAGGAGTAACAGCACGGTGACCGGCCAGTGCACCCGGTAGACCGCATACCAGAAGCCTTCAGCCGACTGAGGCCTGGCCCAGGCGGCAAAGATCAGGATGAAGACCAGGTTGGCCAGGTAGAGCAGGTTCTGCCAGCCGCTCCTTTCTTCCTTCTGCCCGCTCCCGGTGCCAAAATCAGCGCCTTGTCTGCCGGCGTCTTCCCGGCCGTATAAAAGCTCCATGATGAGCCCGATGACCACGGCAAAGACTATCGCGCCCACGGCCCGGGCCAGTCCCAGTTGCCACCCCAGGACGCGCGCCGTGAGGATAATGGCCAGGACGTTAATGGCCGGCCCGGAATAGAGAAAGGCCACCGCCGGACCGATACCCGCGCCCCGCATATAAATGCCGGCAAACAGGGGCAGCACGGTGCAGGAACATACCGCCAGGACGACCCCCGAGACGGAGGCCACCGAGTAGGAGAGCCACTTCTTGGCCCTGGCGCCGAAGTACTTCAGTACCGCTTCCTGAGAGACAAAAATGGCAATGGCCCCGGCGATGAACAAGGCGGGGACAAGGCAGGTCAGCACGTGCTGCCTGGCGTACTCGCCCAGCATTTGGAAGGCTTCCAGCAGGGCGGCCTGTACCTGGGGATGGGCAAAGGGCGTGAGATAGGCCGCCAGGAATACCGCCACGTAGAGCAGCAACTTCTGCCATTCCTTCATGTCAATGCGCCCTCTTTCGTGTTCTGTGGATAGGATTACTATATTATCACTAGCTTATACTGTGGCCGGTCAAAAACACCCTTCGAGGGGGTGTTCTTGACCAGGAGCTGTCGTGTCCCAAAAACCTGGAAGCCGGGGGGTTGGGTTCTCCCGCTATTTAGCCAGGGCAGAGGTAATTATCTGGGTGATTTCCGCCTTGGAGGGCACCTTCCCGGATGCCTTGACCTCCCCGTTCACCATCAGCCCCGGGGTCATGAGCACCTCGGCCCTGGCGATCTCCTTCAGTTCAGTGACCTTGTCCACCGTGGCCTCGATGCCCAGTTCCTGGATCACTTCCCTGGTCAACTGCTCCAGCTTCTGGCAGTTAACACACCCGGTTCCTAAGATCTTGATTTCCATAGATACCACCCTTTCATTCGAATGTTTATCATGAAATGTTTATCATGCAGGCTGCCGTGTTTCGTGCGCCCCGGCTCCACCTTTAAGAACAGCAACTGCAACAGCTAGAGCCGCTCCTAGTCCCGTCGTCCCCGAAGTAGCTTATCGCCCCCTCTGGGCAGCGTTCCTGGCAGCCCCTGCAGCCTTCAATACAGTTGTCAGGCTGGATAACCACCGGCTTATCCTGGGCCTTGTCAAATACACCGTGGCTGCAAAAGCCCACGCAATCCAGGCAGTTGCTGCAGGACGCCTCATCAATTACCGGGTACCAGTTCCTCGACACTTGTCTTACCTCCCCCATCAAGATATTCTTTGCTTACGCCTGCCAGATGTAATACAGGCCGAATACGAGGAGCACAAAACCAGCCGCCTTTTCGATTCCCCTGCTCCAGCGGGCCAAAGCCGGCAGACCCTTGGCCAGGCCGGTAAAGGTGCCGGCCAGGACTACCGGTACCCCCCTCCCCAAGGCATAGGTTAAGAGCAAGCTGGCGCCGTAAACAATCTGCCCCTTGGACATCACCAGGCTAAGAATAAGAATGAGTACGGGCGTAGCACATTGGGATCCGGCCAGGCCCAGCACCAGTCCCAGGGAGAAAGCCCCCAGGGCGTTTGCCTGCTTGGGTTTTTGGACCAGTCCCTGGCCCCAAACCGGCAAGTGAAGGTGAATAAGACCCAAAAGGTGCAGTCCGACAGTGATACTTACGGCCGCGACCAGGTAATTGAGCAACGAGCGGGCAGGGCCAAAAAGCCCTCCCACCAGGGCAATGGCCACTCCCAGGGCCATAAAGGTGACGGCGGTCCCCAGGGTGAAAAAGAGGGATAACTGGAATCCCTGCCACCCTGCCGTATCGTGTTTCCCGCTGATATAAGCCATCAGCAGGGGGATCATGGACAGGTTACAGGGCCCCAGGCTGGTGACCACCCCACCCAGAAACACCAGCAGGTAGACCAGGGGGGAGTGACCCGTCAACACCGCTTCCACCCACCGGGCAATGGTTATTTCCATGGCTACCGCGCCCCCGCCAGCTCAGTTAGGATCTGGCGCATTTCGTCAATGGCCACCACCCCGATCAATGGGTCAGCCACAGGCTTGCCGTCCTTGCCTAGCAGGTAGCTGGTAGGTATATACTGGATACCATACTGGCGTAGCAATTGCTCCTCGGCGGGGTTGTAAACGTCAACGTCCACAAAGGCCACTTGGCCCTTGAACTCCGGCTGCAACTGCTCAAAAATCGCCTCCATCTCCAGGCAGGAGTCACAGCTAGAGGAGTGAAACAACAGCCATACCGGCAAGCCGGCCTCCCGGGCTTCAGTTAACCTTGCCGCAGCGGAAACTGCGGCCGAAGTATCTTTTTGCGGGTCTGTGATCCAGTACTTCGTAGCCAGGAGAATGAATACGACTATGGCCATTATGCCCAGGTAAACCCAGGAAGCCTTTGCCCCTTTTCCTGTCTTGTTTTCGTTTCTTGACAACGCTCTCAAGCCTCCTGAGGAACGTCGTAGCCCAAGGCCCCCACCAGCTCCAGCATGGCCTCCTTCAGGTGGCGGTACTCGCCGGTAAAAAGCGGCCGGCTGCGCCCGATGCTCTGCTCGCCCAAAAGCAGCCTGGCGGCGAAGGCCAGACAGGTGACCTCTCCGCACTCCCGGCAGTTGGTGCGCGGCAGCCACTGGTAGATCTGCAGGGCGGTGGGCCGGGAGCGCGTTTCGTAGCATGGCTCGATCTCCGCCCGCCGCCGGTAGGTGTCGTTGATCAAGTCCTTAAGCCAGTCCAGCACCTGCCGGGCGTCCGTGGTGTTCAGGGCCTTGGCCATGGTCAGGTGATCGGCGTAGAGGGTGAGCAGGCGCCCCTCCTTCATGAAGGTCAGGGTCTGGCTGTGGGGGTTATAGGTGGCGTTTGACAGCACGCTGTTCAGGTAAGGCATGATCTCCGCAATGTCCCTGGACATCTCAGCCTGTAGCCGGATCTTGGCTGCGTCAGCCCAGCAGGGAGAAACGCGGGTAATCTTGATGTCTTCCAGATACACTTCCCTCACCTACCTCTGCGGCCGCATGATCTCGGCGCCCATGCAGCGGATAACCTTCTTTATCTTGGGCGCCACGCTCTGCAAGACAAAGGCCAGGGCCTCCTGGGTGTCCTTGTCCAGGCAGATCCTTTCCACTGCTAGAAGTTCCTTTTCGTCCAGGACGATAAAGCTCTTGGCCATAATTAACATCCCCGGGCCTCAGTGATGATGTCCCGCAGGGCTTCTGCCAGGCAGTCTATGTCTTCCCGCGTGTTGAAGTAGCCCAGGCCGACCCGTACTGTGCCCCGCTCCAGGGTGCCGATGGTGCGGTGGGCCAGGGGGGCGCAGTGCAGGCCCACCCGCACCATGATCCCGCACATCTCGTCCAGGACGTAGCCCACTTCCTCCGGCCCGGTATCCTCCAGGTTAAAGGAGATCACCCCCACCTGCCGGGCCGGGTCGCGGGGGCCGTAGATCGTCACCCCTTCGATCCCCAGCAAAACCTCCAGGGCGTAGGCCGTCAGTTCCTCCTCCCGCGCCCGGATGCGCTCCACCCCTTCCTGGAGGATAAACTTTACCCCAGCCTCCAGGCCGGCCAGGCCCGCCACGTTCAGGGTGCCGGCCTCGTAGCGTTCAGGTAAAGTGTCGGGCTGGCGCTCCAGGCGGGACTCGCTGCCGGTGCCGCCTTCCTTGAGGGGCCGGGGGTTGATCCCTTCGAGGATATATAGCCCGCCGGTGCCCGTGGGGCCCAGGAGGCCCTTGTGGCCGGTGAAGGCCAGGAGGTCAATGTGCTCTTCTTCCACGTCAATGGCTAACACCCCCGCGGTTTGGGCCGCGTCCACCAGGAGGGGGATGTCGTACCTGTAAGCTATCTCCCCGATCTCCCGCACCGGCATGATGGTGCCGGTAACGTTGGAGGCGTGGTTGACGATGATGAGGCGGGTGGACGGGCGTATGGCCTCCTCCAGCAACCCGGGGTCCAGGCTGCCGTCGGCCGCGGAGGGCACGGCGGTCACCGCCACCCCCCTTTCTGACTCCAGGACCTTCAGGCATCGCCAGACGGCGTTGTGCTCCATGCTGGTGGTGACCACGTGATTCCCGGGCCCTAACATCCCTTTGATGGCCAGGTTCAGGGATTCCGTGGCGTTGGCGGTGAAGACGATGCGGGCGGCGTCCCGAACGTTAAAGAGACGGGCCAGGGCCACCCGCGCCCGGTACACCACCTCGTCGGCCTCCAGGGCCCGCTGATAGCTGCCCCGGCCGGCGCTGGCGCCCACCAGGCGCATGTAGTCGTAAACCGCCTGGTACACGGCCTCCGGCTTGGGGTAGGAGGTAGCCGCGTTGTCCAGATAGACGGGCGGTGCCATTAATCAGCCTCCTTCGGGCCGGCGCGGCCGGCCTGGACTACCTTGCACCCTGGTCCGCTTGGTCCACCAAGAATTCCATGGCCGGCACGGCCGTGGCGAAGACGATGGAAGCGCTGACAAAGCGGGCCACCATGAGGGCCTCGGTAACTTCCTGCACCGTGGCGCCGCTGTGCATGGCCCGCCGGGCATAGGTGAGGGTGCAGAGCTCCGACCCGGCGGCCGCGGCCGCCGCCACGTACATCAGGGTCTTGTACTTGAGGGGAATGGTCTCTAGACCTTCCACAAACTGGCTGGAGCGTGCCTGCTCTCTCACCCCTTCCGGCAATAGCTGGACCAGGAGCTGCATGGGCAGGGGATCAGTCCCCAGCTTCTGCCGCATGTTCTCCAGGATCTGCTCAATGCTCATCTGCTGGCCGTTCATCCCTTTTTGTCCTCCTTTAGGTAGACGTGGTAGATGCCTTTGCTGCGGGCGCGAACCATGGCTTTTTCCCCAAGGCCTTCTAGCCCTCGAACGATATTCTCTAGCTCGTCGCCCGGAAAACCAAGCACGGTTTCCCGGGTTTCGATATCAGTTGCCCCCCGGCACCCTTGGCGATCTTTTCTGGGAGTGGGCGAAGCCCAAAGGCGGCGGCCGCAGCCGGACAGGACAGATTATCGGCGGTGAGTAGGACCTTTCTGAAGCCCCGCCCGCCCCAGCTCACCCGCTCAGGGCGGCTACGGCGTTCTCGGCCTGCCGCTTCAAAATCCTCTTGATCAATTCCACCAGGGTGTATACCTCGGGATAATCGAGGCGGTAGATCACCCGCAGGCCGTCCTTGCGCGAACTGATCAGACCCTGGCGTTTGAGCACGGCCAGGTGCTGAGAGACGTTGGCCTGCTCCAGCTCGAGCTCCTCCGTCACCTCGCACACGCAGCGTTCCCCCTCCCGCAGCAGGTCCTGGATGCGCAGCCGGGTGGGGTGGGCGAGGCTTTTCAGGAAATCGGCCTCCAGTTGGAAGATGTGATCACTGTCCTCCACGGCTCTTCTTCTCCATTTACTATATTACGATACTCTTATATTATAAGGAGCTTAACTATAGGTGTCAAGGATTATTTTTCAGTTCCAGCACCGGGGTTAGTCCGTCCTGTCTGGTGACCTTTTCGGTTTTTCCCTAGCCACTGGCGCGGCCCAGAGTGGGTTTTGCGGCCCCCGCCTGTTGACAGTCTGGAAGGTGCAGAGTTATAATAACCTCATAAGCATTGCCCTTCTAGGTATTAAGGGGGTAAGGAGAGCCCTTGACCTTGGATTACACGAGCCCGGAGTACTGGAACGGGATGATCAAGATGAGCCTTTCCAGGTTCTTTATACTCCGGGTACTCTACACCCAGCCCATGCACGGGTATGAGATCGCCCGCACCGTGGCCGAGGTAACGCGGGGCTGCTGCACGCCCACGGAGGGGACCATCTACCCGGTATTGCGGGAGTTTGAGGAGTGCGGCTGCGTTACCGCGAGCACCCAGGTGGTCAACGGCCGCGAACGCAAGATCTATACCCTTACGGACAAGGGGCGAAAGGCCTTTGAAGTGGCCGTGGAGGCCTGGCAGGAAGTGACACGGTATATCCTGCAAGCGGTAGAGGTACGGCAGGAAGAAGGAGCCTAAATTTTTTATGCTCATACCTTACACACCTATGCATTAGCCGCATAAGAAAGGGGACTTGATGGTGGGTGTCAATTTTTTGAGCCAGACCCTCTACTTTTTCTTCACCATTATGGCGGAGCTGGCGTTGTTCTCCAGGCTCTTCGGCAAGCAGGGGAGCAGTTGCTGTGATGTCCGGATTGAGGAGATCCCCCAAGAAGAAGACCGGGAGCAGGTTGCGGGGGGAAATCCCGGCGGCAGTAGTTGCTGCGGAGGCCCTATGCCTGACGTCCAAATCATTGATGTCGGTGGGGATCAAGTAGGTATCATTGGCCTCCGGGAGTACATAGCCGAGGTTATAAAGTTGGGACTGGCTAGCCAGGAGCAAGTCAAGGATGAACTTATCCACCGGGTACGGCAAAGGAATTATATCGCCCCGGGCTCGGAGGGCTTACCGGAAGGCGCTGTGGCGGGAATACCAGAAGCATGTATAAGGAAGCAGCCGCAACCGGAGTTGAGAAGCCATGTTCACGGATTTAGTGGGCGAACTGGTGTGAGGTGGTTGCTAGTTTGGTTTAGACCCGGGCAGCCAAGATTCAAGGGAGTACTCTATACGGGGGCCCATACAACGAACTTGGTGAAATGCGCTGCCCGCCATGCCTTAGCAGGGCGCGATGGCAGGCGGCGAGGCTTATGAAGGGGTATAAGAAATAATAAATATTGGAATTCAGGAGGGGGAGTTAGAGCGAATGGCCAAAGAGCAAGAAATTGAGCGGATAGTGCGCGAGCGTTACCAGAAGGCTGCCAGGCAAATGCAAAGTGCAGGGGCAGCCTCCTGCTGCGGTCCGGCCACCTGTTGCGGCACCCCAAATGGCGGCGCCTTTGGGAGAACAGTTTACCTTACCGGGCAGGAGGATATACCAACAGACGCCCTTCAGGCCTCCCTGGGCTGCGGCAACCCCACCGCCCTGGCCGGCCTTGCACCAGGGGAAGTTGTTTTGGACCTGGGGTGCGGCGGAGGGCTGGACGTCCTCCTGGCCGCCCGCCGGGTGGGACCAAAGGGTCGAGTTTATGGCCTGGACTTTACGCCAGAAATGCTGGCTTTGGCCCGGCGCAACGCCGCCGCGGCCGGTGTAGATAACGTGGAGTTCCTGGAGGGCGAAATGGAGAACGTCCCCCTGGCGGACGCCACGGTAGACGTGATTATTTCCAATTGCGTCATCAACCTGAGTGTGGATAAAGAAAGGGTCTTGCGGGAGGCGTGGCGAGTGCTGCGCCCAGGGGGGCGCCTGGCCATCAGCGATATCGTCCTGCTGGGTGCCCTGCCCTCCAGGTTGAAGCAAAACCTGGAACTGTGGGCCGGTTGCGTGGCCGGGGCCCTGGGAAGGGACGAATACCTGAACCTCCTGCAGCAGGTGGGCTTCAGCGGTGCCGAGGTAGTGGTAACCAATACCTATTCTCGGGAGAATCTCTCACAGCGCGAGGGGTTGGCCCTTGCCCCGGAGGAAGTAGCGGCGGCGGAAGGAAAAATCGCCTCCGCCTTCGTGCGGGCCACAAAACCCCAGGGGTAACGGACAAAAGGGGGAGCTGCCGCCGAGCGTGGCGCTCCCTGAGTCGTTTTTTACGGTAAATCCTCTTGACCTGCTGCGCGGGTAGCTATACTTTGGATAAACGAAATTTAATACGTCTAACGGGAGATTTCGGGGAGCGTTGATTTGGGTGGGAACATTAGGTAAAGTGACCTTTGAAAAGGTTGGTTGCCAGTACCGCGGCAACTGCTGCTGCCAATGTAAGCACCACCACCCCTTGGACGATAGAAATGGCATTCCAACCGTGCAGAAACAATTCACGCATGGGGTCTATCGCATAAGTGAGGGGGTTCCAGCGAGCTAACCTGCTCAGCCAGTGCGGCATCATCTCCAGCGGCATCATGGCGCTGCTCGTAAACATGAGCGGCATGGTGAAAAAGTTGGTTACTGCTATCATGGCCTCGTGGCTGGTTAACACTGCCCCAAGGGCCAGAGAAAGACCGGCAAATACCATGCTCAGCAAGGTTACCAAGAGGATCAGAGGAAATACTCCTACAGGACCAGCAGAGAAGTTTGCTCCCATGGCCAGCGCGAGGCCAAAGATCAGCAGGGCCTGCAACCCGTTTTGAACAGCGATTGAAAGCATTTTCCCGGCTACAATACTAGAACGGCTCACAGGGGAGGCCAGCATCTTCTGGAGAAAGCCCAGGCGACGGTCCCATACGACGGACATGCCGCCAAAAACTCCCCCGAAGAGGGTTACCATGATGACGATGCCCGGTGCCATGTAATCCAGGTAAGTGGGAGCAGGAAATCCTGGAATTGTCGCGATGCGTTGATAGAGGTTTCCCATCAGTGCGAGCCAGACAATGGGCTGTGCCAGGCTCAGCATGATGCGGATCTTTTGGCGTTGAAGGTGCTTCAGCTCCCGCCAGCAAACCCACCAGGTATCGGCGATGAATACCTTCATTGGCTCCTAGCCCTCCTTAAAGCGATATTCGTGCGGTGGAAGTTATCCGCGCCCTCGTCCCTGAGTTCACGGCCGGTAAAGTATAAAAAAACGTCGTCCAGACTCGGGCGTTTTAGAGAAATGCTCTGGATCTCCAAACCCATTTCTCCCAGGGCGGCAAGGATCCCCGGGGCTGCGGATTCCCCCTTTTGCACTATCAAGCTAAAGGAACCATCTGGCCCCGGCGAGACCTTTTCGACACCGGGTAGAGAGGCTATGTCCCGCTGCAAAGCATTTTCATCCCAACGTCCTGGGACCAGCTTAATGGACAACAGGTCGCCGCCTATACATTCTTTTAGATTACCTGGGGGACCCAGCGCAACGATTTGGCCATGATCAATGATGGCGATGCGGTCGCACAGTGAGTCTGCTTCATCCATGTAGTGGGTAGTTAAAAAGATGGTAATTCCCTGCTCCTCACGCAATTTCTTCACATACTCCCAAATGCGATGGCGGGTCTGAATGTCCAGCCCCAGGGTAGGCTCGTCTAGGAAGAGAACAGAAGGCCGGTGGATAAGGCCTTCGGCGATGTCTAGCCGTTTACGCATTCCTCCGGAATAGGTGGACACCAAGTGATCTGCCCGGTCGGTCAGGTCTACCAACGCCAACAGCTCCTGGACGCGGTGCAAGATTACATCTGTCCTAAGGTGGTAGAACCGGCCCTGCAGAGCAAGATTCTCACGGCCGGTAAGTGCCTCGTCCACCGCGATGTCCTGGGAGACAAAACCGACATTTTTACGAACCAGGTGTGGCTCTCGGATTGCCTCAAACCCGCATACTCGTGCTTTCCCTCCGGTAGGCCTGATTATAGTAGTGAGCATGTGGATGGTAGTGGACTTCCCTGCTCCATTAGGGCCCAGAAAGCCAAAAATCTCTCCTTTATACACTTCGAAGGATACCCGGTTCACTGCCAGGATGTGGCCGCGGTAACTCTTGCTCAGGTGTTCGGTAACTATAATGGGCTCCATTACTTCACTTCCTCCCGCTCACGTATCTACTCTTCATCATCCGCTAGGCGTGTCGGGGCCGAGTTCCTCCTGTGCTGCCCGATGTAAGGCTAGCAACCCCCTGAGCAAAGCCTCACGGTCTTGTGGCTCCATGCGATTAAACAATCGCCGCATCAAATCTTCTCGTAACTCATGAATCTCCTGAAGCTTACGGTGGCCCGCTTCGGTGATGACCACCTGAACCACCCTCCGGTCGGTCGCGTCAGTCTGACGTCGCGCCAGGCCATGCTTCTCCAACCTGTCCACCACACCTGTTACTGTGGGAGCCGATACTCCCAGCCTTTCGGCCAGAAACCCTATGGTGCGTCCACCTGTGTGGTGAAGCAGCCACAAAAGTTTTAACTGAGACATTGTGACCCCGCTTTCCACCCATGCTGGCTCATGAAAGCGGTGGAGGGTGTGCATTAACCGCTTATGGGCGGCCCAAATCTCCTCGGATGATGGGGGGGCCTTATTGTCTATTCCTTTCATTAAATAACCTCGCTAACCCTTAGCGTTTAATTAACAATTAGGACCAAGTAAAATATTAGTTTAGAGCAAACAAAATGTCAAGCTGCGTTTTAATTTTTTTAGCTGCACTACGTACTGTCCAGGCAATATTTTTCGGTTCCTTGTCATTTCGTGAAGGTACAGTCCATACTTCCTGCAAAGACGATGAGAAGGACGGTGCGCTTAGACATTTGTTTTGGCCTCCCGCAAAATGCCTTAGGGCTCAGGTTGTTGTAGTCAGGAGATGTTTTTGGTAAATGGCCTCCTGCTCCGCGTACGGGATCAAACGGCTGGTGAGCCAGGCCATAACGATAACACCTGGAATATTAATGAGCATCCTGGTTACTGAGAATTGCGCCCCAAGGGCCGAGGTTTCAAACAGGAACATGGGCAACTTGAGAGTGGACCATGAGTACAGGAGAACCATCACGTTGGAGAACTTGGCTCCCTTCCTAAGCATGGTAGCCGCCACCGGGAAGGCGCCGTAAAGGGGGCCGGCCGCCGCGGCGCCCAGGAACAGGGATAGCACTATTCCCACCAGTCCAGAGCCTTCACCCACAAAGCGTATGATGGCCTCACGGGGCACCCACACCTCCAGAAGGCCCAGCAGAATAAAGATGGGGGGTAGGACGCTCAGCATTTGCAAAAAGTTGGAGGCGGTTTTTCGGAAAACGGTAACCCCGGCCTGCGGGTAGAGGGCAAGAACCACCAGGTCGAAGGCCATCAGGGCCAGAAAATAACGGTAGGTTCTAAGTACCTGTTTCACCGGATCACCATTCCCATGACGGCCGCCACCAGGAATGAAAAGGCGAAACTCAGTCCGTTTCTAATTATGGTTTCCCTCCTGTTAAAAAACTTAATCTCCATGGGGGCGGTGACGAAGCCCACCATCATCAGGGTGGAAATGAAAACCGCGATCTGGGGCACTCCTGCCCCGTAGTCCAGCAGGGACTTGGCCAGGGGGAAGGCGACGAAGCCGGGTATAAGGGTAATGGAGCCCACCACGGACGCCAGGAGCATCCCCCATATCCCGCTGGCCCTGCCCAGCACCGTGGAAATCATGCCGGGGGTGAGGAAAGTAAGCATGATCCCCACCAGGGCCAGGACTACGCTGAAGTCGGGCAGGATGTTGGAAAAAGACTTCCAGGCGATGCGCAAAGCCTTCTTGGTTTTGGTTTTATCCCGCGCCGCCGAGTACACCAGGCCGGCGGCGGCGACGATATACAGGGCTAAAGTGAAGACATCCACTCAGCAGGGCCTCCTTTCCTGCAGCGCGGTAGTCCGGGGTGCGCTCCTCCCACCCCGGACCACCAAGCCGGCGGGGAATTCTAGTGGACAAAGCTGCCGAAAATCAGGCCCGAGATGGTGGCCATGACCACCACCAGGCCCACGTAGGTTAGCATTTTTTTGGTGCCCATGATGCCGCGGAGGACGAGCATGGGGCAGGCTCAAGGCTGGCCCGGCCAAGAGCAGGGCTGGCCCCTTTCCCCTTCCACTTTACGGCTCAGGGTCTCCAACCGCTGGCAGCTCGCTCTTTGCCCCTTAATCGGCTCCCGCGCCGAGCAGCGCCAGGGCGTCTTCCGCCGTGGAGAAAATCGTGGAGGACTTCACAAAGCGCGCCGCGATGAGGGCCTCCACAATCTCCTGGCCTGTGGCCCCCTGACCCAAGGCAATTCGGGTCTGGTTCACGATACATTCCCGAGAGCCCAGGGCCGCGGCCACCGCCACGTTGATAAGGGCCTTGTACTTGGCAGGGATCGCCTCCCCGGAGAAGGCAAATTGCTTGCTGCGGGCGTGTTCAAAAACCATCTCCGGTTTCAGGGTGGCCAACTGCTTCATGGGACCTGGCATCGCTCCCAGTTCCTTGGTCATCCTTTCCAGGAGCTGTTCCACCGACAGCCCCTCCATGGGATTACCGTCTGTCATCTTACTTCCCTCCTGTTACGTATGTCACGTATAAATTTCCTGTCGGGGCCGGGTACCCGGCCCCGGTTACAGGCTACAAGACCGCGTTAAACAGGTACCCGATAAAGATGATGGTCACCGTCATGATCCCCACAAAGATCCCGATCAGCTTGGGCTTCAGCACCCTCCGGAGGATGATCATCTCCGGCAGAGACAGGGCGGTAACGGCCATCATGAAGGCCAGCACGGTGCCCACGGCCATTCCCTTTTCCATGAGGGCCTGGACAATGGGGATGGTTCCCGCGGCGTTAGAGTAAAGCGGCACCCCGATGGCCACGACCACCGGCACGGCGAAAAGGTTTCCCGGGCCGGCGTAGCGGACGAGAAAGTCCTGGGGTGCGTAGCCGTGGATAAACCCGCCGATGGCGATGCCGATGACCACAAACAACCAGACCCGCCGCAGGATGTCCCGCACGTAATTCCAGGCGTAATCCACCCGGTCGTGCCAGGTGAGTTCCGCTGTGGCCGCCGATTCCCCCACCTTCAACTGGTACACAAAATCCTCCACCTCGCCCTCCAGGTGCAGCCGCCCGATCACCAGCCCCCCAATAATGGCCACCGTGACGCCGGTGGCGATGTAGAGAAGGGCGATCTTCCAGCCGAACATCCCCCAGAGGAGAACAATGGCCACCTCGTTCACCATGGGGGAAGAGATAAGGAAGGAAAAGGTTACCCCCAGGGGCACCCCGGATTCCACGAAACCGATGAACACCGGCACCGCCGAGCAGGAGCAGAAAGGCGTCACAATCCCCAACAGCGCCGCCAGGATATTCCCCACGTACTGGTGCCGGCGGCTCAACAGCACCCGGGTCTTTTCCGGGGGGAAGAAACTCCGGATCAAGGAAACGATAAATATGATCACGGCCAGCATGAAGAGAATCTTGAGGGTGTCGTAAATGAAAAAGTGCAGCGCGTCCGCCAGGTGGGTACCCGGCAGGAGTCCCAGCAGGCGATAGACCACCGTATCCGCAACCCAGGTGAGCACGGGTAAATCACGACCTCTCTTCCCAGCTACTCTTTATTTAGTCCTTGAATTAGTATATTATCACTAACTTATATTATGGCCGGTCAAAAACACCCTCCGAGGGGGTGTTCTTGGCCAGGAGCTGCCGGTGCCCCAACCGGGAAGTCGGTTCTCCCACTATTTGGCCAGGGCGGAGGTAATTATCTGGGTGATTTCCGCCTTCGAGGGCACCCTCCCGGAGGCCTTGACCTCCCCGTCCACCACCAGCCCCGGGGTCATGAGCACCCCGGCCCTGGCGATCTCCTTGAGGTCAGTGACCTTGTCCACCGTGGCCTCGATGCCCAGTTCCTGGATCACCTCCTTGGTCAAGCGCTCCAGCTTCTGGCAGTTGGCACACCCGGTTCCGAGGATCTTGATTTCCATACATACCACCCTTTCAACTAATTTAGGCAGGTCAAGTCTCTTCGGGAATGGCGTAGCCCAGGGCGGCCACCAGCTCCAGCATGGCCTCCTTCAGGTGGCGGTACTCGCCGGTAAAAAGCGGCCGGCTGCGCCCGATGCTCTGCTCGCCCAAAAGCAGCCTGGCGGCGAAGGCCAGACAGGTGACCTCTCCGCACTCCCGGCAGTTGGTGCGCGGCAGCCACTGGTAGATCTGCAGGGCGGTGGGCCGGGAGCGCGTTTCGTAGCAGGGCTCGATCTCCGCCCGCCGCCGGTAGGTGTCGTTGATCAAGTCCTTAAGCTGGTGCCGGTGACGTTGGAGGCGTGGTTGACGACGATGAGGCGGGTGGACGGGCGTATGGCCTGGTACACCACCTCGTCGGCCTCCAGGGCCCGCTGATAGCTGCCCCGGCCGGCGCTGGCGCCCACCAGGCGCATGTAGTCGTAAACCGCCTGGTACACGGCCTCCGGCTTGGGGTAGGAGGTGGCCGCGTTGTCCAGATAGATGGGCGAAGCCATGGGTTGCTCTCCTCTCTCCGGCCAGGTCACCCGGAGCTTCTCATACTATTTTCGTTCCTTCGTTTCCAGGGCGGCTACGGTGTCGTGGGCCTGCCTTTTCAGGATGCCCCGCATGGTCTCCATAATGTTCCAGACTTCGGGGTAGTTGACCCGGTAAATCACCCGTAGGCCGTCCTTGCGTGAACTGATGAGGCCCTGGCGCTTCAACACGGCTAGATGCTGGGAGACGTTGGCCTGTTCCAGGTCCAATTCTTCGGTGACCTCACATACGCAACGTTCCCCCTGCCGGAGGAACTCCAGGATGCGTAGCCGTGTGGGGTGGGCGAGGGCTTTCAGAAAGTCGGCCTCCAGTTGCAAGATGTGATCACTGTCCTCCACGGCTCTTCTCCTCCATACTATATTATGATCATCTTATATTATAGAAAGCTTAACTATAGGTGTCAAGGATTATTTTTTAGTGCGCGAGCGTTACCAGAAGGCTGCCAGGCAAATGCAAAGTGCAGGGGCAGCCTCCTGCTGCGGTCCGGCCACCTGTTGCGGCACCCCAAATAGCGGTACCTTTGGGAAAGCGGCTTACTCTGCCGGGCAGGAGGATATGCCCACAGACGCCCTTCAGGCCTCCCTGGGCTGCGGCAACCCCACCGCCCTGGCCGACCTTGCTCCTGGGAAGGTTGTTTTGGACCTGGGGTGTGGCGGGGGTCTGGACGTGATCCTGGCCGCCCGCCGGGTGGGACCGGAAGCCAAGGTATACGGCTTGGACGTCAGCGATATCGTCCTCCTGGGTACCCTGCCGCCGGAGTTAAAGCGAAATCTGGAACTGTGGGCCGGTTGCATTGCCGGAGCCCTGGAAAGGGGCGAATACCTGGACCTCCTGCAGCAGGTGGGCTTCAGCGGTGCCGAAGTGGTGATAACCCACACCTATTCCCGGGAAAACCTCCTGCAACGAGAGATGCTGGCCCTCACCCCAGGAGAAGTAGCGGCACCAGACGGGAAAATCGCCTCCGCCTTCGTGCGGGCGGTGAAACCACAGATATAACGGACATTAGGCCGAGGTATCACCAACCTGGTTATTCCTGATGAAGATGCAGACATCACCAATTATCCATAGCAGGCGATACCATGCTGGCCCTTACTACCAACCGCTGCCTGCTGCTGTAGAGCGGGTTACAAGTGGTGAGGGTAAGGACTGGGTTCGCCGTAGGGGCCACCACACTCCAGTCGGTCGGTTCCGTCACCCAGACCTTTTCCACTCGGTAACAATATGTTCTTCCTGAACTTACCAGATAAATGGTGTCACCTGCTTCCAACTTGTCAAGGTGCCGGAACCAGGCGCCATAGGTGGTTCGGTGGCCGGCAATGGCCACATTACCGGTTTCAGGGGGCCAGGCACTGTCGGGGTAATGGCCTGGCCCCCGGCGCAGATCCTTGGGGCTGACGCCATGTACTACGGCAGCCCAAAGGTCCAACTTAGGCACAACAACAATCGTAGGCGGCCAGGCATCTGGCGCCCCAGCGCCGTCGGGGGCCACCGATTCTTGGCGCTGTTCGACAGGAACTGAAGGGAGAACTTCCCGCGAGCTCTGAGCCTCTGGCATATCTGTGTCCGGCTGCGGGGAAGGCAAGGTGTCCCTAGCGTCACGGGAAATACTTGTTGCCCCCTCTCCCCCGTCTACCTGTCCTTCTGCCTCCTTGCGCCCGGCCGCCATTACCGGGTCTTCAGCAAAACTGCTGGCCCGCACGTGCAAATACTCCTGCCAGTACTCGGCATATGCCTCCATCAGAAGCGGCACAAATAGCAAAAACGCGCCGCCTACGATAAGGCCGGCGCGCAAGAAAAATTTAAAACGACTCACTCACTATGGGCCCTCCTTTTGCCCATAAACAGCCCGGCCATTACCATGGCGGCCCCAACAACTATATAGAGGTAGGGGTTGCCGCCTGTCTTGGGCAGCTCTTTCTCAGCCTTCTTCTCGACGGCTGCCGCCGGCTGGGCCGCTGGCTGCTCTTTGGCTGCCTCCGGTTTAGACTCAGCCTTGGTAAAGACGGCCCAGTCCTTCCCGGCCTTTACCCACGCCTGGCCACCGGCATTGAGCTCTGGATAGTTGGCCGTATGGCAAAGGGTGCAGGTCTTGTTCTCCACCTCGGCCGGGATCTGTCCTATGTACTGGCTGCTGGCCAGGGCCACTGAAGCCACCCCAAAGATCAGAACAACCGTGACGGCCAGAGAAACCAACAGGTAAATTCGCCCGCCTTTCATGATCTCACCTCCTGTAGTCAGGTTTTAAAAGATGGCCTTGAAGGCTCTCGGCAATTCCAGTACCGCCAGGCAACGGACTGGAGCGCAGTAGCCGCAGCCCGCTACTGCCTAAGCAATGAAGCTCGGAGGCACGGGGCCGGCGAACTGATCTCCGGCTTTGTGCCGGTAGCCCCATTCCCTACACCGGACCGGGCTTCAGGTACCGGTTACGGGCGCCTGGCTTAAAAAGTGGCCTCTTGGGCTCGCATAACACCTGTGAACCCTGCCACGGACCAGGTGCGGCAGGCAACCCTACATAAAATCATTAGCTGTAAGTCCTCTTCCCTCTCCCGGCTCCCTCCGCCCACTGGAAGACCGCGCTGGCAGCGACCAGACTTTGGAAGGGACGAAGCAACTCGGCCACCACGGAGGCCGAAACGCTCACCTTAGGCTCCTCTGGTAGCCCGTACTGAGATGGGCGGGCAGTGAGGACATAAATGATGTGCAGTCCGCCCATTTCCTTTTCACCGTAAACCTGGGCCTGGGGATAACCCTGCTGTTTTAGCCGGCCGGCCCTCTCCCTGGCCCGGGCCAGTATTTCCTCCCGCGACCCAAAGCTCAGCGCCCCGCTGGGACAGGCCTGCACGCAGGCCGGCAGGAGCCCGTTCGTTATACGGTCAAAGCAAAGCCGGCACTTGCGGGACTTGCCAGCAGCCTTATCCACCTTCGGCACCTGGAAGGGGCAGTAAGTCTGGCAGATCCCGCAGCCAATACACTTGCCAGTGTCTATGTCCACCGTTCCCAGGGCCGTACGGTGGGCCGCCTGCACCGGGCACATATTCACGCAGACGGCATCCCGGCAGTGCATGCACTGCTGCTTGCCAAAGTACCACCTCACCCCCTGGCCGTCCGCCTCGCGAAAAACCACGCGCGTCCAGGTGGTGGGGGTAAAGGCCGGCGGGTTCTCATAGCTGCCGCCAAAGACCGTCTTCTCAGCCGGCAGCTCGTTCCAGCTCTTGCAGGCCACCTGGCAGCCCCGGCAGGCGGTGCAAAGGGAAGTGTCAATTAGAACCGTGTTTCCTGCCATCTCACGCCCTCCTTATGGCGCACAGGAACGCCTTGTACTCGGGGATGTTGGTATTGGCGTCGCCCACGTGGGGGGTAAGCTCGTTGGCGCTGGGCCCGGCCGATAGGCCCTGGTAGCCCCAGTGCCAGGGCATCCCCACCACCTCTACCTCCTGCCCCCCGATTACCAATGGCTGCAGGCGAGGAGTGACGCAAGCCTTGGCTATAATGGCCGAGCGGCGGTTGTAAACTACCACTTTGTCGCCGCTGGCGATGCCCAGCTTTCGTGCTAGGCCGGGGCTGATCTCCACGAACATCTCCGGCATCAACTCGTTGAGCCAAGGAGAGTTTCTGGTCATGATGCCGCTCTGCCAGTGCTCGGACAGGCGGTAAGTGGTGGCTACCAGGGGGAACTCTCCCACGGCGGCAGCCGTCCATTTCCTTGCCGAGGGCAAGAATACCACCACCGGATTGTTCTGCTGCCTGGAAAGCAAATTGGCCACCGGGCTTTCCACCGGCTCGTAGTGCTCCGGGAAGGGCCCGTCGGCCATGGCGGCGGCAAAGAGGCGGCCCTGCCCCTCGGGCAGCATGATGAAGGGATTGGCCGCTGATTTTTCCGGCGGGATCATGCTGCCGTCGGCAGCCTTCCAGCCAAAGTCCGGCACGTCATTCCGCTTCCACTCCCCGTTCTCCCACCAGATAACCGGAGCTGCTGCGTTCCACGGCTTACCAGCCGGGTCACTGGAGCAACGGTTATACAGGATGCGGCGGTTGAGGGGCCAGGCATAGGCCCAGTTGGGGTGAGTGCCGATCCCGGCCTCCTCCTTTTGCCGCTTCTTGCAGGGCGGGTTGTTGAGGTCATTGTAGTAGCCCGAATAGATCCAACATCCGCAGGCTGTGCTGCCATCGTCCTTCAAGGCAGGGAAATTCGCCAAGGGTGATCCGGTAGCCGTATCGTAACCATTGATTTCCAGGGCTACCCTGGAAGTATCGGGCTCGCCTTCGCCGGCACCGCCGTAATCCCAGGTGAGGTTGAGGATAGGATCGGGGAAAACACCGCCCTTCTCATACTCGGCCCGGATGGCCTTATAGAGCCTGTCGGCAATCCACAGGTCCGAGCGAGCTTCTCCTGGCGGATCGCATGCCTTGTACCGCCACTGGATCCAGCGGCCGCTGTTGGCAACGCTGCCCTCCTTTTCGTAGGAGATGGCGGCTGGCAGGAGGAAGACCTCGGTCTTAATACTTTGCGGATTGGCGCCGGGCCGTTTCCAGAAGGCCGCTGTCTCCGTCTCGAAGATGTCTACCACCACCATCCAGTCCAGCTTCTCCAGGGCGCTGCGCTCAAACATGGCCTGCGGCCCGCCCACGGCCGGGTTCTGGCCCCAGGCAAAGAAGCCCTTGATTTCCCCGGCTGCCATATGCTCAAAGATGGAGATATGGGAGTGATCCCTGGCATCGAGCTTAGGCAGGTAATCATAGGCAAAATCGTTATCTGCTGTGGCCGCTTGGCCGTACCAGGCCTTGAGCAGGCTGACCAGGAACTTGGGCTTATTGCTCCAGTAGCTGGTCTTGGGGGTTTCCTTTTCAATGTAATCTTTCAGGGTGGGGTGCAGGGCAGCCTTAGGATGGCCTAGATACCCGGGCAGGTAGTGGTAGAGGAGGGCCATATCCGTGGAACCCTGCACGTTAGCCTCACCCCGCTGGGCATTCACCCCGCCGCCGGCAATGCCGATGTTGCCGAGCAGCAACTGCAGGATAGCGATGGCCCGCACGTTCTGTGATCCGTACGTATGCTGGGTGATGCCCATGGCGTAGAGGATGTTACCGGCCTTATCGGGCCTGCCGGTAGAGCAGAAAAGCTCCGCCGCCTTTAAGAAGGTTTCCACCGGGCAACCAGTGATCTGGGAGACCTTTTCTGGGGTGTAGCGCGCATAATGTTTCTTGAGCAACTGGAAGACGCACTGCGGGTCCTGCAGGGTGGGATCCTTGCGCACTGCCCCATCAGGCCCGGTCTGGTAGGCCCACGAAGCTTTGTCGTACTTGTTGGTGTCCAGACCGCTGAAAACGCCGTCGTGGAAGGCAAAATCGGGATGAATTAAGTAGGAGGCATTAGTATAGTTCCTGACATATTCTTCCTGAATAAGATTATTTTGCAAAGCATAATTGATCAGGCCGCCGAGGAAGGCAATGTCGGTCCCAGGGCGGATGGGCACGTGCAGATCGGCTGCGGCCGCGGTGCGGGTAAAACGGGGATCAACGGCTATAAGCTTGGCTCCCCTTGCCCGCGCCCGGTTGATCCACTTCATGGAAACAGGGTGGTTTTCGGCCGTATTCACACCGATGGCCATGATCACGTCAGAGTTCTGGTAGTCAATCCAGTGGTTGGTCATCGCTCCCCTACCGAACGAGTTGGCCAGACCGGCCACGGTAGAGGAGTGTCAGAGGCGGGCATGGTGATCAATGTTTATCAGGCCCAGGGAGCGCTGCAATTTCACCAGCACGTAATTTTCCTCGTTGTCCAGGGCTGCGCTACCTAAGTGAGCCATGGCCGTGGTGCGATTGACCGTTACCCCGTTCTCGTCCTTGCTGACAAAGGTGGCATCCCGCGTCTGCTTCACCCTCCTGGCTATCTCCGCCAGGGCCCAGTCCCAGGATTTCACTTCCCAGCGGCCGGAATAGGGAGCGCGGTACAGTACCTTGGTCAGGCGCTGCGGATTGAGCTTCCGCTCCTTCGTGCTGGCATCGTAGATGCTGCGCAGGTTGAGCAGGGAGCTCCCTTTACTGCACAGGCTGCCCTCGTTAATGGGATGATCTGGGTCGCCGCCAACAGCAGTCACCTCACCCTCCTCCACATAACAGATGGCGCCGCATCCCACACTGCAGTAGGGGCAGATGGTAGGGACTTCCTGGGCGTGGCGTATCCTTAACTTTTCCTGCGCCGGGGCTGGCACGGCCGCGCCATACCGGGGGAAGAAACCCCAACCCGTCAGGCCGGCCGCGGCCCCGGCCACGCCCGAAAGCTTAAGAAAGCCGCGCCGCGAGATCTTCATACCTTCACCTCGCTTTAATATCTTGGAAACCCCGGAAGCACGGCACAACCGGCTCCCGGGAGGTATCCCCTACCCTGGACGGCCAAATCCAGTTGCCAGGTGGCCAGGTTTTCCAAAGCCAGTATTGCTTCTCCGTTTCTGGCTTCTGCATCCAATACCTTGAGGTAGCGATTACAAACCTTGCAGTAAGCGGCCCGCACATCCGGATCATCTTCCAGATACCACTGGCCCAACTCGTAGGGCCGGTCGTTACCGCAGAAGGGGCACTTCAGGCGCGGAAATACCCATTGCGTAGCGCAAAACCAGCATTCCAAAACCCTTTTCCCTTCTGGGGCTACGATTTTGGCCATGGCCGGGGCCAGACCGCATACCGGGCAGTATCCATTTCTCCACCCATCCAGATTGAAACGCCGGGAAACAGCCTGTCCGTATTGAACATAAAGCGGAGCCAGTGCTGCCAGGGCTACGAACCACTCCGCCTTGACGCCGGCATCTTGAAGGTTGTGAGCCGGAACCCTGGCCGGGTCCAGATCGTAATGCTCCAAAAGCTCCTGCAGACAGGCATAACTTTTCTCTGCCAGGACCGGCTCCGGCATCTCCACGCCTATCCCGGCACCCTGGAGAAAGAAGACGTGTTTTCCCAGTACCATGGCCAGTTGGCAAATATTGGCGCGGGCGGCCCTGACCACGTTTGCCTTGACTTCTGCCGGGAAGCCCATACTTGCCAAGGCCCGGCCTTGCCGCCAGCAACTCTCTACCCTGGCAGCAGGGGGTAAAATTAAGAATCCTTCTTCCGGTAACAACTCTATCTGGGCGGTAAAAATATCAGCGTAAAACTGGCGCAGATCCGCAGGCAGGCTCTGAAGCCTGTTTACATGCCACTTTAATGCCTCATTTGTCAGAACTGGCATTTTAAGCACCCCTGGCAATTATTTGTTTGACCAGGTAACTGTTCGAACACCACAAATCTTTTTCCGATTTCTTTGCCGCAGTGAAGCCTGCCTGACCTCCGCTCTTAAGACGCTAGCAACGCAAATGAAAAAGCGGCGCCGAAGCGCCGCTGGGATAGGAATCCTCCTTGGCTAGTCCCGAATAACCCTCAATGTCTTGGTGTCAATACTAACCAGTGCTAGTACATATGTATTAACACTCTATTCTGCTGCCGATAATTCTGCTACCTGCCTTCGCTAGCTCAATTATACTACCCCACCTCGATTAGCGCAATAGTTTACATGAAAATTTCTTGGTTCGGCATCTATAGCATCTACCGGGATTCCCAAGTCATGCCCTAACCGTTTATAATAGACAGCCTTGTTCCCCGCTCTCGCTAGTCGGGTGGGCACGGCGTTTTCCAGCGAGCAGATGAAGATCTTGCTGTAGGGTGTGCAAAACCCGGTGTCGGTATCGCTGGCGCCAGTTCGTACCTCCAGGGAGCGCCAGAGGAGGAGCCCCCAGCCGAAGACAGGGCGCCGGGTGAGCAGTTCCAGCCCCAGGGAAACCAGGATCAGGTTGAACCTCCCTTTGAGCGCCGGGTATAGCCCGGCCGCCGGTATTTGTTATCCTCCAGGCAGACCCCCACGATGCCTGCAGCATCACCAGCAGAAGCATGAAAACGGAGGGGGAGCAAGAGGCCCCAGACTTCAATCTGGAACTTGCGCAGCAAGTTCCACGAGATCTGACCTCCTGCCTCCGACCTCTATTTTTAGGGCCGGCTGCCGGGCCACCGTCCCGGCACCCAAGAACTGCCGCGTTCACGGTGTCGTGGCCTGGCTTTCCAACCGGTCTACCATCTCCTCCAGCTCCCGCAGCCTGGTCCTGATTTGCCGGAAGAGGGCCTGTTGCTCCGTTGCCGTCCCGGCCGGGATTGCGGCTGCCGCGGGCCGGACCTCCCCGCGGACGAAGGCAGACACTTCGGCGTCCGTCTCTGCGGCAAAGACGTTATTATTACGGCTATCCACAAAGGCCTGGTAGGCGATGCCGGCCGCATCCTTTGGGATGACGGCCACCTTCCAGTGCAGGGTGTTATCCCGGACAAAGGGTAGAGGCTCCACCAGGTTAAAGCGGCTCCAGTCCACCACCGGGTTGGCCCGCCGCACGTAGTCCATGGCCCGCACCGGCCCGGTAAGGGTCTCGGCCCCCGGCAACTCGTAGAGGTCAATGGCCCCGGTGACGGAGTCCACCAGGAAAATCTTGAAGATACCGTGGCTCTCTCCGTATGGCTCGGCGCTAACAAACCATTTCAAGCCCTCCGCCGTCTGCATCAGGAAGGGCTGCTGGTTAACCTCGCTCTCCATCTCTTCGTCTTCCAGCTCCACGTCCTGGATCTGGATCTGGTCCTGGTGCATGAAGAGCTTGTTGGCCACCCCCAGGTGGTACTGGTAGGCGTTGACGTAGGTGCGGGCCAGCCCTTCCGGGAACAGCCGGTTGCCGCTCAGGAGGGGATGGGCCGCTGCCTCGCCAGGGGTGAGGAAAACCATGCTGCCATCGGCCTGCACCAAGAAAACCCCGGCGAAGTGGGGCACGGAGTAGGGTACGCCATAGCCGAAGTGAAAAGAGTAGGAGATCGCCGGCACCAAGGTGTAGATTTCCCGGCGGTCGGTGACGTAAAAGGGCGGCTCGGTGTTGACAAAATAGCGGTGGTCGCCGGGTCAGGCCGAAAATCCAGTGGTCCAACGAGGAACGGGAGATGTTAAAGCAACTTGCCAACTCAAGAACCGAGCCTCGCCAAAGTTGTGCGGGCCAAGGTATTGCTCGGTTATGCCGATGGAGTATCTGTGTCCAACCTGGCCCGCCAACTGCGATTGAGTAGCCCAACGGTGGAGCGTTGCCTCGATAAAGCTTTGGATTTTGAGAGAACACCATGGGCGTCTTGAGTTCATTTTCACCCCCAAACATGCTTCTTGGTTTATGCACCGTAAGAAGTGAGGCAGCTATTCGTGATGTCCAGATGTCCACGGTCTAGCACAGGACCAAGGGAGTTAGTCGGACGGTACTTCCAAGACTACCCTTGTCCCCGAGCCCGGCCTGGAACAAATACTAAGCTTCCCCCTGAGAAGATTTGCCCGCTCTTGCATCCCTGCAAGTCCTGTTTTTCCTGACCGGATAAAATCCGAAGTCTCATTGAAGGTAAAGCCTTTGCCATTGTCATTGACCGTTACCGTAATCTTGTCAGTACTAAACTCAATGGCCACTCTAGACTTCGTAGCTCCAGAATGTTTCCAGACGTTTCTTATGGCTTCTTGGACCACCCGGTAGATCAGTAGCTCATCCTCTGGAGCAAGATGCCGCTCAACACCACTCACGCATACTTCTGAGTCAATACAAGCCTCTTCTTTTAGTTGAGAGCTTAACTCCCTCAATGCCGGAAGCAGCCCGAGAAACTCAAGGGTGGGCGGGCGAAGGTCTCTAATGAAGCGCCGCATCCCAGCGATGATCTTATCAATCTTTTCCTGGATTCCTTCCAGGCAAGTCTGCGCTTCAGGCAGCTCAACATTGTTAGAAATAATTCCCTCAATCTGCCTGGACAAGGCAATTAAAGATTGGATCGAATCATCGTGCAGTTCTCTGGCAATTCGTTTACGCTCTTCCTCATGTGCCTGGGTAATCTGGCGTACATACAGGCGAAGATCTTCCTGGAGCTGCCGCTCCCTGGTAACATCACGAGCAATATTCTGGAAGGCAATTGGTTTCCCTTGCTCTGTAAGCAGGGACGTGGTCATTGTAACGATGGCCACCGCCCCATCCTTCCTCAGAAAAACCTGCTCATAGGGTTGCTCAATCTCATCGCCCGAGAGCAACTTCTGCCGCACTTCCTTTGCTAACTCGACCCCTTGGGGCGTTAGAAATCTGGAAACTTTTTCACCAATCAGTTCGTCGAGTTCATACCCGATAAGTTCCGAAGTCGCCCGATTCGCGGTCAGGATTCTGCCTTCGAAGTCGTGGACCCAAATGGCGTCATGCGCCTTCTCAAATAGCTCTCTAAGACTTGCCCTGGCCTTTTCCGATTCATCATAAAATGCCGCCTTCTGAACGGCTACTCCAAGTTCAGCACCGATGAGAGTTAAGAGGTCTCTTTCCTCGCTGGTAAAGTATCTAACGCCGCGAGCTGCAGCGCAAAGCGTGCCAACCACCTTGTTCTGCGAATTTAGAGGTACAATGAACTGGGAACCTATGCCTTCCCTTTTCACTACTTCTCTGGAAAGCCGCCTGTCTGCGGTAGAATCCTCAATTAGGCAAGGCTTTCCCGTTTCAGCCACCCAACCATTGAATCCCTCTCCTACCTTCAGACCGTCTACCTGGTGGGCAAATTCCTCTGAGACGCCATGATAGACTTTGAGCTGGAGCTTCCTCTCCTGCTCGTCCAGCAGGAAGATCAATACCCCGTCTATGCCCACCGCTTCTTTTATCTTACCGGCTACGGCGCTGAGGATCTCCTCCAGAGTGAATGACTCGTTTATTGTTTTGGTTATGGAATGAAGGATGGAAAGACGCTTCTCGTTCTCAGTGATAATTTTGATATACGAATGAAGTTCCCGGCGCAAGATATCAAGCTTGAGGAGAGCTTGTTCTCGACGGCCTGTCTCCCGGCGCCGTGATTCAAGCCACCAGTTGGCCAGGATACCGATGGCGGCAACCGTAAAGGTTTCAGATAGAACCTCTACGCGATATGGCGACAGCCACAAGGCCTTTAGCAGCATGACCGCCAGGGCTGTTCCTAGACAGACAATCCCTCCCCTCAATCGGAAAACTGCACCGCTGAGGGCGATAAGGAAAAGAAACAGTATCCGCTCTATAGAGTGACTCCTAAAACCCAAGAAGGGGCTTACTTTTACAACAGGGAACTGCTCCGGATAATAAAGCAAAATACAAATGAACAGGAGCACCACAATGATCCAAGAGTGCCAGTTATGAAGGAGCGAGAGAAGGCCCTTCATGTTCTCCCCTCGCTCCTATCCTTTAAGGTAAGCCAGCCTTTTCTCAGGCAAAAGACTATCGCCTCTGTCCGGGAATAAACCCCCAGCTTGTTGAAAATGTTTCTCCAGTGGCTCTGAACTGTACGGTAACCAAGAGAAAGGGCAGCTGCAATCTCCTTGTTTGCCAGCCCCTCCACCGCCAGGCGAAGTACTTCAAATTCTCTTTCAGTAAGCACTTCGCCCTTCTCCCGCCCGGGCCTGCTCTCCGGAGCCACCAGGTGGGCAAACACGTTCGGAGCCACAGCGGGGTGGAGCACGGACTCTCCGTCGTAAACGGTACGGATGGCGTTGATTACTTCCTTTCCCTTGGCGTTTTTCAATAGATAGCCTGCCGCCCCCGCTTTGATGACAGCAAAGATGAATTCAACATTATCGTAAGCGGTAAGTACGAGCACACACGTATGCGGTGAGCATTCCTTTATCTGCCGGGTGGCTTCAATACCGTTTAGCTCGGGCATGGCGATGTCCATCAGGACAACAGCAGGCCTCGTCTCTCTTACCAGGCGCACCGCCTGTTCTCCGTTTTCCGCTTCGCCAACCACCTCCATGTCACCCTGCCGGCGAATAAGCTCCCCCAACCCTTCTCTCACCACTGCGTGATCATCTGCCAAAAGGACCTTTATCTTTTCCATTTTGATGCCACCCTTACGCCATCCTTTTCCTGGCAAGAAGCAGCGAGTTATGGATGCTGTGAAGGTATCTTTAGACCGGCCGGCGTAAGCGATAAGGATCTGTAGGTGAGGTAAGTTTGCTTGTTGGGCTCTCACTCTTATAATAGCACTAGTGCTCACAAGCATCAACTAAATTAAATAAAAAGGGCCTTCTATGCAGACTCCAGCCACTTCGCAAATAAGACCGGTTGCTACTAACTTGCAGACTTCGTCTTAATGATCTTGGTTGCATGATCCCGGCCAAAGTAGAAATTGAGCCACGAAGAGGTCCTCCATAATTCCCAATTGCACGGGGGCACTATATAACCCCCAATTTCCTCCGCTTTGTTATGACCATTTAGCCTTTCGTAGGCCTTTACCCACATACATCTCTTCTGGTTAGGGTATACCTCGCACCACCCCATATAACTCCCCCCACATGGCCCGTTCCTCTGATTCTTGGGGCATTGGGACATGGGGCACAGATATGCTATATCAAACAAGGCGCAATCTCCACAACTCATACACCCGTACAAAGCTGCCTTCCCCAGGTGTTCGAAAGAGCTAAAAACCCTTCTCAGCGTCGGCCTGGAATCTATAACTGTGGCAATGGGCTTCAGCATCTTGAAGACGGGATTCTTTGGCTCAAAAAACAGGGCGTGAGCCAGCTTAGAGATGCCGTACATGGGCTGGAGCGATGGTCTCCTTACTCTCAAGGCAGGCTTTTCGAGGTTCAACCCGCTCTCCAGATCTTTTTGAAAGAAATAGAAGCCATTGTTTTGCGGGTAGTCAAATTCAGGGACTAGATCCCTCCAGTTCTTCGACAGTTCTTCTCCCTTTTCAATGATATACTCAACCATATCGTACCTTATACCTTGACCACCAATATGGGCTCCAGCATATCCCATACCCTTGGCAACGGCATACATTTTAGCTGCCCTGTTCAGCCTGGCTGATACCCCCTTGTCCTTGGCCTTTGCTTCCTCGGCCAATTCTGCCAAAAGTTTGCCAGTAACTACACACCCGGGGATCTGGTTGGCATTCATTGCTCTTGCCGCTCCATATGACAGGACATAGATATTGGCCAGTACCGGTATGTTGTATTTGTTCATCTTCAACCACTGTAAAAGCTCGTGGAACTTCCTGGCATCATACCCGACCTGGGTGATTAGAAACCCCGCCCCTGCCTGTATCTTCTTATCTAGCTTGTAGTATTGCCCCATGAGTTCGGACTCCAATTGTTTAAAGGGCGAAACAGAAGCACCGGCAAAGAAATCCGTGGGGGCAAGGGTCTTCTTTTTCCCCATGACTTCGTGTTCCAGGCCATTGTTTACCGTTTTCACTAGCTGCAAAACATGCACCGGGTCCAAATCAAATACAGGTTTGGGTCTTCCGTTAAACGCATCGCTTGAAGGAAAATCCCCGGTCAGGACCAGAATATTCCTTACCCCTTCCGCAGCCAGGCCGTAAAGTATACTTTCAATCTCGTTTCTGTTTTTGTCCCTGCAGGCAAGATGGACCAGGGGCTCCATTCCCAATCTCTTGAGCTCAGCACACAACATCTCAGTAGAAAGGGCCGGGTTTCCACCAGGATTATCGGTTACACTCATAGCATGAATTCTACTGCCCCGGGCAGCCCTTTCAGCGTTGTCGATGATCTCCGCCTGCTGCAGTTCAAAAGCACCCCTCCCCGGAATTTGCTCCCAGGTGACACAAAAGATATCAGGGCTGAGAATTACCTCTTTAAATGTGTTTGCTTTTTGTTCTAGCTTCTCCTTAACCCTTTCTTTCAGGCCAAGTGACTCAACCATCCGGAAAATAGAAGAATAGTCGTTGGCGGAGATGGAAATATAGTCTTCCGCATCAAGCTGCATCCCTTCCTCCCTGGTCCACCCTTTAGGAGCTTGCCCGTTAAAGCGGACATCTACCACGAGCAAGGGTATGTCTTTGGTTATCCACCCGCTGCGAAGCCGCTTATGAAGCGCGAAGGAGGTGCCCCGGGGCTCAAGGTACCCTAAAACAATGGCATCAGGCCGCTCTCTCCTGGCCCTCTCCAGGCCATCCTGCTCACTCTTGGCGTAGCTCACCTGAAAGGATTCTTCCAGGGCCTTTCCGGCCATCTCCAGAAAACTGGGCTCGCTACCAACCACAAGAATCCTGTGACTTCCATCTACATCTACTTTCTGCATTCCTTGCCTCCTCCTTTCTACAGGAAACTGCCTCCGCCTCAAAAGAGCGGCCTTTGCCCCTTCAGGACGCACTCCTTTCCTCGGGGCATAATCTTTACCTGGTGAGCATGAGTTCAATCCTGTCTATTTCCTTGAGCACGTCCTCCATCCGGTTTGCAACTTCCTTGAGATCTGCAGGCTCCTGCTTGGCCGTTCTTCGCAGAATTCCTCCCACGATTTCCCAAAGGTCAGATGGCTCCAGCGGACGAGAAACGTAATCCTCAGCTTCCATCTGTAGCCCTTCGTACCTTCTCCACCCCTTCCGGTGGTATTCCTCGGCGCAGACATCTACTACTACCAACGGGGTATTCTTCGTTGTCAAGTTCTCGCGTAGTTCATTATGGACCTGGAATGAAGTGCCCCGGGGCTCCAGATACCCAAGAATAATCAGGATGGGGGCTTTCTTCTTCGCTTGCTCCATTCCCTCGTTTCTGTTCAGTGCAGATACCACCTCGAAATACGGCTCAAAAGTCATCTTTACCATCTCGACAAAATCCGTATCCACATCAATCACCAAAATCCTTGGCCTTTGCATGTCATTACCTCCTCCCGGATCTCTTCTGGTACCAGTTTACCCCCGTTCCTCTTATGACGTAAGCGCCGGGAGGCGTAGAGAGTTTCAATAACCTGTAAGCCTAAAGGCGTAAGCCATTTTGCTGGCGTATTTGTCTATGTTACCACCAATGCTACTTGACGGTTCTTTTGCAACGGTCATTGTCAGTAAGTTTTCATGATGGCTTCCGACAATGTCGTTAGCAGAAAAAAATAGCCCCGGGGCGGCCGGGACTTGTCGGTGATTATGTGCGAATGCGAAATGTGAGCTGTAAATAGGCATCCATACTTCGATCAGCACCGGCCCTCGCCCCCGTAGCTTTGGGGCAAGGGCCGCCCCTGACTTTACCCTAACCCGCTTGCAGGCCGGGCAGGATGTGGTCCTGCCCGTATTCCCGCCGCCTATCTTGCGCGAATTCGTCTACCGTGGTGTAGACCAGGGCGCCCATGGGGCAGGCGGCCACGCAGGCCGGGGTGCCGCTGGCCGTAAGACATTCCCGGTCACACTTGAGGGCTTCGCGTTTCTGGTAGTCGGCCTGGATTACCCCGTAGGGGCAGGCCATGACGCACATCCAGCAGCCGACACAGGAGTGCAGGCCGCCTTCGTTGGTGACGGTGCCGTCCGGGCGGCGGTGCATGGCGCCGCTGATACAGGCGTCTACACAGTAAGCCTCCTCGCAGTGGCGGCAGACAAAAGGAAGCCGGTGGCCATCGCCCTGCTCCACGAACAGCCGCTTTCGCGGCGGGGGGGCGGCGGCCAGGGCAGCGATAAGCGTCTTCCCCGGCGTGTGGGCCACGGCGCAGGCCAGCTCGCACGAATGACAACCCAGGCAGCGCTCGTAGCGGATGAGGATCTCCACCTAACCCACCTCCGCGAAGGCCCGGGTGGCCAGGCCCAACCCGGCGCGCCGCTGCTGGATGGCTTCGTAAACCCTGGCGGCAGCCTGCAACGGGTCGGTCTCCACGATGAAGTACCCGCCGGTCAGCTCCTTCAGACCGGCGGTCAGAGTCTCGGCCACGACCCGGCTTCCCAGCACCGGCGGCACCACCCCCAGGTGCACCGGCAGCCCGGCGGCTACGGCCCAGGTACCAATGGACACCGCCTTTTCGGTCGTGTACTCGGGGGCCGAGGCCACCACCGGCAGCCTGTCCAGGTCTACTCCCAGCTTGTTGGCTAGGGCCACCGCCACGTCTACGGCCCGGGAATTGTCCACGCACGAGCCCATGTGCAGAACCGGAGGGAGGGGACCGGACAGGCCATTGGCTTCGCCTATGGCGGTCAACACTGCCATCAACCCTGGACCGGCATAGCGCAGGGTGGCTGCAGGGTCCAGAAAGCCGTGCCTGGCAAAGGCGCCGGCACCACACCCGGTGGCGAGCAGGAGAACATCACGTTTAAGTAGCTCTGCAGCCATGGTGATGAAATTGCGGTCCTGCGGTACCTTGACGTTGGCACAGCCGGCAAAAAGGACTACCCCCTGGATGTTGCCGTTCACAATGTTGTCCAGAAGAGGCTTAAGCGGGTCTTCGGAACTAAGCTTACCCAAGGCGGCTACGATAGCCTCGGTGGAAAAACCGGCCACCACTTTGGTCTTGACTGCCGGGATCTCCACCGGCCGGCCCTGCCGCGCCTGGAAGGCGACTATTGCCAGCCGCAGGATTTCTTTGGACTGCTCCAGGGCCTTTTCTTCTTCCACCTCCAGGTGGGTTGCCCCGGGTATTTTCGCTATGCCCATGGTGGTTACCACCCTGGTGCCGTAACATTCGGCCACCTGCACCAGGGAGGGATAGATGCACTGGTAGTCTACTATAATGGCGTCCAACGCGCCGGTGAGGATAGGAAGTTCCTGGGAGATGGCGTGGGTGAGGGGTGGGACCCCGTGCCGCATGAGGACTTCGTTGCCGGTACAGCAAATGCCTACCAGGTTAATCCCTTCCTCAGCCCCGGCCGCCCGAGCCTCCTGTTGCACCTCCCCGGCTGCCGTGACCACTAGGTCGGAAAGGACCGGGTTATGGCCGTGGAGGGCCACGTTCACAGCCCGCTCCTTTAAAACCCCCAGGTTGGCCTCGCTCACCACCGGCTGCGGTGTGCCAAAGAGGATGTCAGCCAGGTCGGTGGCCAGGTGGCAGCCGGCATAGTCGGCCACGGCGCATTTCAAGCCTCCGGCCAGCAGGTTGAGGGGATCGGCGTCCACCCCCATGGTGGTGCGGTGCATTACCTCGCTGATGGCGGCGTCAATACCGCCGGGCACGGCGCCCAGCCGGCCCAGGGCTTCCTGCCTGCCATGGGTCAGCGTGGAAACGGCCCACGCCTGAGGTGATTCCTTCTCGCTGAATTCTGCCAGGGCCGCCTGGCTGACCGCCCGGGCCAGTTCGAGGGTATCCTTACCCTCCCCGTCCACGCCCAGCCGCGCCGCCACGGCCCTTAACTTGGCGTCATCCTTAACTGCATAATCTTTTGCCGACCCTCCGGCCACCTTTGCCAGGACGTGGGCCAGGTGCTTGGCGTGGCCGGAATGGGCCGCCGTGCCGGCGGCAATGGCCCGCAGGAGCCCGCGGGCTACCATGGTGTCGGCCGTAGCCCCGCAGACTCCCCGCTGCGGCCCGTCGCCGAAGGGGTCAATGCGGCACGGCCCCTGGACGCAGTGACGGCAGCAGAGGCCCAGGTCACCAAAGCCGCACTGAGGCTGTTGCCTCTCCAGGCGGTCCCAGACAGTTTCAACACCCCGCCCGGCAGCTACCCGCAGCATTTGCAGGCTGGCAGCGTCTAGAGAACGTTCAGACACCGGTTATGCACTCCTTTCCGTAAGTCCCCAGATATCAATGGCAATGAGAGGGGCAAGACCGCCCGCCCGTGGAGCAGGTCATCCCGGTCCCCGGCGCTAACTCGATATTTCCTCGCCACATAGGCCTGGTAGACCCCGGCCCGGGATACGTCGCCCACCAGCAGGGCGCCCACCAATCTCCCGTCCTTCAGGACCAGGCGGCGGTAAACCGGCGGTTCGGCGCGGTACATGGTATGTACCTCAAAGGCGCCCTCCTCCGGCACGTTGGCCTGACCGACAACTGCAAAGGCCAACCCGGCTATCTGCCCGGCGTGCATGGCCGTCAGGCACGGGCGGTAAGAGGCGGGCACGCCGGCCATATTCCTGCCGGCTACCCGGCCCTGGGCCACGGCCACATTCCAGGTGCCGGGCACAACATTCTTTTCCAGCACGGGATCGTAGACCTCGGCTACGTCCCCGGCCGCGTAAACATCCGACAGGCTGGTCTGCATATGCTCGTCCACTATTACTCCCTGCCGTATTTCAGCGCCAGCGCCAGCCGCCAGCTCGATAACAGGCCGTACCCCGGTGGCCAGCACCACCAGTCCTGCGGTCAGGGAGCCTCCTCCCGCCAGCTCCACTGCCAACCCCCGGCCGCCTGCTCCGGGGACAAAGGAGGCAACGGCCGCTCCACACCGCACCTCTACTCCCAGGGCCTTCAGGCTGGCCGCCAGCATTTCCCCGGCCCTGGCGTCGAGTTGCTCGGGCATCAGGTGCTCCCGCGCCTCCACCACGGTTACGGCTACACCCCGGGAGGCGAAGGCCTCGGCCGCCTCCAGGCCCACCAGCCCGCCGCCGACCACTACCGCCTCCCGGGCCGTATCTGCCGCCCGGCCGATGGCCATGGCGTCGGCGCCGGTGCGCAGGGTATGAATACCAGGCAGTTCCGCTCCCGGCACTGCCGGCCGTACGGGTGACGCCCCGGTGGCCAGCAAAAGGGCCCGGTACTCAAGCCATTGCCCGCCGGCCAACTCCACCCGGCGCGCCCGGGGGTCTATCCGCACAGCCCTTTCCTCCCAAATGGCTTCTACCCCCATATCCCGATAAAAACTCTCAGGCCGCCAGCCCATCTCGCCAACCGCCATCTCGCCAGACACCACCCGGCTCAGGAGACAGCGGCAGTTGACCGGTCCGGCCTCGTCGCTGACCAGGACGACAGGATCCCGGCACCCGGCCTCCATAATGGCCTCCACGGCGGCTGTGGCTGCCGGGCCGCCACCAATAAGCACGATATTCTTCGCCAAAAGATCTCACCCCCTCGCTATACTGGGGTATCGCCCAGTTTTTATTAGGCTCGGCCGCCTGGCCCCGGCCAATTTCCGGTTTTCGCTGGCTCGTACGCTGGCCTCCTTTCTGGTCGTTACAAAAATTCCCCTTCATCCCTCCGCTGGCGCCGGAACACCGGTCCCGACATTGGCAGGGCGCCTTACCCTGACCCCGGTTCGAGGGCCACCATCACCAGCCGGTAACAGCGCAGGCAACGGTCGGCCTCCGCCCTCGCCTGGTCCGGGGTAAGCCCCTGCCGCACCTCCTCCCAGGTACCGGCCCGCTCTGCTCCCGGGAGCCCGGGCTCCTGCACGCGGGGATTTCGTTGTTCCGGTGTGGTGAAGACGACGTCGCCGTCACCACCTGCTGCCAGCACGGCCAGAAACTTTCCTGCCTGGTCTTCCCCCTCCTGCCGCCCTTGAAGACAGGCATGGACTCGCAGGGCAGCCCCCTTACCGCTTGCCACTGCGTGCACCACTGTGCCCCCCTGCCCTGTCAGATCACCGGCAACGAAAATGCCTGCCCTGCCGACAGCCACGCTGGCATCTTCCGGCAACGCGCCACCCGGCGACAAAGATAGGCCCCGATCCCACAGTTCTTTTCCGGCTTCCTGCCCGACGGCTATGATGACCGTATCTGCCGGAGAAAAAAAGTCGCTCCCCGAAACCGGGGGTACCGGCTCCCCCCTGGCAGCCTCCCGTACTTGCTGCCAGTGGACCCCCGTCACCTTCCCGGCCTCTCCGTCCAGGGCCACCGGGGCCACGCAAAAGCGAAACTCCACCCCTTCGTCCCTGGCTTCCTCCACCTCCTCTCGGGCCGCCGGCATGACTGACTCGGAACGGCGATAATAGACAGTAACCCGCCCCGCTCCCAGGCGCCGGGCCGTGCGGGCGCAGTCAACGGCGGCGTCACCGCCGCCGATAACAGCCACCCGTTCTCCAATCGCCATCTCCTCTCCACCGCTAACCCGGCCCAGGAACTCCAATGCCTGATATACTCCGTGATACCCGGCTTCTTCCCCTGGTATGCCCAGGGGCCTCGACTGCCCCAGACCGCAGGCCAGCACCACTGCTGCGTTCTCTTGCCTCACTTGCTCCCAGGACACATCCATCCCCACGCGCACGTTCAAGCGGAGGGCAAAGGGAGCCTGCTGCAATTCTCCCAACTGTTGCCGCAGCACTTCTCGCGGCAGCCGGTAGGGAGGAATGACCGTGGCCAGGAGCCCGCCTATTTGCGAACTGCCCCAGCGCGCACATAGAACCCTCAGTCACCATACGGCTCAGCCGCTCTAACTGCTCCAGGTCTGCCGGGCGCCCCCGGCTGGCCTCCAGTCGAGCCAGAATGCGGGCAATATTGTGGTTACCGCTCTTACAGGGAACGCAACGGCCGCACAGGTAGCCGAGCAAGGCTTCGAAATAGGTCCGCAAGAGACTTACCAGCGGCACCCCGGCCTGGTAGATTATTAACCCGCCCCAGCCGGCAACAGCCGCAACTCGCTGACCGCCAAGTTCTTGCGGCCATTTCCCCCGGTAGCCGGCAGTTGTACCGGCATCGCGCTCATCGTATATCTCTCCTTGCCAGGCAGCGAAATACACGGCCTGCCATCCTTCCAGCCAGTTGTTCTAAATACTATTATTAATTGCTATTATGGAAACTCGGCCTCTCTAAGACGCCTGTCTCGAGCTCAAAATACAGTTCGCCACCTGGTCACTTTTTCCTGCCAGGAATATGCAAAAACTTGACCGGCGACTCCTTAACGGCAAAAGAAAACCGCGCCTGGAACACCAAGGAGGTGAAAACCAGACGCGGATATTGAGGATATATTAGATGGCTTCTTCCCCGGTTTCGCCGGTGCGGATGCGCACCGCGTTTTCCACCGGGTAGACAAAGATTTTGCCGTCGCCGATCTTGTTTGTTCTGGCGGTTTCAGAGATAATGCGAACCACGTCGTCAACCACGTGATCCTGGACCACGATCTCCAGCTTAACCTTGGGCAGCAGATCCACGGTGTATTCGCTGCCCCGGTAGACTTCTGTCTTGCCCCCTTGCAGGCCACAACCGGTCACGTGGGTGACGGTCATTCCCTTGATACCGTATTTGGAAAGGGCCTCCTTTGTGGCCTCGAATTTGGCCGGGCGAATAATGGCCTCAATCTTTTTCATAATGTCACCTCCTGCAGGCACAAAAGTATCTTACCGTTACCGAGTGTACCACCGTGGAACCGGCAAAGTCAATAAATCCCCGCTGGGCCAACCAGCCGCCTCCCCAGGCCCAGTGCCCGACAACCGGGTAAATGATGGCGCTTATTACCACGCTGTAGAAAAGGTAGGCCGCAAATTTGGTACACTCGGCCATGGCCCCGGAAACTATGGTGGCTGCCATGCTGACCGCCGCTATTGGGCTCGGCGGCCGCAACTCTCCACCGCCCAGGTTCAGGAACTCGCTACTGCTGCCGGCACGAATATACCTCATCTTTCAGCCCTCCCCTCGAAACTTCCGCGTTCTCGACCCGGGGTATTCTCAGGCAAGTTGCCTAGAGCTTCTTACACAGGTGGCTGGACCTGACCCGGAGCGCAGGTTAAGTATACAGGATACCCGCCGTAAACTCCTTGACTGCTGGGCCAGACGGGCATATAATGCAACTAAAAGCAACAAAGTGGTTGCCAAGGACGACGATGTCCTCAAGAAATGGGATTGATATTTCTTGAGGACATTTTTCGTTCTAGCCAGCCTGCTAGGGAAGCAGGCAATATGCGGGCACAGGCGCCCTCCGTGACGGCATGAAGCCGTTTGGCGAAGGGCGCTTTGTTTTCCAGCGGAGGAGGTGGGAGGTGACGAAGTGGTAACAAACCTGGGGAAAAGTGGTGACGCGGCAAAGTGAGAGCACGAAAGGGGAGAAGAGAACTAATGCGAAGCAGAACGAGGATAATACTACCGTTGGTGATTACGTTGGTAACGCTCGCCGGGCTCGCCTTTAACGCATGGGCTGCTCCTGGTGATCCTTCTGGCGCTCTTACCGGTACCATCAAAGATATTCCCGCGGCGCAAACGGGAGCGCCTACCCTGCAGGAGATCGCCGCCCAGGTAGGCAAGAATCGCATTGGGATTAACATGGTTTGGACGCTCCTAACTGGCTTTCTGGTATTTTTCTTCCAGGCTGGCTTTGCGCTGGTAGAGACGGGCTTCACGCGAGCCAAAAACGCCCTGCACACCATGTCGATGAACTTTATAGTGTTCCTGGTAGGTACCATCGGTTATTTTCTAGTGGGCTTCGCCTTCCAGATGGGCGGTGTGGGCCAGGTAGCGGCCCTGGGAGGTACACCGCCACTAAATGGCGAACTGACCGTCAACGGCTGGGGATTGCTGGGATTGAAGGGGTTCTTTCTGAACTCTGGGGGCGCCTATGACGTTGGCGTATTGGCACTTTTCTTTTTCAATATGGTCTTCATGGATACCACGGTAACCATTCCTACAGGCGCCATGGCGGAGCGAGTTAAATTCACGGCGGTGGTGGCCAGTTCCTTCTTCATCTCCATGTTCCTCTACCCGGTTTACGCCAATTGGGTTTGGGGTGGCGGCTGGCTGGCCCAACTGGGATCGAAGCTTGGCCTGGGACACGGAGCAGTGGATTTCGCCGGTTCGGGCGTGGTGCATGCCATGGGTGGTATGATCGCCCTGGCGGGGGCCATGGTCATCGGCCCACGCATTGGCAAGTTTCGAAAGGATGGAACTCCGGTGGCGATTCCCGGCCATGATATTCCCATGGCTATCCTGGGTACTATCATCCTCTTCTTCGGATGGTTCGCCTTTAATGCCGGAAGCACGCTGGCAGGTACGGACCTGCGCATCCCCGTAGTGGTGGTCAACACCATGTTGGCCGGCGCGGTGGGTGGTTTTGTGGCCATGGTCTATATGTGGGTCAAATACGGCAAGCCGGATCCTTCCATGACCTGTAATGGGGCTCTGGCCGGGTTGGTCGCCATTACCGCTCCCTCCGCTTTCGTCAACCCTGTAGCCGCGGTGGTAATTGGTGCGATAGCGGGAATACTGGTATGTGTCTCGGTAATGTTCTTTGAGCGACGGCTCAAGCTTGATGACCCTGTGGGAGCTGTTTCAGTACACGGTGTTAACGGCATCTGGGGACTGCTAGCGCTGGGTCTGTTTGCGGACGGCACCTACGGTGATGGTTATAACGGCGTAGCGGGCGGTGTTCGCGGATTGCTTTACGGCGACGCCGGCCAATTATACGCGCAACTGATTAATATCGGTGTGGTGGTAGTCTTTGGCTTTCTCCTTTCTTATGTTTTCTGGAAGATACTGGATAACACGATAGGCATCCGGGTCGTTGCAGCGGCTGAAGTAGAGGGACTGGATCTGCCTGAAGTAGGTGCCCAGGCTTATCCAGATTTTCCAATAGTTGTGCCTGAAGTTAGAGCGTAGCTACTGTCGTAGAAAAAATAGATATAAGGGGATGATTTCCATAAAAAAACTTGAGTGTATCATCCGTCCCTCCAAGTTGGAGGAAGTCAAGGAGGCCCTGGGCAACTACGGCATCCACGGGATGACCGTCACCCATGTCACTGGCTGTGGCCTGCAGCAGGGGAAGACCGAGGTCTACAGGGGCAGCGAGTACACTATTGACCTCCTGCCCAAAGTCAAAATCGAAATCGTGGTCCCGGACAACCGAGTAGATGAAGTGGTAAGAGTGGTCAGCGACACATCCCGCACTGGGAAGATCGGAGACGGCAAGATCTTCATTTACGACCTGCGGGATGCCATCCGCGTCCGCACCGGGGAGTCCGGAGAAGAGGCCATTTGACAACTAAATGCCTGTTGGCGCGAGCCGTCCTTTTCGTAAGTTGGTTGTTAACCTGTCCCGTGCGGGTGCGCTACGGGGTGTGTGAACCAGAGTTGGGCAGGAAATCCGGATGCGCTCCCGAAATCCGCTGGTGGCTTGCAGGCAGTATCTGCCATAGAGGTTATTCAAGTTTGACGGAGCAGGCCACTCGTTCTATACTCGAAACGTTGACAACGAAAGGCCGAATCTCCACCAGGAGAATGGGGGAACCAGTTCCGGAGGCCGTGAGGGAGTGAATCAGGTACCAGGAGGGCCTTTTCGGGCACCAGGAAGGCCCCCCTGGGTACCCAAAGGATGCTCGCACGGTTTGCTCCAGGGGTGAAGCCGCGTCTAGTGGCCGGGCCTGTCGCTCCCGCCCGAACCCGTCAGCTAACCTCGTAGGCCGGAGGGAGGTTTTTTATGCCTGGCCGGAAAGAATAGGACTAGTCACGTCTGTCATCCAGGCACCGATATCAAGCGGATCACGCAGAAGGAAGAGATGAATTTGGCCACCAGCGCAGCCGAGAAGCTGGAACTCCGGCGGGACGTCACCGTCTGGGGCTCGTTTATGTGGGGTTACGCCGATGTGGGGGCGGACATCTACGCTGCCCTGGGCCTGGTCATGGCTGCGGCCCAGGGAGCCACCCACCTGGCCTTCGCCCTGGCTGGTCTGGTTTACATCATGATCGGTCTGGCCTATACCGAGCTGGCCGCCACCTACCCGGTGGCCGGCGGCGGCCAGTACTTCACCCTACGGGGCCTGGGCGACTTCTGGGGCTTCATCGCCGGCGCCGCCCTGCTCCTGGACTACACCATTGACATCGCTCTCTTTGCCACCGCTTCAGCCGGTTATGTAAATTTTTTCCTTCCAGTTCTGTTCGGTGTGGACGTGAGCCAGTTGGCCGTTAGTCTCGGACCGCTGCACCACGTCAACCTGTTCTGGATGGGCGAGTCCCTGCTCCTGGTGCTGTTCTTAATCTGGCTCAACATCCGCGGCATCCGGGAATCCTCCCTCTTCAACGAGATCCTGGGAGCTCTGGACATTATCACTGAGTCTACCATTATTGTCTTTGGTTTCTTGTTCGCCTGGCACCCGGAACTCCTGGCTCACCAGTGGAACACCCAGTTCCCCACCCTACGCCAGTTCATGTACGGTTCCTCATTGGCCATCATCTCTTTTGTGGGGCTGGAGTCCATCTCCCAGGCCGCCCAGGAAACCAAGCGCCCGGCGACCATCGTGCCGCGGACCTCGCTGACCCTGATCTTTACCGTCCTGATCTTCGCCACCGCCTTCCCCACCATGAGCCTGGGCGTGCTGCCCTGGCAGGACATCGCCCGCTCCGTGGGTGACCCGGTGGCCCGGCTGGCCCACAGCATCCCTCTAATCGGCGTGATTGCCGGCCCCTTTGCCGCCCTCCTGGGCGCCACCATCCTGCTGATCTCGGCCAACTCCGGGGTGATGAGCGCCTCTCGTCTGACTTACGCCATGAGCCAGTTTCAGTTTATCAGCGAGTGGTTCAACTCGGTGCACCCGCGCTACCGCACGCCGCACCGCACCATTCTGGTGTTCACGGGCATCGGGGTCATCCAGTTGGTCCTCTCGTTCCTCACCCCCAATGCCATGGACACCCTGAGCAACATGTACGCCTTTGGGGCCACCACCGGCTACATCCTGGTACTTATCTCCCTGATCAAGCTGCGCTTTAGCGATCCCTTCGCTCCGCGGCCTTACAAGGTTCCGCTCAACCTGAAGCTCAAGCACAACGGGCAGAGGGTGCAGTTCCCGTTGCTGGCAGTGGTGGGCCTGCTGGGGGTAAGTTCCATCCTCTTTGAGGTCATCCTCACCCACGCCATCGGCCGCATCGCCGGTCCGGCCTGGCTGGTGCTAGCCTTTGCCTACTATGCCTGGTACCGCCGCCGTCATGGCCTTCCGGTGATGGGCAGCCTGCCGCGGGACTGGGAAACCCAGCAGATGCAGGTGCTGGAGGCGGCGGAAGAATACGCCCTCCTAGAGCAGTACCGGGCGGCTCTGGCCAGACGGGAAGGCCGGAAGGGGGGAGTCAGCCCGTGAGTTGGCGCGATTACTACCAGGCCAGTACCACCCTGCTCATGTTTCCGGTTGGCCTGGCTATCTGGTGGCGTTCCCTGGCCCACCTGACGGCCATGAGCTTGGCCGTCGGCGGCCTGTTCCTGGCCCTCGCCACTTACCGGGCCTACTTCTTCGTAGTGTACTGGCGGCGGATGAAAGGGGAGAGGCAGCATGGGTGAGCTTGCAATATCACCCTTAGGAGCCGTGCTGGCCACGCTTTTTGTCGTGGCCCTGGGGGGACTGTTACTGTGGATGTTTCGGGTCCCGCCCCCCTTGCCCTACGAGGTGGCTCGGATCACCCAGGCCTTCAGCAGCATCCGGCGCATCGTGGTGCCGGTGGTTGATACCGAGTATTCCCAGCGGGGTATCGAGCTGGCAGCCCGCCTGGGAGCCGAACAACAGGCCGAACTGGTGCTGGTGTATGTCCTGGAAGTGCCCATGACCTTACCCCTGGGGGCCGCCCTCCCGGCCACGGAAGACCGGGCTGCGGAAGCCCTGCGGGAGGCTGGTGAGATCGCTACTTTTCACCACCAGCCCTACCGCGCCCGCACGGTACGGGCGCGCAGCGCCGGGGCCGGCATCCTCCAGGCGGTAGAGGACGAGCAGGCCGACCTGGTGGTTCTGAGCATCCGGTCACGCCTGGCGGGCTACAACCCTCTGGGCCGGACCGCGGACTGGCTGGTTCGCCACAGTCCAATGGAAGTGGTAATCGACAAGTTACCCGATTAAGGGAGGGGCTACTCTTGCAGATAGTCATCGTCGGCGCCAGCCGTCTGGGATGCCGCCTGGCGCAGCAACTGGCGACCGCCGGCCACAAGGTGGCGGTGGTCGACCCCCGGCCGGAAGCCCTGGACCAACTGGCCGACGACTTCCCGGGGCAGCGGGTGGTAGGGGTGGGTATTGACCTGGATACCCTGGCGCGGGCCGGGGCGGCTTCTGCCGATGTGCTGATCGCTGTCACCAACCGCGACAGCGCCAACATCGTTTCCGCCCAGGTGGCCCGTCAGAAGTTCAATGTACCACAGGTAATCGCCCGTATTTACGACCCGGAGGCCGCTCAGGCCTACCGGCAAATGGGGATCAGCGTCTTCTGTCCTACGGCCGCCGGCCTGGAATACATCCTGAGTCTGGTACAGGGAGAGACTGGCGAAGGGGAGGTATGACATGTACGTGATCGTGGCGGGGGGCGGAAAAATCGGCTACAACCTGGCCCGCACCCTGTTGGCGGCGGGCCACGAGGTCCTGGTAGTGGAAAAGGACCCTGGGCATGTGCGCTGGCTGGAAGACCGCCTGGGCCAGGTGGTACTATGGGGCGATGCTACCGAGGTGAGGGTGTTGGAAAGGGCCGGGGCAGGGCGGGCTGATGTGGCGGCTGCCGTCACCGGGCTCGACGAAGACAACATTATGATCTGCCGCCTGGCTGAGCGCGTTTTTAAATGCTCACGGGTGATAGGTCGGGTCAACAACCCGCAGAATGAGGAGGCTTTTCGGCTGCTTGGCCTCACCTACTTGATCAACAGTACCAAGCTGATCTACCAGCTCGTAGAGCAGGAAATCGACACGGCCGGCCTGATCCCCATCCTTACCGCCGCCGGTGGCAGTTTGGAGTTCGTGCAGGAAGTGCTACCTGCCACTGCCCCGGCGGTCAGCAGGGCGGTGAAAGACCTCCGGCTACCGGAGCGTTCCGTGCTGGTGGCCGTGCTGCGCGGGCAGGATATGATTTTCCCACGTGGCGACCTGATCCTGGAGGGGGGCGATACCATCATCGCCGCCGCCGCCAGCGAGGCCGTACCAGCTCTCCGGGCCGCTCTGCTATCTGGGTAAGGGCCGGGATTGTGTGGCCATCTGGACGGCCGGTGAGCGGCGGCCTGGATCCGGATAGCTGTGTCGTTTCCAGATCAGGAATATGGTGAGAAGGGGCAGCCAGAGGGTAGATTTCCGATGAGCGTGAGAAGAAGCAATTCAGCACAAGCGGCAGATATGAACCACGACTTCGCGCTGGACGGATGGGGCGGAGACTGCGCATGTGCCTCTGGAAACAGTAGAAACGGGTGCGGACCCGGTACCGTGAGTTGCGTGCCCTGGACTTGCTAAAAGAAATGGTACACCACCTCGCCAACGTCCGTAAGGGGCCGTGGCGGATGGCCCCGGCTAACCGTTGTGGATTTCCACGGACAAGTTGCGGCCGGCATTGTTATCCCAGTTACCCCGGCCATCGTGGAAACAGAAGTGCAACTATAAAAATATCCTTGACGGCGGCCTCCCCCCAGGTTAAAATAGCAGTGGTGGAACAATGGTGTTCTGCCATACCGGGACAAAGGTGCCCTCGCGTGTAGCTTGCGCTCAGCGGGGGCCTTTTATTCCTTGGGGCAAGGGCGCCCTGGTCGGAGTTACTGCGTGCCAGGGCGCTTTCTGTTTTATCTACCCGGTTTGGCGCCGAACTTCGGCCATAGGTGCGGGGCCACGGCCCTACGAGCGGGGTTTGGGAATTGAGAAGGCAAACACATTAGGATAGGAGGAGACAGGCCAGATGCCCATTGATGCCGGAGATACCGCCTTTATCATCTTCTCCACCGCCCTGGTGATGTTGATGACACCCGGGCTCAGCCTCTTTTACGGCGGCATGGTGCGGCAGAAGAACGTCCTCAGCATTATCGCCCAGAGTTTCGTTGCTATCGCGCTGATTTCCATCCAGTGGGTATTATTCGGTTATTCCCTGGCCTTCGGGCCGGACCATGCCCACCTGATCGGCGGCCTGGACTGGCTCGGTTTTGCCGGGGTAGGCATGGGGCCCAACCCGAACTATGCCCCGACCATTCCCCATGCCGCCTTTGCCATGTTCCAACTCATGTTCGCCATCATTACGCCAGCCCTGATCACCGGCTCCTTCGCCGAAAGGATGCGCTTCCCGGCCTTCCTGCTCTTTACTCTCCTGTGGACCACCCTGGTTTATGACCCGCTGGCCCACTGGGTGTGGGGTACCGGCGGCTGGCTGCGCAACCTGGGGGCCCTGGACTTTGCCGGCGGCACTGTGGTCCACATCAGCTCAGGCATCTCCGGGCTGGTGGCAGCCCTGGTCCTCGGCCGGCGCCAGAACTACGGATCAGCGGCCATCGTGCCCCACAACATCCCCATGACCGTGCTGGGCGCCGGGCTCCTGTGGTTCGGCTGGTTCGGCTTTAATGCCGGCAGCGCCCTGGCCGCCAATGGCCTGGCCGTTCACGCCCTTGTTACCACCGATACCTCGGCCGCCGCGGCTACCTTCGGCTGGATGATGGTAGAATGGCTCCGCCACCGCCGGCCCACGGTGCTGGGGGCTGCCAGCGGCGCCGTAGCCGGACTAGTCGCCATTACCCCGGCAGCCGGGTTTGTCACACCCCTGGCCGCAGTAGTGATCGGGCTGGTGGGAGGAATAATCTGCTGCCTGGCCGTATCAGTGCTTAAAGCTAAGCTGGGTTACGACGACTCCCTGGATGCCTTCGGCTGCCACGGCATCGGTGGCACCTGGGGCGCCCTGGCCACCGGCCTCTTCGCTACCCAGGCGGTAAACCCGGCCGGAGCCAATGGCCTCTTATATGGGAACCCGGGCCTCCTGGGAACCCAGGCCGTGGCGGCCTTGGTGGCCATAGGCTTCGCCGCCGTGGGCAGCCTGGTGCTCCTGAAGGCGGTCCAAGCCCTAGTCGGCGTGCGGGTTAGCCCCGAAGACGAGGAAGCCGGCCTGGACCTGACCCAACACGGCGAGAGCGCCTACCCACAACCGGAATACTTCGGCTCTCCCGGCGCCGCAACCGCCAGTTTCGGGACGACCTCCCAAAAAGCGCAGACCGGCCGGCAGGAAACCTTATACCTGGGTGAAACCTGACCCGCACCTGGGTAAAGTTATTATCCTGACCAGCAAAAAAGTAGTACTTGTGATACAGGTCACAGAATCTTAACCGCGCCTTCCCCTATACTATGAACCAGATACTAAGAAGCAACCAGAACCACATGGAAAGGGGCGAGGAGATGTTTTGTTACCAGTGCGAGCAGACTTCGGGTGGGACAGGCTGTACCAAGGTGGGTGTTTGCAATAAGACCGAAGACATCGCCAGCTTGCAAGATACACTCATTATCAGCCTCAAGGGCATCGCAGCCTACGCCTTCCACGCCAGAGAACTGGGCTCCGTGGACGAGGAAGTGGACGCCTTCATGCAAAAGGCCTTGTTTGCCACCCTCACCAACGTAGATTTTGACCTGAACCGGTACCTGGAGCTGGTCCTACGCGCCGGCGAGATGAACCTGCGCACCATGGAACTGCTGGACCAGGCCCACGTAGAGCGCTTCGGCGCGCCGGTGCCCACCCCGGTTTCTACTGGCACCAAGTCTGGCCCGGGTATCGTGGTTACCGGTCACGACCTCCTGGACCTGCATGAACTGCTGGAGCAGACCAAAGACACAGGGGTAAACGTATATACCCACGGAGAAATGCTGCCGGCCCACGCCTACCCGGAGCTAAAGAAATTCCCCCACCTGGCCGGGCACTACGGCACGGCCTGGCAGAACCAGCGCACGGAGTTCGCCGATTTCCCGGGGGCCATCCTCGGCACCACCAACTGCGTGCAGATCCCCCGGGAGACCTACGCGGACCGCATTTTCACCTGCGGCATAGCCGGACTGCCGGATGTACCCCATATCAAGAACCGGGATTTCACCCCGGTCATAGAGAAGGCCAAATCCTTGCCGCCGCTACCGGAGAAGGCAGGCCAGATCCTCACCACCGGCTTCCACCACACGGCAGTGCTGGGGTTGGCCGATAAGATCATCGCTGCGGTCAAAGAAGGCAAGATTCGCCACTTCTTCCTGGTGGGCGGCTGCGATGGAGGCAAAAAGACAAGGAACTATTATACCGAGTTTGTGGAGAAGGTGCCGCGGGACTGCGTGGTCCTCACCCTGGGCTGCGGCAAGTACCGGTTCAACTATATGGACCTGGGCGACATTGAGGGGATCCCGCGCCTCCTGGACATGGGGCAGTGTAACAACGCCTATTCGGCCATCCAGGTGGCGGTGGCCCTGGCCGGGGCCTTCAACTGCGGCGTAAACGACCTGCCTCTCAGCCTGGTCCTCTCCTGGTTCGAGCAGAAGGCGGTGGCCATCCTCCTCACCCTTTTCCACCTCGGGGTGCAGAACATCCGCCTGGGGCCGACCCTGCCGGCCTTCCTCACGCCCAACGTCCTGGCAGTATTGCAGGAGAAGTACAATATCAAGCCGGTAACGACGCCGGACGAGGACCTGCAGGCGATCCTCGGGTAAGCCTCCCCTGCCCCACCGGGCAAAACCATATGAAAACGGCAGCAGAGGTAGAGGTGGAACTTCAATCCGCAACTTGCACAGCAAGTTCCTACGAGTTCTCACCTCTCACTTCCCACCTCTCACCTCTATTTTCAGGGCAGACCCCCATGCCACCATCGGTGGCACCAACAGTGGATGAAAAAGGAGCGGTGGCAGAGACGGGAGTTAAGATCAGGAATCGGCGCAGCCGGTTCCTACAAGTATCTCACCTCTCACCTCTATTTTCAGGGCAGGCGGCCACACCTTCTCGTGAGAACGGTGTGGCCGCTTTTTATGCACCCCGTTCACTCCAATGGTATCAGAAGTGGGGACGCTCCAGGAAAGTGTTCAGGAAAGGGTTAGGGCGCCACAAAGATCTCGGTCACCATCACCCCGCCGCTGCGGGTGCGCACCACTCCTACCCCCACCTGGCTATATTTCCCGCTCAGGATGGCCGCCCGGTGCGGGCCGCTGCCCATCATCATGGCGTGCACGGTGGCCACGCTGCTGCCCCGGCCGATGTTTTCAGCAGCCAGGCGGTACTTCACCCCCGCGGCCTTGAGCATGTCCCCTACTTTGCCGTAAGTAGGGGACTCGTGGCCGAAGTAATTGTTGTCCACCATATCTTGGCTCTTTTGCCGGGCCAGCCGGACCAGGGTCGGATCTAATGTAAGTAACGGCAGCCCTTTCTGGGACCTTTCCCGGTTAATCAGGTCGAGCAACTGGCTCTCCTCCCTGGTGAGGCCGGAGAGCAGAGAAGGCGAGCCAGGGTTACCTGCCGGCGGCTCCGGGGCCGGATTTGGGGTGCTGCCGAATTGGGCAAACCACGCCGGTTGCGGCCAGCGCGGGGCCGGCGCGGTCGAGGCTACAGCCGGCGGGGGCGATGGCGCCGTGGCCGGAGTGACTTCCGGCGGTGCGGGTACGGCAGGAGGGGCCGCAGCATCCGGGACCGGCTGGTAAGGATTAATGCCAAACTGAGCGAACCAGCCCGGGGAAGGCCAGCGGGGCACGGCGGCCTGCGCCGCGGTTCCGGCCAGCATTAGGCCAAAAACAAGGATACCAAGAAATAACAGGGGGACAACGACTTTTCTGCGTCTGCAGGGCACACTCCCAGCTCCTTTTCTGGTTCTCACCGGGATATTCCCGGCGGTATGTTAATTATATCACGAAGCCGGGACAGGCCCAAAACGCCTGCGATTTAAGAGAGGAGAAAGAACGAGATAGTAGAAGCATGTACCGCCAAGCGCTGCATTTTTCTTTTGAACGACCCAATTCGGCTTTAAATGCTGCTTATTGGCCAATTATGGTTATAAACCTACTATATGCCCTGCCGGATTATGGAAATGAGCCTGCACGTTTCGGCCCGTAAGAATTCCTCCAGATGCTCCTCGTGCTCCTGCAAGGCAGCCAGTTCTGCCTCGCACCAAAGCCGTCTGGCTTCCAGCCGTTCCTGCCTGCGGCGCAAGCGCTCAAGCTGCCAGGCTGTTTCCTGTAGGACACGGCGCCAGCGCCGCAGTTCACCCGACAGTTCCCTGGCCTGCTGCAGGCCGGCAAGATCCACCCGGGACGGCAGGGAAGCGATCTCATGCACCAGCTCGGCTCCGGCAGCTTCCGGCCAGGCAAGAAGCGCCCCTGACTGTAAATCGTTCGCACTCCCCTCCCCCGGCGTGCCTGGCAAAGCTACCGGCTGCAGGGGTGAACCCCTGCCCGGGAGGAAATTCGTCCAGACCAATGAGGAGCCACCCCATCCCTGACGCATTAATTGCGGCTTTTCCCCCGGCCAGGGCTGAGGTTCAGCCCTCTCCCCGGCAAGAGGCTTATACCACCACGTTCCCCCGGCCTCCCAGGCGGCGATCATTTCTCCCTGCCGCTCCGCAAGCAATACTCCCCGGCACGGGCCACCAGGGCGGTGAACCTCCCGAGGCGGCTCCCACTGGCCGCCCGGCCAGCCGCCCGGGGTACGATAACGGTAGACGAGACGCATACCTTCCCATGTCCCCTCCGTCCAGAGCACATGCAGGCCGCGCCGGGTATCCAGCAGAACGGCCGGTTCCCCGCAGTCTTCCCCAGGATTACCCAGCAGGCCGGCTGGACTCCATGCATAGGCCGGGGGAACGGCCACGCGGTAGATAAGCCGGTATCTGGCCCCCTGGGGCGGAATATGGAACAGGTGGAGCCAGCGGGCTGGGCCGGCCACGACAACTAAAATACTGCCGGAACCCGGCAGGTCCCCCTTGCCTGCATCTATCAGGTTTCTGGCCAGTTCCCGGCCCTCCAGGCTCAGGCGCCAGTGCCACAGGCTCCAGCCTCCCAGCCCTGCAGCCTGGACCAGCACGTGCACTTCCTCCCCGGCCGGCACCAGGGCCAAGCAGCCAGGGCTCATGCCCCGCTCCAGCTCCAGTTCCTGCTGCCGCCAGCTTTCTCTACGTCCCCGAACCAGATCAATACGTCCTGGTCCGGGCACAGTGACCCAGAGTTCCCCACCCACCAGAGCCGCCGCCACCTGCCCGGCGGGACGCGCGGGTAGGGACCAGCAGGCAACTGCCGCCCCGTTTTCCAGAAACCAGCAGCGCAGGCCGCCACCCGCGAGGGCGAGGAAATAGCCCCTGCCCTCCTCCAGGGCGATCCAGACTGGGTCCACTTTCTCTGCCTCCCGCTCTTTTAATACCAGGCTATTAACCGTGGAGGCAGAAGGTGCAGGTGGAAATTCATGGGCGCGGCTGTAACACCTCCCTAGATCGCCACATAGGATAAACCAGGAAAATGGCCGCAAGGCCAATACTCCACAAGGAGGTTGTTCTGGGAATGGCTGACGAAATGGAAACCAGGTGTTATCCCAATCACGGGCCCCAGACGCGCCAAGAGCAAATTGTCCCCGGCCCCTGCGACCCGGTCGTCGGTTGCCCGCCCCCAACTGAAATAGCCTGTATCAAGGTAGACAAGGTTTACGAGTCCTGCAAACACACCCAGGTGAATGTGGAGACGGTTGATCTATTAACAATCATCCCGCCGGCCGTCCCCCCTATCACGGATGTAGAATGTGTTTCGGCCGACCTGGTGCCGGGCAGCCAGACCTGTCAGATCCTACCGGGCGGGCGGGTAAGGGCAAGCTTCTCGTACACTTACACCATCCGCTTTACCGACGCCACAGGTACGCGTACCTTCACGTCCGCCCCCATTGCCGTGGAAAAGACAGTGGTTATGGCCCGGGCCGGCGAGCCGGGCCTGTCGCCCCAGTGCGAGGTCTTCCTGGAGTGCGTGGAGGCGTTCCTCATTGACGAAACGGTAGTACAGGTCTGTATCGGCAAGATGGTGCTCTTCAAGCTCTTTGCCCACGTGCAACTGATGGTACCCTCTTACGGGTTCTGCCCGCAGCCGGAAGAGTGCCGGGTGGCCGGCGAATGCCCGACCTTCGAGCCTACCTGGCCGCCCTACCCGCCGCAGACTGCTTAGGCAGGTCGAGGCATCAGAAGTTCAGTTTATACAGCCTGCAGCCGCTGCTCCTGGTCACAGCAGCGGCTGCCGGTCAAGCAAGAAAGTAGGGAGCGGGAAGTTTCAGGGGCATGAAAAACACTCGCGGCGCCAACAACGTAAACGTTTCCCTGTATCACCCGGTCAGCATCAATATTAAAAGGGAGGCAACCCGGATGACTGCCGCCGACACCCTCCTCTGGCAGGCCCTCCGGCAGGAGCAAAACCTGGCCCAAAGGTACCAGGGCTGGGCCCGCGGGACGACCAACAGCAGGGCCCGCCAGCTCTTCCTGGAAATGGCCGAGGCCCATACCGGCCACGTAAACAAAATCCGCCAGCAACTGACCTCCGGATTCTCGCCTTGAAAGTAGCCCTTGCCCGCGGGCCGGGCAGAGGGGCCGCCTGTATACTGATCCCGGGACCCGGTTTGTTGAAAAACCTGGCAAACCGAAGCAGGTCTGCCGGCTAACAGCCGGGCCAACCATGTCAACCCAATATCGGCAACGGCGGGCCGCTTGGTCGCGAAATCCGTAACTACAACCGCTAGATCAGATTGTGTGGCCTGCACACCAAAGAAATGGGGACCTTTTGCAGGTCCCCAAAGGTTCTGTGGGCAGGTGGGAGAACGATAACCTAACAATAACCTAGTTTTGCTGTTGTGGCGCTGGTGACTGGTTCCCGTAGTTCCAGCATGGTGGGGTAAAGCCGTTGTTGTTGCCGCCCCGGAAACCCCAGCCGGGACCCATCATGCCCCAGCCACGGCCCCAGCCCATGCCGCCCCAGAAGGGTGTCCCTCCTTCCTGGATGCGGCTTTTGATTTGGTCAGCCTGGTCCTGGGTGATTGTTCCTTGAGCCTGGGCCGCATCCACCGTACTGGTGCTGGCTTCCTGGATGGCTTTGTCCAGCGCGCCCCGGTCAATACCAAGGGCCGCCGCCAGCTTATCCAGGAAAACCTGCGGCAGGGCTGTAGGCGCCGCGGGTTTTTCCTCAGCCAGGGCCGTGCCGGCCAAGGCTAGAATCCCCAATACGGCCAAAGTAACCACCAGCCACTTTACCTTTTTGTTGTGCATTATCTCACCTCCTCCCGAACAGGGTTATCTATGTGGCAGGAGGCTTCGCCCCCGGTCCACCATGATCTAAACTCTTGCCACCGACACCTTCTCAGGGTAATTCATCCGGCCACGCGGCCAAGGTCGCCTTGATTTCTACGCTCTTGCCGCCACGGTTTACGGTCAGAGCAACGGTATTGCCAACTGATCGTGAGCCGAGATAGGCGGTAAGCTCGTCGCCGGTGCTGACGGCCCGGCCGTCCACCGCCACGATTACATCCGGCGTCTGCCCCCGGGCTTCTGCCCCTACCAAGCCGGCCGTGGCCGCCGGGCTCGTCGGCATTACCTGGGCCACCATGGCCCCCTTATTTACTGACAGGCTGTACTGTCTGGCCACCTGGTCGGTAACCGAGATTATCCCTATCCCCAGCCAGGCGTGCTCTACCTTTTCCCCGGCCATCAACCTGTCCAGCACTTGCCGGGCCGTGTTGATGGGGATGGCGAAGCCGATGCCGTTTGCTCCCTGCTCAACGGCTGTGTTGATGCCGATAACTTCGCCTTGGCTGTTTACCAGCGGCCCGCCTGAATTGCCGGGGTTAATGGCGGCGTCGGTCTGGATAAGATCGCCCATGGTGCGGCCATTGGTGGCGGGCATGGCCCGGCCTTTGCCGCTGATTATCCCGGCCGTGACCGTCCGGTCCAGGCCGTAAGGATTACCGATGGCAATAGCGGCCTCGCCAATCTCCACCGTATCCGAGTTCCCCAAGGTAAGCGGATGGAGTTTCGCCGCCGGCACCTTGACCTGTACCACTGCCAGGTCGTTGCCCGCGTCGCTCCCCAGGACCTGACCTTCGACTTGGGTGCCGTCGGGCATGGAGACCGTCAACTGGGCGGCTCCCTTAACTACGTGGTAGTTAGTTAGGATATGCCCCTCCCGGTCCAGCACAATTCCTGAGCCGCTGCCCTGGGGAACCGGGCCCAGGCCGGCATGGAAAGGAGTATTTACCCGGGTGCTGATCCCAACTACGCCTGGAGCCACACTCTTGTAAACCGGCCGTACGTCCGGCATCAGCGGCATTGATGTGGTTTGAGCCGCCGGCTTTAACTCGCCGGCAACCTCGGCCTGGGCTGCTGAGCCCTGAAGCCAGTACCAGGTGAGAACCACCCCGAGCAGCAAACCCATAGCCAGGAAAATGGTGGCCAGCCCGAGTGAAAGGCTGGTGTGTCTGGCCCTGCCTCCGGCCAATCCTTCGCTACTTTCCGGCGGTGGCGCCACCTCCGCCTCACCTGGCAGAGTACCTCCACCCTGCTCCCGTTCATACTGATCCTTATCTTCCATCGTCGGCTCACCCTCCCTTTGTCATGGTCATCATACCACCGCATTCTTAAACTAACCTGAGAACAAGATAAGAATAACCTAAGAAATTCATGGCAAAAATTAACAGCCACCTTCTGGAGGCTGCCTTCTTGGGTCCACCTCATATCAGTCTGGAATCCGTCTGGCTCTGCCTGCTGGCGAAGCTGAAAAAGAACCTGGCCGCGGTAGGTCTCTGGTCCACCGCGCTCTGCGCCAGACAGCGCCAGAAACTTATATCACCTCCTCCTCTAAACTAGGCGGTACGCCCCGCGGCAGCCAGACGGTAAAGGTGCTTCCCTCCCCAAGCCGGCTGCTCACCTCGATGCGTCCCAGATGCTCCTCGGCTATCCACTTGGCAATAGCCAGTCCCAGGCCGGTACCCCCGCGGCCCCGGGCCGGGTCGGCCCGGTAGAAGCGCTCAAAGATATGGGGCAAATCCTTTTCGCTGATGCCATGCCCCGTATCCTTTACGGCCAGGCCCCAGTATCCTTCGCTTTCACCCGCTTCCAGGGTGACCGCTCCTTCCGCGGGTGTGTACTTAAAGGCGTTCTCCAGGAGAATGAGCAGAAGCTGCTTGAGGTAATCGGGATCGCCCTGGACTACCGCCTCATTCAGGCCGGCGAGGCTCGCCGTGAAGCGACTCTTCCCGAGATGAGGCGCCTGGCGGGCCACGTCGGCCGCCATCTTTCCCAGATCTACCGGCTCCTTCCGCAGGTGCCGGCCGGCATCGGCCCGCGCCAGGGTTAAAAGCTCGTTGACCAGGCGGGTCATTCGCTCGGCCTCGTCAGCCATGTCGGCCAGGATAGCCGCATCACCCTGTCCCATGCGCTGCAGCAGCTCAACATTGCCCCGAATGGTGGTCAGGGGGGTGCGGAGTTCGTGGGAAGCGTCGGCCACGAAACGGCGTTCGGCGGCATAGGCCTCTTCGAGGTTGCGATAAGCAGCCTCCAGCCGCTCCAGCATGGAATTAAAGGTCGCGGCCAGTTGCCCGACTTCGTCCGCCGGGCCGCCATCCGGCACCCTCCGGGCCAGGTCCGGCCCGGCACCTATGGCTGCCGCTACCCGGGTCAGGTGGATGATAGGCCGCAAGGCCGCCCTGGCCAACTGATAGCCTAACGTGGCGGCCAGGACCAGGGCAAGGAAACTGCCGGCCAGCAGCACCAGGCGCAAATAGGCCAGGGCGCTCGTCATGGGCCGCAGGGATCTCCCCACCTGCAGCACGCCCAGCACCTGGTCACGAACCGCCAGTGGCCGGTTGTACAGGCGTAGCTTTTCTCCCTGCACCTCCACCGTCTCGTAATACCCGCTGCCGGCGGTAGTCCGCTGAATGGTGTCCTGGCTAAAGGGTAAATCCTGCAGCCCCAGGTTCTCAGACCGCCCGACAATGCTGCCCTCCAGGTCCACCACCTGGAGGTAGGTGCCCGGACTGCTGAAGGCGTCCACATTGGGCAAGATGATGCGCTGAAAGCGCATCATCGGCATGTGCATCACTGTAACGGAGCGGATTACTTCGTCCGCCTTGGCCGTAATGGCCCGATCCGCCTCCAGGAGCAGCATCCGGCCCATGACCAGGTAGGTAACCAAGCCGAAAACCAGCAAGGTAAGGGCCAGCACGCCCGTATAGTATAGGGTTAACCTTGTCCTTAAACCCATCGGTACCCTCCGTGGCAGCCTGTGTCCCGGCTGCCTGGCTTATTCTCGCATCACGTAACCGGCCCCGCGCACCGTGTGGATCAGGCGCTTCTCACCATCTGCCTCCAGCTTGTTACGCAGGTAACCGATATATACTTCCAGGACATTAGACTCCCCAGCAAAATCGTAGCCCCAGATACGGTCCATCAACTCCTCCCGGGAAATCACCCGGCGGGGCTGGCGCAAAAAGTAATGCAGCAACTCGTATTCCTTGGTAGTGAGCGGGATCTGCCGGTCGCCCCGCCTGGCTTCCCGCAGGGAAGTATCCAATTCCAGGTCGGCAAACCGCAGTTGCTGGTCGCCACCTGGCTGCGTCCGCCGTAACAGGGCCCTGACCCGGGCCAGCAATTCTTCCAGGGCAAATGGTTTGACCAGGTAGTCGTCCGCTCCGCTGTCTAGCCCTTGCACCCGGTCGGTAATTTCATCTCTGGCCGTAAGCATCAGAACCGGCACCCTGTCACCTCTCTCCCGGAGGCGACGGCAAACTTCAATTCCGCTTATTCCCGGGAGCATCACATCGAGAATCACCAGTTCAGGCTCTGTTTCTTCAGCCAGTTCCAGGGCCTGATGGCCTTCCCCTGCCTCCACCACCCGGTAACCTTCATAGGTGAGACTGCGGCGCAGCAGGGCGGTAATCTTCGCATCGTCATCAACAATCATGATGGTGGTAGCCACTAGCATCCCCCAAAAACTGCCAGGGTCAATATCTAACCAGCCTTCCGCGTCTGTGACCCCGGAGGCCACTTGTTCCTACTTATTGTACCACAAAGCAAAGAGTTGGGGAATAAACCGGTGATAGCCGGGCATATTCAGGTTAGGCCCAATACTGCTATCAGCGGAACGGAGAGGAAGCCGCCATTGACCAGCGAAGAAATGATCTCCAAGCTCAACTGGTTTTACAGCCTGGAGATGAACCAGGTGGACCTTTATACGGCCCAGAGCAAGCGCCAGGAAGATATCTATACTTCCCGGACACTGGAACGCGTGGCCGCCATTGAGCAGCAGCACGTAGATAACATCGCCGCCATGATCAAAAAGCTGGGGGCCAACCCCACCCGGCTCGGCGACGTGATAGCCCCCCTTACCGGCCAGATAGCGGGTAAACTTCTGGGACTGGCCGGAACCGTTGTCACCCTTAAAGCCGATATCAAATTAGAAGAAAAAGCCATGCAGGACTACAAGACCTTCCTGCTGCATGCCGGCGGCCACGAAGAACTCTTCAAGCTCCTCTGGAATAACTTGATTGATGAGGACCTGCACACCGCCTGGTTTGCCAATAAGGTGAGAGAGTTAGAGAGGTGGCCGTAGGAAGCCGCCCGCCAAACTTCGCCTGGCTTTGTTGGGCTAGCCGCCCGGTGGTCACGTAACGCGCGGGCGGCCTGCCTACTGGCTTTCCAGGGTTGTCACCTCACAGGGAGAACTCCCACCGGCACCAGGTATCTTCAGGGTGATCGTCCGGCGGGCAGAAAACGCACGTGGTCTTCACCCTGGGGTCAATGGCCCTGGCAAAACCAGAATACTGCACGATCCCCACCGGCTGACAGGCAAAGTCGGCCAGGCCCTTGCGCTTTCTGGCCGATTGTACCCGGCAGCTATGGTTACGCAGGATGATTTTGTCCGGTGCCATCTCAAGCTGGGAATCGTTGATACGATACGCCAGCCGGAATTTGAGGGCCGTAAACACTGCCTCGAGGCCGGGATTTTCCCCCAGACCGAGCATATTCTTGATGCGGTCGGCCTCAACGACCGTAAACTGGGACCAGGCCTTCTTGTCCAGCTCAATGGCGGCCTCCAGCCCGAATTTGTCCTCCACCGCCTGAAACCAGAGGCCGTCATGGGCGTACCACAACTTAGCCGCTTCCTTGAGCCAGTCCAGCAGTTCAGCCTTGCCCAAATCCTGTAAGTCCAATTCCTCTCCTCCCGTCAAATGTGATTGTTATTTACATTTTCTTCGCCTCCAGCCTGGCAGTTACCTGCCGGCAACCACAGAAATTGCAAATCGAAGTCCCCCCGCCCACCCTTCTCTAGCCCTGATTGCCCTGCCGGTATAGCCCCACCGGCAGGACAGGCATGACTTTTGTTTTTCTGGAGGAAATCGGCTGGACATAGAGAATATCACATCCCAATGTCTGTCAGGAGGGTACAATCCCGATCCAGCAGGGGAGGAGTAGACGTTGTGAAAGAAAGTAGCCGCGTTCTAGTGGTGGCCTCCCTGATGCTGGCCATGTTCCTGGCTGCCATTGAGGCCACCATCGTCGCCACCGCCATGCCTACCATCATCGGCAGCCTGGGCGGGTTCCGGCTTTATAGCTGGGTCTTTTCCGCCTTCTTGCTTACGCAGGGGGCCTTTATCCCCATTTTCGGGCGCCTCTCCGACCTGTACGGCCGCAAGCCGGTCTTTACGGTGGCTACCCTTATCTTTTTGCTGGGAGCCTTTCTCAGCGGCCACGCCCGCAGTATGGAGCAACTCATTATCTTCCGGGCTGTCCAGGGACTGGGGGCGGCCGGAGTGCAGCCCATCACCCAGACTATCATCGGTGATATTTTCACGCTGGAAGAGAGGGCGCGGGTGCAGGGGTGGCTTTCCAGCGTCTGGGGCATTTCGTCCGTGGCCGGACCGACGCTGGGCGGGCTGATAGTTGATCACTGGAGCTGGCCCTGGATTTTCTATATCAATATTCCCCTGGGCTTGATCGCCATCGCCGGCCTCTGGCTTTTCCTGCGCGAGCGACCGGCCGCTCAGCGCCACAGCATTGATTATGCGGGATCCGCCCTCCTGGTGACGGCGGTAACGGCTCTGCTGGTGTTTGTGATCGAAGGCGGGAGCGGCTGGCCCTGGCTGTCCGCTGGCAGCCTCGGCTTCCTCGGCCTGGCCGCCGGTACGGGCGCAGTTTTTCTCTGGTGGGAAAACCGGGTGGCCGAACCCTTACTTCCCCCCGGGTTGTTCGCCAACCGGGTCATTGCTTTTTGCGATCTGGCGGTAGTATTCTCGGGAGCCCTTACCCTGGGCATAAGCTCCTTTACTCCTACCTTGGTCCAGGGCGTGATGGGGACATCCGCCACCGTGGCCGGCCTGGCTCTAGGGGCCATGTCCCTAGGCTGGCCTCTAGCCAGCACCTTTTCCGGCCGTCTCATGCTCCGAATAGGCTACCGCTCAACCGCCATTGCCGGGAGCTTTTTTACCATCATCTCGGCCGGGGTCATGCTTTCCCTACCGTATGTTCCGAGTGTGGCCACCGCGGCCCTGGGATCTTTCTTAATGGGTATGGGTATGGGACTGACCTCGACTACCTTCATCGTGGCCGTGCAAGGAGCAGTGAGTTGGGAACAGCGGGGAGTGGCTACCAGCTCCAACGCCTTCATGCGCATGCTTGGCAGCACGGTGGGTGTGGCTGTTTTCGGCAATATCCTAAACAACGGCCTCGTCCGGCAACTAGCGTCCTTGCCAGATACAGTGAAAAGCGCTGTCGGCACCAATCCCGACGTGGCCAGGATGCTTCTGGATCCGGTAACCCGCCATTCCCTGCCGGCATGGGTACTGCAGCCCCTGCGGGACGCCCTTTTTGTTTCCGTCCACGGTGTCTACGTTGCCCTCGCCGTCACGGCTGTGGCCGGAGCCCTGGTAGTGCGTCTCATCCCCCGTGGTCTGCCAGACGGCCTCCAGGCCAGGCGGTAACCGAACGAATGACATGGTGCCCGAGGCCGGGGTCGAACCGGCACGGGATATACTCCCGTGGGATTTTAAGTCCCATGCGTCTGCCTATTCCGCCACTCGGGCATTTCTATCTTACGGGGCTATTATAGCACGGGCAATACGTGTTTGCAATCCGCCTGGTTGGCCAGGGGAGGGACGAAGTTGGACAACGAGCAAATAAGAGAAATACTTGATCTCCTGGCGGCAGCCTACCCGGAAGCCAGGACTGCCCTGGAATTTAGCAATCCATTTGAACTCCTCATCGCCACCATTCTTTCAGCCCAGGCCACAGACGCTCAGGTAAACAAGGTTACGAAGCGCCTGTTTGCCCGGTACAAGACCCCCAGGGACATGGCTGCGCTAACGCCGGAGGAGCTGGCTGAGGAAATCAAGGGGTGCGGGTTATACCGCCACAAGAGCGCCAACATAATAGCCACCTGCCGCATCCTGTGCGAGAAATATGAGGGGCAGGTGCCAGAAACCCTGGAAGAGTTGACGGAGCTGCCGGGGGTGGGCCGCAAGACTGCCGGCGTGGTGCGCATCAATGCCTTTGGCCGGCCGGCCATGCCGGTAGACACCCATGTTTTCCGGGTGGCCAACCGCCTGGGCCTGGTCCGGGCCGGTAACGTGAAGCAAGCCGAAACGCAGTTGCGCCAAGCCATTCCCCCAGACCTCTGGGGGCCGGCCCACCACTGGTTGATCGTCCATGGCCGCCAAGTCTGCCGGGCGAGAAGCCCGCGCTGTTCACAATGTGTCCTGAGTCACCGGTGTCAGTTCTGCAGCCGAAAAACAGATACCAGCGGGGAACACGACTGCAGTTAGCCCCGGCACGGTGTGGGCGCGGGCTGACGGCTGCAACCAAACTGGAGGATTTTCCATTTCCCGCCATCGCATAATGCTTGGGATGGCCGGCCCGCGCTGCGAAGACAAGGAGAATGGTAAGTACTCAGCCTCCAGGCCGGTCGGAGGTCGGGCAAGGAACGTATCTCCCGGGATCGTTTATGCCAGTATGCTCAACAGGGCTTCCCGCAGTACCTTGGCGGCCAGCAAGGCGGTAATGTCGCCGGGTCCGGCCAGCGGGCTCACTTCGACCAGATCCATCCCCACCACTTTTAATCCGTGCAGATGGCAAACTGCCTCCAGCAGTTCGGCGGCCATCGGCCCACCCGGCTCGGGGGTACCGGTACCCGGCGCCGCGGCCGGATCCGCCACGTCTATGTCTATGGATACGTAAACGGGCCGCCCAGCAAGTTCCTCCGCCGCCAGGACCACCGACTGAGTCAGGGCATTGCCTGGAAAGAACCGGGTATGTTTACGGGCCAGGTCCCATTCCTCGGCCGTGGCCGACCGGATGCCTACCTGGTAAAGGTTAGCCCAGCCGATTTTTCTTCCCACCAGGTACATAACTGTAGCATGGGAAAGCTCATGTCCCATGTACTCTGCCCTCAGGTCGGCATGGGCGTCAAGTTGCAGGACCGCCAGATCCGGGTACCTGGCCGCCATTACCTGCACGACGGGCCAGGTGAGCAAATGCTCTCCCCCCAGGGTGACCGGCACCCGCCCTTGTCCGGTCACCTGTAAAATATGAGTAGCGATGAGGCCCAGGCCGGCGGCTACATCTCCCGGCGGGAGTTCCAGGTCTCCGGCGTCAAGGAACGGCACCTCTGCCAGGCAACGCTGCAGCCTGGGGCTGAATTCCTCCAGGGCTTGAGAGGCCTGGCGAATGGCTGCCGGCGCGAAACGCGTACCGGGACGATAAGAAGTGGTGACGTCCAGGGGAACTCCAGCCAGGACGGCCCGGGCGCGGTCGGCTTCACTGCCGGCGGCCAAGAACCGAAGCGGAGATAATGCCATGCAATCACCTACCTTACGGCCCCTTGCAGGAAGTTAGGAAGAACAAAGGCTGCCTGGTGTACCGCCGGGGAGTAGTAGCGGCCGGCTGCAACCACCTGCCCCCGGACGGCCACAGGATCATGCTTCTTGCTCCCCAGGGTGAACGTCCACAAGCCGCCGGGATAGGAGGGGATAACGGCCTCATATATGCGTACTGTGGGGAAGATACCCCGCCAGGTGGCAAAGACTTTCTTAATCAGATCCAAATTATAAAAGGGGGATTCCGTCTGGGCTACCAGTATCCCCTCAGGGGCCAGGGCTCTTTCGATCTGGCGATAGAAGGGCTCCTCAAACAGCCCCCGGGCCGGGCCTACCGGGTCGGTAGAATCTACGATGATTACGTCGTAAGCCGATTCCTTGCCTTTCAGGTACTTTGTCCCATCCTCGTAACATATTTTTACCCTGGGATCGTCCAGACCGGAAGACAACTGGGGCAGGTACTGCCTGGACACCTCGACTACCCGGGCGTCAATTTCCACCAGGGTCACTTCTTCTGGGGAGGGATGGCGCAGGCATTCCCGAACCGTGCCCCCGTCACCTCCGCCGATCACCAGGATCCGCTTCGGGTCAGGGTGGACATTGAGAGGCACCAGGGCTATCATTTCGTGGTAGGCGAATTCATCAAACACGGTGGTCTGGATCACGTCGTCCAGGGCTAGCATCAGACCAAAAGGGTCTGTATCGAGAACCTTTATTTGCTGGTAAGGTGTCCTCTCGGAATGCAGTATCTTCTTCACCACGCAAGATATAGCCAGGCTATCCAACTGCTTTTCACTAAACCAGGTTCCCGGCAAGGCTGTTTCCCCCTTTTCCCAGATATCTTCCTGAATACTAATGCTGGAGCCGGTGCAAAAAACTGACCTGCTACCTAGTTTCCCCACCAGCAGGCAAAATCCTTCCAGAACCAAAATTCAAAGGGGCCACCCGGGCCCCTGCTGCTAACTTCATCCACAACCAAACTGTCGCCAGTCTACGTCTAGCCATTCCAGCTCCCGGCTGCCACAATCCGGGCAAACAAGCCCTGCCTCTCCATACAAGTCAAGATAAGACTCCACGCCGCAACGACGGCACCTGGCGAGCGCGTCCATGCATCACCCTCCCCGGACCCGGGCTCTCTGGTGCTCTTGCATCAGGCACTTATCCATGACCACTACCCGGCCCGCGGCCGCGGCTGCAGCCGCGGCTTCTTCGTTTACTACCCCTTCCTGCATCCAGATGACCGGCACGCCTCGCTTGATGGCCGTTTCCACAATCGGGGGAACGTCCTCGGAGCGGCGGAAAATGTCCACAACATCAACGCTTATATCCTCCGGCACAGCCTCCAGGTTCGGGTAGCATTTCTCTCCCAGTACCCGGGTGAGGCTGGGGTTGACCGGGATGATGCGGTAGCCTGCCTGCTGCAGGTACGCGGCCACCCGATAGCTGGCCCGCTCAGGCTTATCCGAAAGGCCCACTACAGCGATGTTTTTGATCCGGGCAAAATCTACAGTCCGCTGCATGACTCCCACCTGATCGGGTTAAAGCAGCATATTCAGCCGCTGCACCAGTTGCTCCTTGGGCTGGAAACCAATGATGCGATCTACTTCCTGCCCACCTTTGAAAAGGACCAGGGTAGGAATGCTCATAACACCGTAGCGGGCCGCAGTATTCTGGTTTTCGTCCACATTCAGCTTGCAGACCTTTACCTGCCCGGTATAGCTCTCGGCCAACTCCTCGATAATCGGGCCCAACATCCGGCACGGACCGCACCACTCGGCCCAAAAGTCCACCAGCACCGGCTCCGGGGCGGACAGTACTTCAGCGGCAAAACTACCCTCTGTGACCTTAACCGTACTCAATGATCTCATCCTCCTGATAAGTTTTTACGTGCGGGATCAATGTCTACGTTAATTATACTGCATATGCCCTTCGCTGTAAATAGAGTTTAGTAAAGACGGCGGCCATCACGGGTATACCGCCACCGCTGACGGGAGCGCGCCCAACGCAACATCACGTAGGCAAAAACCATGACGAAAGGTGTGGATATCTGGGCCGCGGTAAGAAAGGCGATCCCCCATTGCTGGTTGACGTAAACCGGCCAGACCAGGGGCATCTCCCGCAGCGTCTCTTCCACCAGGCCCCGGAGAAGCTGGTGGTAAAAGATAAAAGACCAGAACTGGTATCCAGGCGGGGGGTCGCGGCGCTCTACCACGAAATAGCGGATAAGGAGAACCAGACCGATCAGAGAACCAATGGGCTGGGTAGGCCAGCGGTCAAACCCGAGGAAGACCGTAGACCGCCCGAGGATTTCCTGATTCAGGATATTGGCCACCCGGATGAGGGTATAACCCAGGGCTACTCCCGGCACTGCCAGGTCGGCCACCTGGTTGATGCTTACACCCTTACGGCCGGCGTAGGCCCAGCCGGCCAGAAGACCGCCGGCAATGCCGCCGTGCCAAGCCAGACCCCCCTCCCAGACCCGGATCACCTGCACGGGGTCCTGGGTAAACCACCAGGGGAAGTTGACCGCTACAAACAGCAGGCGCGCCCCGACAATGCCCGCTACCATGACGATCAGGGCCAGATTCCAAAGAAAGTCCTCTCCCAAGCCGCGGCGCAGACCCTGGCGGTACAGGTACCAGGCACCGACCAGAAACGCAACGGCCATCATTACCCCGTACCAACGGATGCCAAAGGAACCAATATGCAAGACGTATGGGTTTACGTTCTCAAGAAGCATGTCTTCCCCCCTGCCGTGAAATTAGAGGTTAGAGGTTGGAGGTTGGAACTCGTAGAAAGTGGCTGCGCCACTTTCGTTTCAAATCCAGGCCTCCACTTCGCCCCTGCGTTTATTCTCCTGCGGGCCTCGCCCCGGGCCACGCCCGCGCCTGCCTGGAAAAAACCGACCAGGGATATTATACCTTAAAATCGCCGCAAAAAAAATACCCAAATTGCCCGGAACAGCACTATTGTTTACTCTTTGTCGTCGCGAGCGCCCATGAACCTCCTAAGTATTTGCCAGCGCAGACCGACCCAGGATATAATCATACCCCCCCCCATTATTGCGGTGCGGCCACAATGAGCTTTACTATCCGGGCAAAAACATCTTGCACCTCGATTAGTCGCAACCCTGCAGCCTGGACATTGGCTACGGTGCGGCGGTTGATGTTATCACCAATTAGAGAGGCGCAAACCGGGTTGATGACATCCATGATGGCCCCGGCAACTGGGTTTTCGCTGCGGACGTGCTCCAAGAGGATGACCCTTCCTCCCGGCCTGCAGACGCGCCGCACTTCTTTTAGCCCTTTGACCGGGTCCGGTACCGAGCAAAAAACGCAGGTCGCCACCACGGTGTCAAAGGAAGCATCAGGGAAGCTCATGTTCTGCACATCCATTTCCAGCAACTGTACCGGCACCCGCGCCCCTGATGCTTTTTCCCTGGCCTTGGCCAGCATGGCCGGACTGAAGTCAATGGCCACCACTTCGCCACCCGGCGGGTAGTGCGGGAGATTTGCCCCTGTCCCCACCCCCACCTCCAGCACCTTTCCCATGGCCTGGGCAATAACCCGCCGGCGCAGGGACGCCGGGAAAAGCCAGTCCATCCAATCATAATAAAGAGCCGTGCGGTTATAGCGGCGGCGGATAGCCTTGGTTCTGTCGTCTGCTGCTTCCAAATGTGTCACCTCCGCAAAACTTCAAGTTAACTGGAAGAAACAAGCCAGGGAAATACGAAGAACCCCAGCCGCCAAAGCCGGGGTTCCCAGGATAACCTTCTCCCTACCGCATGGATTGGCGCGGCTTAAAGGTCTCACAGGCCGTGTCGTCGGAAACGCTGATCATCAGGTCTGCCGCCGTAGGCCGGACCTGAATGCTGGAAGCCTTGCATTCAGACCCTTCCTGGTAAATGCACTGGTCTACTGCACACTTGATCCTGGGCATCTGGCCACCTCCTTCAGGGTTTCTTACCGTATTTAGGTATGCCCCCGGTTGTCCGTTTTATGCTCCACCGTTCGGCTTCACCGCCCGCGGTCTTCTCCCCGCAGGGCCGCCTCCAGGTCAGCGATGATGTCCTCCGGCTCCTCCAGCCCTACCGAATACCGCAGCAGGCGGCTATCAATGCCCAGCCGGTGCCGGTGTTCCTCAGCCAGGGAAGCGTGGGACATGCGGGCCGGCATGGAGATCAGGCTCTCAACCGATCCGAGGCTTACGGCCCGGAAGGGCAGCCTGGACCTGGCCAGCACCTGCTGCGCCGATTCAGCGGTAACCAGGCGGAAGGACAGAAGGCCGCTGGCGCCGCTGGCCTGGGAAAAATGTAACTCGTGCCCCGGGTGGGACGAAAGGCCGGGATAGTACACCTCCTCCACCTCGGGTCTGCCAGCCAACCAGGCCGCCACCGCCATAGCCCCGGTCTGGTGCTGTTCCATGCGCACCTTGAGGGTCTTTGCCCCGCGCAGCACTAGCCAGCTATCCTGCGGCCCCAGGACAGCGCCGAAGGCATTCTGGATAAACCCCAGCTCCCGGGCCAGCCCGGCTTCCCGCACCACTGCCACCCCGGCAATCACATCACTGTGGCCAGCGAGATACTTAGTGGCACTGTGCACCACGATATCCGCCCCCAGTTCCAGGGGCCGCTGGAAGTAAGGGGTCATAACCGTGTTATCTACGACCACCAATGCCCCGCGCGCATGGGCCAGTTCCGCTACCGCGCGCAAGTCCGTAATCCGCATCAGGGGATTGGAAGGAGTCTCCAGGTACACGGCGCGGGTATGGGGGTAAAAGGCCGCGGTTAGTTTCTCCAGGTCAGCCGTGTCCACGAAGGAAACATCAAAGCCAAAGCGGGGGAAGAGGCGGGTGAGCACGCGGTAAGTTCCGCCATAAATATCTTCGCCGGCAATAATATGATCCCCCTGGGAAAAAAGGCACAGCACTGAGGAAATGGCGGCCATGCCTGAGGCAAAGGCAAAGCCGTGGCCGCCACCTTCAAGATCGGCCATGGTTTCTTCCAGGGCCTTGCGGGTAGGGTTGCCAGAACGGGAATAATCGTACTCCTGCTCTTGCCCCGGAGAAAACTGGTGAAAGGAAGAAACTTGGTAAACGGGAACCGAAAGGGCCCCAGTGGCCGGGTCCATCTCGTGCCCGGTATGTAACAACCTGGTTGCCCAGCGCAATACGCTCACTCCCAATACAAGGGTTAGCCGCCCATACCGCGTACCACAGGCGGCACCAACTCAACTTCCAATTTCCGAGCCGGCCATGGCCTGCTCCAAATCGGCGATCAGGTCGGCCACATTCTCGATCCCCACCGCCAGCCGCAGCAAGGTACTGGTAATACCCAGGCGTTCCCGCACTTCCTCGGGCAGATCGCCGTGAGTCTGAGTAGCCGGATAAGTGATCAGGCTCTCCACGCCTCCCAGGCTCTCAGCATAAGAGATCATCTTGAGCCGGCTGATTATCCTCGGCACCAGGCCCGGGTCGTCCACCTGGAAGGAGATGACGCTCCCGGCCCCACTCGCCTGGCGGAAATGGAGGCGGTGGCCGGGGTGGCTTTCCAGGCCAGGGTAGTAAACCCGCTGCACACGCGGATGCCCATGGAGCCAGCCGGCCAGGGCGGCCGCGTTCTCCTGGCTCTTGGCCAACCTGACGGCCAGCGTCTTCAGACCGCGCAGCAGCAGCCAGCAATCCTGCGGCCCCAGGATGCTGCCCACACAGTTATGCAGGTCGGCCAGGCGCTGGCCCAGCTCCGGGCTGGCTGTCACCACCATGCCTGCCACCAGGTCATGGTGGCCACCCAGGTATTTGGTGGCACTGTGCACCACGATATCCGCCCCCAGTTCCAGGGGCCGCTGGAAGTAGGGGGTCATAAAGGTATTGTCCACGATCAGGAGCAGCCCGAACCTTCTGGCCAGGGAAGCCAGGGCCCTCAGGTCGCTGACCTTCATGGTGGGGTTAGTGGGTGTCTCCACAAAAAGGGCGCCCGTGGTTGCCTTCACGGCCCTTTCTACGGCCATAATATCCGTTGTATCCACATAGTCTATCTCCAGCCCGTACCTAACCATAACCTGTTGGAAGAACCGGTAGGTGCCGCCGTAGAGGTCATCGGAAACCACCAGGTGGTCGCCGGGCGCAAACAACAGCGAGACAAGCTGAATAGCCGCCATTCCCGAGGCGCAGGCCAAGGCCCTGGCCCCTCCCTCCAGTTCGGCCATGGCTTTCTCCAGCACTTCCCGGGTGGGATTAATGGTTCGGGAGTAATCGTAACCAGTGCTTTGTTCCGGACCCGGGTGGCGGAAGGTAGCCGTTTGATAAATGGGGGTGCTGATGGCCCCGGTGCGCGGGTCGCTCACCAGGCCGGCCCGGACCAGGCGTGTCTCCAGGTGCAATCTCCTCAACCTCTCCGCGAAAAGATACAAAAATAGCCTCCCGCACAGGGAAGCTTGTGGTCAAAGCCTCTCATCTGCGGGAATCCATGTCCCCCAGGAATTGGCACCGCACTTCCCTGCGGCAAGCCGGTTGCCGGGCTTCATCGGGCCAGTCCCTCCGCCGCTCTGGATAAGAGGTTATAGGTAACTGCTCAGACCACCGCCGGTCAGAGCCTTTGAGCGCGGCCTCGCCATCACTTTCGCGAAGCCTGATAACCCGGCTAGGGTCTTTTAGTCCTTCGCCGTCCGACCTTCGACCGGCCTGGAGGCTGAGCAGTTACGGTTATAGTAGTATTTACACTTGTTTACTTAGATCTGGGCTAGGCCTATTATACCCGGACAGCAGGGGTGAGTCAAGAAGGTTTTTCAAAAGTGTCCTGAGCTGGGCGCCTGCGTACGCCGCCATGGACATGAATTCCCCCAAAGCCGCCCGCACCTTCTTCTTGCTGGCGCATATCATGGAAATGTCCGGTCTGGAGGTGAACACCTTTGCCTGGAGAGACCCTAGCCACCAACCTCATCCTCCTGGGTTTTGCCGCCAGTTTTCTGGCCGGCACGGCCACCGGCATAGGATCCCTGCCCATCTTCTTTACCAGGAATATCCCCAAGGGGCTTCTGGACATCCTCCTGGGCTTTGCCGCCGGAATTATGCTGGCCGCCACTTCCTTCAGCCTGATTATCCCGGCCATAGAGGCAGGCGGGGGCGGGATACTCGGGGCCGGGGTGGCCCTGGTGGGCATTCTGGCCGGCGGGGTCTTTCTCGACCAGGTAGACCGCGTATTTCCTGACACCAACCTCCTGGGCGGCCCGGGTAAAAATCACGATAACCTCCGCCGGGCCTGGCTCTTTGTCGCGGCCATCACGGTACACAATGTGCCCGAGGGTATGGCCGTAGGGGTGGCCTTTGCCGGCGGGGACATGAGCAACGGGTTGAGTATCGCCGTTGCCATCGGGCTGCAGAACATCCCCGAAGGGCTGGCTGTGGCCCTGCCCCTGCTGCGGGAAGGCTACAGTCGCAGTGCCGCCTTTGGCGTCGCCTTGGCCTCCGGGTTGGTGGAACCCCTAGGCGGACTATTCGGGGTTACGGTAGCGAAATTTGCCCCTCCCGTACTCCCCCTTGGGCTTTCCTTTGCCGCCGGAGCCATGCTCTTCGTTATCAGCCACGAGATCATCCCGGAAACCCAAAAGGGGCTGGCCTCAAAACCGGCCACCCACGCCCTCATGATCGGCTTTGTTATCATGATGTTCCTGGATAACGTCCTCGGATAGAAAAACCGATAAAACTAAAGAAACTAAGGCGATAGGGGTAAATAGGTGTACGGATTGCCCCCGAGCCGCAGGGTCTCAACCAAACAGAAAAGCCCACAGGCTTTTGATAGCCCTGGGCTTTTCCGCCTCCAGGCCAGGTTCTACACCTGGCTTAACTTTGCTGTAAGCCAACCGCTTTTTGCGGTCAAGGGGCAGTCCAAGCCTGGATTGCAAAATCGGCACGTACCCCGAGCTACATCCCGCCCCGGTTCAGGGTACGCGGCTTAAAGGTCTCGCAGCAGGTATCGTCGGACGCGGCTGCCCGGCGGCCCCGGCTGCTCCGTACTTCAATGGCAGGCGCGTTACACTCCGTATTGTCTTGGTACATACATTCTTCCACCGCACACTTTATCCCGGCCAATCTCGTCACCCCCTTTTGTCCCGCGGCCTCCAAGCTAAAACTGCTGGACTGCCGAATGACATTTCTGAATGCAGTCACTCAGCGACTGACTGGCCTGGTCAATCGTGCTCCTGGCCTGAGCATTGGTTGCAGTTCGGGCCAGGTTCTGCAGGTCGCTGAGAGTTACCTGGCAATGAGAAATGCAGGATTGGAGCGCTTGCGATTCGTGCACCGGCATGGTTCGATCTGCCCCTTCCCTTAGGCTGGATTTCTACAGATAGTTTCTGCTTCCCTCGCCCTTTTATGCGCGGGCCCGGTTTGATAACACTCGTCTTCCGGATTGCCCGCCCCACTCACCCCGGCCTACCAGGGCATGATCATTGCCAACCTGTTTCAGGGGGCATCTCCCCGGTTCCGGGTTCCTCAACCCCCAGTCCTGGCCCCTGTACCAGGGTGGGGACCAACCTCCCGCCCAGCATCTGCCCCGCTACCGCCGCCCCCACCAGGATGGGAATGGCCCAGATGGGGCTGCCTGTCTGCACCCGGAGAAGATAGATCAGAGGCACGGACAAATGAATGGTCACAAACCACCAGAAAGAAAGCTTGGGAAACACCTGGCGCCAGGCTCCCAGGGCGAAATTTATGGTCAGGGAAACCACTGCCAGGCTGAGTAGGAGCCAGAAAACAGACAACTGCCCTGCCACCTTTCTTACAGGATCCGTCCGATCGGAGACCTAACCGCCCTTTTCTTACCGCCCATAAAGAATAAATTCTCACCCATTATACCCCTTTCGCGCCGTCCGTCAATATGCTTGTAGCCACGCCGCTCCACCGCCGGCGCCCGGATAAAGGATGGGGCCTCACGACTGTTGCTCTTTCGTTGTATCAGGGGATGGGGGGGCACTTCACTTGGTAGCGGGCAATTCCTTACTCGACCAATTCCAGCAGAGGCTCCAGGTCGTTTGTCGTTTTCCGCAACCCCGCGTAAAGGTCGCCGTGGGTTTCCACTCGCTGTAGGAGAGTGTGGATGTTAAAATCCTGGGGACGGACATCTTTGGCCAGCACTTCCTCCCAGGTCAAGGGGGCGGAAACAGGCGCCCCGGGTAAAGCTCGGAGGCTGTAGGGTGAGACCATGCTACGGCCACGGGCGTTTTGCAGGTAGTCCAGGTAGACTTTACCATGCCGTTTTGCCAGCTGGCGCTCTATGCTAGCCTTTTTGGGATGGACGGCGACAATGAAGCGGGCCAGACGGCCCATGGCGGCCGTTACCTCCTTGAAGGTCCAGCGGGGCGGGAGGGGCAGAAAAACATGGAGCCCAGTGGCACCGGACGTTTTGGGAAAGCCCTTGAGGCCAAATTCCTCCAAAGCCTGGTGGGCAAGGGCCGCGATTTCTAATACGTCTGCAAAGCCTACCCCCGGGGCGGGATCCAGGTCCACCACGCCTATGTCGGGGTATTCCAGGTGTTCAACCCGGGAAAGCCAGGCGTGCATCTCAATGCAGCCCTGGTTAGCCAGCCAGGTCAGGGTTTCGACGTTATTGCCGAGGATGTAGTTGACGGTTTTGCGGCTGTCCGCGTGGTACACAGGGAAGGTTTCTACCCATGCTGGCGCGTAAGCCGGACATTCCTTCTGGTAGAAGAAGTCACCCCCGATGCCGTCAGGGTAGCGTTTCATCACCAGGGGCCGGTGCTTCAGGTAGGGCAGGATAAGGCCGGCAGCATCGCTGTAGTACTTGATAAGGTGGTATTTGGTCAGGCCTTCCGGCCAGAACACCTTGGTCAGGTGGGAGAACTCCGGCTCTGACATTCTTCCGGCTCCTTGTCAGGTCTCAACCCCGCATAGACAGGGTGTCGCAGGCAACCTTCCGGCGTCATCTCCAGGTATCTCACGGTACAGACGAGCCTGGCTTGCACCCAGATGGCCCGGCTGGCTTCCTGAGGAATCGCGCTGAAGGGCGGCGGAGAGGGGGCAAGGTTCAGCAGTTGTTGCCAGAGATATTCTTCTTCTCCCCTGTCGAACCCGGTTCCCACCTTGCCGCGGTAGACGAGGTTTCCATCCCGCGACTCGGCCAAGATGAGGGAACCAAGGAGGCGCTTGCCCCGGCCCGGCTCATAGCCCACCACTACGAAATCCCCCTGGCGGGTGTGCCGGAACTTGCGCCAGTGGGGCGAACGCTTGCCGGGCAGGTAGAGACTGCCCTTCTCCTTGGCCATGGTCCCTTCCAGCCCCGCTTGCACGCAGGCGCGGAAAAAGTCCCTCCCGTGTTCCTCGACATACCGGGAAATTATCAAGTTCTCCCGCTCCGGTACCGCCTGTTCGAGCCTTTCCTTACGTCTTAGCAGTGGCTCCCGGCAGATGTTTTGCCCCTGATAGAAGAGGGCATCGAAGGCTACATAGATGGCGGGGGTGCGGCGAGGTTCGCTCAACCGCCCCCTGGCCTGCAGCCGGCTGAAGGAAGGGCGCCCATCTTCCCCCAAAACGATGATCTCACCGTCCAACACCACTGGTGTGGCTGTTACCGTCCGGTGGAGGTCCGCCAGCTCCGGGAAGCGGGCCGAAATGTCCAAAAGGTTCCGTGACTGGAGCCGGGTCTCCCTGTCAAGATAGGCCAGGCAGCGATAACCATCCCATTTTACTTCGTAGATGAATTCCGGGGAATCAAAGGGACTGCCTGGTACGGCCAGCATGGGCCTGAGGCGCAACCAGGGGAGGGTGCCAGTAGTGGTAGGCGTCATGACGTTTTCCGGCGGGGGGGCTCCTTTTCCCCTTCCCCGGCCTCCACCGCACCCTTTTCCTTTTTGGCCAACTCGATGCTTTTCTTGAGGGCCTCCATGAGGTCCACCACCTTGCCGGGCTCCGGTTTAGCCGGAACCTCCACCTCCTGGCCGGCGATCTTGGCCTCGATGAGCTCGAGAAGGGCTGCCCGGTATTCGTTAGTGTACTTGGAGGGGTCGAAGGCTGCGGCCAGGCTCTCGATCAGTCTGACGGCCATTTCCACCTCGTTTTGGTGGAGTTTTACCTCGGCCGCGAGTTCTGGCAGTTCGGCGGCCGACCTCACCTCGTCAGGGTAGAGCATGGTGTTCATTACCAGGACCTTCCCACTGGGCCGCAAGGCCGCCAGAGACTGCTTCGCCCTCAGGCTGACCCGGGCCACGGCAATCCTCCCCGTTTCCTCCATGGCTTGCTTCAACAGGACGTAGGCCTTCTGGCCCATCTCCGCCGGAGCCAGATAGTAGGCCTTCACAAAGTAGATGGGGTCAATCTCTTTCAGGTCCACGAAATCTATGATGTCAATGCTGCGGCTGGCCTCGGGGGAAATGGCTTCCAGATCCTCCTCCTGGAGCACGACGTACTTGCCCTTCTCATATTCATAACCACGGACGATTTCCTCCTGGGTAACGTCCGTGGCACATATCGGGCAGTACTTGTGGTACTGGACAGGGGTTTTGCACCTGGCGTGGAGATAGGTGAACCTGATATCGTGTTCCTCGGTGGCGGCGTAGAGCTTTACCGGCACGTTCACCAAGCCAAAACTGATGGCACCTTTCCAGAAAGGACGCATTTGCCGTCATCCCTTTTTTCTGTAGTATCCCCAGATACCTGCCAAAATAGGTGCCCGCATTGACAGTCAGCACCAGGAGGAACACTCCTCGACTTCACGCCACAAGGAGTATAGTATCTCCCACGGGAAAACATCTGCCGGTTAATGCCGCCCCCGCCCCAGGGGCGTTGCCCGCCCTCGGCAGGCGCAACATGGGATAAATACCGAGTATGTTAACCGCAATGCCAGCAGTTCCAAACCCCGTGGCAATGGCTGCCACGTAGTAGCGGCCCTGGGCCAGTAGTTCCAGGCTGTGCTGCCAGGAGCGCGAACTCAGCCCCACCAGCGACATTCGATAACTGTTGATCGCTTCCTGGCATAAAATAACATAAAACGCCGGGGGTAAGCCGGGCGAAGAGATGGGCGTTACAGGACATTTGCTCAACCAAGTATATAACAGCGATCTCCGGCTGGTCAGGGAAACACAACCTGATTTCCCAGACGGCTGGCTTCAAGTGGGCGGGGACAAGAACACCGTCTGGGAGTGGGTAGACGTAGCGTCAGGCCGCCGGGCCATAGCCATTCACCACCCTTCCGGCCCACCTGCCGGTGTCGTGCAGGCCATGGAGGTGGCGATAGCAGCCGGAGAGCTTCAGCGCTGGGAGGCGCGGGTTAACATGGCAGCCGCGGGAGGGGCTACCGGCTACCTGCGGGTCTATATGTCAACCCCTGCCGGGTACCTCGTCGGCCGCCTGGAGTTCATCCTTAACCCCGGTCCCGAGCCAGAAACCCTTAGCCGGATATTTACTACCCCTGCCGGCACTGGTAGCCTGCGCCTGGAAGCAGGTATCGCCGGGCCAGGAGAGGCGGTAATCCACAGCGTGGAAGCCTTCCGGCTCTATCCCCTGCGCGCATTGCGGCTAGACGAAAAGGGCCGTCTCTTCGTGCGGCACGTGCAGACGGTGGAAGAAATCCTGAAACCGGTGCGCCTGGCCGGCCCCATACCGGTAAATGTCAAGGCGACGGTGGCTGCCGATATTCGCAACCTTACCCCAGACCGGGATGGGGTGCGCATCTACGGCAGCAGCCCAGTACCACTGGCCACCACCGGCGACGGCACCGCCATGGTACAGGTAGCCGGCAGCAGTTTTTACGAGTTCACGGAATACGTTACGGCTACGGCCTCCGCGGCTGCTACCGCGGCCCGGGACGTGTCGCGTTTGCGGCTTTTTTCCTTTGCCATACTTAATTCCGGGTCTGTTCCGGCCCTGGTACAAATGGAGGTCAGTCCCGACGGCAGCCACTGGGCCGCCGGCACCCCTGAGCAGCAGGTAGAGGGCGGGGGCCTGGTGGCCCTGGCCAGTTACTTTTTCCTGCGGTATGCCCGGATAGTCTACCGGGCTGCTGCGGCTACCCCGCTCACCATTTGGCTTCAGGGCCAGGGTTAGGGACGCGATGTTGAAGGAGGGGGGTCCCATGGCCAAGGGCAGGAAGTTTCCTGAGGGTGTGGTGATTGAAAAAGGCGCCAGGGTGTACCCCGGCGCCAAGCTGGGGGCCGGAGTGAAGGTGGGGGCCTTCAGCCAAGTGTTTCCGAGGACCGTAGTCGGAGAAGGGTGTGTCATCGAGCCGTACTGCCTGGTTGGACTCCCGGTTCCCGGCCGCCGCGAGAATACGGTGATCGGCAAAGGCTCCCTGATCCGGTCCGGGAGCGTCATTTATGCCGGGGTGGTGGCCGGGCCCAATCTCCGCACCGGCCACCACTGCGTCATCCGCGAGGGCACGAGGCTAGGCGAAAACGTGCTGGTGGGAAGCCATGTAGTAATTGACGGGTGCGCCTTTATCGGGGCGAGGGTAAGCCTGCAGACAGGGGCCTACGTTACCAGAAATACGGTAATCGAGGACGAGGTCTTCTTCGGGCCTTACGCGGCCACCACCAACGACCGGTATATGCGGCCTGGAGCAGAACTAAAGGGACCCCGGATCGGGGCCAGTGCCAGGGTGGGGAGCCAGGCGGTGATCCTGCCGGGAATTACCGTGGGAGAAGGGTCTGTGATCGGGGCCGGCGCGCTGGTTAACCGGGATACCGGCCCCGGGGAAACTGTGGCCGGCGTCCCGGCCCGGGCCTTGATAAAACAATGATACGGTGGTGTTGCCGGTGATCCCCATATTACGGCCCGAGGCCCGGGGTCAGGCAGCCAAGCCTGATAAACAGGGGGCACCGCTGTTGGCATGCGGGTCTCCCGTATTTTTAGCCAGCCGCGCCGGTGGCCAGGAAGGTGTAGGAAACCGGGGCGGCAGCGTGGTTGGCGACCCTGACTACCAGAGGCGGTCCCCCGGGAATCACCCGCAGCGGCCGCGAGAAATAGAGACATATTCTCGCGGCCGGCAGTTCGCAGCGTATGGTTTGCCCGGCCTGCCCAGCAGCCACTTCCACTGCTACCGGCCCGGTGGAACTGAAATAAAACTGCTGGAAAGAAACCTCCACCGGGGAAGAAGGCGAAAAGGTAATCTGCTCCTGCTTCTTTCCGGCCAAAAGACCCAGGTGGCGGCCAAACTGCACTTCCGGTTCCGCGCCCCGGGCGGGCCGGACGGCCACGAAATAGAAATTGCCTTCTCCAGGGTCCGGGTGATCCTGGCCCGTGCCGGGCTGCGGTTGACTGCGGTTAACGGGCGGGACCGGCGCCGGCTTTCCCCGGTTAACCCCATCTCCCTGCCCAAGGGTCCTTGGCTGCGGGGCTTCTGCCAGCCTGGCCTTCACTACCCGGTCGAGCCACACCCGGTTTGGCCCGACCACCCCTACCTCCACCAGGGCTTCGGCTGCAGCGGGTGGGATGAAGTACTCCAGGGCGTACTCCTGCATCGCCACGGCCAGTTCGAAATCCTGCTGGAGGCTGCTCACCGCTCGCCCGCTCCCGTCCAGGAAAATGACGGCTACCCGCCCTTTCCCCTGTTGCTCGGCCCGCATGGTTACAGCCACGCGCCATTTCTCCCCCGGGGTCACGGCTACCCTGTGCGGCGGACTTTCCCTTACCCCGCAAAAGCCTGCGGCTGAAGGGTTTTCCACCAGCAGGCAGTAGCGGCCGTCCTGGGCGTATTCGACTACCCTTTGCCAAGAACTATCCCCGTTACCTCCAACCTTCTCCCAGCCCGGGGGCCACCGCCTTATGGAATTAGGCGGGTGCTGGAAGTTGTAGTTGTATATGCAGTTCTCAGGTAACACGATTTCTACCCCCTCTTATGCCTCAAAATATTCTATTCAGCCTCATTTGGTATTCCCACAACCGCTCCCGTCACCTTTATTATATGGGATGCATACCATAAACTACCAGTAGCTTATATCAAGAAATGGAGGGAACAACAATGCCTAACTACGTTGTGTTTAACCCGCAGCCCGAGCAGCTAAAGGTACAGGTTTTCGGCAGCGATACGACCAGCGCTCTGTCCACCACCAACGGCCGGCTGAACATCGAGAGCATTTCCGCCGACGTGAGCATCACCGCCACCGACCTGGACATCCGAAACCTCGCCTATACCCAGGATACCATCCAAATCTACGGCTCGGAAACGCTGCCCATCTCCACCACCGGCGGCAGGCTGAACATCGAGAGCATTTCCGCCGACGTAACCGTCACCGCCACTGACCTGGACATCCGAAACCTCGCCTATACCCAGGATACCATCCAAATCTACGGCTCGGAAACGCTGCCCATCTCCACCACCGGCGGCAGGCTGAACATCGAGAGCATTTCCGCCGACGTAACCGTCACCGCCACTGACCTGGACATCCGAAACCTCGCCTATACCCAGGATACCATCCAAATCTACGGCTCGGAAACGGTGCCCCTCTCTACCACCAACGGCTGGGCCAATATCCTGCACCGCTCCAGGTATTTTGCTTCGGATACGGCCACCACGGTCACGGGGACATCCGCCACGTATACCGGCCTGCTGGTTGAGGACGTCTCCGACAAAACAAACGTATCCTTTGCCGTGCACAACACGGGCACGGCCCAGGTCAGCGTCAGGATTGACGTCAGCCCTGATGCCAGCCTGTGGATTACCGATACCGCGGCCCAGACCCTGGACGGCAACGCGGCTACCATCTTTGTGCCCAAGTACTTCCTCAAGTACGCCCGCATTGCCTACGCTGCCCTCACTGATGGTTCGGCCTTCACCTTTAACGCCTGGTTCCAGGCTGCCGTATAACCAGGTCACCAGAGGCAAGCCCATCCGGAAGGGCTCCTTAGCCACGTTTCCTGGCCGTGTCAGGAGGATAATTATGGAGGAAATCGCGCCCGGGGTCAGTCTGTGCATGATTGTAAGGGACGAAGAGGAAAACCTGCCGCGCTGCCTGGACAGTGTGGCCGGCCTGGTGGATGAAATCGTCCTGGTGGACACCGGTTCTGCCGACCACACTGTATCCCTGGCCCGAAGCTACGGGGCCAGGGTGTTCCGGCTCGAGTGGCCGGAAAACTTTGCCATGGCCCGCAATTTCTCCCTGGACCAGGCCACACGGCAGTGGATCTTTTGCCTGGACGCCGACGAGGAACTGGCACCTGCCGGCCGCGCGTCCTTCCGTCCGCTCCTGGCGCGCGAGGGCGTGGAGGGATACCTGTCCACCATCCTAAACCTGGTTGACAACCCGGCCGGTGAGCGGGAGATCCTGCGGCATAGCAGCCTGCGCCTCTTCCGCAACCGGCCGGGATACCGCTTTCGCGGGCCGCTGCACGAAGAAATACTCACCTCAATCCGGGAGAGCTCCCCGCAGGCCGTGATAGCAGCCAGCCCCGTGGAGATTATCCACCACGGCTACACCTCCCCGGCCAAGGCGGCCAGGAACAAGGCCGGCCGCAACCTGGGTATCCTGCGGCAGGCCCTGGCGGGAAATCCCGGGGACCTGTTCCTGCAGTATAACCTTGGCCTGGAATACTGGCAGTTGGGCGATTTCCCCGCGGCGGCCAGGTGGCTGGGGCAGGTCTATGCCGGGTGCGGCCGCGAGTGGCCCCATGCCGCCGCCCTGACCAGAAACTACGCCATCTGCCTGCTGGAACTCGGGGATCCGGCCACGGCCGTAGCCGTACTTGAGCAGGGCGCCGCCCGGTTTCCCGCCTACACCGACCTGTTTTACCTCCTGGCCGTGGCCCACCGCCGGCTGGGGCAGCCGGAAAAGGCGGTGGAGTTGGCCAGCCGGTGTCTGGAACTGGGGGAGCCCCCGGCCGGGTACGTTTCCACCTGGGGCGTCGGCGGCCACAAGGCCTGCATGCTGGCGGGTGAAATGCTGGAGGAACTGGAGGATTATGAGCAGGCGGCCCGGGCCTACACCGTGGCCCTGCAGCGCCACCCGCAGTACGTCCCAGCACTGTTCGGCCTGGTACGGGTCCTGGGCCGGTTATATGATGCTCAGGGATGCGTTTCATACCTGGAGCAGTACTTTGATTTCAGCACGGCCCGGGCCGTGGAGGTGCTGCTGGAGGCCCTGGCAACCGCGAGAATGAACGAGGCCGGCCTCCTGGTGGCCAGGAAAGCGGTACGGCTTTGGCCGGAGAACCAGAGATTACGCCTTCTCCTGGCCCGCGCCTTGATGTTGCGGGAAAGGGAAGTGCTGGCCGCGGCACGCGGCCGGTTCCGCGGGGTGCCGGTGCTGGAGCGGGAATGGTATGGAGCGGCGCTGGCCCTGGAACGCCTGGAGGCGTTAATTTCCGGCCGGAAACGGACGGGAGGTGAAGCGGAGTGTCCTCCCCCACCCTCAGCCTGTGCCTGATCGCCCGGGACGAGGCTACCAACCTTCCCCGTTGCCTTTCTTCGGTGCAGGGTCTGGTAGACCAGATCGTAGTGGTAGACACCGGGTCCAAGGACAACACCATAGAGGTAGCCAGGCGGCTGGGAGCCGAAGTATACCTTTTCCCCTGGACGGATAGTTTTAGCGAGGCCCGCAACCGGTCCCTGGAACTGGCCCGGGGCGACTGGGTACTCATCCTGGACGGAGACGACGAGTTCGTAGCCGAAGACGCGCCGCTTGTGCGTGAACTCCTGATCTCCCCCGGCTATGAGGCCTTTTTCCTCCAAACGATCAACGTGCTGGGCACCGGCACCCCCGAGGGAGGGTTGCGCCACCCAACCTTGCGCCTTTTCCGCAACCGGCCGGAGTACCGCTATATCGGCCGCATCCACGAGTCGGTCATTCCCAGCATCCTGGAACGGGCCGGCCGGGAGGCCATCAGGGTGACGGACATCCGGGTACGCCATTACGGCTATCTGAAACAGGCGGTACAAGAGAAAGACAAGGCCCACCGCAACCTGGCCCTCCTGGAAAAGGAGATGGCCAGCCGCGAACCCGATAGCTTCCTCTTTTACAACCTCGGGGTAGAGTACATGCGGCTGGGGAACAATTCCCGGGCCCTGGAGCATTTCAACCTGGCGGAAAAGGATATCCAGTGGAGGGCGGCCTTTGCCCCCTCCCTGGCCAGGAAAAAGGCCGACTGCCTGGCCATCCTGGGCCGCAGGCAGGAAGCCCTGGCCTACCTGCAGCAGATGACGACCATCTATCCCGACTTCACCGATCTGTTCTACCAGATGGGCTTCCTCTGTATAGAGGAAGGTGACTTCCCCCGGGCCGTCCAGGCCTTTAACAAGTGCCTGGCCATGGGCGAAGCCCCGAGCCACTATCCCGGTGAGCTGGGCGTTGGGGGTACCCTGGCCTGGAGGGTCCTGGGTAACATCTACGAACTCATGCTGGAGAGGGAAAAGGCCTGCGAGGCCTTTCGCCAGGAACTGGCTTCCAACCCCAGGGACATGCGGCCCCTGGGCCGGATCATCCGGGCGCTGCTGGCCGGAGGAACAGAGGAAGAGGCGGTGGCGTACCTGGAGGCCTGCTTCAACTTCCCCACCCCGGCCGCCAACCTGGGGGTGGCCGGATTCTTCCTCGCCCAGGGGCACCCCCGGCCGGCCCTGCCTTTCCTGGAGGCGGCCGCCAGGCTAGGGGCCGGCGACGACTACTGCCACACCTTGCTGGGGGAAGCGCTGCTCCTCACGGGCGAAGGGGAAAAGGCCGCCCGGGCCCTTGAGCGGGTGGACTGCCAGAGCCCCCTCTACCCGCGAGCCCTGAGAAACATGTTTCTCTACCATTGCCTGGAGCGGGATTGCTCCCGGGCCGGGGAACTGGCAGCCAGGGAGACGGACATGCCGGTACGGGAAATGTACCACTACCTGTGCCGCTCCCTGGCTGGCCGGCCATCCCCGGCCTTGGAGGCCGAAACGCTTGCCGCTGCCGGTCCGGCCATGCTGGACCTGCTGGAAAAAACCATCATCGCCGGCGACAGGGAACTGGCCGGGAAGATACTGGAATTGGCCGTTACGCCAGACCTGGCGGCTGCCGCCGGCAAGGCCGCCTACCGCCACGGGTGGCAGGAGAAGGCCAGGGAACTCCTGCTCCAGGGCCTGGAGGGCGGCTGCCAGGACGACGAGGCGGCCCGGACCCTGGCCCGGATTTGCCGGCAGGAAAAGGCTTATGAAGCCTCGGCGGCGTGGTACGCCAAGGCCATGGAGTGGGACCCGGATAACCTGGAAACCTACGTGGAAGCGGCCCGCAACTGCCGGGAGGAAGCCATGGCCGCCCTGGCCGGCCTGCCGGACACGGCAGCGGTGATTGCGGCCCTGGCCGGGGACGACAGGCCCCGCCTCAGCCTGTGCATGATCGTCAGGGACGAAGAGGAACGCCTGCCGCGCTGCCTCGCCAGCGTCCGGGGTGTGGTGGACGAAATCGTCGTGGTAGATACCGGCTCGAGGGATAACACCGTAGACGTGGCCAGGGAGTTCGGCGCCCGCGTCTATTCCCTCCCCTGGAAGGGTGATTTCGCCGCGGCCCGCAATTTCGCGCTGGAACAGGCCCGCGGGGACTGGCTCCTGGTCATGGATGCCGACGAGGAGCTCAAGTCCGGAGACGGCAACAAGATTAGGGCCCTGCTCACCATAGACGGCGTAGAAGCTTACTGCTTCCAACTGGTCAACTTTTACGGCCGCCAGGCCGGCTGCGATTACGTCACGGATCTGGCCTGCCGCATGTTCAAGAACAGGCCTGCCTACAGCTTCCGGCGCGCCCTCCACGAGCAGGTAATAGACCAGATCCTGGCCGTCCGTGGCCCCGGGGCCGTCAAGGTGGCCAACTTGCAGGTCCTGCACTACGGCTACCTGGCCCCGGTGGCGGACCGGAAAAACAAGTCCCGGCGGAACATGGAGATCATCCGGCAGGCTGTGGCGCAAGATCCGGAAAACAAGTTTTTGCGCTACAGCCTCGGGGTAGAACTGCTAAACCAGGGCGCTTACGAAGAGGCCCTACTCAGGCTTGAAGAAGCCTGGCAGCCGGGGTGTAGCTACATGTCCGACTTGGTACTAAAGATGGCCGTCTGCCTGAGGGAAATGCGGCGCCATACCCAGGCCCTGCGCCTGATTGAGCAAGCTGCCCGGGTCTACCCGGATTTCACCGACTTGTTTTTCCTCCAGGGGGAGATCCACCTAGAACAGGGAGCATACCGGGAAGCGGCCGCATGCTTTGAGAAATGCCTGGAGATGGGCGATGCGCCTGTTAATTATGCCGGAACGAGCGGCGCGGGTAGCTTCCGCGCCCTCTACAACCTGGGCCGGGCGTGCGAAGGCCTGGACCAGACTGAGAAAGCAATCGCTGCCTACCGCCGCGCCTTGCAGGACAATCCCAAGTTCCACCTGCCCCTGTATCCCCTGGCCCGTGGCTTGCGCCGGCTCTACGGCCCGGCGCAGGCGGCTGCGAGCCTGGAAGCCTTCTTTGATCTATCGCGGACCGCGGACCTCGAGCTTTTGGCGGACGTTCTCATGGGCTGCGGCGACTTCGATCTGGCCCTCGGCTACCTGGAGCAGGTAGCACCGCAAGGCAGGGAAGATAACCCCGGTACAGGGCGTCCGGCCTATATGCAGGGCCTGTGCCTGGCCCACCTGGGCCGGAACAGTGAAGCCAGCCGCTGCTGGCAGCAAGTCAGGCCGGGCAGCGCCTATCACCTTTCCGCCCTTACCTGGCGCTACCTGCTGGCCCTCCGTGCCGGCGACGGAGAGCAGGCAGCCGGGCTGGCAAAGGAAATAGCGTTGGCCAGCCCGGGTACCGGCCGCGCCTACGGCCTGATAGCAGATATTTTGTTCCAGGCCGGGCCCCACACCACCGGGCCGGGCTGCCAGGGAGAGCTTGATACCGCCTTAAAAGATCTGGCCGCCAGGTGCCGCTCCCTCGGCGACCACAAACTGGCCGAACGGCTAACCGCCCTGGGCGAATGTGCGTGAAGAAAGGCTTGCTGGAGGAGGAAGGATAATGGACTTGGCCGTGGTCGGCGCCGGCAGGTGGGGGCAAAACTATCTCCGGGTACTGGGAGAGATGCCCGGCTGCCGGGTCAAATGGTGCGTAGACTTGGATCCCCGGCGGCTGGAGGTGATGGGCGCCAGGCACCCCACAATATCCTTCTCCAGCCGGCTGGAGGACGTGCTGGCCGATACCGGGGTTGAGGCGGTAGTTGTAGCCACCCCGCCGGCCACCCATTTTCCCATCGCCCTGGCTTGCCTGGAACACGGCAAGCACGTCCTGGTGGAAAAGCCCTGCGCCCGCACCACTGGGGAAATTCTCCGCCTGCGGGAGGCGGCCGCCAGCCGCCAGAAGGTTTTCATGGCCGGCCACATTATGGAATACAACCCGGCGTTACAGTGGCTGAAGAATTACCTGCAGGAGGGCCGGCTAGGAAATCTGCTCTACCTGTACCTGACGCGTACTGGCCTGGGCACGGTCCGCCAGGATGTCAACGTGCTCTGGGACCTGGCGGTTCACGACCTGACCATCTTGCGCTTCCTTGTCGGGGCCGAACCGGAAGCAATTAGCGCCCAGGGGGCCTGTTACCTCCAGCCCGGGGTCCACGACCTGGTCTTCGTCACCCTGAAATTCCCGGGTAACGTCATGGCCCAAATCCACGCCACCTGGCTGGCTCCCCGCAAAATCCGGCAGGTAACCGTGGTCGGCGACCGGCAAATGGCGATCTTTGACGATGTGGCCGGCGAAGACAAGATCCGGGTTTACGACCGCGGGGTGAACAGCCTCTACGAGCCGGGCGGAGCAGGCGAGGGAGGGTACGCCATGGTGCCCCGCTACGGCGATATCTACCTGCCGGCAATAACCGTGCAGGAACCGCTGGCCGGCCAGTGCCGTCATTTCCTGGACTGCATCCGGGAGGGAAAGGAACCCCTTACCGGGTGGCAGGATGCCTTGTGGGTGATCGCGGCCCTGGAAGCGGCCCAGCGCTCCTTGGAAAGCCAGGGCCTATGTCACACCCCCACGCTGGCCGCTCCCGGTCCGCCTGACATCCGGCCTGCCGTACTATCTCCACGTTCCGGTGCACCAGGTCCAGCCTCGTCTCCCCTGGCTTCTGGTTGGCGCCAGCCGCAAAGATAATTACGACAGAGTCCCGGGTGTCAGCGACCTCCCCGGCCGAAATGCGGAGCGGAAATCCCAGGGAGGCGGCATGATTCAGGTCCATGGCCTCGCCCTCGGCCCGTGCCCGGTTAATGTCCAGGAGGACCAGATCACTCACCAGGCCACTGTGCAGCAAAGTAAAGGCAGTGGTGGCACCAACATATCCCGCACCTACAATGGTAATCTTCGCCGGGGATGCTTCCCGCACACCTTTCACCTCAGAGTTCCCTTTACCCGTCCAGCCTCTTTTCCCCTTCAATGGCTTTGAAGGGCTGGATGTCCTGGATGGTTTCCAGGGCGCCCAGGTATTCGCCCCTCTCGTCGCGGACGGCGTAATAGGAGATGTAGGCGTACTTTTCGCCGACGTGAAGCCAGAAATGGGCCGCATCCCGCCGCCCGTTGCGGAAATCGTCAATGATCTGGTTTACCCTGTCCACGCTTTTCTGGGGGTGACATTGCTGTACCTTGCGGCCCAGGGAGGCCGGGGTGCGGACAAAGATCCGCTCCTTGGTGTCGTTGTAATAGCGAAAGACATCGTTCTTGTCCACAAAGGTGATATCCACCGGGAGGGTATTAAGCAGGCCCAGGAGTTCTTGCCTGGTCAGGCTGCCGGTGGGGAAAGTCAGGCGGCCATCAGCTTCGGCTACCGTACGGCCTTCCCCAGCCGGCTCAACCTGAGCTGGCGCCGGTTCCGGGGTAAAGCAGCAGTAGCCTATTTGATCGCACTGGCGGCGGATCTCCTGCCACTCCTGAGGTGATAATACCCTGAGGGCCATAGGGTAGAGGACGTTGTTCTCTTTGAAGATATGGCCGGAAAGCTGCTGGCGCAAAGATTCCGCCACCGCGGCCAGCCGGCTTGCCAGTTCGGCCGGCCTGGTCTGCCCGTATTCTTCCACCGCTTCCTTCAACTGCTTCTTCAAGCGGCGCAGGTCGTCGTGTTCTGCCCACATGACGTTGGGCGGCTCGGTTATCCCGTGCTTTTCGAGATAAGGGAAAAGCACGTTTTCCTCCCGCAGGTTGTGGTTTTCTACTTCCATCAGGTGGTCAACCAGGTGCTTCAATACAGGCAGCTTCTCCTGCCATACCTCCTGGTCTTCCGCACTGGCCTGCAGTTCTGAGACTACCCGGCCGAGGTCTTCCAGGAACTCGATAATGCGGTCGTGCTCCTGGCGGAAGGTATGCACCGGATGGCCGGGAGGTACGTCGGGCTGGTTTCGTCCCAAAGCCTCCCCTAAGACCTCCAGGTGCACGTCGCAGAGGCGGCGCACCTCCTCCCGGGGCAGGCCCTCCCGCACCAGTTCCTCCTCGGCGCGGCCGATGTCTTCCGGGCTGACCCGGGCCAGTACAGCCTTAAATTTCCGCCTAGTTGCCTCCGGGTCGGCTCCGGCATGAATTTCACGGATTACTTCCTTCAAAGCTTCGGCAGTAGCCTGGGAAGCCGTGGCTCTCACCTCTTTCTCTTGTTACCTGATATTATGGCCGCGCCGGCCTCCCCTCATTCCTTGTGGCCTTCGAAGGAGCCCCTGACCATACCCCCTGGCGGCTGGGACGCCGCAAGGCCATGAAATACTGGCCTGATTTACCCCCCCCCTCCTCAGCAGCCGAATATTTACCTAACTTATGATAGATTTTACCCAGAAGAGCACTGTCCTGGCAACACCGAAAACCTTACCCCACCTCACACCCGGCCCAGGTACCGCTTTCTCATGGCCGGGATGACAATGGGCATGAGGATGATCATGGAGAGGATAAAAACCCAGACCATACCGCCGATCCTGGCCATTGGCGGGTAAGTCCTGCCGGTGAGGTAAGTGGCGGCCAGGAACAGAAGGGCCAGACCCAGGGAAATGGTCGTGTAAACAAGCGCGCTCACCCGCGCGGCCCTGACTTCCAAATCTTGCATTTACAACCGCCTCCTCGAAAATGGAGAGAGATTCCAGCCCTGGAAGGGCATCCGGGCGTGCCACCAGATGGCGCGACAAAGTGGTCTGCCTCCCCGACACGTCAGCGGTGCCCGGCAGCCGGTGGCGCCTGGCAGCATTTTTAATGCGCTTCGGCTGTTACGCCGGCTGGCGCTCCGGCTTGACCCTCCGGGCGGCGCCTGATGGAGGGCTCAAAGCGCCGGAGCAACAAGGTGTTTAACGTCACCGAAACCGAACTCATGGCCATGAAGAAGGCGGCCAGCTCCGGGCTGACGATCAGCCCCGTCCAGGGATAGAAAATGCCGGCGGCAATGGGGATACCCAGGGTATTGTAGATAAAGGCCCAGACGAGGTTCTGCCTTATTTTCCTCATGGTGGCCCGGCCGATCTCGATGGCTCCCACCACGTCCCGGATGTCGTCTTTGACTAGGATCACGTCCCCGGTTTCTTTGGCTACATCGGTGCCCGAACCGATGGCAATGCCCACGTCGGCCTGGGCCAGGGCCGGGGCATCGTTAATGCCGTCCCCCACCATGGCCACCTTCAGGCCCTGCTCCTGGAGCTTCTTGACCTCGCTGGCCTTATCCTGAGGTAGGACTTCCGCCAGGACGTGGTCAATGCCGATCTCGCGGGCAATGGCCTGGGCCGTGCGCCGGTTATCCCCGGTAATCATGCCCACCTGGATACCCATCTCGTGTAGCCGCCGGATGGCCACGTCTACATGCTCCTTGAGAGTATCGGCCACGGCGATCAGTCCGGCCGGCTGGCCGCCGACCGCCACCAGCATGACTGTCTTACCCTGCTCCTCCAACTCCTCCATTCGAGGCAGCAATTCGTCCACGGCAATCTCCCGCTGGGCAAAAAGCCGCCGGTTGCCCAGGAGAACCTCCCGGCCCTGGTAAGTGGCCGCCACCCCGTGGCCGGGTATGGCCTCAAAGCCCTCCGCATCCGGCACCTCCAGCCCCTTATCCCTGGCACCCCGGACGATGGCCTCGCCCAGCGGGTGCTCTGATCCCTTCTCTGCCACCGCGGCCAGACCCAGGACCTCCTGCGGGTCAGCGCCAGCCACGGCTACCACGTCCGCCACAGAGGGTTGCCCCCGGGTCAGGGTGCCGGTCTTGTCAAAGACCACGGCGTTCAGCTTGCTGCTCATTTCCACCGCGTCGGCGCCCTTGAAGAGGATGCCGTTTTCCGCCCCCTTGCCGGTACCGGCCATGACCGCGCTGGGGGTGGCCAAGCCCAGGGCGCAAGGGCAAGAAATGACCAGGGTGGTCACGGACAAAAGCAGGCTGAAGCCGAAGACGCCTACCTCGGCGAGGCTGTAGGGCGAGAGGATAAAGTGGCTGTCAGGGGTAAAGAAAGCATTAAACCCGTAAAAAAACCAGAAAGCGAAAACTATCAGTGCCAGCACATGCACGCCGGCAATAAAGTGCCCGGCCACAAAGTCGGCCAGTTTCTGGATAGGGGCCTTTGACGCCTGGGCGTCCTCCACCATCTTGATTATCTGGGCCAGGGCCGTATCCCCGCCCACCCGGGTGGCCCGGAACTTGAAGGATCCGGTCTTGTTGATGGTAGCGCCCACCACCTGGTCCCCGGCTTTCTTTTCCACCGGGATGCTCTCTCCGGTCAGCATGGACTCGTCTACCGCCGAATAGCCTTCGACAACCTCGCCGTCCACCGGTATGCTTTCACCCGGACGTACCACCACTATGTCCCCCACCTGCACTTCGTCAGCGGCGATCTCCACCTCCTGGCCATCGCGGATCACCCTGGCAGTCTTGGCCTGCAAACTCATGAGCTTGCGGATGGCTTCCGAGGTACGGCCCCGGGTGATGGCCTCCAGGTAGCGGCCCAAGATAATGAAGGCTGTCAAAAGGGCCGCGGACTCGAAGAAGGTGGCGCCGCGGCCGCCGAAACCGGCGTCAGGCCAGAGGGTATTGATGGTGGCGATGATATAAGCCGCGCCAATACCGGTGGCATAGAGCAGGTTCATGTCGGTGGAACCCTTTTTCAACCCGTTCCAGCTATGGACGAAAAACTGCCAGCCGGGAATAAAGACCACCGGCGTGGTGATGAGCCAGAGAACGTAGACGTTACCTAGGAATTCCGGCACGAAGTAAGGAAAAATCCACATATCCCGGAACATGCCCACCATGACCAGGATGGCCAGGGGCCAGGCGATCCACATATTCAGCGTCTGTTTCCTGATCTCTCGCTGCCGGGCCTCCTTCTCCCGGTCCAGGGCGGCCTGGCCGGTGAGTTTCTCGCTGGCTTCGTAGCCCAGCTCGTTGATCTCTTTCTTGATCCGGGCCTTCTCCACCGCCCCCGGATAGTACTTCACCCGGGCCGATTCCGCCGGGAGGCTTACCGCCACTTCCGTCACTCCCGGAAGTGACTTCACCGCTTTTTCCACCCGGGCCACGCAGGCGGCGCAGGTCATGCCCCGCACAGTAAGCACCAATTCTTCCTGGGGCACGTTGTAGCCGGTGTCCCGGACTGCCTGGACCATCTGCTCCACCCCCACCTGCCCGGGGACGTATTCCACCGCAGCCTTGCCCGACATGAGGTTGACCGTAACTCCCTTTACGCCCGGCAGCTCGGCCAAACTTTTCTCCACCCGGGCCACGCAGGCCGCGCAAGTCATGCCCTCAACCGGCAGGCTAATCTGGCTGGTACTCTCCGCTGTCATGCTATCTCTCCTTTCTAGGCTAAGGCTAGCCAGAGTTTTCCTGGCTGTTTAATTATATACCCCCCAGGGGTAGTTGTCAAGATACAGGCCGCAGAAATAGTATCTCCATAGCCGCGCGGGAAATGCTGTCCGCCTTTGCCCGCACCCGCAGCAAACGCCGCAGGGAAAACCGGGCAAAAAAAAACCGGCGGACCTGGAAGGGTCGCCGTAAAAACGTCGAAAGGAAGACCGCCGGTTCACTGCGATGCGTGACAGTACCTGCCGTAAGAGTGGATGGCCACAGCCGGCCGGATTCAACGGCCGGCCAGGAGCCGGGCTATGCTATAGGCGCACTGGGCCCGGGTGGCCGGAGCCGCGGCGGCAAAATCCGGGTACAGGAAGCCTTTTTGCCGGGCTAGATCCAGATAGGCGCTGTACCAGGCCGGCCCGCGGGCCTCCACCTCCGGACCAGCCAGGCCGGCCGCCCGGACCAGGATGGCCACCACTTCAGCGCCGGTTATTTTGTCGCCCGGCGCAAAGGCTTCCTTTCCCCTGCCGCGCAGATAGCCTTTATCCACCGCCACCTTGATGACAGCATTGGCCCAGTGGTTGCGGCCCACATCGTTAAACTGCTCCGTAGCCGGCCCCACCTGGTCTTGCTGTCCCATGGCGTAGACGATTATCTTGGCGAATTCGGCCCGGGTCACGCTGTTTTCCGGCTTGAAGGTACCATCCGGGTAGCCGTTGATTATGCCAGAGGCCGCCAGGGAAGTGACCGCCTCGTAAGCCCAGTGACCGGCCGGCAGGTCGGTAAAGCCCGGCGCCCGCGGCAGGAGGGCCAAAAATCGCCACCCAGAGAGGGCAATCAGGGCCTGAGAGGTCATCCACACCGGGTAAGAAGTTTCCGCCTGCCGGTACATGAAGCTGCCGTCTGCCGCCTGCAAACCGAGGAGATGGGCCACCGGCCCACCGGATCTGGCGGTCCACGGTACAGCCAGGGGATCCCGGCCGGCGGCCAGCAGGGCCAGGATTACCATGGCGTCGGAGCCGGCGTTACCCCGGTTATCACCGTAGGCAAAACCGCCGTCCGGGAGTTGCTGCTGGCGCAAGAAAGCCAGTGCCCGACCAATGGCCGGGTCACCCTCACTTACCCCCAGGAGGCGCAGGGCGAGGATGGCCGTGGCCGTGTCGTCCGGGTCGCTGGGAAGACCACGGGCATAGCCCCAGCCGCCATCCTCATTTTGCGCTTCTTCCAGCCATTTCCGGGCCAGACCGGTATTCGGGATCTTTACCCCCGCCAAGCCCAGGGCGATAATACTCCAAACGTGACTGTTAACCAACTCCTCCTCCCCCTGGCGGCCGAAATGCCCGCCGGCGTCCTGCCCGGCCAGCAGGTAGCCGGCCAGGTCCCGGCCGGCGAAATCCCGGCCATTGGCCCCGGCTAGACTCACGGCCAGGAGTAATCGGGCATAATCAGTGGTCGCCGCCAGGGTGCCGGGGTTCTTCTCCAGGTAGCTGACCGGCGTTTCTCCACCCCTGGTCCATTTCGGGCCGCCGACATCCTCGCCGGCCAGAGCCAGGCCCATCACCGCCCAGGCGGTGAATTCCGGCGAGCCAAAGCCCCCGTCGCTGACCTGGGCCCGGCGCAGGTAATCTACCGCCCGGGGGCGCGCCGCTGCCACGGTATCCGTAGAAATACCGGCGGCCTGAACCGGCAGCGGCAGCACCCCCAGTACCATAACGGCCGCCAAGACCAGGGCCAGGGCTCTAATCGCGCCTCTCTCCCTCCACCTGTTCACCAAAATCTACCCCCTCTCGCACTTCGTAGGTAACCCGCAACCTCTCCTGAAACCTCCGTATAATGGCCAGGCAGCCCGGGCCGAAGGCCAGGGCCAGGACTATATTGCCAGCCGCATGGGCCGTATCAAACCAGAAGCCGGCGGCCCAGGTAGCCAGAAAACCTGTCCAGGTAAGCGGAAAGATAAAGGTCAGCCAGTGCCAGACATCCATGATGGCCCCAAAGAGGTAGCCCCAGAGGCCAAGGAATATGGCCAGCAAAAACCGGTCCGGTTCCCGATAAAGTCTGCCCAGCCAGCCTGCGCTCAAGCCTACCAGGCCCCAGGCCAGCATCTGCCACGGTGTCCAGGGCCCCTGGCCCAAGAAAAGATTAGAGAGGAAGGCCGCCAGGGAGCCGACTATAAATCCGGCCCGGCCGCCCATAACCCATCCGGCCGCAGCCACGAAAAAGGTAGTTGGCTGCACCCCGGGCAGCGCCGCCAGGGGTACCCGCGTCACCGCCGCCAGCGCCGCCAGGGAGGCCATAACGGGTATTTCCTTAACCGCCATCCGGCCCCAGGCCAGACCGCTCACCAGAACAACAGCCACTATCGCCAGAGCTATCAACCAGGCCAAAACCCGGCCTCCCTTCTCCTACAGGTTTCACCGCTTGGCCAAAACGGCAGGCAGCGGGACAGCCGCGCGGCTTACCAGGCGGCGCAACTCCGCTTCCGCCTTGGCCACCGTCAGGACGCCGGGTACGAAGCCGCGAAACAGCCGGTAGACCTGGGGCGTGAAAAAGAAAAACTCCGGCAGAACTTCTTCTTTCGGCCCCTGGGCCACTAGCCGGCCCCCGGAGAGGAAAAGAATTGCCTCGGCAAACTCGGCTACAAACTCCACATCGTGGCTCACCAGCAACACCAGTTTACCCTCCCCGGCCAGCGTGCAGAGGACATTCCCTACCCTCTCCTTGACCTGGTAATCCAGCCCCCGCGTCGGCTCGTCCAGGACCAGGACCCGCGGGTCACCAGCCAGGACAGCAGCCAGGGCCGCCAGTTGCCGCTCACCGCCGCCCAGATCCCGCGGGTTAGATTCCGCCCGGGTGGCCAGACCCACCAGCTCCAGCCACCTGTTCACCTGGTCAGGCTCCACTTTTTTATCCCTGGCCCGCAGGGTGAACTCCACTTCGGCCCGGACGGTGCTCTGAAAGAGCATGTCGCCCGGGTTCTGGGGCAGGTACCCCACCACCTCGGCCATGACCTCCACCGGCACCTGCCCGGTATCCTGGCCGGCCACCAGCACCCTTCCCCGGGTCGGCCGCAGGAGACCGTTGAGATGCCTGACCAGGGTGGACTTACCAGCACCGTTGGCCCCCATGACAGCCACCACCCTGCCGGGAGACAGGCTAAAACTGATATCCTCCAAAACCCGTTTCCCATTCCCGTAGGTGAAGGAAAGGCGCTCGACCACCACTAGCGGCTCCCGAGCCCCAGCGTCCCCGTCCGGCCGCCGCACTTCGGCCTGGCAGCCCTCGTCTCCCCGCCTCTCGCTGGCGTCAGGGGAGAGACCGTTGACGCGCGGAAACCAGGAAACCCGCCGGCGCCGGTGGTGAAGCTCCAGCTCTTGCGCCGGTGCCGTTTCTTCCCGGTCACCGGAACCGGATCCCGCACCGGCCTCACCCAGCCGGGCCAGCCACTGCCGCCCTTCTTTGACCGTCAGAGGCAGGGGGGAAAGACCTCCAGAGGCGAAGACCCTGGGCAAGGGCGGCACCAGGCCATCCCAGGCCCGGATATTCTTCAACACCTCGACCGGCCTGCCATCTTGGCCGACCGTACCCTCCCGCATGAGAATAACCCGGTCAGCCAGGTGCAGGCACCGCTCCAGGCGCTGCTCCACCAACAGGATGGTCAGGCCGTTTTCCTCGTTGATCCGCTTGAATAACTGCAGGATTTCCTCAGCCGCCACCGGGTCAAGCTGGGAAGTCGGCTCATCGGCCAGCAGGACCGAGGGGTGCGGCGCCAGGGCCGCAGCCAAGGCCACTTTCTGTTTTTCCCCGCCGGAAAGCTGGCTCACCGGCGCCTGGCGCAAAGAGTCTAGGGCAAAAAAATGTAGCATTTCCGCCACTCGCCGGCTGACAACTTCCCGGCCCCAACCCATGTTCTGCAGGCCAAAGGCGATTTCCGTCTCCACCACCGGCGTCACAAGCTGGCTTTCGGGGTCCTGGAAAACCATACCTGCCAACCGCGCCACCTGGTCCGGCCGGGCCAGCCAGACATCTTGACCGGCCAGCCTCACCCGGCCGGAGATCTCGCCACCGTAAAAATTAGGTATTAGGCCGGTCACCGCCCGCAGGAGGGTAGACTTGCCGGAACCGGAAAGCCCGGCCAGCAGAACAAACTCTCCCGCCTCCACCGCCACGGTCACCCCCTGCAAAGCCGGGTACCCGGCCCCAGGGTAACGATAGGTGAGTTCAGCTATCTCGATCAGGGCCATATCGCCATCTCCACGCCAGAAGACTGGGCCAGAATAACCCGGCCGCCAGGAAAGGAAGCCAGCGCAAGGCCGTCGGGTTAAAGGGGCTCTCCGCTGCTGGATAGAAAGTAAAGCTGGCCGCCCCGGTAGCCAGGGCCCCGATAGCGGCGCCAAGGGTCACGGCCAGTCCGGCCAGCACCAGCTTGTCTTCCTGCTGCCAGGCCAGCTCGTGCCACGGGTAGCGGCGGCCACCGACGTACCCGCGGGCCAGCATGGCCTCGCCCAACTGCCAGCTCCGCTCCAGGGTAGTTAACAGCAGGGGCTGCCAGACAGCCAGGCTATTCGCCAGCCGCCGTGACCAAGGTATCCCGGCAAATCTTACCCCCCGGGAACGCATGGCCTCGGTAATCCGCCGCTGTTCTTCCAACAGCAGGGGAAAAAGCCTCACCCCCAGGCTAATGACCAGTCCGGCCCGGCCGGAAAACAGGCGGCTGTGCCCGAGGAGTTCCTCGATAGGCACTGTGAGGCTGAAAACCGCCCAGCCGGCCAGCAAAGTAAAGAGCCGCAGGCCCATGACCGTCCCGTAGGCCAGGGCCTCCCGGCTGAAGGGCAGACCGGATACCAGAGCCGTTTGGCCGCTGCGGCTGATGAGAACGTTAAACAATATCACCGTCCCCACCAGGGGCCCGGCCAGGCGAAGCAGTTGCCGGAGCGTCTGTTTCCCTCCGCTGCTGGCCGTTCCGGCCACGGCAGCCGCAGCCAGCACCAGCAGGTAAAGAGGATGGGAAAAGATAAGGGCCGGGAAGAAAAGGCCGGCGCAGACCAGGAGGACGCTGGCCGGGTGCAACCGGTGCCAAAAATCGTCGCGGTGAGTGTAGGCAAACAATCTCTTCACTCCCAGACAAGGCTCATTCCGCCGGTAGTCTAGTTGCCCCGTCTTCACCCAGGGCCAGGCCGTAAGCCTGGTGCAACTGATCCGGCGCCTGCCGCATAAGCCGGACCGCCGCCTCCACCCATTTTCTTTCCGTACCCACCACCAGCCACAGCGGCGCAGCGTCTCCCAAGCCCTGGCCGGTGGCCTGGATGGCCGCACCGGCCTTCAGGACCGCCGCCTTATCCCCGGCCGCGTCCAGGAGTTCTATCCCATCGGAGGTGAACCTGGCAAAAATCCCGACCCGCGCCCCCCGCTGGTTAAGCTCCTTCACCGAGGATAGCTTCTCTAGTTCGGCCCAGGTGCCCAGCAGGAGTACGGGTGCCGGCCGCTGCTCCAACACGGCCTCGTCCACTACCTTTACCTCAACCTCTATCCCCAGGGAAGCCCAGGCTTCCTGTAACCCGTCCACGGCCCTGGCCGCCTCCGGCGTAAACATGATGACCGGCCCGGGAGTCCGGCCGCCACCGGCCGGGCGGAAGGGGTAAGGATAACTCCCCACCACGGCCGGCACCAGGCCGCTTGCCTGCCATGAGTGGTAGTCCCACCACACCCGGTCACCGGACTGCAGCCGGTATTCGCCGGCACCAACCCCGGCGGCCACACCGTTGACGTAATAAAACCAGTCCCGGCCCGGCTCACTGCTGAGACCATTGATCCCCCGGACAAAATTGCCGCCGTAACCCGTGTCCACTTTTGCCAACCCCTGGAGCAAGGCCAGTACTGTCCCGGCGCTCTCCAACTCCGCCTCCTTGTCTAGCAATACCTGGCGGCCGAAATCCCGGGTGACCACCAGGCTGACACTGGGTTTCTCCGTCGTACCTCCAGCCAGCGCCGCCGTTTTTCCCCGGCCGGCGGATTCGCCGGCCGGCGCCCCTGTGGCCCGGAGAGCAGCGCCGGCCAGGGCACCACCGGTAGCCTCGCTACCTGCCAGGTCCCCTGGAGGCCTGAACTCGTTGTCTTCCTCACCCGGAGGGTAGGCCGGCGTATCTTCGGGGGCAGCCTGGGGAGCGTGGCTCCCGGCCGGGCCTGCCTCTGCAGGCGCGGTCACACCGGGCGCATTGCCGGCCTTAGCCGCGACCTGCGGCAGGTGTGGATACAGGACGCCCCCGGCTCCGCCACCATGTTCCACGGGCTCACCGCTCGCCGCCACCTCACCGCCCGGGGAGGCACCCGGGCCCGCGGCAGGCTGGTCCCCCGAGGTCACCTGCCAGCTCCAGAAACCGAGGGCTGCCACCATCACCAAGGCTGCCAGCAACACTATCGTAACCCTTCGCCTGTCATGCATACGTGGGCTCCCCCTCGAATACGTCCTCTGCCCTGAAAATGCGGAGGTTGGAAGTTGGAGGTTAGAGGTTGGAACTTGTGGGAACTTGCTGCGCAAGTTCCAGATCTAACTCCCATCCTCGCACCTCGGTTTTCATCCCCCTGCTGGTAACGCCGCCGGCGCCGTGGACGTCCGGCCTGAGTAACTTACTCAGGCCGGGCCTGGTGGAGCAACAACCGGTAGATGAAGACTGCCGCCTGGGCCCGCGTCACCGCTTCCCGGGGCCGCAGCGAACCGCCCGGCAGCCCTTCCAAAAGCCCGGACCGGGCCGCCGCCGCCACCCCGGCCTCGGCCCAAGGGGCAATGGCCTCTCTATCGGCAAATACCGCCAACAACTCCTGTGTCTCCGGCCCTGCAGCTTCCTCATTTTTGGCTACGGCGCGGGCCAGCACGCAGGCCATTTCCTGCCGGGATACTGGCCGCTCCGGGGAGAAGAAACCACGTTCGTCACCCCGGAAAAGGCCCATCTCCTGGACCCGGCTCACATATGAGGCATACCAGGCCGCCGGGGATATGTCGGCAAAGGGCGGAGACGATACCTTGCCCGAGTCGCCCTTATCAGCCCCCATGGCCAGCAACAGCATCTTGGCTGCCTCGGCCCGGGTCACGGCTCTGGCGGGCGCAAAGGTCTTCTCGCCCACCCCTTGCAATATGCCTCGCCCGGCCAGCATTTCCACAGCTTCACGGGCCCAGGGGTATTCCTCCCCGGTGACATCGGTAAAGGAAACCGGTTCCCACTGCCGCGCCAGGACCGCGAACCGGGTGAAATGCCGGACCTCGGCCACCAAGTACCCGTTGGCCAGGTCCAGGACCGCCGGCACCGGCAGCCATTGCTCCTTCTCCTCGTCCAGCCAGGCCAACACCAAGTGGCCAGGATCCGTGTCTTCCCGGTCGGGGACAAAGCGGAGCTTCATGACGGCCGGCGCATCAAAGACTAATCCATCCGGGCCAAAGGTATAGACCGGCGAGGCTAGCCGGTAGTTGAGCGGCAGGTAAAGAGGTATATCCCGGGCTTTCTCCTCCCGTACGGTAAGGGTTGTATCGGCCTTGAGGCTGCCGGCCGGGACCTGTAGAGCTACCTCCTCCCCGGTGTCCTTGAGAGTGCCGCCGGCCGAGGCCTTCACTTCTTGCTGCACCTGCACCCGGTTCGCGGCCAGGGCCTCCCGTAACCCAGCCTTTTCTTCCGGCCCCATGGGGTTGTCGCGGCCCACCACGGCCATGAGACTCTCCCGCAGCCACTGCACCGGCTGGTCTAGGATCTCCACCCTCTGCCCCACTTCCTCCTGCACCTGGCTTAAAGCTTCCACGGCCCGGGCGGCAATTTCCTGCCGGGCTTGCTGCTGCTTGGGTGGGATTGGAGCCAAGCTTTGCTCCTCCGCGAAACCGCCGGTATCCAGGTAATCGGAAGCGTAGAACCAGACAACGCGATCACCGTCCCGCAGCCGGTAATCCCCAGCCGATACGGCCGGCACTACCCCGTTGACAGCGTATTTCCACCCGGCGGCCCCGGCGGCGCTAATCCCGTCCACAGCCACCACATAACTACCGCCGTAGCCCAATTCCACTTCAGCTCCAGTGGCCCGCAAAGCCTCCAGGGCCGTTTGCCCCCCGGGCGCGAGCCCTACTTGCTCCTCGTACAGCACCCCGCTCGGGCCGCGAACCTCAACGGTTATGGTAATCGCTCCCGGTCCCGGGCCGTCTCCCCCCGGCGGCGGAGCCCCCTGGGGATCAACCCAGGTGCCGGGATCAGCCTCCGGGTAGGTAGAGGCAAGGGCTGCCAGGGCCAGGAGCACCTTGCCGGCCAGTTCCGGCCGGTTCCAATGCTGTCCGCCATAGAGGTCGAGGGCAAAGGAGCCATCCTCCTGCTGCAGGCACAAGAGGAAATTGACCGGGTTATTCTGGCCCTGCGGCCCCGTACTCCACTCAACCGGATTGTGGCCCAGCGTGATCAGGGCCTGGACAACCTCGGCGGTAGTAGCCGCGTTACCCTTTGTATCTGGACCAATTGGGCTGAAATTCTCATCATAAGCCAGGGAGGCAAAACCGCCGTCTTCCTTCTGGAAGGTCTTGAGGTAAGCCAGACCGGCATCAACCGCCTGATTCACATCATCCCCGTATACCTGGGCAACCAGCGTATCCCCGGCCAGGACCTTCAGGGCCCGCAGGGCCGTGGCCGTCATATCCGGATCGCTCGAGGTGGACGAAACATCGTATCCCCAGCCACCGTCCCCATTTTGGGCCGCTAGCAGCCAGTCAGTAGCATACACCGCCTGGGGCACGCTCTCCCCTGCCGCCTCCAGGGCCAGAATGGACCAGACATGTGGGCTTACATATGTACTTTCATCGGTCGGCCAGCCCCAGCTCTGGTACTGCTGGTTGCCAAAATGGCCGTTCTCGTTCTCCTGGCGAGACTTTAGCAACTCCACCAGGCTGCGGCCGCCAAAGTTAGCAAAATCATAGGTAGTACCATAGTGGCCATAGGTAGCCCCGGCCACGGTAAGCAGCACCCGGGCTATCTCCGCCGTGGCGGGGAAGGGCGGGGAAACAGGAAGCCCTTCGGCCGGCAAGGTCAAATCCCACCCTGCCACCTGCTCCTGGAGGTAATCCAGGTGGTTCTGGCCGTCCCTACTCCACGCCGGACCCAAAATGACTTCGCCTGCGGCCGTCAGCCCCATGGCGGCCCAGTCGCTGCCCAGGTAACCGTTCCCCTGCTGGCTGGACAGCAGGTAATATACAGCCTCGGCCACGGACTGGTAAACTGCCTCCGAAACCGAGGGAGGCAGACCGGCAGTGGCTTCCTCTGGCCCCGGCCCAAGGCTGAGAGAAAAAAAGGAAATCAGGAATACCATTAGGACGACTAGAGATGTGAGTTTAGTCTTAAACAACGGTAAGCCTCCTCGTATGCCTAATCTCTGGCCCCAACAACTGCCGCAGCAGGGCCACTGCTCATCCCTTTTTCCGGAAACTGCCACCACCGAACCCGCGCCATCAGCCTATCCGCATGCCGCCGCCAGCCGGCCACCGCCCGGAACAATCTTCCCGCCAATAAAAAACCTCAACCCGGTCGAAAGGTTGAGGTAGCGCGTTCCATGTGCAAAAGGCACTCCCCCTTTCCGCCGAAGGTGCAAGAGCGCCGCTCTCAGGCAGGTTTCCTGACTCATGGGTCACCGCTTTCTCCGCCTTCCCGGAAATACCAGTGGCCTTGTGGAGAAAACTACCCATTTACAGTGGCGGGGCCGTCCGGGATTTGCACCCGGTTCCCTTTTACCCGGCATACCCTGCCGGGCACCTGAAAGCGTCGTTAAGTTGTTAATTAAAGCTTGCCACAAAAGTAAAACCTTGTCAAGGGATAATTTCTCGCTGTTCTCACTGGCAGGCCATGATCTTTTGCAGCAGGGCCGCAGCCTGGGAAACGGTCCGCGGCCGGGCTCCCACAGTATCAAGCTGCGGCACGGCCGCGAAAACCTGGGCAATGAGGGGCAGGCGCAATCCGGCCTGGGAAGTCAACTCCGGGTCGGTAAGGATCTCCGGCCCGCCGCTGACCAGCAGGTGGCCCTGCTCCAGGATAAGCACCTGGTCGGCCCAGGCGCAGGCCATATCCACATCGTGGGTGGCAACGATAATAGTTTTTCCCTGAGCGTGCAGCTCGGTCATAATATCCAGCACTTCCTGCTGCCCCTGGGGATCAAGAAAAGCCATGGGTTCGTCCAGGACGATTATCTCCGGCTGCATGGCCAGCACCCCGGCGATGGCCACCCTTTTCTTCTGGCCAAAGCTCAGGTGGTGGGGGGCTTTACGGGCCAGGTGTTCCATGCCGACCGCCTGCAGGGCCGCCCTTACCCGGCGTTGCACCTGGGTGTCGTCCAGACCCAGGTTAAGAGGGCCAAAGGCTACGTCATCAGCTACCGAGGGGGCAAAGACCTGGTTATCGGGGTCCTGAAAGACCAGACCCACGCTACTGCGCAGCCAGGATTCCGGCGCCTGGCGCGTATCCTGCCCCAGGATCCGGAGGGTACCGCGCTGCACCCGGTATACACCGTTCAAGTGGAGGAGAAAGGTGGATTTACCAGCGCCGTTGGCCCCCATCATGGCTACCCGCTGCCCCCTGGGAACTGACAGGCTCACCCCGTCCAGGGCCACCGTACCGTCAGCGTATGCGTAGTGCAGCCCACTGGCTTCGATGGCCCGGGTCTCTACCCCCAAGGCAATGCCCCCCGGTCCAGCCAAAACAGCACCAGACCCGCCCCCACCAGGCCCGCGCCCTGGAGCAACTGCAGCCTGGGCACTTCCCGGGAGCGGCCAGCCGGTATCTGGCCGCCGAACCCCCGGGAAACCAGGGCCAGATAAACCATTTGGCTGCGGGCCAAGGAACGGAGGAAAAAAGCGCCCAGCATCTGCCCCAGGAGACGGAAGGTACGCCGGTCGAGGAGGCTCCGGCCGGGCCGGAACCCCCGGGCCCGGCAAGCCAGTTGCAGGGCCAAAAGGTCTGCCAGCAAGACATCCAGGTACCGCAGGATAAAGATGAAAAGCTGGACCATAAGGGGCGGTATGCGAAGACCCACCAGGGCCAGCCAAAGTTCGCGCTGGCTGATGGTGGCCAGCAGGGTAACGACAAAACTGACGGCTAAGAGCAAACGCAAGCCGATAACGGCCGCGGCCGTCAGGCCTTCCAGGGTAACCTGCTGCCCCAAAAAACCTGCCACCACGTGGCCGCCCGGATGGGTAAAGGGCACGAAAAGGAGGAAAAACCCGGCAAAGGGCAAGGCCAGGAGGAGCCGTTCCCCGAGATAGCGGAAAGGTACGCCGCAGAACACAGCCATACCGGCCACCACGACCGCCGCCAGGGCCAGCACCGGCAACTCCCGCAGGCTCACCAGCAAGGCCAGAAAGATGAACCCGGCCACCAGCTTAACCCTGGGATCAAGGCCTGCCAAGAAGAATGGTGATCTCGTATGATATTCCGGGCCAGACACCGCCTTGGCAACCGGTTCAAAGCACAAGCTTATCCCTCCCTTCTCCGCCGCCATAAACCTCCCAGCGTGAACACGGCCAGGACCAGAACTGCACCTATCAGGCCGGCCAACACGGTGGAAAGCCCCTGGCCGGCCACGCCGGGGACCTGGTATTCGGCCATGGGGGCCAGCGCCGGCCCCGTGGTCGGACTCAGGCCCAGCAGTCCCAGGGAACTTTCCAGCCCGTCCGGGCTGGAAGATGCCAGTGGGGCCAAGAGCAGCAAAGCGCCGGTTAAGGCCAGCCAGGGCCACAATCTAAATACCACCTTCTTCAACGCGACTCACCCCCTGCTGTATCTCTGGAACCGTTGCTGACAGATAGTGGTAAGCTACCGTAGTTATCAGTCCCTCGCCCAGACCGATCAAAAAGTGCCAGCCCAGCATAGGCGCCAGGATAACCCCCAGGGGAGCCAGCCCCGAGGCTGCCAGTTCGAGAGAGGCCACTAAGGCCGCGGCCAGCACCGACAGCCAGGACGCCAGGAAAATACCCAGGCGGCTCCGGGATAACAGCTTGAACACTATATAGCCCGTCCAAGGAGCAACTATCGCCATGTTCAGGATGTTTGCGCCCAGGGCGGTCAAGCCGCCGTCGAAGAAAACCAGGGCCTGAATGACCAGAATAACCGTCACCAAAATACTGGCCGCCCAGGGTCCAAAGAGCATGGCCGCCAGGGCCGCGCCGATCAGGTGCCCGGAAGTGCCCCCGGCTACAGGAAAGTTCAGCATCTGGGCGGCGAATATGAAGGCCCCCATGACGCCCAGGTATGGCACGAGCCTTTCCCCGGCCTGGTGCTGCAGCTTCCGCACCGCCCCTCCCAGGTAACCGGCAGAGACCACCGCCGTAGTTGCCCATGTCGGCGTGGTGAGCAAACCATCAGGAATGTGCATAGCCTATCCCCCTCCCGAAAAATAAAATACCACGACAGTCACTCCTGCTGCTGCAGGATGATGACCGCCGTGGTCACCTTTTCCGAAATTAGAGGTTGGTCGCCAAGGTCACACGTAACCGGTCTCCGTGACCGGGTATTCTACCTCGTAGGATATTCAACGCCCCAGGCCATTTTCCTGCCTGGAAGCGAAAATTTTTCCCACCGTCCCGCGGCTGCCTGGGGAGGAACCCCAGGCACCGGGCTGTCCGCTAACTGGCTGTGGACCCTGCCTTTTCCGTGGAACTGCTTGTGGCGCTACTCGTGTCGCCAGCCGAACTGCTTTCTCCCCTTTCTTCCTTGGCCTTGCTTTGGTAATCCGTAGGACGGTAATCGGTGGTGTGAAAACCGGAGCCCTTGTAAATAATCCCGACGTTACGGCTGATCAGCCTTTGTACCGGTGCGCCGCACGTAGGGCATTCCTTCAGGGGAGCAGCAGTTATCGGCTGCTGCTGTTCAAAAACACCGCAGTTAGCACACCTGTACTCGTAAGTCGGCAATCTATCCACCCCCCATCTTGGTCTCTTTATTTTTATAGTCCAGTGCCGGGCCTTTGTCAATATCCACCTCCAGATGCGCCGCCAGATCCTTGTCTATGGCCACCAGGATATGCCCTATCTGGAGCACATAGGCGGGAAACTTCTGCACCACCTTTACCTGACGGCCGGGGAAAAGGCCCAGGGAAGCCAGCTTCTGCAACACGCCGGCCTCATTGCTGCCAATCTGCGCTATCACCCCCGTCCCTCCCACCGGCAGGGAAGTGAGGGGCCGCATGCTGGTCGATTCCGGCACGCCGATTCCGGGTCTGGTCCCTCCCCGCCGCCCGCGCCGCCGCCATGGAGGCTGCCAGGGCCTGAGCGCCAACTCGTAGCCACATTTGGGGCAGCAGGTGTGCCCGCAAGAAGAAGATAGGGAACAGCCGCGGCAGCCGCTGGCCGCTTCCTCGGCCGTAAATTCGTACCCGCAGAAGGGACATTTCTCCCGCTTCACGCTGCCACCCCCAACCAGGTCAAAGCCAGATTCAGCACATAGCCGGCCACAAAAGCGAAGGGGAAAATAAAGACGACGATAGCCAGGGTGGCCTTCCAACCCCTCTCCTTCAGCATCATGCTGAACTGAGCGATACAAGGGACAAAGAGGGTCAGGGTGGCCGCCGCCACCACCAGTTGCTGCCCAGTCAAGGTACCGGCCATATCGTACAGGCCGGCAGCGCCGTAATCACGGCGGAAAAAGCCAAAGAGGAAAACCCTGGCCGTTTCCCCGGGCAGGCCGATCCACTCTACCACCGGGGTCAGCCAACTGATTATTACCCCGAAGGCCCCTGTTATCTGGCCGGCCCAGAGCAGAACGCTGGCCAGGACAAACAAAGGAAAAACCTCTATAAAGTACCACTGCATGCGGATCAAAGTTTTCGCCAGCACGTTCCGCCACTGCGGGAGACGCAGAGGGGGCAGTTCCAGGTAAAAGCTCGGCCGGGAGCCAGGGAGGAGGCGGGAAGTGAGGTAGCCGACAAGCAAGAAGACCAGGAGCAGGAAGCCGGCCCAGAGAGCCATGGCTGTCGGCCGGCCGCTCAAGAGGGCCAGGATAACCCCGAGCTGGGCCGAACAGGGGATGGCCAGGGCTAGGAGCAGGGTGGCGATGAGCTTTTCCCTCCTGGTCTCCAGAGTGCGGCTCACCAGGGTGGCCATGGTGTCACAGCCGAAGCCGAGGGCCATAGGGATGACTGCCCGCCCGTTCAGGCCAATGCGCTTGAAGAGCCAGTCCACCAACATGGCCAGCCGGGGAAGGTAGCCGCTGTCTTCGATCACGGAAAAAACCAGGAAAAACGAGCCGACAATCGGCAGGATGATGGCTACGGCATAGCGCACACCCAGGGTGATAATGCCGTAATCGCCGGCAATCAAGGACTGCAGCACCATCCAGGGAACATGAATCTGCACTGTGGAATTTACCCAGGGATTGATATACCCGGCAAACAGGGTTGCCTCCAGAAAATCTACTACCGTACCGGCGCCGAAAACGCCGACAAACTGGTATAGACCAAAATAGAGGACGACCGCCAGGATGGGGATGCCGGTAACCGGCCACATGGTCAGCCAGCCCAGCCAGTCGGCCAGGCTGCGGCCCGGGCTCTGTGCCTGCTGGCCCACGACGTCGGCCGCCAGATCGGCGGTCGCCTGCTGCCGCCACTGGGCGATGACGAAATTGAGGGGGCGCTGATAGCCGGCCTGGGTTTGCCTGACTATCTCCTGAACCAGCTCGTAGCTCTTGCTTTCTTCGGTGGCCGCCACTTCAGCCTGCATCTCCGCGTCGCCCTGCAACAACAAAAGGGCTACGGCCCTCTTGCTGAAAGGGTAGCGCCCCTGAAGCAACTCGCAAATCCGGGCGACAGCCTCCTCCAGAGGGGCCTCGTAGGTTATCTGGAGGGACATCAGACGGCCACCCTTTCTGCGGGCCGGCCGGTCAAGCGCTCGACAATGGCCTTCTTGAGCAAATCAACCCCCTGACCCCGCACCGCTGCGGTACCAACCACTGGTATCCCCAACCTGCGGGACAACTTTTCCAGATCCACCTCCAGGCCGAGCCGGCGCGCCTCATCAAGAATGTTTACCACCAGGATCACAGTCAACCCGGCTTCCAGCAACTGCAGGGTGAGGGAAAGGGAGCGATCCATGGCTCGGGCCTCCATTACGTGCACCACCAGGTCTGGGCGTTCCTGCCAGAGCAGGCGCCGGCTCACCTGTTCCTCTTCGCTGATGCCGAGAAGGGAATACATCCCGGGGGTATCTATCACCTCGAACTCGCACTCTCCAGCCCGTCCGCGGCCCCGAGAGACCTCCACCGTCGTCCCCGGATAGTTGGACACAGTAACGTAAGCCCCGGTAAGCAGGTTAAAAAGCACGCTCTTGCCTACATTGGGCGCCCCAACGAGAACTACCTTCGGCAACCCGGTCGGCCCAACTTCTCCTGGTGATCCATGACAACTTCCAGCCATACCCATCCCTCCGCCTCTCGCCTGAACATGAAATTCATTCTCATCCAGCTCCAACAATATTATATGATAACCCTTCTCACCTGTCAAGAAAAAAAGCGAGCTTTTAGCCCGCATGTTAAAACCATACTCTTTTGGTCTTTTGGTCACTCCGGCAGGTTTGTCAGTATCCAGGAGCCGGGGGCTCGCCGTCTTTACCTAAACTAAAGTCTCCCGGCGGCCCGGAGCACGTTGTTCTGGTGCTGCGGATCAATTTCGTTGGTGTTGTGGCTGCGGCTATTCCAGAAATACAGGTCGAAATGCCCGGGGAAATCGTTATCATATATCGTCTCCACCGAATGCGGCATACCGGCCATGGAGGCCGCCAAAGTACGGTCCCCCACCGTAAGCAGGATGGGCCGCTTGGCCCAGCTCCAATAGCCGCCAAAGACTTGCTTAATTACTGCCGTGTCCGCAGGCGTCAGCGGCTCGGAATCGGCGTGATTAGACCCACCCAGATACCGGACCCGAAAGCTCCTGCCGGTGTCCAGATCCACTACTGTCGCCACGGTACCGACATTGTAGATCCACCTGGCCCATTCCCAGTCCAGGAACTCACCGTAACCCGGCTTCTGCTCACCCCGCGGCCCCTCGACCTGGACCGGCTGCTTGCTGTTAACGGGTACGTAAAGGGGCTGATTCGGCATGAGGATGTCAGAGTGCAGGTTGTTGGTCTCGTAGATGGCCGCCGGGCTGCTACCGTAGCGTAACGCTATCTCACTCAGGGTTTCTCCCGGCTGCACCCGGTACAGGATAACCTTTTCCGCCGGAGCAGGCGCCGGCCCTACCGGCGGTGCCGGCAGTTCTTGAATTGGACCCTGGGGTACCAGGATGATCTGCCCGGCCCAGACCTGGCCGCCGACCAGGTTATTGGCGGCCTGGAGGGCGGCCACGGTCGTGCCGAAGCGCCGGGCCAGCAAGAAGAGGCTTTCCCCTTCCTTGGCCGTGTAGGTAAAGGTCCCCGGTTTGGCCAGGGGCAGGAAAATCTGCTGCCCCACCTGCAGATGGTCAAAATCCACGTCGTTTATCCGCTGGATTTCCTCCAGGGGAAGGCCTGTCCGCTGTGAAAGCAAATACAGGGTATCCCCCGGCTGCACCCAGTACATGACTCCCTTTTCCTGCAACCTGACCGGCAGCACCACAATTTCGCCCGCGTCCAACTGCGGGCCAGTATGGCCATTAAGCCCCTGCAATGCACTGAGGCTTGTCCCGTACCTCTTGGCCAACAACCACCAGGTGTCGCCGGCGGCAACTCGATAACCCTGTACCAGCGACCCGGCCAAAGCCTGTCCACTCCAGAAACAGGTGACAAACAGAACCGTAAGCAGGGCTAGATAGCCCAGCTTGTGCCTTCGCCCCATTTTCTCCTCTCCCTGGTAATATAATAAACCCTTGGGGAGGCCTCCCAACACTATTAATCATTTCTGGGAGAAGAAAAAAATTCCTGCCGGTAATTTCAACCAATATTGGGGAGAGAAAGGCAATCAGACCGGCTATTCTCCCACTGCCGGCCTGCGGCTCTCTTTCTTGCCTTCGAATGCCTTTTCCTGCCCTTCCGGCTTTTTGTTCAGTGCGTTCAGCAGGCTCAGGACACTGGCGTTCTTGCCCAGCATCCCGGCCAGGTCATTGAGGTTCAGTCCGCCCTCATCCTCTGCTTGCAGGACCTGGTTGATGGCCCGGGTCAGGGTATCCGGGACCTGCTTCTTGCCCGGCTGGTTTTCCTGGACGATACTGAGAACGTTGATCACGGAAAACAGGCTTAACAGGGCAATGAGTTCATGAACAGCGTAAGGCTTCTCGAGCAGGCTCAAAAACGACTCGAGGTTGCCAGTCAATATTGTCACCTCACCTGAATTTATTCTTCGTCTTCTTCTTCGGCTGGTCCCGTAGCCACTGGAACGACACCGACACCCGAGATCTGCCCTTCCTCATGTTGACGGTCAAAGGAACTGGACAGAATCAGCAAGAACAAAATCAGGAACAGCGTATAGGGATTGCCCTGGATGTTGTTACTGGTGGCCGCCATGCTCGCCGCTCCCCCCCCAACTAAAAGGCTGCTGAACTTTTCGTGGACCAGGCTGCCCCCTTCACTGCTGACGAGATTTACCAGGGCCTCAGCGGTTTCGACCATCTGGCCTCCCCTGCGCCCGATGAAGGGTTTTACGCTGCGCATGAAGTCCACGAGCGCCAAGTTGACTACTGGCATACCTTTCCCTCCTTACAAGTGCAGTGCTGGCATGGATGCTATAACTTATGAAGCCGGGCCGAGTATGGTTACCCCGACCGGCCCGGGTCGGGCGGTAACCGAGCCGGGCCTGCATAAACAGCCCCGGTCTCGCGACAAACTAAGGGTAAAACGGAAGGTGAGAGGATGCGTAGAAAACTCATCTCTTATTCGGCTTTCTGCCTGTTGTTTCTGCTGTTGCTGTTCCTGGGTCAGGAGCCGGGGCAAGCACAGGTCTATTCCCCCACTGTGGGAGTAGTCCGCAGCGACGAAGTAAACCTCCTGACCCGGCTGGTGGCTGCCGAGGCTGGAAACGAGCCCTACTCCGGCCAGGTGGGAGTGGCCAGCGTGGTCCTTAACCGGGCTCAGCACCCGGCCTTTCCCAGCACGGTAGCCGCCATAATCTACCAACCAGGGGCCTTTGAGAGCGTGAGCAACGGTTTGATCTGGCGCGTTTCACCTGGCGGCACCCAACGACGGGCGGCCCTGGATGCGGTTAACGGCTGGGATCCCACCTATGGCTCCATCTATTTCTGGAACCCGGCCAAGCCGGTCAGCCCTTGGATCTGGACCCGTACCATCATCACCCAAATCGGCCGGCATGTATTTGCCCGCTAACAGGAGGAGAGAACTTTGCGCCGATGGACCATAGCCCTGGCTGCTCTGGGCATAGGAATAATACTGCTGGTCGGCTGGGCCCTTTCCGAACGCAGCAGCCGCTTAGCTGCGGCCAACGCCGTGGAAGCCGATTATCAGCGAGAATTCTATGATCTGCTAAGCAATACGGAGCAAACAGAGGTGCTGCTGGCCAAGACTTTGGCTGCCAACTCGGCCCGCCAGCATATCTTTTACCTCACCGAGGTCTGGAACCACGCCAACGCGGCCCAGGCCTCTATGGCCAAACTCCCGGTCACCAACGTCAACCTGTCAGCCAGCCGCAAGTTCCTCAGCCAAGTAAGTGACTATTGCTACAGCCTGGCCCGCCAAGTAGCCTCCGGCCGCGATGTATCGCCCCGGGAGTGGGGCCAATTGACCGACTTTCACACGCGCACCGGCGAGATGGCCCGCGACCTCCATGCTACCGAAGCCAAGATGACGCAAACTAACTTCCGCTGGACAGCCGCCATGGGCGGGGGCGTTCGCGGTCGGGTTCATGCCGCAGATGACCCGCTGCAGGAATTTGCCCGCATCAACCAGCGCCTGGAGCAATTACCGGCCATGATATACGACGGCCCCTTCTCGGACGCCAGGCTCGAGGTCAAACCCCGCGGCCTCACCGGGAGCCAGATCAGCCTAGACCAGGCCAAGAAGACGGCCGTGGCCATGGTAGACGTACCCGGGCGCAACGATTACCACGTGACCCGGTCTGACCGCCTTGATAACGCGCCCATCAAAACCTATTCCTTTTCTTTAGACAGCCCGTCCCGCCCTGGCCCCGTCAACCTGGATATCAGCCAGAAGGGCGGGCACCTGGTCTGGCTACGGAATAACCGCCTGGTAAGCGAGAAAAAAATCTCTCTCCCCACAGCCCTGGAAAAGGCCCGCGCCTACCTCGCCCGGCATGGTTACGGCCAGATGGAGCTGACCGGCAGCATGGAACAGGGGAATACCCTGATAGCCACCTTCGCTTACGCCAATCAGGGGGTAATCCACTATCCAGACCAGGTAAAAGTTATGGTGGCCCTGGACAACGGCCAGGTCACCGGACTGGAAGCCAGCACCTACCTGACCAACCACCATCCGCGAAACCTACCCCGGCCGCGCCTTAATCCGGCCCAGGTAAAGGACGGGTTAAGCCCGCGCTTGGTGGCGGAGAGAACCCGGCTGGCCCTCATCCCCCTCCCCAGCGGGCAGGAGGCCTTGACGTACGAAACCAGGGCCCGCCTCAAACAGGACGAGTTCCTGGTATACGTTAACGCCCTGACCGGCGAGGAAGAACAGATCCTCAAGGTAATAAAGGAACCGGGCGGAGAGATAACCATGTAGCCCAAAAAGCTGCCTCTGGGCATTCGGCAACATCCACCTAAAAGGTTATCTGCAGTACCTCCATCACATTTTGAATCCGGTTACAGATGGTGGCCAGGTCGGAGCCGGCAAAGAGCAGGCCCACGGCCTGGCCCTGTTCGTTCACCACCAGGGAACCACTGTCCCCGGGTTGGGCCATGGGGCCGGTCACTATTTGGTCAGTAAAAATACCTACCTCCCTAGTTTCTAAGCCAACCTGCACAGTGGCCTCCATGGCCCGGATCTGCGACCGGTTTAACCCGCTGGTGCGCCCGCTTTTCATCACTGCCATCCCCACATCGCCTTCGGCCACCCCGGTTACCATCCCTATCTCCAAGATCTCTGGGGAAACAGCCTCCGGGCTGACTGGCCTGGCCACGGCTGCGTCTACGATATTGTGCTGGTTCGCCCGGCGCTCAAAAACCAGCCGATAATTTGGCCGGACTAGGTGCAGCATGGCGTTGGCCACCCGGCCCACAGACGAGGCCTTCTCGCACTCCGAGGCTGCATATGGCCTTACCAGGGGAGAAAACCGTACCAGGTGCCCGATAACCTGGTCCATCCGCCCGCCGTCGTAACGGCCCGGCTGCAGGACGGGGTCGCCGTTGCCGGCCCGGCCGTCGCTGCCATTGGTGCTGTTGGCCAGGACATGATTATTAGATAAGATGAGCGGCTCCCCGGTTTTCCGGTCTTTCACCACTGCGCCCAAGGTCCCGGCCGTTATCTTGTAATGGCCGATGCTCACCCCGGGATGGGCCGGGCGCTGGTAAGAAGTGCGGACGTTTAGAAGTTGCAGGCTGCCGACCTCGATGACATCGGTCGGTACCTTGGCCAGGGACCGGGGGACTTTATCCACGCGGCGCAATGCGGCTTCAGGCACCTTCGTCTCCACCAGCACCACGATGGCTTCTTCCCCGGTGTCCTCCCCGCGGACTAGTTTCCGTCCTCTCCCCACTCCCACCACATTGGGCAAAGCCAGCAATTCGTGCCGGCGACGTTGCAATATGCTCTTGACCTGCGACATGTGATACCCCCCCCTCTTACCGGCACATTATGCGGTGATGCCGGCAAAGGTGCGAGGAGATAGCTGGGGTTATGGCAGGATTAAGGATCCCGGCCTGTCCAGAACTGTACGAGCTAACCTTGCCTCGCTGGCAGGGTTTCGGCCCCTTGCGGCGAATTTCTTCCTAAATCGAAGGCCAGGCTGTCTATCCCATATGTTAAGGAATGGTTACTATGGAAATTGACTGGCACCTGCAGTTGGTAATAACCGTACGGCTGATGACCGCCCTTTCTCTGGGCGCTATCCTGGGCTACGAGCGCAGCCACCAGCAAAAGCCGGCCGGTTCCCGTACCCATGCCCTGGTGGCCGTGGCCGCAGCCTTGTTCATGGTCATCTCCCTGTACGGTTTTCCCAACGGTAACCGTGACCCCGCCCGTCTAGCGGCCCAGGTGGTTGCCGGCATGGGCTTTATCGGCGCCGGGACTATCTGGAAGGAAGGCTCCTGGGTCCGCGGCCTCACCACGGCCACCACCTTGTGGCTTTCCAGCGCCCTGGGGCTGGCCGTGGGCGGGGGGATGTACCTGCCGGCCGTGACCGCCTGCGGCCTGGCCCTGCTGGATCTGGAGATTTCCCGGGTCAGGCAGATTTTTTCCCGAGACCACCGGCCGACGGTCAATCTGATGGAGGAACTGGACCTGGGATTGTTGAAGGCCGGCCTGGAGCGGATCATGGCCCTGCCCATGCGCCTGCACACCTTCAACGCCAGTGGGACGGATCCGTACATTGTTTCCTTTGAGGGCCTGAGCCGGCAGCACCCGGATCCTTTTACCCTTACCCTCTCTATTAAGAGCAACACCCTTACGTTGGTGCTTCTATATATCCCCGAGGGTATGCGTGGCAAAGGGTATTCCCTGGACATCCTCCGGCTTCTCCTGGAGTGGGCGAGAAAACAATACTTCACCCAGCTAAACCTGACTTCCAAAAAGGAAGTGGAGGGCCTATGGAAGAAACTCGGCTTTGCCCAGGTGAGCGATTCTACCTATATATACCGGCTGAACTAGAGGTTGGGGGTTGCCAAAGGTCCGTATAAACCATCCCGGTGTATGTGTAGGTCTGCGGCGAGCGGCGTATTGGTAGGGGCGGCCCCCTGTGGCCGCCCATAAAAAAGCCCCTGCCGTAAGACAGGAGCCTTGGTGTTGCTATCTGGCAAGGAAGCCCGCTTAGGAGGCTGTTAGAAGCCTCTGGGCGTCCTGCCATATCCGCCTAATAATCCATGTCCGGCGGCATCTGCGGGACAGGCTTTTCCTTCTCGGGTATCTCGGCCACCAGAGCCTCTGTAGTCAGGAGCATGGAGGCAATACTGGCCGCGTTCTGCAGGGCACTACGGGTCACCTTGGCCGGATCCACGATGCCGGCTTTTACCATGTCCACATACTGCTCGCTCATCGCATCGAAGCCCACCCCGGGGTTCTCGTTCTTCACGTGCTCCACCACCACCGAGCCCTCCAGCCCGGCGTTCGTGGCGATCTGCCGCAGGGGTTCTTCTAGAGCGCGCTTGACAATGCGCACGCCAACAGCCTCATCACCGCTGGCTTCGATCTTGTTCAGGGCTGGGATGATGTTCACCAGGGTGACGCCACCGCCGGGGACAATACCTTCCTCAACCCCGGCCCGGGTAGCAGAAAGGGCATCCTCAACGCGGTGCTTTTTCTCCTTCAGCTCGGTCTCGGTGGCCGCGCCGACCTTGATAACAGCCACGCCACCGGCCAGCTTGGCCAGCCGCTCCTGCAGCTTCTCGCGGTCGTAATCGGAGTCTGTCTCCTCGATCTGCTTCTTGATCTGGCCGATACGGGCGTTAACGGCCTCCTGGGTCCCGGCGCCCTCGACAATGGTGCACTTCTCCTTGCCGATCTTGACCTTCTTGGCCCGGCCCAGCATGGAGAGATCCACGTTCTCCAGCTTGAGACCAACATCCTCAGAGATGAACTGCCCGCCGGTCAGGATGGCGATATCCTCCATCATGGCCTTACGGCGATCGCCGAAACCAGGGGCCTTTACCGCCGCGCAGGAAATGGTGCCGCGGATCTTGTTGACCACCAGGGTGGCCAGGGCTTCGCCTTCCACGTCCTCGGCAATGATAAGTAATGGTCTTCCGGTACGCACCACCTTCTCCAGCAAGGGCAGCAGGTCTTGAATAGCGGAGATTTTCTTCTCGTAGATCAGGAGGTAGGGCTCTTCCAGCTCCGTTTCCATGGCGTCAGGGTTGGTGACAAAGTAGGGGGAGATGTACCCTTTGTCAAACTCCATCCCCTCGACTACTTCCACCGTGGTGGTGATCCCCTTGGATTCCTCCACGGTGATAACGCCGTCTTTTCCTACCTTTTCCATGGCGTCGGCAATCAACTCGCCGATTTCCGGGTCATTGGCGGCGATGGCGGACACGTGGGCGATGTTCTCCCGGGTCTCGACCGGAATGCTCATCTTCTTGATTTCTTCCACCGCCACTTCCACGGCCCGGTCAATGCCGCGCTTGACGAAAATGGGGTTGGCCCCGGCCGCGACGTTTTTCAACCCTTCGAGGACGATGGCCTGGGCCAGCACTGTGGCCGTAGTGGTCCCGTCGCCGGCCACGTCATTGGTCTTGGAAGCAACTTCCCGGCAAAGCTGGGCGCCCATATTCTCGTAGGGATCCTTAAGCTCTATTTCCTTGGCTACTGTTACCCCGTCCTTGGTGATGGTGGGCGAGCCGAATTTCTTCTCCAGCACGACGTTGCGCCCCTTGGGCCCCAGGGTAACCTTTACCGCCTGAGCTACGACATTGACCCCGTTTTCCAGCTTTTTCCTGGCATCAATATCAAAGGCTAATTGCTTGGCAGCCATTTCTCTCAACCTCCTTTATTCTTTGATAGCTAGGATGTCGCTTTCCCGCATGATCAAGTATTCTTCCCCTTCAACCTTAACCTCGGTGCCGCTATACTTGGCAAACAGTACCCGGTCGCCTACCTTGACCGTCGGCGGCACCCGATTGCCGTTCTCCAGCATCCGGCCTGGGCCGACAGCCTTCACTTCGCCCTCCTGGGGCTTTTCCTTGGCCGTATCGGGCAGAACGATGCCGGCCTGGGTCTTCTCCTCCTGTTCGATCGTCTTAATGATCACCCGATCGTCAAGCGGTTTTAACATAGACACCCCTCCTTGGAAGAAAATTGGTGTTAGCACTCACTCGAGATGAGTGCTAACAGCTTCCACCTAATAAGTATAGAAGCCAAAAAGCATTTGTCAAGAGGTTAGTCTAAACAAATTTGCCCCGTTTTATACAGGCCGCTGGCCGGAGCGGAAAACTCCTGGCGCCCGGCCTCGCGGAGGGCCCCGGTCCTCGTCCCGGCAGGCCCGGAAGAACCGCGGCCAGGCTCCAGACGGACCGCGTGTCTGCGGTTACGGCTTGATATGCCAGATACCGCCTTGCCCCGGCCCTAAAACTACCCAGGAAAGCCGGCCTAGTTTTTCTCCGCTGACCAGATCCGTAACCTTCCCCCCCACTACCCGGCCAGGCAAGGGTACGGTTGCTGCGGATTGGCCGTGGTTCACCGCCACCAGCCAGCCGGCCCTGGCCTCCCTTTCCTCGGCGGCTTCCGGCAAAAACAGCCGGGTTTCCGTAAGGCAGGGCTGCCAGTCGTCCTCTCCCTCCACCAGCCCGGCCTCCCTGGCCAGGTGGCGGTACAAGCTGAAGGCCGGATGAAGTTCACCCCGGCCGGCCAGGCCGGCCTCCAAGGGGTAGGTAAGCAAAAAGGCTCGACCCTTTCCCAGGGAGTGGCGGCAGAAAATCGGAGGCCCGCCAGCTTCCACAGCCAGCACTTTGGCTTCAACAGGGCGTATTCTCAGGCTGGGAAAACGAGCCGGCCCCAGGCTGAGGTCCGGCCCACCTTCCTGCCGCAGGACAATCTCCCCTTTCCTCACCTCACGCCCCACGAGTTGTACCCCAAAAGTTTCGGCCAGGCCCTCCACGGCCAGACCGGCATAGGAAAGGTACAGGACCCCGCCCGCCCGCACAAAAGCCTCTAGGCGGCGCCAATGGGAGGTCTTGAGGTATCCCCTGGCTGTGGCCGCCGGGCAGAGAAGCAGACGATAAGGGGTAAAATCAGCATCAGGGAATACGAAATCCACGTCGAACCCGGCCAGCCTGGCCAGGGAAAAGGCGGCAAAGAGGCGGCCCATAGACTCCTCCGGCTCTATTTCCGGGTGCGTGAAGTAAGCCCAGGGCATGATTATGGCCGCCCGAGGCTTTTCAGCCGCTACGCTCCCAAAGGGGAAACTCCGGAGCAAGTTGGCAAAGGCGACCATGGCCTGACCGCTGGCCTTGAGGCGGCCGTCAGCCCGAATCAAGCCGAACCCGGCCTCATGGGGCACGGTTTCATAGGGAATCCGGTCTGACCGGGCCAGGTCGCTGTAACACCAGGCTAGGGCCCCTACCGCCCCGTTGATGAGGGAACTGAACAGGGTCCGGCGAAAAAACCCGGCCGCTTCTTCTTCCCCGCTGATCAGGGTGGTGGTGCCGAATTCCTCCAGCAGTACCGGCCTCTGCCCCAGGCCCGCCAGCAGCTTGAGACAAAAGGCGGGAAAATAGGTGGATGGCGGCCTGTCCAGGGGACCGGGGCAGAGAGGGGTGTACAAAGGGTAGGGGTGGGCACAGAGAACCGGGTGCAGGGCCCCCAGGTCGGCCGGACGAAAGGTGTCCCGCCGGCTGAGGGAAGTTACATGGATACCCTGGATTACCGGCGTCTGCGGATCCAGCAATTGCAATTCGCGGGTAAGAAGATGCGCCCACAGCCAGGCCGCCTCACTGCTTTCCGGCAGCGCGTAGTTGTCGTGCTCGTTGGCCAGGTCCCAGGCCAAAATCGCCGGGTGACCCCGGTAGCGGCCGGCCAGCTCGCGGACGAAAAAAACCTGGGCCTTAAGCATGGACGGGTCAGTGTACGGAGACCGCCCGGCCCGCCAGGGCACGTCAAAGTTTTCCCCGCTCATGTGGCCGGTAAACAAAGTAATTATCAGGCCCAGCCCGCACTCCGCCGCCATCCTCAGGACTTCGCCCAGATTCTTAAAGGCCTCCTCGTTCACCCGCCCCGGCTCCGGCTGGAAATCCTCCCACACCAAGAAAAGACGCACACAGTTCAGACCCCAGGACCGGATACGGGCAAAATCCCGGGCCACGGCGGCGGGGTCAAATTCTTTCCAAAAATGGACGCCAGCCTCTGCCGGCCAGTAATTAACGCCCAGCAGAAAGGTGTCACCAAAGGAACTGTCCATGGTCATTATTATAACAGCAGAGGCAAAACTTGACAACGGCTATAGTTACAGTTATAGTTATAGTTATAGTGTACCTACATAATTCTACAGGTGGGAGAGGATCTCATTGGCCGGCTTGCGCCTTTTCTCCAGCCAGAGCCTAGCTACCAGGCTCATCGTTCCTATGGTAATTATCGTGGTTGTAGCCGTAGGGGGAGTCATGACCTGGCTGGTACGGCAACAGCGGCAGCAGGTCATTGACGAACAGGTGTCCAGGCTGCGGACTGTCGCCACGCAGATGAACATCGCCCGCGATTACATGGCCTCGGTGCAAAGCCGGGACTATGCCAACCCTGACTTCGTTCCCATAGTAGTGGCCATGCGTACCGGGGCCAAATACGCGGAAACGGCCGGGGACGGCCTGGTGGTCCGTACTCCCAGCGACAAGCCCCGCAACCCCAAAAACACCGCCGATCCCTGGGAATTGAAACAACTGGCCCGGTTTAAGGCTGACCCAAACCTGCCCGAGGTATACGAAATAACCAAGGTAGATAATACCCAGGTGTTGCGCTACGCCATGCCGGTGCGGGTAACTGAGGACTGCCTGGTATGTCACGGTTTCCCGGTGGGGGAAAAGGACCGGTTCGGCTATGCCAAGGAAGGCTACCAGGTGGGCGACATCCGCGCCCTCTATAGCCTGTACATACCTACCGCCGTTACCGACCAGCTTTACCGGAACAACCTTATCCAGCTTTACGGGGTAGGCTTGCTGGTTATCCTCCTCATCATCGCCGCCGTTATCTTGCTTACTCGCTCCAACATTTCTCGCCCCCTGGGAGCCATCACTGCGCAACTGCGGGAAATTAACCAAGGCCGGGGGGACCTTTCCCGCCGCCTGCAATTCCAGGGCGCGGACGAGGTAGGTACCCTGGCCTGCGAGTTCAACCAGTTTGTGGATAACCTGGCCAGCATGGTCAGCAGCCTGAATGATGTAGCCGCCCACGTGGCCAGCATCAGCAGCGAAGTGGCCCAGGCTTCTACCCAGACCGGGATGGCCACGCAGGAAGTGGCCCTCAATATCGAGCAACTTGCCCAGCGCATCGCTGACCTCACCGACCAGGTACTGGCCAGCAAGGACGAGGTTAGAAATTTGGCCGATACGGCCGGCCAGGTGGCCGACAATGCCCGGCAGGCCGCCCGGGCTGCCAGCCAGTCGGCAGCCTCGGCCCGCCATGGCGAAGAGGCGTTGAAAGACGCCGTGGGTGGCATGCAGGAAATAAACAGGACGGTAAATGAAGCTGCCGCCACGGTTAACGAGTTGGGAGAGAGGAGCAAGGAAATAGGGCAGATCCTGGAGATGATCCAGAACTTCGCCGCTGAAACCAAACTGCTGGCGCTGAACGCGGCCATCGAGGCTGCCCGGGCCGGCGACGCTGGTCGTGGTTTCTCGGTGGTGGCCGAGGAAGTGCGCAAGCTGGCCGAGGAGTCCAGCCGGGCCGCCGCCCGCATTGCCGACATGGTGAGCCAGATCCAGAATGACACCTGCGCCGCCGCCGCGGCCATGGGCCAGGGAACGGAAAAGACCAATGAAGGGTTAAAGCTCATTGCCCAGGCCCGCGCCGCCCTGCAGGAGATCGTTGCCGCGGCCCAGGAAACCGACCTACAGATCCAAGCCATCAGCCAGGCGGCCGGGCGGCTGGCGGCCAGCAACCAGCAGGTGGCGCAAACCATGCAGGAGGTTAGCCAGGCCGCCGAGGAAATCAGCACCCGGGCCACCAATATCAGCGCGGCAGCCGAAGAGCAGACGGCCGCGGTGGAGGAAATAAGCGCCAGCGCCAACAGCCTGGCCAGCGACGCCGAAACCTTAAACACTATGGTTCAGCGGTTTCAGTCCGGGTAGAAACGGCGGTGACGAGGCCAAAGGACCGCAGTCGGCAAGATCCTTCTTCTGAACGTTTATTCAGAGGCTCCGCCAGTCTGGGGCCGGCCGGCGTGCAGGGCCAGGAAGCGACAGGCTCCGGCAACCCCGGGCGTATGTTATCCGCCGGAATCGGCCATACTATCGAGCGTCGGGGGCAGGCCCGCTGGCGCCCGGAATTGGACCGCCATGGTGGAGGATCGCCTCCGGCCTGAGGCCAGATCTTCCGGTCTGGGGGGAGTACCACGGGTTCTCGAGCCTATGCATGCCCGCCGGGAGCGGGGCGGGAACACGATACGGACAACTCACCGTCGCCGTTAGAAGAACTGCAGGGAATTGAGCAACTGCTTCGGTCCGTTACGGCCAGCCAGGAAGAAACGGTACAGAGCCTCCTGGACTACTGTCTCCCGGGCGGCAAGAGGCTGCGATCCAGGTTGGTAGCGGTGGTCGCCACCTACGCCCCCCACAACCCGGAACAGGTTAAGCGAGTGGGCGCGGCCATTGAACTTATCCACCTGGCCTCGCTGGTACATGACGACCTCCTGGACGGTGCCAGCACCCGCCGCTCCCGCCCAGCCCTTTACCGCGTTTGCGGCTCGACCCCGGCCGTGCTGGCCGGCGATTACCTCTTCGCCTCTGCCTTCGACCTTCTCAGCAACGCCCCCCAGGACATACTAAAGAAAGTGACCCGGGCCATCCGGGCCATGTGTGAAGGAGAGATCGCCGAACTCCTGCAGAGCGATTGCAGCGAAGCCGGCTACTACCGGCGGGTGGAAAAGAAAACAGCCGTACTCATGGCTGCTGCCTGCGCCTCTGGGGCCATCCTGGCCGGGATGGACCAACCCCGGATCGCCATTTTGGAAACCTTAGGCCACCACATGGGCATCGCCTTTCAGATCGCCGACGACCTCCTGGACCTGGAGGCCGATCCCGCAATAACGGGGAAGGATGCCTGGCAGGACATCAGGCGGGGGGTCGTTACCCTGCCACTCATCCATTTTCTCTCTACCGCACCGCCGGGTCCTCCCTGGCTGGAAAAGCTGGCGGCCGGCACCATCTCCCACGAGGAAGCCGGAGTCCTGCTGGCCTCCCTGCGGGAAGCCGGTTCCCTGGAGTACGCGCGACAACAGGCGGCCCGGCACGTAAGCCTGGCCCTGCAAGCCCTGGAACAGCTTCCCCCCTCCCGCGCCAGGGATACCCTGGCCCGCATGGCCGCAGATATTGCTACTCCTGCCTGAAGGCCGCCTCCGAAGTTTTCAGGGTACTGTTCCCGGCCACAAAATAAGCCAGCCGCAAGGCTTCAGCTATTTCCGCGTCAGAAACCCCCATACTGCGGGCCCGACTAGCTAGGGTGGCCACCCCTTCGGCCGCGCCGTGGGAAGCATCCAGGGCAATGAGAGTCTTGGTTCTGGCATCCAGGGCCCCTGGGCTCAAAGCCTTCTCGTATAGCTGCGAGACAATGGCATGTAACTCCGGGTCCCTCTTGGCTATTTCCTGGATAAAGGGCGGCAAGTTTGCCAAGATAATCCCCCCCCCCCCCCCCCCCTCACAAAAATTCTTAAATGTGCTTATTCGCCTCGATTATACTGTTCACCCCCAGACTGGTCAAGATGTCAAGATATATGAGCCGCCGATAACCTACGCTCTATCCTGGAGCCTCAGGGATATGGCCCCGTTCCATGAGAAGACGGGTGATGTCACGGGCTTCTTTAATCATAGCCTCGGCCTGAGCGTAAAGTTCCTGGTAGGTACGGTTTATCCTGGCCACACCCTGCTCCACAGCCTTAGCTCCTACTGCAGCAGCTACACGCGGATAAACTTCCCATTCATCCATAGTGGGAATCAAATAGTCTTCGGACAGCATTATCCTCCGCGTACCTAGCCAGTTCCTGAGCCGCGGCAATGCACATTTCATCGGTAATGGTTTTGGCCCGCACATCCAAAGCTCCCCGGAAAATGGCGGGGAAGCCAAGTGAGTTATTTATCTGGTTAGGGAAATCTGACCGGCCAGTGGCCACAATCCTTGCTCCTGCTTCCTTGGCTTCCCAAGGCCAGATTTCAGGAACCGGATTGGCACAGGCAAAGACTACTGCATCGTCAGCCATGGTTTGAATCCATTCTTTCTGCAAGACATTCGGGCCAGGTGTAGAGAGAGCAATAACAATGTCGGCTCCCCGCATGGCCTCGGATATACCACCTGCCGTGCCTGCAGCATTCGTTTTCTCGCATATCTCCCACTTTTCCGGGTGTGTGCCCTTGAGTTCAATCCGATCCGGGTTAAGAATACCTTTGCTGTCGGTCATAATGATGTTGCCCGGCGTCACTCCTGCGGCCATCAGTATCCGGGCGATACAGATGTTGGCCGCTCCCGCCCCAATCATCGCTACTTTCACTTTGTCAATTTCCTTGCCCACCAGCTTGAGGGCATTGATTACCCCGGCCAGGGTAACGGCGGCTGTCCCCTGCTGGTCGTCATGCCACACGGGTATCTCCATCTCTTGCCGCAACCTTTCCAGGATGGTAAAACATTTCGGCTGGGCGATATCCTCCAAGTTGATGCCTCCAAAGGAGGGCTGGAGGATCTTAACGGTTCTAATGATTTCCTCGGGGTCTTTGGTGTCCAGGCAAATTGGCACCGCATCTATCCCGCCCAGGTATTTAAAAAGCAGAGCCTTGCCCTCCATGACTGGCATTGCCGCTTCTGGGCCGATGTCTCCAAGCCCCAATACCCGGGTGCCGTCTGAAACCACGGCCACGCTGTTCCACTTGCTGGTATACTCGTAAACCACTTCCTTGTTCTGCTTGATAACTTTACAAGGCTCGGCCACTCCAGGGGTATACCAGATGGCAAAATCATCAAGGCTGCGCACGCAGCAGCGGGGCAAAATCTGTATTTTCCCCCGGTAGAAGGGGTGGAGCCGCAGGGCGTCTTCCGCTGGTTTTCCGGCTTTGGTCAAGAGATCTTCCTTGCTGATCATATTCTTCCCACCCTTGCTATGCATGCTCATGCTCCTTCAAGAGTTCTCGCGCAACAATCAGACGCTGAATCTGGTTGGTACCTTCGTAAATCTGCCCCACCTTGGCGTCCCGCATCAGCTTTTCTATTCCATAATCCCGCATGTATCCGTACCCGCCAAATATCTGGACAGCATCGGTAGTCACCTTCATTGCTGTATCAGAAGCATAAGTCTTGGCCATGGCCGCAAGCTTTCCGTCAGCCCTGCCCTGATCGGCCAGCCAAGCCGCCCGCCATACCAGCAGCCGCGCCGCTTCCACGGCTGTACCCATATCAGCCAGCAGAACCTGAATGGCCTGGTTGCTCCCGATGGGGCGGCCAAACTGCTGTCTCTGGCCGGCATAGCGGCAGGCTTTCTCTAAGGCTGATCGCGCTATCCCCACTGACCCCGCCGCAGCCAGTATGCGGAAGACCTCTAAGGTATCCATGGCTATTCGGTAACCCTGCCCGGCGAGCCCGACCAGGTTCTCCGGTGGCACACGTACACCGTCAAAAATGACATCGGCCGTATGGGACGATCGCAACCCCATTTTCCTCTCTTTCCTGCCCCCACTGAGCCCCGGCTGGTTGCCAGGTACTACAAAGCACGACAATCCTTTCGGACCTTGAGAGGGGTCAGTGGCCGGGAACACGGTGTAGAGATCAGCCACACCGCCGTTAGTGATAAAACACTTCCGCCCGTTGATAATGTAACTGTCATCCTGAAATTCGGCCCTAGTAGACAGGGTGGTTACGTCCGAACCATGTTCAGGCTCGGTGAGGGCCAGGGCTCCTAAACGAGGCTCGCGGCAATGGGGCAAAAGGAATGCCCTTTTCTGCTCCTCAGACCCATACAGCAACAACGGCCTGGCCATGAGGGAATTCGCCTCCAGGGTATGCATTATCCCGGCACACCCTGTGGCCAGTTCTTCCATTACTATGCACGTAGTAAAGAAATCCAGCCCCTGGCCGCCGTATGCTACTGGAATATCTAAGTTCATCAGGCCCAGACGATGGGCTTCCCTGACCACATCCCAGGGGATTTCCTCTTTCTCGTCATACTCCAGGGCAACCGGGGCTAACACCTCATCGGCGAACCTGCGGGCCAGGTTCCGGATCATGGTTTGTTCTTCCGTCAAAGAAAAATCCAACAAGATTACTCTACCCCACCTTATATAGCATCCTGGCAAAAACCCGGGAGCGATGATAAAGTCAGATCACTATTAAACCTGAGGAGTAGGCGTAAACCTACTCCTCTAGTTCTCTTCTGCACCAGGTCGCGGCAGCAAAGTGCCTAGTGGAGATTTCTTATTGCCAACATAGCACCTACACGCTAAGCTTCAATATCCTCTTGGCGTTTTCGGTCAGCACTTTTTCCGTAATCTTCGTGTCCTTGGTGATATACTTCTCAAAGGCCCCCAACCACTGGTCGTGGGTGATAGATGGATAATCCGTGCCAAACATAAACTTGTCCTGCAGGGCACCGGTAATTTCGGCCTTTAAGGTATCGCTGAAATACTTGGGTGACCAACCGGATAGCTCATTATAAACGTTCTGTTTATGCCTCAGCACAGCTATCATTTCCTCCTGCCAGGGCCAGGAGGCATGGCAGCAGATTATGGTCAGGTTAGGAAAGTCAGCCGCTACATCGTCTATGTACGGAATAGGCTGGGTATACTTAAGCTTTAACCCCATGCCGCCAGGCAGGCCAGCACCTATGCCGGTAAATCCCGTATGGAACTGGACGGGTACCCCCAGAGATACGCATTCTTCATAGATTGGATAAAACCGGTGGTCATTAGGGAAAAATCCCTGGGCCACCTGCTGGAATTTAACCCCGATCATGCCCAGCTCCTTGACGCAGCGGCGGATCTCCTGAATGGCCATTTCACCCTTCCAGGGGTCAACCGAGCAAAAAGCGCCAATGAAGGCTTCCGGATGGTCCTTAACTACCTTGGCCAGATAATCGTGATCCAGTTGGGGCAAACCAGTATTTGTTTCCGCATCCCATCCCACCAGAATGCCCTTACAATCAGCTTTAATAAAGTCCTGTGCCATCTCATCTTCGGTCTTGAAGGTCAGTTTGAACTTGTAATGTTTCTCCATGGCTTCGTTGAACTTGGCCATGGAATCCCCCATCATCGGCTTGGTGCTGAGGTGGGAATGAACGTCAATGGCTCGCACGGGCCAATACCTCCTCGTTCTTTCGTCCGGCAAGAAGGCGTCAAAACACCCCTGCCGCGCAAATGGATATATGGAGCCTCAGGACTGAACGCCCATGAAAAAGCCTCCATCAACCCCAAGGGCAATCCCGGTGATATAAGCCGCATCGGGAGAGGCCAGGAAAGCAATAACCTTAGCTATCTCGGGCGGCTTGGCCGTCCGGCCCAGGGGCACCTGCGTCAAAAAAGCTTCCCGCATCTTCTCAGGTATCTTTTCTGTCATGGGGGTCTCAAAATAGCCGGGCATAACCGCGTTACAGGTCATATCGGCCCCTTCTCTCTGAACGTAGCGACCGAACTCCTTGGCCACCGACCTGGTTAAGCCGATAATCCCCATCTTGGAAGCAGAATAGTTCACCTGGCCGATATTTCCGGCCGCCCCACCCTTTGAAGAAAAATTAATCACGCGACCATACTTATTCTTACGCATCTCAGGCGCAGCAGCCTGAATGCATAAGAACGTACCCTTAAGGTTTACGGCGATTACCGCATCCCAATCTTCCTCCGTCATCTTCTCGAGAAGCGCATCCCGGTTGATCCCGGCATTATTGACAAGGATATCCAGCTTGCCAAACTTCTCCACCGTTTCCCTAACCAGCCTCTCAGCGTCAGCCCTTCTTGAAACATCGGCCTTGATGGCCATAGCCTCGCTGCCGGCGTCTTTGATAGTCTGAGCCACTTTGCTGGCATTTTCCAGGTTAATATCTACCACCGCGACCTTAGCACCCCGCCGGCCCAGCTCCAGACAGATAGCCTCCCCTATACCCTGTCCACCGCCAGTGATAATGGCTACCCTGTCCTCCAAACCCATTATCATTCCCCCTTATGCTGAAGTTTTCACCACCACGCCTCAAGCCACAAAGAAAAAAGCCCACCTGACCGAGGCGCAGCCACAAGCGCACCTTTGGCAGGAAACCGCCCCTTATGCCAGGCCTCATGGGGCGGAAGATACCTGGCACAAGAGCTATACCGCTACTATACCCTTACCATATCCTTGTCAAGATCTCTACCGGCCAGCCGGTCTAATACTATGTTTGTATTTTAACATATACCTCACGGGAAGTCAATTAGCAAAACAATCTGGCCGCCGGTGCTACAATACGCCCGTATAGCCGGGAATAGCTGAGTTCAAGCGTGGGACAATCAAACCTAATTCCTTAACCCGGACTGGCCGGAACCAAAAAGAAGATGTCCGTTGCTAAGGGACCAATTCCCTATTGTAGCCGTCAATACAAGATTGACCATGACAAAATAACCCTGCTCCAGCCACAGGGCTTTGACGTAAACAGTGAACCCAACTGATCCGCTAGCTGATAAGCGTTGATAAGCATTAGTATCGCATTGCCAATGGATTATCCACCGATTCGTCCGTACAAAGCGGATTAAACCCGCCAGTTGCCCAGATCCTGTGAGCTGGCATGATTTTTGCTAGGTGATGTATTTAAGCTCAGATAAAACCCGGGACCGCTTGTTTAGTTAGAGGGTGGTGATGTTATGCGGTGATTGCGGTAAGCCTATCCAGGACATAAGAAGTAGAAACCATTTAAAGGGTGGTGATCTTCGTGCAAGAAAATGAAACATGCAACCTCTTTATTGACGGCCGGGAAGAAGCGGGCCAGGAGCAGTTTGAGGTAAACAA
>SLTJ01000041.1 GCA_004347685.1 Clostridia bacterium
GATACCGGATAAACCTAAAATTTAGGAAACAAACTTACGCTGTAGTACTAACTCTCTGGGGGTATCAGGGAGAAATGGCTGGAAATGAAAATGTACGTCTGCGTCTGCGTTGGTGCATGTGTGATTTGTTAAATTATGCTTTGGCAATAGTTGCTCATGACCAAATTTGCTGCTTGACAACCAATCACCCAACGGTATTTTTTACCATTACTCTAGTTTTTGGATGGTCTACAACGGCTTTGACAAGGATCGCTCCCGCCTCAAATGGCGCTGCCCTATGACGGCCGGTAGCCGAAAGGTCAAACAGAAGGTTAACTGCACTACGCCTTGTTCTACTTCTCCTTACGGTCGTACGGTTTACACCAAACCTTACGATGACTTGCGCTTGTTTACTCCTACGCCACGCAATTCTCACGCCTGGAAGAAGGTCTATGCGCTGCGCTCGGCTGTGGAACGCTCCTTTAAGCGGGCCAAGGCAGACTATGAGCTGGAGCGCTGCCGGGTCAGGAGCAAAAGAGCCTGGTTCTGGCGCAGCCACCTGGTGGCCATGAACCAACACCTGGATGCCTGGGTAGATAACTCCCAACAAAACGGCTTTGACGTCTGGGCAGAGGTACTGGGTTACCCTTTAGCTGCTTAATTAAAGCGTAGACAGACATAACTACATTCCTTCCCCCAAATCCCTCTCCTTTAGAGGGCCAACCTTACTATGCCTTTTTGCGGCTGCTAGCTGCCGCTTCTCAAGCCTCACATGCTCGCCCGACCATCCATGCCTACCTGCTCTTGGCAATACTAACCATCAATCACATTTTTCTAATTGATACCCAAATCCTACCTGGGGTTTTCTGAGCATTACCGAGAACCTACTAAGTTAAGCTATAAATGCTTCTGAAACAGGCCCATTGACCCTGCGCTGCACAATGTTTTGACCTTACAAGGTTAACCCCTCCTTCCTGCAAAGTCTATGTTCTCGGAAACACTCTCTACCGTTATCATTCAAGCCCTCGAAAAATGACTCCCCAGGCGGTGTAGGGACGACTGGGCATCGAAAATAGCTTTGCTTTGTAGGGCTATGACGCTCTCCTTAACGAAGGTCGAAACATTTCTCCATGCCCTGATTGAAGCGGTGCCTCTTTTTGCTCCCTTCCTGACGATCTCATGTCGGTTTCTGGCAGTTCTGGCGCGAAAGTCTCTCCCTTTGGGCCGTCGCCGATCCGACAAGACTGTTGTCTTTCTCCGCTGCACTCGCCAGGGTCCGGTCGTTGAAGAAAGTTTACGCCAAACGTTCCGCCTCCGAGCGCTCTTTTAAGCGGGCCAAGGTTGGTTATGGGCTGGAACGTTGCCGCGTTCGGAGCAAGGAGGCCTGGTTCTGGCGTAGCCACCTGGTGGCCATGAACCAGCACTTGGATGCCTGGATTGCCGAAGCCTCTTCTCACGGCTGGGACATCTGGGCTGAGATGCTGGGTCAGCCACTGGCAGCCTAAGATTTTACCCGCCTAAGCACGCTCTTTCCAACCAATCCCCTTACGCACGCATATTTTAAGGGTTAGCTTTGCTATTCTCTTTTTTGTTCCCCTGTTTTCCTCTATCACCCAATTATGACTCATATTTACTGCTACCACAGCCTGGTTGATTCCCTCGTTCAACACGCTTTGTACTTTTTGCCATTACTTCCTTTCAATTGGTTTATTACCCGATTTTACCTGGAGTTTTCTGGGCGTTTACAAGAGCCTACACTTATTACATTGGAAATCGTATATCCCGGGCTTAAAATTTGCACAGCCTCGAAGATCAAGATAAACTATATTACCCTTACATTCACCGGCAAATTCTTTACTATCAATCGCTTTATATTGACTACAAAACTTGCATTTTAACGCCCGTTTAAAACGAGAGCATTCGTTGGCGGTGGTATCAATTAATACCCTCTCTTCGTTAGCCTCACAATAGCCTTCAAAAACATCATGGGTTATACAAAATTCGCAATCCATGCATCTTACATCGTTAGCCATTTTTCTAAACCTCCTATCTCAATATTTTTCATTGATGCTCTAAAAAGCTCACTCTATCTACCATTTTTAAGAAATTTGTCTTGGGTGGTCTAACCCACCTGAGCGCCCCCTGCTTATCCTATCATGTCTCCCGGGGTCAAAAGCCCTACATTCCTTCGTTCAGCATAATGGGGGCGGGTGGGGCACCGTTACTCGTATGCAGGGTCATGCCCTAATGGAGGTTTTTGGTTTCCCTCACCCAAGATGTTTCTTTTTGTACTGATTTTCTATCATTGTCAGGCTTGTGGATATGTGGGCAACGCTTTTGAGCCGTGTCCAAGCGAGTGTGGACAAAGGGGCAGGCCAACGGACCGCCTGTAAACCAAGGTTTTCGGTTAACAACTTCTGGCGGGGAGAAGATCTCCGCCGCCTGTCCCCACGTCCACAAGCCTTTTAGGCCGCCAGTTGCTGCCGGCGGTAGCTGCTCAGAACCTTCTCCGGGTCGTAAAGGCGTTTTTCTTTGGCCAAGGTGAACATTACCCGCAGGAGTTTGCAGGCGACCACCACCAGGGCCTGCTTGCTTTTCAGCGGATTTTCCCGCCGGGTTCTCAGGTAAGCGTAAAGCGCTCTAAACTGGGGTTTTTGGCTACCAGAACAGGCGCGGCGTGGTAGAGAATGTTTCGCAATCCTGAGCGGCCCCGCTTGGAGAATGTTGTGCTTCCTTTTTTAGAATCCCCAGATTGGTTTATGGTCAGGTTGTAACCGGCCAGTTTGCGGATCTGGCGCCAGTCTTCGTACCGGGTCAGATCCCCCACTTCCCCTAAGAAGCTGGCGGCAGTAACGACTCCGATTCCGGGAGCTCAAAAGGTATTCGGCTAAACCAGTGTTGACCAGGGCCTTTTCCGTGGCCGCTTCAGTTTGGGTTAATTGTTTTTGCCAGAAGAAGATTTCTTCCAAGCACTGGGTCAGGCGCAAGCGGGCGGCGGTTAGGCCTTCCGGTACGCCGATGGATTCGTTGGCCGCGGCCAGTAAAAGAACGGCCCGTTTTTGACCCACTTTCCCGCTGCTGGCTGCCTTAAGTTCAGCAGTCAGCTCTTCTACCGTGAGCTGTTTTAGGTCGGCCGGGAAGGGTCGGTGGGTCAGGATGTACAGGGAGGCCTTCCCCAGAAGGTTTTTAAAAACCCGCTCGGGAAAGTACTCGTCCAGGATCGCTACCAGATTGTTCTGGGCGGCGTTTAGTTTGGCCTTTTGCTGGTGGCGGTTTTGGGTGTACCCCCGGAGTTCCGCCCAGATCCCTTTGGGTAGATAGCAGTGGAAAAAGCGTCCTTCCCTGGTTAAAGTGGCCACGATCAGGGCGTCTTTCCGGTCGTTTTTGGTGGGTGAGTTTATCGTCGAGTTCTTTTGGTTTTTTACGCGGTAGGGGTTGACGATAACTACCGGGATACCGCTATTGACCAGGTAGCTGGCCAGAGGTTTCCAGTAGTGGCCGGAAGGCTCCATGGCCACGACGATGTTTTTCGCGCCGATTTGTTCTTTGATCAGGTGCATTCTACCTAAATAGACGGGTAAAGCCGTTTATGCTATTCTGGAAAGAGAAGACGCTGCCCACTTCAATACCCGTTGATCCGTCCAGCGTGCGGGCCCAGTGGGTCCTTTTCGCAATGTCGACACCTACAATCAGGGTGTGGACTTTGCGAATCTCTTTTAGGTTTTTGTTTCGTTTCGTCATTAATCTCGACCTCCGGTACTTTTTGTGTTTGCTCTAACCTATTTGTACCAGGAGGTCTTTTTGTTGGTCAACCCCCTTAAAAAGGATTACAGGAATGCTCATATTTCCCCATATTCAGTCCTGGCAATGATCTCATCCTGAATCGGCTTGGAAAGCTCGACCCAATACGCCGTAAATCCGGCCACCCTTACCAGAAGGTCCCTATAGTTCTCCGGGTGGTCCTGTGCATCTCTCAACATTCTTGTATCTACTACATTAAACTGAATGTGATAACCACCCTTGTCCATATAAGCCTTGATTAGCTCCAAAAGCTTCCTAGAACCTTGAGTGCCTTTAATACAGCTAGGGTGTACCTTAAGGTTTAACTGGGTATTCTGGTAGTCGGAGTGATCAATTATAACCGCCGAGTTCAAAACGGCGTATGGGCCGTTAAGGTCAGTGCCAGGATATGGTGATTGAGCAGCATCAGCGAGAGTGAGACCAGCCAAACGTCCATCAGCCGAAGCAATACACGCCTGACCTAAAGGCCCGTGAGATGCTACCGAGAGCTGACACGGAACCCAGGGTCTCCCAAATACGTCCTTTACCTGAGGAACCACATCTCTCCAGTACTCTATTACATCCTTATAAATTTCATCTACGTAAGGATCGTCATTGCCGTATTTGGGGGCGTTTACACAAAGTGAATGAATCCGGGCCCACTCATCGGTTTCTCTTTTTTGGTCAAGCAAAGAGAATTGAGAAGTTTCTAGGGCACTCCTGTAACCAAAGTTATTAATTAAAGCATTTTTAAGCTCATCGAGAGTGAAATTCCTTTCCTCATATACATTCTTCTTAATGGACGCCAGTGAATTGGCAAGATTAACCTGACCGGTAATCCACGTAGTCAGGGTTCTGTTGTACCTACAACCGCCTCTATCCATATCCAGGCCCTTCTCTATACAATCAGCCATAAGCGCTGAGTAGAAGATGGGATTATCAATGTTGAACATGGCGGCTGCCTTAAGGTTGTACATCTCTTCGAATACAGTTACCACTTCATAAAAATACTGTTGCCAGGCACGATATAGCTCTTCATATGTTTCAAGCTTAGAGCCATGCGGTGGGAACACCCTTACCTTCGTCCTTGGATCCACACCATCCCATAGTACCAACTCTAAGACCTTGGGCATGTTGATGAATCCCACGCCGGTAGAACTGTAAGATCCGGCACCAAGCCGGCCGTTAACCAAGGCGCCTGGCTGGATTTCCAGACATCCACCGATTGTCCAGGCCCGGGCATCCTCAAGTGTAATCCCCTCGTCCTTGAATGTCTTCATAAGATACTCCATGGCTACTCTGTTATTCACCCAGGCAGGATAGCCGGTACCAATCTTATTGCATTCGATGGCCTTGAGTAAGAACTTCTCGCTCAGCTTACCATCGTATAACACTGTGAGGGTGGGTTGCGGCGTAGCGCAAGTCATGGCCGACTCAATAATTAGTTCCTCCAGCTCATTTTCAGCTGAAGTTCCATCCGGATTGACGCCGCCGATGCACAAGTTATTAAAGGTGCTCCCCCCCGTCAAGCCAATCGTGCCGACGGACTGGGCTATTTCAATCTCGGTGAATTTAACCCTCATGCACTCTAATATCTCAAGCGTTTGCTCCCGGGTAATCCGGCCCTCTTTGATATCCTGCTTCCAGAACGGGTAAAGAACCTGACCCAACCTGCCGGGTGAAAGCCCCGAAATTTGTAATTCATTCACAACGGCGATGTGACAGGTCCAGCAAAGCTGCAGTGCTTCAATAAAAGTGCGCGGCGGGTTCTCCGCAATCCATTCCAGGCGCCCGGCAATCTCTTCGAACTCTTGTTTTTGCTTAACATTCTTTTCCTTGGCAGCTAATCTCTTAGCCTCCTTAGCGTAGTTCCTAATCCAAGCTTGCACCCCTTCAATAACAATTATCGTTGCTTTCCAAAAGGCAATCTTATCCGCATTACCTTCCTTAATATTGGCGTTAATCTTTTCCGTACAGGCATCAATCATGCCTTTAAAACCAATTTGAAGGGGAAGCTGATAGTTAACAACGTTACGGCCATGGCGAAGTGAGTACTCAAGGTCTACGTGCATTAAGACAGCCTTTTTCATATTTAAGTATTGATCATACTTAGGGTGCATTGCCGCCCACATAAAACAGGTATCCTCGGAAGACTTATTTTTCCAGTATCGACATACTTCAACTAACATAGGGAATTCTTCTCTCCGAATGCCGAAGCGGCCTGAAATGGAGAGAACATTACCTGCACTCTGGGTAACGTTGCCGCCGCCCTTTGCCAATACAACAACTTCTTCCAAGCTCATCTTAGAAGCTTCTTCAGCCTCGTGCTCCATCCTTTCTTCAATGCTTAAGGGATAACGGTTGGCCGTCCAGGGCATGACAAAGGCACCCCTGATATAACGCGTTTTTTGCATCACCAAAAGCTCGCCGGCACGAATCATGGGCGTAAGATGCTCGAATCCACACTTCAAAGCCAGTGCCCGCCTGATTAAAGGATGCTGACCTTCTTCTTCAATCCATTTTCGCGTGTACCAATAGGGAAACTCGATATCAAGGGAAATTTTAGCATTTAAATAGTCATCGCGTAGTTTCTTAGCCCTTTTAGAGGGCTCCTTTCTAATCTCCCTATCAGTTACCTCTTTAGGGACTTTACCATACTGAAAGCTGAGCCGCATTTCGCCTAGTTTTACTTCAGCAATTGACATCTCTTCTTACCTCCTATCTGAAGTTTTGTTTGACTTGGATCCGGTAAGTAACCGTCAACAATCCTTTGCTTTCGCTAAAATAAAAGTAAGCCATTTTGGCTCAGATTGATAATATCAAGGTGAGCCACCCAGGCACCGGAATTGCGTGTAATGATATTGTCAAACTGAGCCATTTGGGCCGATTTTGCTATTGTAAACTGAGCCACTTCCCCAAACCCCTGTATACTGGAGGAAAAGCTCACAGTAGCAGGGGGTAGAAAAGGGAGTGATCAACATAAACCTTTACGAACAAATAAGATACCTGTATGCAGTAGAAAAGCTTTCCCAACGCGCCATATCCCGTAAGTTGTTGGCATGATAAAACCGCAACCCTGGCGAATTAAACAGTTAAGGGTCGGGGTATTTCAGCAAGGTTGGGCGCAGGCAAGGGCGGCCGTTCTATGATATGGGCAACAAAGCCCGACAGGTTGTTTGGCCGCCCCCTCGACTCGCCCAAGTGGGCTTCTAAGCCCGGATAGGTGAGTGTCGCGCTTACCTTTGCCTGCCCCAAAACAAGGAGGTTGCCAGGATTGCGGTATTTCGGCCTTGACGTGCACAAGTCGTACTGTGAGGGAGCAGAGCTCCTGCCGGACAACACCATCAGGCGTTTCCGCTTCCCCAACGAAAAGAAGGAGTGGAAGCGGTTCGCCAAGGAGCTTGACGGCAACTGCAAGGTGGCCCTTGAAGCCACAGGCAATGTCTCCATGATCTATGATATCTTAGCGGGCCACGGCGCGCGAGTGGTCGTCGTCAACCCCATAAGGACCAGGGCCATCGCCGAGGCCAGGATCAAGACTGACAAGGTGGACGCCGAGATTTTAGTCAGGCTGTTGGCCGCGGACTTCGTCTGCGCCTGCTGGGTGGCGTCTAAAGAAGAAAGGGAATTAAGAACCCTTCTCCACCACCGGGCGGCCTTAAAGAAGCAAATCGTGGGCGTTAAAAACCGCATCCACGCCGTCCTGGCCAGGCAGCTATCGCCGTACCGGTGAGCGACCTGTTTGGGGTAACAGGGAGGCAGTTTCTCCGGGAGCTTAGTGAACTGCCCGAAGTGGAGAAGATAGTCCTAACCTCAAACCTCAAGGCTCTGGAAGCCCTGGAGGAGGAAATGGCGGCCATTGAGAAAGAGCTGAACCACAGGGCCACCGCCCTGCCTGGGATAGAGATTCTCATAGGCATACCAGCGATAGACGTCCTGGCTGCCCTGACCATCCTGGCCGAGATTGGCGACATCAAGCGCTTTGCCTCCGCGAAGAAGCTGGCCAGCTACGCCGGCCTGGTTCCTTCGGTGCACCAATCGGGCAAGACCAGGTACACCGGGCACATTACCAAGGCGGGCCGGAGCATGCTGCGCTGGATCCTCATCCAGGTCGCCCACAAGGTGGTGGGACAACCAGGGGCCCTCCGAGACTTCTACTTGCGGCTCCTAAAGCGTAAGGGCCCAAGATTGCCATTGTGGCCGCGGCAAGGAAACTGCCTACCATCATCTGGGCCATGCTAACGAAGAACATGGAGTACCGCTACCTCAGGGAAGACTTGCGGCGAAAGAAGATCCGCCGCATGCACAAGCGGGCGCTGCCGTACAGGGTTAGCGGCGATTTGCCGCGAAAGATTGCGTCTGTCGTAGAAGAGGAGGTAGTTACGGCACAAACACCCCAACCTGCAGCCTAAGCTATCCAAAACCAGGGTTGCGGTTTTTCATAGGTGGGTATTTCCCGCAATACGGTGAAACGTTACTGCCAGGGCGAGAACATGCCCTGGGAAGGCAAACATCGAAGATATGAGCGCCCGGTAACCGGACCTGTGGAAGAGGTGGTCAGGGAATGGCTGGCCAAGGATAAAACCGCACCCGCGAAACAACGCCACACCGCTGACCGCATCTACCAGCGTCTGGTGGAAGAACACGGCTTTACCGGCGCTCCTTCCACCGTTCGCAAGCTGGTAAAAGAGCTGCGGCTGGAAGGGGGCAAGGCCTTCGTACCCCTGGAGTTTGACCCTGGCGAGGCTGCCCAGATTCTTTCCGAATCCAGAACTGGTAAATATCAGCCCGAAACCACCCGGAAGGAAGGGATCTTCCTCCATGGTTGTTCTATGGAGCGTAACTTATCCATAAATTGCCGCAAATCCTTGTAGGCCGCTAAAGTCCTCCTCTCCCGAACAGACAGATAAACCATCTCATTAATCCTTTTATTTCGTTGCTATGTCACCCCTATTTTTTCATAAGTTGATTTTCATAAGTTGAACCGTTTCTTCATCTCCCTTCTTGTACAACGGACTAAAGCTGGGAGGCTACGAGGCCGGGCTGCCCCCCAGAAAGTATTGTATTAGACCGTATCAAGGAAGTCATTATACATTTTTGCTAAATCTGACTGACCAGGTTTGATGTTTATTACAAAAACATTTAAAGCCGCAGAAGAAGGAATTAGCTTTTTGTTGGCGAAACTAAATTAAACCAACTATTCACCAACTGTTCAATGATAACAGGGCGAGGGGTGAAGGGTTAATGCTTTCCGCAAAGGAGGATCATACCCAGACGCTGATAAGCCGGGATTTAATGGGGGTTATAGAGAGTGTTCGCGCCATTGTCGGAGCTCAGGTGGCGGGCGTGGCTCTGTACGACGCTGGGCGAGGGGAATTGGAGACCTGCACGATGTTTGCCGAGGGAGACCCTATAATAAGCCGTATGAGGCTGGCCGACGATAAGGCGCCGGTAAGGTTCTTCTCCACCGCTGATGGGTTATGGGTGTCCAACAACCCGTTAGAAGATCCCCGCCTAGACCACCATTATGTCCAGAAGTATGCGGTAAAGAACGCGGTAATAGTTCCACTGGAATACCGCCAAGAGCGGATTGGCAACCTCCACCTGGCCAATAAAATTGCTGGCGATTTCACGACCCATGACTGCGAAATAATCAGGCTCCTCGCCTTTGTAGTGGCCACTTTAGTCGAAAACCACTATCTATCAGCAGGCATTCAGCATCTGCTGTCCGAAACGAAGATACTCTACGAACACGAAAAGAAAGCCGCAGCCCAACTCAAAGAAGCCAACAGGCGACTGGAAAATCAGACCCGCAGGCTGAGCAGGATGATGAAAGTTCAGGAGCGGCTCCTGTCATTGATATTCCACGAGGCCGACCTACAAACTACCGCCGATACCCTTGAAGACCTCATCGGCAATCCTGTAGGCTTATTCGATGCTTCCCACCGCCTTCTGGCCTGTAGCAAAACCTTTTCCCAGGGCGACATTTATCTCAGTGAAGCCGCGAGAACCGGCACGTTGCCCGGATCTTTCAGGGAGCACCGCGTCGTCCGGGACCACATGAAGTGGGGCCTGGCTAATAAGTCGGTCGTCCGCATCCCGCCGGTTTCCGCAAACGGAGAAGATCTCACCAAGTTTTTTGTCCCGGTATTTTGCCGTGACCGGATTGCCGGGTATATCTGTGCATCAGAGCGCAATGCCAAAATAAATGAGGACGAACTCCTCGCCATCCAACAAGCCGCCACTGTCTACGGCTTATATCTGCTCCGGGAAAAGGCAGTGCACGAGACTGAAGCCAAACTCAAGGGAGGCCTCGTCAACGAGCTCATCGCTGCCAGCTACCCCGACGAAGAAGCCATAACCAAACAGGCGCAGTTCCTAGGCCACAATCTGAACGCCCCTCATTTCCTGGTACTCATCGAGCCAGATACCGTTGCGGTCAGGGGCAAAAACCGCGACACTGCCGTGGAGGTGAGTTCGCGCTTGGCAGCCATGGCCTCTGAGGTTTTTCCAAGGGGAGAGGGGATAAGCGTGTCACTCAAGGGAGCAGGTCTGGTAGCACTGGTAGCGGAGGAACTGATACCGCTGCGCTGGCCAGGGGCTACCATAGTCCAAGAAGTATGCCGCCACGTCAAGAAAGGTATAGAGAAAAGGCTCCATGGCTACACAGTAACCATTGGTATAAGCGACAGGTGTACATGCCCGGGCGATTATACCAACGCCTATCGCCAAGCCCGGCAGACCGTTGACGTCGCCAGGTGCAGGGGAGAAAACGGGGCCATCGTGGCATGGAATTCTCTGGGGATAGTCGGAATGCTGACCCAGGCCGAAGATCCGGAAGCTTTGCTAAAGTTTGCCAAACAACAACTTGGACCGTTGCTCGAGTACGACCGGACCAAGGGCACGAAACTGGTGGAAACGCTAAAAGCCTTCCTTGATCACAACGGGCACTTGGCAGCGACAGCGGCAGCCTTATACATCCACACCGGCACCCTTCGTTACCGGTTGGAAAAAATAAAACATCTCCTGGGATACGAGCTGGATGGCCCACGAAACCTTGACCTGCATTTCGCCGTGCGTATTCTGGAAGTTGTTGGCATGAAGACAACCAAGGGACCTTTTGCTGTAGAATAGTGAACAAGTCTGCGCCAGGAGAGCAGTGCTGTTCTTTTACGTCCCGCTACGACGTAGCCAGGGCCACGCGCAGGGAGCGGATTTTCTCCTCAATGTCAGGAGCGCCCACAATCTCGGTGACCATGGCGATCAGGCGGGCCCCGTGCCGGCGCACCTCGGCAATATTGTGCTCTTTAATGCCGCCGATGGCCACAAAGGGCAAGGGAATATTCTCAACCACATAGTCCAGGTAGCCCAATCCCACCGGAGCAACTACATCCTTCTTGGTGCTGGTGGCAAACAGAGGGCCGACCCCGATGTAGTCCACTGCCCCTGTCTTCAAAGCCGCCCGGGCCTGTTCCGGAGAGTGGGTGGACAGCCCGATCAGCAACTCCTCCCCCACCAGATCCCGCGCCTTCTCTGCCGGCAGGTCGTCCTGGCCGAGATGCACGCCGTCAGCCCCTACCGCCAGGGCCAGGTCCACCTGGTCATTGACCATGAGCGCCACGCCGGCCGCTGCCGTCAACTCCCGGAGGGCAAGGCACTCGTAGTATTTGGCCCGCACGGACTTCTCCTTTTCCCGGTACTGGATCAGCCGGACCCCGGCCCGGATCAGGGCCGGCACCACCTCCAGGTTGCTGCGGCCCCGGGAGTAGTCTTCAGCGGTAATGGCGTAGATGTCTGTGTCCAAAGCCCCAAGGTTTCTGGCCATTCTTCTCCCTCGCTTTACCCGGCCAGGGGTTCCCAGTCCTTGAATACCGGCTGGTACCCCTGCCGCAAAACCATCTGGTAGATTTCAGCCACTGTCCGCCGGTCAGCCACCTCAAACTGAGCTTCGCCCTTGTCGGCGGTGGTCCGGCCCCCCACCTCCGTGGAAGAACCGGCCGAAAGCCTGGTCACCCCCAGCATTACCAGCCTATCCCGTAATTCCGGCCGTTCCCGCGTAGAAATGGTGATCCCCAACCGGGGACGGTAAAGGCGCAAAGCCAACATCATCTGTACCAGGTCCGCGTCAGTAACCTCTACGGTGGGAACGAAACTGCTGCCGGCATGGGGGCGCAACCTCGGGAAAGATACGGCCACCTCGGTGGCCCAGTAATGGTCCTGCAGGTAGGCTGCGTGCAGGCCGGTGACAAAGGCTTCCCGGCGCCAGTCATTGAGCCCCAGGAGGGCGCCGATGTTCACGGATACCATGCCTGCCTGGCAGGCCCGCTCCGGGGCCTCCAACCGGAAGCGGTAATCGCGTTTCGGGCCGGCCGGATGCACCTGGGCGTATACCTCTTCGTCGTACACCTCCTGGTAAACGGTCAGGCCATCCACTCCCTCCCGCAGCAAGGTCCGGTACTCCTCGGTTTCCAGGGGGTAGACCTCAATACTCAGAGAGGAAAAGTAAGGGCGCAATAGCTTTACCGCCTCCACCAGGTAACCTAAGGGAGCATGACGTCTGGCTTCCCCCGTCAGCAAAAGCAGGTGGCGCAGGCCGGTGCCGGCAATGGCCCTGCCTTCGGCTTCTATTTCTTCCGGGGTGAGGGTCTTCCGGGCTATCTGGTTAGACGCACTCAGCCCGCAGTAGAGACAACGGTTAACGCAATAATTGGAAAGGTAAAGGGGGGTATACAGCACGATGACCCGGCCGAAATGCTGGATGGACAAACGCCTGGCCCGCTGGGCCATGGGTTCGAGAAAAGATCGCGCTGCCGGTGAAAGCAGGGCCAGGTAGTCTCGTTCGGTGAGGGCTTCCCTGGCCAGAGCCCGCTCCACGTCCCCGGCCGTTATTCCCGCCCAGAGTTCTTCCCAGTTCAGGTCCTTGAGTCCCTGGTAGTAATCGTAAAAGCTCATGCCCGTTCCTCCTCCTGACGCAGGAACCCGGTCAAAGGCGAAGAAGCCACGGCCACCTGCCGGGTGGGAGCCAGCCCGGCCAGATGGGCCTGCCGGCCGGCCTTCACCGCCAGGGCAAAGGCTTCAGCCATGGCCGCCGGGTCTTCTGCCGTGGCAATGGCTGTATTCACCAGCACGGCCGCAGCCCCCATTTCCATGGCCTCGGCCGCCTCCGACGGCCGGCCCAGCCCTGCGTCCACGATGATCGGCCAGTCAATCTCGTCAATGAGGATGCGGATCAATTCCTTGGTGCGTAACCCGCGATTGGAACCAATGGGGGCGCCCAGGGGCATTACTGCGGCCGCGCCGGCTGCCACCAGCCGCCTGGCGGTCATCAGGTCCGGGCCCATGTAAGGGAAGACCTGAAACCCTTCCCCGGCCAGAATCTCGGTGGCCCGCACCGTTTCCTGGTTATCCGGCAGCAAGTATTTGTTATCGGCCACTACCTCCACCTTAACCCAATCGCCGCAGCCCGCCGCCCGGGCTATCCTGGCAATATGTACCGCCTCGTCAGCGGTCCGGGCCCCCGAGGTATTGGGCATCAGGATAATATTCTCAGGCAGGTAATTAATGAGGTTATCTCCGGACGCATGAAAATCCGCCCGCCGCAAGGCAACGGTTACCACCTCGATGCCGGCCCGGGCAATCACGGCGGGCAGAATATCATCGCGGGGAAACTTGCCGGTCCCGAGAATCAGCCGGCTGCGCAGGGTTTTACCGCCAACTACCAATACATCCTCCACCCTTACCCCCCTCCCACAATTCTGATCAGTTCAAGCCGGTCGTTGTCGGCAAGCCAGGTGGTCGCTAGGGAATCGCGGGCCAGGATCTCACCGTTCCGCTGTACTGCCAGGCCGTGCGGGCTAAGTCCTTTGCCATTCAGGTAGTCCTGAACGGTAACGGGATCATGCAGCACCTCCGCCCGCCCATTTACCAAAATCTGCACGGCCATCCCTCCCTCCAACGAAATAGTTAAAGGCCGCCCGGTGAAAGGCGGCCTTCTGCCCGTATGACAAGCCGTGCTTCCCTCCGCTGGCATTACCCAGGTCAGGTTCAAAGGGTCTACGGGTTCTGTCCCGTTCTCAGCCCAGCCCATGGGCTCCCCCAACCGGCCAAAATTCCATATTTTGGTCGCAAACATCATCGCAAATGGTCGGGACGACTGGATTTGAACCAGCGACCCCCACCACCCCAAGGTGGTGCGCTACCAAGCTGCGCTACGTCCCGGCCCGTCATGGGTATATTGTAAGCCATCAAGGACGAGAAGTCAAGGAGAGATTTACATCTTATACATCTAATCACTGGCGGAGCATGCCTTACGCGCCGGCGTAAACGCCGTGGCGTGCTCCACGGCCGCACAGATAAAGCCGGGTCACCCACTGCAACCGGGCTGTTAGCGAACCCGTCGCGGGATCATCACGGGACGATTACCACTGGCGTTCCTATGCGCACTTGGTCGAAAAATTCTTCCACGTCGGCGTTAGCCAGGCCGATGCAGCCCCAGGTCCAGTCCTCACCGAACTCCGGCACGCTGCCACCGTGAATGCCGATGCCGCCGCCCAAGGCCGTTTGCTGGGGCGGGGTGGCAAAACCGGCGTTGGCGGCGACAACCGCCTCGTAGGTTGGCCAGTCAATCAACCCCTGCCCCAGTCCCCGCTCGGCGTCCTCCATGCCAGGGTAGCTCAGGCGCAACCAGCGGGAGCCCAGGTAGTAGTCGGGGGGGTCCAAAACCGAACGCTCGCTGACGTAAAACCATCCCTCCGGGGTACGGTGGTCGCCGGAGACCTCTTTGTCGCCCGGCCCTCCGTCACCGAAGTCAGCCCGGTAGGACTTGAGCCATACTCCACCGGAGAACAGGGATAAGGTGTGGTCAGACTTGTCCACCACTATGGTCAAGTCCGGTACGGGAACTGGGATCCCCTTGGCTGCCTGGACGTCGGTCAGGGGCCGGTCGCGTTCCCCGGGGGCTTGCTTTCCCCAGGGAGTTACGGGGCCCACGCCGGGAAGGGTCAGGTACTGGCCGGCGTAGATGGTGTCCCCGGTAAGGATGTTGGCCTGTTTTAGAGCCGTGACCGTGGTGCCGTAGCGCCGGGCAATGGTATAAAGGCTATCTCCGGGACGCGCCAGGTAGCGGTTGGTGGCTGGTGTTTTCTGGGCCTTTTCAATGGTGGCGAAGGTCTGGGGTCCGACGACGCCATCCGGGGTTAGCCCCTTTTCCTGCTGAAAGCTTTGGGTACCCTTTTGTGTCTTACCCCCGAAAATCCCGTCCACGGGACCGGCCTGGTACCCGACGCCGTTGAGGAACCCTTGGAGCAGGGCCACGTCTTCCCCCTGAGAGCCGAAAAGCAGGGTCCTGGTGCCGAAGGTAGCGGCCACGGCGTGGGCCGTGTAAACGAAGCTTCCCATGATAACCGTTAGCAGCAACAAAAGGATCGGCGGGCGATAAGGGCGCACGACGGTCACCTCCGATTAGAAGTCCACCGTTGGATGATACCGCAACTTACTTCTTTTCGCCGCCAGTAATATCAGGAACCATTACCAGAATACACCGTAAAGCCCCTGGCTTCCTGGTGGAGCAGTACATGGACTTCGCCTTGGGACTGGCCGACCGCTACTACGGGATGCAAAAGGGTGAAATCGTGGCTACAGGGCAGGGCGCGGAACTTGATCACCGGATGGTGAAAGACTACCTTGCCGTCTGATATTCACGCTGAGGCGTACAAAGACAAGCCCGGGTATAGCCCCGGGCACTCAGGACAAGAGTAAATTCGCCAGCAGACAGGTATGGTTAATACCGCCTGGCTCGAACCTGCCGCGTACCTCCTCAGGTCCCGACGGCCAGTTCGGCCGCTTCCCCGAGGCGGAAGGCGCGGTGGAGGGCTCGCACCGCCTGGGTGGCCGCTTCCTGCCGGATCACACATGACACCTTGATCTCCGAGGTACTTATCATATCAATGTTGATGGCCTCCTGGGCCAAAGCCGCAAACATCTGCGCGGCCACGCCGGGATTGGTTATCATCCCGGCGCCGACAATGGAAACCTTGGCCACCCCGGCGTCAGTGGTAAAGCCGCTGGCCCCGACTTCACCTATTACCTGCTTTACCGTGGCCACCGCCTGTTCCAGGTCGGTACGGCCCACCGTAAAGCTGATATCGTTCCGTTCCCCGGCGGTGGTGCTCTGCACGATCATGTCCACATTGATGCTGCGAGCAGCCAGGGAGCCGAATAACCTGGCGGCTACCCCCGGCCGGTCCGGTACGCCGAAGATGCCGATCTTGGCCACGTTCAGGTCGCAGGCCACGCCGGTAACCGCCATCTCCCTCTCCATCCCTTGTCCCTCCCACACCAGAGTCCCCGGGTTCTGGTTAAAGCTGGAGCGCACATGCAACTGTACCCCGTACTGCTTGGCAAATTCTACCGACCGGGGCTGCAGCACCTGAGCCCCCAGGCTGGCCAGCTCAAGCATTTCGTCATAGGAAATACTTGTCAGTTTCCCGGCCTCAGGTATCACCCGAGGATCAGCCGTATACACCCCGTCCACGTCTGTATAGATCTCGCAAACCTCGGCCCCCAGGGCTGCGGCCAGGGCTACGGCCGTGGTATCCGATCCCCCGCGGCCCAGGGTAGTGATCTCATTATCTCCGCTTATCCCCTGGAACCCGGCCACGATGACTATCTTCCCGGCTTCTAACTCGCGGGTTAGCCTTTCGGTTTGCACCTGGATTATTCTGGCCTTGGCGTGCACTCCGTCGGTAATAATGGCTACCTGCGGCCCGGTCAAGGAGACCACCGGCAGCCCCAACGTCTGAATGGCCATGGCCAGCAGCGCTATGGACTGTTGCTCCCCCGTGGCCAAGAGCATATCCATTTCCCGTTCCGGCGGGTGCAGCGATATCTGACGAGCCAGTTCAATCATCTCGTCGGTGGTGTCGCCGCGGGCAGACACTACCACTACTACCTGATTTCCTTCCCGGTAACAATCAGCCACCCGCCGGGCCACGGCCTTCATCCTGCCAACATCAGCTACAGAGGTCCCTCCGTATTTTTGTACAATCAGGGCCACCGTTTCTCTACTCCCTTTTGCTTTATTCCGGTAGTATATTATACAGCCAGCCGCACGACCTGGCTAAAGGTAAGAGATGGGAAACCGGGTACCACCTCTGCCCCCAACCCCGGTTTAACTCAGGGCCAGGGCCACAATGGCCTCCTTATCCGCCGCCACCGTCTGCGGCTTCTCCACCTGGGATAGGGCCGTATCCGGGTCCTTGAGGCCATTGCCGGTTAAGACGCACACCACCGTGGCGCCAGGCGGGAACAGCCCGGCGCGGGCCTGTTTCAGCAGCCCGGCTACCGAAGCCGCTGAGGCGGGCTCGGTAAAAACCCCTTCCCTGGCCGCCAGCTCCTTCTGGGCCGCCAGTATCTCCGCATCGCTGACATCACTAATCAGGCCGCCGGATTCGGCCGCGGCGGCCACTGCTTTCTGCCAGCTTGCCGGATTGCCGATGCGGATGGCCGTGGCCACCGTTTCCGGGTTGGGGATGGGGCAGCCGCGGACTATGGGATTGGCTCCTTCCGCTTGGAAACCGAGCATCCGTGGCCGGCTGTTGATCTTGCCCCGCTGGTGATACTCCTTGAACCCCTGCCAGTAGGCGCTGATGTTCCCGGCGTTACCTACCGGAATGGTCACAAAATCAGGACTCCGGCCCAGGGCGTCGCAAACCTCAAAAGCGGCCGTTTTTTGGCCCTCAAGGCGAAAAGGATTAAGGGAGTTCACCAAGGTTATGGGGTAACTGGACGTGATCTCCCGCACCATGGCCAGAGCCGCATCGAAGTTCCCGGCGATGGAAACCACCCGGGCTCCGTAGATCAAGGCCTGAGCCAGTTTCCCCAGGGCCACGTTCCCGGCCGGGATCAACACGGTGCACTTCAACCCGCAATGAGCCGCATAGGCAGCAGCCGAGGCCGAAGTATTACCGGTGGAGGCACACATAATGGCTTGGGCCCCGTCCTCCATGGCCCTGGCCACGGCCAGCACCATGCCGCGGTCCTTAAAGGAGCCGGTCGGGTTGGCGCCTTCGTATTTGAGATAGACTTCCAGCCCGGTTTGCCGGGAAAAGTACGGCGCCGGGATCAAGGGGGTATTGCCTTCCAGCAGAGTGAGGCGCGGTGTTTTGGGGGTCACCGGCAGGTAATCCTCATACGCCGCAATCACTCCCGGCCAGGAATTCATTGCCATTCCTCCTCCACGCGAATGGCGTTCTCGATACGCCTCACCACCGGCAGTCCGGCAATAACGGACAGGGCCCGGCGGAAATCTTCCTCCTTCACCTCATGGGTGACCAGCACCAGCTCTGCCAGCCCATCCACCGTCTTCTTCTGGATAACCGAGGCCAGGCTCACCCCGTGATCGCCAAATACGCCGGCGATCCTGGCCAGAACCCCCGGCTGGTCCTGTACCGTCAGCCGCAGGTAGTACTTGCACCTGACATCGCCCATGGGCCGGATCGGCCGGCGGTCAGCCCCGGGATAGGAAATGCGGCTGCAGCTTCCATGCCTGATGTTGGCCACAGCCTCAACGATATCGCCGACCACGGCGCTGGCGGTGGGCATCTGACCGGCCCCGGGCCCATAAAACATAGTCTGGCCAACAGCATCGCCGCGAACGAAGATGGCATTAAAAACGTCATTTACTGCGGCCAGGGGATGCCCCTGGGGCAGGAAGGCGGGGTGCACCCTGGCCTCTACCTCTCCCTCCACCTGGCGGGCAATGGCCAGCAGCTTCAGGGTATAGCCCAGCTCGTTGCCGTAAGCGATATCGGCAGGCGTAACCCCGGTTATCCCCTCCACGTACACATCATCATAAGTGACTATAGTATCAAAGGCTATCGAGGCTAAAATCGCGATTTTCCGGGCGGCATCGTCTCCACCCACGTCGGCCCGGGGATCGGCTTCCGCATATCCCAGGGCCTGGGCTTCGGCCAGGGCGGCATGGAAATCCTGGCCGCCGGCGGACATCCGCGTCAGGATAAAGTTGGTTGTCCCGTTAACAACGCCCATTACCTCGTACAGCCTGTTCCCGGCCAAACCTTCCCGGATGGGGTGAATGACCGGAATGCCACCGCCGACGCTGGCCTCAAAGAGCAGGTCCACCCGGTGCTCTCCGGCCAGGGCATAGAGCTCCGGCCCGTATACAGCCAGCACATCCTTGTTGGCCGTGACTACGCTTTTCCCCCGGGCCAAAGCCCGGGAGATATACTCCCTGGCCGGGTGAAGTCCGCCCATGAGTTCTACGACCACGGCAATACGGTCATCCTCCAGGATGTCAGCCGGATCAACGGCCAAAAGACCACGGGCCACCTCGACCTGCCGGGGCTTACTGGGATCTCGCACCAGGATCTTGCTTATCTCAACGGCCACCCCCAGCTTCTGTCGTATCTTTTCCTGGTTGGCCGCAAGTAACCGCACCACCCCGCCACCTACCGTTCCCAGCCCCATCAGGCCAACGGCCACCGTTTCTTCCGCCAATTCGTCTCCCTCCGCGCTTGTGCTAACCAATTATAGCATTAGGTCGCAAGCCATAGCAATACCTGTCTTCAGTCAGGCGTGAGTATCTCCAGGAAATCCTCGATAATGCGCTCCAACTGGGCAAACTCGATCAAGAAAGCATCGTGACCGAAAGGGGAATCTATTTCCGCGTAGTAGGCAGGCAAGCCCAAACGCTGCCGGATTTCCACAATCTCCTTCTGCTGGTAGGTTGGATAGAGGAAATCCGAACTAATTCCCACCATGAGCACCGGCACTCTGGCCCGGGCCAGGGCATCCTCATAAGCAGGATAGCCCTGGCTGACATCGTGTAAGTCCATGGCCCGGGTGAGATAAAGGTAAGTATTGGCGTCAAACCTGGTCACCAACTTGCGTCCCTGGTAGTGCAGGTAGTTCTCCACCTCAAACTCGCCGCTCCAACGGTAACGGTCGGCGTCTCTGCGGCCGGCGAAGGTCCGCCCGAACTTAAAGCTCCAGGACACATCGCTCTTATACGTGATCGTCCCGATCATCCGCGCCAGCCCCAGCCCCCTGGCCGGCCCTGGACCCGGATAATAGTCCCCCTGCTGCCAGTCTGGGTCCTGGGTGATGGCCAGGCGCTGCACCTCGTTATAAGCGATACCCTGGGCGGAAAGGCGGCCTGGAGCCGCCACCGGGATGGCGGACCGGAGCATCTCCGGGAAGGTGACCGCCCACTCCAAGGCCTGCATCCCGCCCATGGAGCCACCGGAGACAGTAACCAATTGCTCCACCCCGAGGTGCCGCAGCAGTTCCCGCTGTACCCGCACCATGTCGCGGATAGTCACCAGGGGGAAGCGCATACCGTAGGGCTTGCCGGTGGACGGATCCTGGCTTCCGGGGCCGGTAGTCCCGTAGCAGCCGCCCAGGACATTGGTGCAAATGACATAGTACCTGTCGGTGTCAAAGGCCCGACCCGGCCCGATGAGGGGATCCCACCAGCCGGGTACCCGGTCTGCTTCCGTGGATTTGCCGGCCGCGTGCGCATCCCCGGTCAAGGCGTGCAGGATCAAGATGGCGTTATCCCGGTCCGGGGAGAGTTGCCCGTAGGTCTCATAAGCCACCACAATGGGAGAAAGGCGCTCCGAGCTTGCGAGCACGAATTCCCCGGGTGGAGCAACCACAGTAAGGCTATTCCTTTCTACCAGACCTGCACCGGGCATAAACCTCACCCATTCCGCAATTCTTTATAGCGAGTTCAAAGCCTGATCCAAATCAGCAATTATATCGGCGACATCCTCCAGGCCCACCGACAGACGCACCATGTCCTCGGTAACCCCGGTGGCTGTCTGCTCCTCGGGGCTTAACTGCTGGTGCGTGGTGCTGGCCGGGTGGATAACCAGGGATTTGGCGTCACCGACGTTGGCCAGGAGAGAAAACAACTGCAGCCTGGTAATAAACTGCCGTCCGGCCTCTTTGCCGCCCTGGATGCCGAAGGTCAAGACGGCACCACAACCTTGGGGGAGGTATTTTTGCGCCAGGCCGTAGCTCGGGTGGTCCGGCAAGCCGGGGTAATTTACCCAGGTAACGCGGGGATGCTCCCGGAGGAACCTGGCTACCGCCAGGGCGTTCTCACTATGCCGTGGCATGCGCAGGTGCAGCGTTTCCAGCCCCTGTAAAAACAGAAAGGCATTGACCGGTGAAAGGCATGGCCCCAGATCCCGCAGCAACTGGACCCTGGCCTTAAAGATATAGGCCGCCCGGCCAAAGCTTGCGGTATAAGAAACGCCGTGGTAGCTGGGATCCGGTTCGGTGAGCCCGGGAAACTTACCATTGGCCCAGTCAAAATTTCCACCGTCCACAATAATGCCGCCGATGGAGGTGCCGTGCCCCCCGATAAACTTAGTGGCAGAATGCACCACGATGTCGGTACCGTGGGCTAAGGGACGGCAGAGGTAGGGCGTGGCAAAGGTATTGTCAACTATCAGGGGGATGCCGGCTTCGTGGGCCACCGCGGCGATGGCCTCCAGATCCGGCACATCCAGCTTGGGATTGCCTATTGTTTCGACATATAGCGCCCGGGTGCTATCCGTGATGGCCCGGCGAAAAGCATCAGGATCCCCCGGATCCACGAACTTGACCCTGATGCCCATCTTGGGCAGGGTGGCGCTGAAGAGATTATATGTACCACCGTAAAGGCTGGTGGCCGATACTATCTCCTGCCCAGCCGAAGCGATGTTTAGAATGGCCAGGGTGATGGCCGCCTGGCCGGAAGCCGTAGCCAGGGCCCCCACCCCGCCGTCCAATGCCGCCACCCTGTCCTCGAATACCGCCGTGGTCGGGTTCATCATGCGGGTGTAAATATTGCCGGCTTCCTCCAGGGCAAACAGCCGGGCCGCATGATCCGGATCGTTGAAGACATAGGACGTGGTCTGGTAGATGGGCACGGCCCGCGCCCCCGTGACCGGGTCCGGTTTCTGCCCACCGTGCACTGCCAGGGTATTAAAACGATATTCTGCCATAAACACCGCTCCTTATGGTAATTTGAGATATGATGGGAGCCGCGAGTGGGCCCTGTTATTCTAGGGCAAAATAAAATCCTCTTCTGAGGAAAGAGGATAGGAAAAGTTCGGACCTACCTCTTATCTCTCAGGAAAGTTCGTCCTGCAGGAGTTGGCACCTTTCCCGTTCGGGATGGTTGCCGGGTTTCATCGGGCCAGTCCCTCCACCACTCTCGATAAGGGTAAACCTATCTATTTAGTTATGCAGCAGGAATAATAATAAGCCATGGCCCGCCTGTTTGTCAACAAAAAATTTTGGTCTGGTTACACTCTTTCCCTGTCCTCGGCCTCTCCCCGACCGTCTCCTGGCAGTTCCAAGGTTAGCGGCCCGAGTCTGCCCCGGGAAAAATCCTCTACCAGGAGCCTGGCCGCTCGGGAAGTATCCGGGATGCCCCCCGGCCCGAGAAAACCCCGCTTGCGGGCCAAGGCGGCCAGCCGGTCCTCCGGCGTCGCCAGCGGAGACGCCATCTCTGCGCCGTAAACATCTACCCTTTCTCCCGGCAGCAAACTCAGGAGCCAGCGGGCCGTTTCCCAACTGTCGGCCTCGTTCTGGGGCAATATCCCCACCGCGCTTAAACGAAGCCGCCTCTCCCCGTCCACTCCCCCTGCTCCCAGCAGCCCGGGCGTATCCAGCAGCTCCAGACCCGGGGCTATCCGCACCCACTGCACCCCGCGGGTAATACCCGGACGCCGGCCCACCCTGACCACCGACCGGCCGATAAGCCGGTTGAGGAGTGAGGACTTCCCCACATTGGGCAGACCCACCACCATGGCTCGAGGCGCCCGCTGCCATTTCTTCGGGCGGGAAGCCGCCGCCTCCATCACCAGCCGGCGGCAGTTTCTTATCCCCTCGCCCCGGACGGCGCTGGCTGACGCGGACAGCAGTCCTCCGGCCCGCCAGTGCTCCATCCAGGCCCGAGTTTTCTCCGGCTCGGCCAGGTCCGCCTTATTCAAAACCAGCAGGTGGCCGCGGCGGGAACGCGCCAACAGGTGCCTTACCTCCACGCCTCGTCCCGTGGCCGGCAGCCTGGCATCCACGACCTCAATGATCACGTCCACGAGACGAAGCCATTGGCCCAGGTCCATGCCGTTCAAGGCCCGATCAGCCGGAATCTACCCGGCGGCCAAAACAGCAGCACTGCCTTGCCCAGGACGTTTCCTTCTGGCAACAGGCCCCAAACCCGGCTGTCCTCGCTGTTATTGCGGTTGTCGCCGAGGACAAAGAAACTGCCAGGCGGTATGGTTACGGGGCCAAAGTCGTGCATGTATACGTTATCAGGCAGGTACTGTTCCGGTACAGGCTGGCCGTTGACATACAAACGGTTATCTTCAATCCTGACCGTATCCCCGCCCATCGCCACCAGACGCTTGATATACACCAGGCGGGGATTGGGCGGGTAGCGAAAGACAATAACATCCTCCCGCTGAGGCTCGGAAAACCGGTAACTCAACTTACTTACTATGATCCTGTCGCCGGGCTGCAGGGTGGGTTCCATGGAACCGGAAGGGATAACAAAGGGCTCAAAAAGAAAAAGGCGGATAACCATAGCCAGGGCCAGCGCGATTATTACCGCTTCCAGTAAATCGAGCCAGCCCGAAGACTTTTGCGCCTCTTCTGCTTGCCTGGTATCCTCCATTGTTAAGATCCCTACTTGTCTTCTTTGACTTTGGCGGCCTTGCCCTGCCGTTCCCGCAGATAATACAGTTTCGCCCGCCGTACCTTTCCCCGGCGCAGGACCTCAATCTTCTCCAGCCGGGGCGAATGCACGAGAAACGTCCTTTCTACCCCCACCCCGTACGAAACCCGGCGCACGGTAAATGTCTCCTGCGAACCGCTGCCGCTCCTCTTGATGACGGTCCCGGCAAAGGCCTGTACCCGCTCGCGCCCGCCTTCGACTATGCGGACGTGTACCCGCACCGTATCTCCCGGGCGAAAAGCCGGAATATCTTTACGCATCTGGGCTCTGGCTACTGTCAGTAATGCATCCATAACTGCTGCTCCTTTCTGTCCCCTTTAGCAAACGCCAGGCCTGATTATAACACAATGGGCGCCGCGAGACAATGAGTTCCTTAGGCCCCTTCTTCGCCCTCTCCCCCGCCGCCGGCCGGTAACTGCTGGCCGCCAAGCAAATCCGGCCTTCTCGCCAGAGTACGCCGGACCGCCTGCTCCCGTCGCCACCTGGCCACCTCCTGATGGTTGCCGGATAGCAATACTTCCGGGACCTTCATCCCCCGAAAGTCGCGCGGCCGCGTATACTGCGGGTATTCCAGCAGGCCGTGGCTGAAGCTCTCTTCTTCCAGTGAAGCAGACGCCCCCAGCACCTCCGGGATCAACCTGACCACCGCGTCCACCACGACCATGGCCGGCAATTCGCCCCCGGTGAGGATGTAGTCGCCAATGGAAATCTCCTCGTCCACCAGGTATTCCCGAATCCGCTCGTCCAGTCCTTCGTAGTGACCGCAGATAAGAACCAGGTGCGGGCAGGTCGCCAGTTCCCGCACCTTTTCCTGACGCAACAAGCTCCCCTGCGGGGAAAGAAGAATTACGCGCGAATTCTCCCGCCGCACCGCCTCGGTGGCCAGAAAAACCGGCTCCGGTCGCATCACCATCCCGGCGCCGCCGCCGTAAGGGTAGTCGTCCACGGATCCATGCCTGTCAGGCGAGTAATCACGGATATTGACCAGGACGATGTCCACCAGGCCTTTTTCCCTGGCTCTCTTTATTATGCTTTCAGTCAAGGGACCGGTAAACATTTGCGGGAAGATGGTCAGGATGTCAATGCGCATGGGCCCTATTCCAACAAACCCGGCAACGGATCAATGATCATTTTCTCCCCGTCCAGGTCCACCTCTTTGATAACTTCCCGGATGGCGGGCAGGAGAATCTCCTTGTTCGTCCTGTCGTCCGCCACCACGTAAACGTCGTTGGCCCCGGTAGACAGCACATCCTTCAGCCGGCCCAGCAGTTCTCCCTCCACGGTATATACCGGCAGGCCAACGAGCTGAAAAACATAGTAATGACCCTCCGGTAGAGGCACCACCTCCTCCGGGGGGATCTCGATCAGCCCGCCTCGCAGGGTGGCTGCCGCCTCGCGGTCGCTGACCCCGACAAATCGAATGATAATCGTGTGGCCCTGCAGCACCCGGCACTGCTCTACCGTATACGGCCGCGGCTCCCCCCCGAGCCTCACCCGCACCGTTTCCAGCCGGTAGAAGCGCTCGGGAAAATCAGTCAGGGGCCGCACCTTCACCTCGCCATGAACACCGTGCGGGCCGAGGATCTCGCCAACGGCTATATACCCCTCTGGCTTCATTGGACTATCTCGACCACAACCCTCTTTCCCAGCTTACCGCCGGCACTCCTGACCACTGTCCGTATTGCTCTGGCCACCCGCCCCTGTTTGCCGATAACCTTGCCCATGTCCTCCGCAGCCACCCGCAATTCCAGGACGATAGCGTTTTCCTTTTCTTCCTGGTTAACCTGCACGGCGTCCGGGTTATCTACCAGGGCCCTGGCCAGTATCTCCAGCAACTCTTTCATGGATGCTAAGCTCCTTCATCAACTGCCTGCCGCCCCAAGGTAATCCCGGCCTTTTTCAAGAGTGACCGCACGGTATCCGTGGGTTGGGCGCCGGCCTTCAGCCAGTAAAGAGCCTTCTCTTGATCTATTTTGATCTGAGGCGGGTTTTTCGCCGGGTCATAATAACCTATTTCGGCAACGAAACGGCCATCCCTGGGTGAACGAGTATCAGCCACCACCACCCGGTAAAAAGGTCTCTTTTTGGCTCCCATCCGGCGCAAACGAATAGCTACTGCCAATTATCTCTACCTCCATTTTCCTCATTACTCCTAGGGGCCCTGCGCGACGTGCAGGTCTAATGAACAAAGGGCAGGTTCAGCCCCCGTTTTCCCTTGGCGCCACCCTGGGCGAGTTGCTTCATGAGTCTCCTGGCTTCCTCAAACTGGTGCAAGAGGCGGTTAATGTCCTGGACCTTGGTCCCGCTGCCCCGGGCAATCCGCCGCTTGCGGCTGCCGTTGATTATCTCCGGGCGCGTCCGCTCCTGCGGGGTCATGGAGCAGATGATGGCTTCCACGCGCACCAGCTCCTTCTCGTCCACGTCCGCTTTTCGCAATTCCTTGCCTAGCCCCACGCCGGGCAGCATATTGACAATATCCTGCACGGATCCCATCTTGCGCATCTGCCGGAGCTGGTCGCGAAAATCTTCCAGCGTAAAATCCTGGTGGCGCAGCTTCGCCTGGAGCTCCCTGGCCTGCTGGGTATCCACGGTCTCCTGGGCTTTTTCAATCAGGCTGAGGACATCCCCCATCCCTAGAATACGGGAAGCCATGCGGTCCGGGAAAAATGGCTCCAGGGCGTCGAGTTTTTCCCCTAAGCCGACAAATTTGATCGGGCACCCGGCCACCTGGGTAACAGATAGGGCAGCCCCACCCCGGGCATCGCCATCGAGCTTAGTCAGGATGGCGCCGCTCAGGCCCAAATCCTGGTTAAAAGAACTGGCTACCTGCACCGCATCCTGCCCGGTCATGGCATCTACCACCAGCAAGACTTCGTGGGGACTGACCGCGGCCTTGATTTCCTGCAGTTCCCGCATCATCTCAGCGTTAATGTGCAGGCGCCCGGCCGTATCCATTATCACTACGTCTATTCCGTCCGCCTCGGCTCGCTCCACCGCGGCCTGGCAGATGTTCACGGGCGTGGTTCCCGGCGTCCCGGTAAATACCGGCAGCCCTGCCTGTTCGCCCAGGACCTGGAGTTGTTGGACAGCCGCCGGACGGTAAATATCGGCCGCCACCAGCAGGCAGCGCTTGCCCTTCTTGCCCAGACTCTTGGCCAGCTTGGCCGCGGTGGTGGTCTTGCCGGCCCCCTGCAGGCCTACCAGCATGATCAACGTCGGCGGCCTGGAGGCCAGGCGCAGCTCGCTCGGCACCCCGCCCATGAGGCGAGCCAGTTCCTCATTCACTATCTTTATTACTGTCTGGGCCGGGGTCAGACTGTGGAAAACTTCTTCTCCCACCGCCCGAGCCTGCACGGAGGTGATGAAATCCTTGACCACCTTGTAATTGACATCAGCCTCCAGTAAGGCTAAGCGGACTTCCCGCAGGGCCGCCTGCACATCGGCTTCGGAAAGCTTGCCGTGGCCCCGCAGCTTCTTAAAGATCCCCTGTAATCTGTCGGTGAGATTGCTAAAAGCAGCCATAATCTGCTCCCAACCACGCGATATCTTCAGCCGTTCGCCGCCCGACCTCCGACCGGTCTGGAGGCTGAGCTGAGTAGTTACAGTTTACGATGGGGTCCGGTACTCCCAGTCGGAGTAAAAAACGGTCTCACCCCAGCCGCGGGCCTGGTAAAATACTACGGTAAACTTACTTAAAAGTCAAGATAGCACCTGGGCCAGCTTTTCCGGGTAAGGCGGGTAAATGACTCCCCTCTCCGTGATAAAGGCTGTCACCAGCGCCGCCGGGGTAGGGTCAAAGGCCGGGTTATACACTGGGATGGTGGCTGGAACCAACGCTTCTCGGCCCACCCGGCGTACCTCCTCCGGATTACGCTCCTCAATGGGGATATCCTCAGCGCTGGCGGCCGTCCGGTCAAAGGTGGACAGGGGCGCGGCAACGTAAAAAGGCAGGCGGTGGTAGGCAGCCAGCACGGCCAGGCTGTACGTGCCGATCTTGTTAGCCACATCCCCATTGGCAGCGATCCGGTCCGCCCCGGTTATCACCAGATCCACCCGGCCCTGCTGCATCAGATAGCCGGCCATGTTATCCGTTATCAGGGTTACCGGAATATCATCCTGCTGCAGTTCCCAGGTAGTGAGCCGCGCCCCCTGGAGCCGGGGCCGCGTTTCGCAGGCCCAGACGCACAGGCCCCGGTCGGCGGCAGCCCGCACCACTCCTAGAGCCGTGCCGTACCCGCTGGTGGCCAGAGAGCCGGCATTACAGATGGTGAGGACGCTGGCCCCGGGCGGTACCAACTCCGCGCCGTAGCGGCCGATGGCCCGGTTGGCTTCCAGGTCTTCCCGGTGTATCCTCTCGGCCTCGGCCAGCAAGACGTGGGCCTGCTCCGCCAGGCCCAGCCCCATGGCTTTTTCCCAGCACCGCTGCATGCGCTCCAGGGCCCAAAAGAGGTTTACTGCGGTAGGCCGGGAGGCGGTCAGGTCAGCCAGGACCTGGTCCGGGGAAACATCCTCTCCCCGCAGCCTCTGCTGGCCGGCCATGGCCACGGCATAAGCCGCGGCCACGCCGATGGCCGGAGCCCCCCGCACCTGCATTTCCCGAATGGCCGCCACCGCCTGACGGTAATCCGTACAGGCGACATATTTTTCTTCCCAGGGGAGGAGCGTCTGGTCCAGGAGATAGAGTTTGCCGTCCTCCCAGTAAAGGGTTCGCACCATGATCTTTTTCTCACTCCTAAGCCGGGGCCAGCAAGGCGTCAATAAACTCCTGCGGCCGGAAATCATCAAGGTCCTCAAGTTTCTCTCCGGTGCCGACCAGTTTCACCGGCAGGGAAAGCTCATGGTTTATCCCTAAGACTATGCCGCCCTTGGCCGTACCGTCGAGCTTGGTCAGCACCACCCCGGTCACCCCGGTCGCCTCCTGAAAAATCCTAGCCTGGGAAAGCCCGTTCTGCCCCACAGTGGCGTCCAAAACCAGAAGCACTTCATGGGGGGCGCCTTCCAGTTCACGGCCTATCACCCGCCGGATTTTCTTCAGCTCTTCCATGAGATTGACCTTGGTCTGCAGTCTGCCGGCCGTATCAATTATCACCACGTCGAATCCCCGCGCCTTGGCCGCCTGGACAGCGTCATAGGCTACAGCCGCGGGATCCGTCCCCTTCTCCTGGGCCACCAGGTAGGCCCCGGCCCGCTCGGCCCAGATGCGCAACTGGTCAGCGGCGGCGGCCCGGAAGGTGTCGGCCGCGGCCACCATCACCGTTTTACCTTGCTGTCGCAACCGGTAGGCGAGCTTGCCGATGGTGGTGGTCTTACCGGACCCGTTTACCCCCACCACCAGGATGACGCCCGGGCCAGGACCGGGCCCCAGGTTGATGTCCACCGGTTCCCGGCCTACCAGGGACAGGAGTTCTTCCTGCAGGGCGGCCATAACCTCCTCCTGGGTAAGAAGCTTTTTCTCCCGCAGCCGGCCCACCACCGCGAGGGTGGCCTCCAGACCTACGTCGGCCCCGATAAGTATCTCTTCCAGCTCGTCAAAGAAGGCGTCATCAATCTTGGGGGTTCTGGATATGAGCTCGGTTATCTTGCCGCCAAGTTCCCGGCGGCTCTTGGCCAGGCTCTCCCTGAGCCGGCTAAAAAGGCCCACTGTCATTCCCTCCGCTAGCCATGATCAGCCGCAGATATTTTATCACATCAGGCTCCAGCCATCCAGGCAAAAATCTAATCTCTGGCTGCGGCCGCTTCCGGCAGGCGCAGGGAGTATATCCTCGACACCCCTGGCTCGTCCATGGCCACCCCGTATAACAGGTCCGCCACTTCCATGCTGCCCGGGCGGTGGGTAACCAGAATAAACTGGTTGTTGCCTGCCATTTCCCGCAGCAAGGCGGCGAAACGGTCCACATTGGCCTCGTCCAAGGCCGCGTCTATCTCGTCAAAAAGACAGAAAGGAGTAGGTCTGACCTGCAAGATGGCCAGCAGCAGGGCGATTGCCGTCAGGCTCTTTTCCCCGCCGGAAAGAAGGGACAGGGACTGCAGCTTTTTCCCCGGTGGCTGTACGGTAATTTCTACCCCGGTGGCGAGAACCTCACCGGCCGGGTTAAGGTACAATTGCGCCCGACCGCCACGGAAAAGCCGCTGGAATACCTGGGAAAAGGCCTGGGCTATCAGCTCAAACTGCTGAGAAAAATGCCTGGCCATCAGGGCGGTAACTTCATCCATGATGCGCTGGAGGGAGTTTTTAGCGTTCAATAAATCCTCTTGCTGCTGCCGCAGAAAATCCCGCCGCTCGTCCAGGCGGGCGTACTCCCCCAGCACCCCCAGGTTCACTTCCCCCAGCTCGCGGATCGCGGTGGTCAGACCTTCACTTTCCCGGGCCAGATCCTCCTGGCTCCGGCCGGAAACAGGAAATTCCCGCGCCTGGGCCGCTGCAAGTTGGAATCTTTCGGCCATCTCCCGCCCCTTGTGTTCGTACTCGGCCTGAAGCCGCGTCCGCTCGAGATCCAGGCGGAAAACTTGCGCCTGCCCTTTCCCCACTTCAGCCTCCAACTGCCGGCATTCCGCCTCCAGGTGCCGGCAGGCCTCCTGCCCCCGACCGACCTCCTTCCGGGCTTCATCCAGGGACAAAGCGGCAGCTTCCACCGCACCCCGGAGGGCCTGCAACTGCCCGTCCAGCTCGCCGGCCAGCTTTTGGGCCGCGGCGGCCTGCCTGCTGATCTCTTCCAACTGCGATTTTCTCTCCGCCAGCTCGGCCCGGGCCACGCCTATCTCCTCCTGGCGGCGCAGCATCGCTCTTTCCGCCGCCTTGATCTCCTGCTGCCACTTCTCCCGCTGTAACTTTACCTGGTTAGCTTCCTCCCTGAGGGCCTGCCGCTCCTCCTCCTGCCTGGTGCCGGCCGCTTCGGCCTGGCGCAAGTCTTCCTGCAAGACCGCCATCCCGGCCGCCATCCCTGCGGCAGCGGCCGTAAGTTCCCGCCCGTTCCGGCTAGCTTCCTCCATTTCGGCCCGGGCCTGGGCCAGCTCGAAATCCAGCACCTCCCGGCGGGCCGCCGTCCCTTCCAGTTCGGCTTCCAGCCGGGCCCTCCCCTGTTCAACGCTCCTTTCCTGCTCCCGCAGCTTCCCTACCTCGGCCTCCAGGGAAGCCATGCGTGACCCGACCATTTCCCGGGACGAACGCAATTCCTCCAGCCGCGAGCGCAAAGCCGCCAGAACCCCTTCCAGGCGGGTACAGCCGGCCTCCAGTTCCCGCAGTTCCCTGGCCCGGCCCAGGAGGTGGCTGCCGCCTCGCTGTCGGCCGCCGGAAATCAACCCCCCGGGGCTGATCAATTCTCCGTCCAGGGTTACGATACGGACCCGAAACTTCAAGCGTCCGGCCAGCTTCCAGGCCACGGCCCCGCCCCGCACCACCAGGATGTCCCCCAGAAAATACCCGGCCACGGCGGCGTAATCCGCATCCACCCGCACCAGACCGGCCGCCAGCCCGATAACCTCCGGCCACTGCAGCACCCCCAGCAGTTCAACCGGCAGCGGCCGCGGCCTGGCCACGGTCAGGGGGAGGAAAGTAGCCCGGCCGGCCCGGGTGGATTTCAGGTACTCGATGGCCGCCCGGGCCTCGCTGGGCGTCCGGGTGATGATGATTTGCGCCGCCGCTCCCAGGGCCACCTCTACCGCCACCTCGTACTCGGAGGGCACTTCCAGCAGACCGGCCACCGTGCCGACTATTCCGTCAAGCTTTCCGAGTTTGTCCTTGGCCGCCAGTACCGCCTTTACCCCGGGGTAATAGCCCTCATAGTTGTCCTGCCACCGGCGCAATACCTGCACTTGGGCGGCAGCCTGGTCGAATTCTGACCGGCGGTCGCGATACTGGCCCTCGACCTCCGCGGCCGCGGCCTCAAGAGTGCTTACCTGTTTCCCTAATTCTTCCCTTTCGGCCGCCAGCTCACCAAGTTTCTGCAGTAATTGCGCCCCTTCGGCGACCAGGGATTGCCTTTTTTCTTCCAGGGAGGCCCGCGTTTGGGCCAGTTCCAAAGCTTCTTTCTCCAGCTTACTGACTTCCTGTCGCAAAATCCTCTCCGCCTGCTCCTGCAGGGAAATCTCATTGCGTTTTCCCGCTAGAGAGGCCGCCATTTCCATCAGGCGTGACTGCATGTGGGGCACCGCCGTCGCCGTTTCCGCCCGCTCCTTTTCGGCCCGGGCCAAGCGCCCCTCCAGGGAAGCCAGGGTCTCCTCCGCCTCGCGCATGGCCTGCTTGGCCGCTTGCAGTTGCCGGCTGGAATCCGCCTCTTCCCGGAGCATCGCCTCCAGCCGTTTAGAAGTGCGCTGCTGTTCCCCGGCGAGAACCTCTGCCTGTCGTTCCAGGCTCAGGATCTCGCGCTGACAAGTCTCAAGCCTGGCCTGTAGTTGCGCCTCTTCCCGGGATACCTTCTCCCAGGCGGACTGCCTTGTCTCCTGGCGGCTGACAGAGGCCTCCAAGGCCTGATTTGCCTCCAGGTGCGCGGTCCGGCCGGCCTGCAGCCGCGCGGCAGCCGCGGCGACCTTCTCGGCTGCCTGGGCATACTTGTGGTTCAGCGCCTCCAGGCTGACTGCCAGCTCGTTGGCCGCCAGTACCGCCCTCTCCGCCTCAATCCCTTCCAGCCTGGCCTGCAGGCGGCGGTACTCCCTGGCGGTATGCACTTTGTCCTCCAGCCCGGACAAATGCTGTTCGATCTCGGCCAGGACATCCCCCAGCCGGACCAGGTTAGTTTCTGTTTCCTCCAGTTTCCTCTGGGTATCCTTTCTCCGAGCCTCATATTTCTGCAGCCCGACGGCCTGCTCCAAAAACTGGCGGCGCTCCTGGGGACTGGCCTGGAGAAAGTAATCCAGCTCGCCCTGTCCCACTACGGTGATCTTACCGGTTTCCCAGAGAAGCTCTTGGAAATCCCGCAGGCGGCAGGACGCCTGGTTCAATAAGTACTCGCTTTGCCCAGAGCGAAACAGGCGCCGGGTGAACGCCACTTCGGTGAAAGCCAGCGGCAGTGACCCGCAGTTATTATCAACAGCTATGGTTACCTCAGCGCGGCCCACGGGTCGCCGTTCCTGGTTACCATGAAAAATCACATCTTCCATGCGGCCGGCCCGCAAATTCTTGGCGCTCTGTTCGCCCACGGCCCAGCGCACGGCGTCCACCAGGTTGCTCTTGCCGCTGCCGTTGGGGCCGACAATAGCCGTGATCCCTGGAGAAAATTCCAGGGAGGTTCGTGAAACAAAGGACTTGAAGCCGGCCACTTCCAGCCGCTTAAGGTACAAGCTTCACCCTCCAAACAGAAAAAAACTGCTCGCTAGGAGCAGTTAACGCGGTTCAACGATAAACTTGATGGCCGTCCGGCTCTCTCCGTCAATCGAAATTTCCGAAAAGGCAGGTACCATTACCAAGTCTACACCATTGGGAGCAATAAACCCTCTGGCTATGGCGATAGCCTTCACCGCCTGGTTTACTGCTCCCGCGCCCACGGCCTGGATCTCTACTTTACCCTGCTGGCGATAGGCGGCTGCCAGGGCTCCAGCTACGGCCTTTGGATTGGAGCGGGCTGAAACTCTTAGTACTTCCACAGCTTCTCCCCTTCCCGAAATGAGGCTTATTTTACAAGCAGCATGGCTTAATATTCGCCGACTATTTACTAATTCCTTCTCTTTCTAGAATGTTATCCAGCGCTTTTTTTGCTGCCTGCTGTTCGGCCTCTTTCTTGCTCCGCCCGCTGCCAGTAGCCAGTATCCGGCCATGGAATCTCACCCCGGCCACAAACTCCTTCCGGTGGTCGGGGCCCCGCTCATCCAGAATCAGGTAAGAGACATTCTCGTCGTACTTCCGCTGCACCAGTTCCTGCAGGACAGTCTTGTAATCACCGTAATCTCTTTGCGTTTCCAACTCCTGGAGAGCGGAGCTCAACTGCCCGAGAATGAACTCTCGGGCCGCCTCCAACCCGACATCCAGGCAAATGGCCCCGCAGACGGCCTCAAAGACGTCGGCCAGGATTGAAGGGCGTTCCCTGCCCCCTGACAGTTCCTCCCCGCGCCCCAGGAGCAGGTAACGGCCCAGATCCAGTTTTCTGGCCACCCGGGCCAGCGTAGGTTCACAAACCATGGCCGCCCGCATCCGCGTCAGTTCGCCTTCGGGCCGGTGGGGAAAACGGCGGTAGAGGAACTCGGCCACCACCAGCCCCAGCACCGCGTCACCGAGAAACTCCAGCCTTTGGTTGCTTTCCACCGCGTCCAACCGGTTCTCAAAGGCATAGCTGGGATGCGTCAGCGCCGTATTTAAGATGGGGAGCTGGGGCATGTTAATACCACACCTTTGCTGCAACTCCAGCAGTTGCTGCTGCCGCTGGCGTTCCATCAATCAATCCACCCGCTCCAGTTTCCCCCGGATAACCAAGGATACATTATGCCCGCCAAAGCCGAAGGAATTGGACATGACCACGTCCAACTCGGCCTGCCGGGCCGTATTAGGCACGTAATCCAGGTCGCACTCCGGATCAGGATACTCATAGTTGATGGTGGGGGGGATGGCCCGGTTCGACATGGCCAGCACGCTGGCGATCAGTTCCACCGCCCCGGCGGCGCCCAGCAGGTGCCCGGTCATGGACTTGGTGGAGCTGACCGGGATACGGTAGGCATCGGCGCCGAAAACCTGCTTGATGGCCTCGGTTTCGTAGCGGTCATTCAGGTCAGTGGAAGTGCCGTGGGCGTTGATGTAGCTTACCCGGGACGGGGGTAGGCCCGCGTCCTGCAGGGCCAGGGCCATGGCCCTGGCCGGCCCCGTACCGCCGGGCGCCGGGGCTGTGATATGATAGGCATCGGCAGTACAGCCGTATCCGATGCACTCGCCATATACCCTGGCCCCCCTTTGCCGGGCATGCTCCAGGCTCTCCAGGATCACCACCCCGGCCCCCTCGCCTAGAACAAAGCCATCCCGCGTCTTGTCAAAAGGCCGGCTGGCCCTTTCCGGCTCCTCATTGCGGGTAGAAAGGGCCTTCATAGCGCAGAACCCGCTCAGAGCCATCGGCGTCACCGAGGCCTCGGCCCCCCCGGTGATCACCACGTCCACCCCGCCATGCTGGAGCAAGCGAAAGGCATTGCCGATGGCGTTGGCCGAGGAGGCGCAGGCGTTTACCACCGTGTAGTTTGGACCCCGGGTGCCGAGGGCTATTGATATCTGGGCCGCTCCCATATTGGCGATCATCATGGGGATAAAGAAAGGGCTGACCCGATTCGGACCTTTTTCCAGCAAGATCTGGTGCTGTTCTTCAAAAGTCTCTGTCCCGCCAATGCCGGTGCCAAAAATCACCCCGACCCTTTCCAGGTCTACTTCCCCCAGGTTGAGGCCTGCGTCCGCTACGGCCATGCGGCTGGCAGCCACGGCGTACTGGGCAAAGCGGTCCATTCTCTTAGCTTCGCGGCGATCCAGGAAATCCTCAACCTGGAAATCCTTTACCTCCCCGGCTATCCGGGTGGGAAACTCGGCAGCCGGAAAGCGAGTAACTGGACTAATCCCCGATTTTCCCGAAACCAAGCTGTTCCAAAACTTCTCCTTGCCAGTTCCCAGCGGGGAGATAATCCCTACCCCTGTTATTACCACCCGGTTCAATTAGCTCTCCAACCTCCTCGCCGGCCAACGACCAGTGCCTGCTAGGAGGCCGCCCGCAAAACTTCGCCCGGCTTGGTCGCGCCGTGCGCGCTTTTGGACAGCCTCCGGGAATTCTCCTCACGTGCCCCTCCGTGTTGGTGTCGCTGTGGCTGCCAGACCCTATCGTCCCGGCGTTTCGCCACTCCCGCCTAGCTCGTTCTTTCCCTGATGTATTCAACTGCCGCCCCAACTGTCGTGAGCTTCTCGGCATCTTCATCCGGAATCTCGATATCGAATTCCTCCTCTAAGGCCATGATCAGCTCCACGATGTCCAGGGAATCGGCATTCAAATCTTCAAAAGAGGTTTCCATGGTCACTTCATCTTCGTCTACACCAAGCTGCTCCACCACGATCGCCTTGATCTTGTCAAAAAAACTCATGACGCCTTCACCCCCTCTCAAGCTACATGTACAGGCCGCCGTTTACCGAGATAACCTGGCCGGTAAGATAGCTGGCCGCAGGTGAAGCCAGAAAAACCACCACCTGCGCCACCTCCTCCGGTTGACCGAACCGCCCCAGGGGGATCTGCTGCAGAAACTCCTGCTGCACCCTTTCGGAGAGTTTACCGGTCATCTCGGTAACGATGAACCCTGGAGCCACGGCGTTCACCAGGATGCCCCGCGAACCCACTTCCCGGGCCACGGCCTTGGTAAATCCGAGAACTCCGGCCTTGGCCGCGGCGTAACTGGCCTGCCCGGCATTGCCCATCAAGCCGACTACGGAGGAAATGTTGATTATTCTCCCGCTCCGCTGCCTGAGCATGGGCTTCAGGCAAGCCTTGGCACAATTATAAACCCCTCTTAGGTCGGTGTCTACTACCACCTGCCAATCAGACTCTGAGGTCCGGACCAGGAGGTTATCTCTGGATACTCCGGCGTTGTTTACCAGGATATCCAGATGGCCCCATTTTTGCAGCACCCGCTCCACCATTTCCTGCACCTCCGGCATCGAGGTAACGTCAGCCTGGAGGCTGATAGCCAGGCCGCCGGCAGCCGTTATTTCCTGCACCACTTCCCCGGCCGCGACGGCGTTTTCCCGGTAGTTTACAGCTACTGCCGCCCCCGCGGCGGCCAAGGCCTGGGCAATGGTCCTCCCGATACCCCGGGACCCACCTGTTACCAGGGCCACCCGCCCGTCAAGCACCATTTTAGCGGCCCTCCCCGTAACTGGCAAGCAAATCTTTTATTGATTCGGCTTCACCGACCTGGCTTACCTTCAGCCGCCGGTCAACCTTTTTGGCCAGACCGCTCAAAACCTTTCCCGGGCCTACTTCCACCATCTCTTCCACCCCCTGGGATAACAGCCAGCGTACCGTTTCCTCCCACCTGACGGCGCTGGTAACCTGCGCTTTCAGTGCCTCCCTGATCGCCGCGGCCTCTGTTACCCCGTAGGCGAGGACATTCGGCACTACTGGGATGACCGCGGAGGCAAAGGGCGTGGTTTCGAGCCGGGACGCCAATTCTTCCTGCGCCGGCTGCATCAGGGAGGAATGAAAGGGGCCGCTTACCGCCAGGTAAACCGCCTTGCCCCCCAATTCTCTTACCTTTTCTATCGCTTCCGCCACGGCCTCCCTGTGGCCGGAAATAATTATCTGGCCCGGGCAATTGAAATTGGCCGGCTGTACCACTCCCAGGCGCCGGCTTGCGGCACAGGCAGCCTCGACCTCAGCCGCTTCCAGCCCCAGGCAGGCGGCCATGACCCCGCGTCCCTCCGGGCAGGCCGCATCCATCCATTGCCCACGGTAGTGAACCAGTCTTACCGCCCTGGGGAAATCTATCGCCCCGGCGGCCACCAAGGCACTGTATTCTCCCAGACTATGGCCAGCCACAAAATCGGGCCTGATCCCGGCCGCATCCAGGACGCGCCAACAGGCCACGCTTACAGCCAGGATGGCCGGCTGGGTGTAGGCGGTACGGTTAAGCACCTCCTCCGGGCCATGAAAGCAAATCCCGCTGAGGTTGAAACCCAGGGCCGCATCGGCCTGAGCAAAGATTTCCCCGGCTTCTGGATACTGCGCGGCAATGTCCTTCCCCATTCCCGGGTACTGCGACCCCTGGCCGGGGAAGATAAAGGCCAGCTTACCCATATTTGCCCCCTCTTAAGAATAGAGGTCCCAACCACGGGGTCAGAGGCCGGACTAACTCTTACCCCGTATACCTTGCGGCCAAATCTCGCATGACCGTCTCCGCCTGCTCCATCACGCTACAGATGATATCCCGCGCCGGCCGGACCTGCTTCACCATGGCGGCCACCTGACCCGCCATCAGCGAGCCATACTCCACATCCCCCAGGACCATGGCCGCCCGCAGTTTGCCGGTCCCCAGGGCCTCCAGCTCTTGGGTGCTGGCTCCGCGGCTTTCCATTTCCTCATACTGGCGGGTAAGCTTGTTCCGCAGCACCCGTACCGGGTGACCGGTAGGGCGACCTGTCACCACCGTATCCCTGTCCCTAGCCTGGATTATCCTTTCCTTTACCCTGGGGTGGATGGTACATTCCTCGGCGCACAGGAAGACAGTTCCCATCTGCACCCCCACCGCCCCCCAGGCCAGGGCCGCCGCCAGTCCCCGACCGTCGGCGATCCCGCCGGCGGCGATCACCGGCACTCTGACGGCATCCACCACCTGGGGAACAATAACCGCAGTGCTGATCTCGCCGATATGGCCGCCGGACTCCTCACCCTCAGCAATAAAGGCATCGGACCCCACCCTGGTCAAGCGCTGGGCCAGGGCCACTGAAGAAACCACTGGGATGACACGTATTCCCTTCTCTTTGAGGGCCGGGACCCACTTGCCCGGGTTGCCGGCCCCGGTGGTCACCACCGGCACCCTCTCCTGGAGAATGGTGGCAAAAAGTTCGTCTACGTACGGGGAGCGCAACATGACGTTCACCCCGAAGGGCCGGTCAGTGGCTGCCTTGACCTTGGCTATTTCCTGTCGCAGGCCAGTGCCGTCTAGGTGGGCCGCAGCAATAATCCCCAGCCCCCCGGCCGCCGAAACCGCTGCCGCCAGCTCCCCGGTGGCCGCCCAGGCCATTCCGCCCTGAAAAATGGGGTACTCGATCCCAAGCAGATCACAAAGAACCGTGCGAAACATAATCGCCCTCCTATTTGGCCCACTTCAGCACGGCCGCCCCCCAGGTAAACCCGGCGCCGAAGGCTGCCAGCAGCACAGTATCGCCGAAATGCATCCGCCCCGCCTTACTGGCTTCATCCAGGGCCAGCGGGATAGAGGCGCTGGAAATGTTGCCGCACCGGTGGATGTTCAAAAAGGCCTTTTCCGGGGGAATGTCCAAGCGCTTACGAGCGGCCTCGACAATGCGGATATTAGCCTGGTGCGGGACAAAAAAGTCAACCTCCCGCGGGGTGAGCCCGCAGCGAGACAGGGCCGTGAGGGAGGCTTCCTCCATTACCCTTACCGCATACTTAAAAACCTCGTTGCCGTGCATATGAATGGTATGCATTCTCCCGGCCACGGTTTCGGCCGAAGCCGGCAGCCGCGATCCCCCCGCCGGCTGGTACAACCACTTGCCCCCTTCACCGTCGGAACCCAGGTAAAAGGACAGCACCCCCAGGCCCTCCGGTACCGGGCCGACCACCGCCGCCCCGGCGCCGTCCCCGAAAAGCACACATGTGCCCCGATCTTCCCAGTTAATGATGCGGCTAAAGGTTTCCGCCCCGATGACCAGGGCCTTGCGCAAAGAGCCGGTGGCGATCATCTGGCTGGCCAACGCCAGGCCGTACATGAAGCCCGAACAGCCAGCCTCCAGGTCGAAGGCTGCGGCCCCGGACGCCCTCAGCCTATCCTGCACCAGGCAGGCCGTAGCCGGAAACATCATATCCGGGGTAACCGTAGCCACGATCACCAGATCTATTTCCTCGGGCCCGGTATTGGCGTCGGCCAGGGCCTGGCGGGCCGCCTCCAGACAGAGGTCAGAGGTGGCCTGGTCTGGCCGGGCCTGGCGCCTCTCTTTAATGCCCGTACGGGTAGTAATCCATTCGTCGCTGGTATCAACAACCTGCTCCAGATCCTGGTTGGTAACCACCTTTTCCGGCAGATAGGAACCGGTCCCCAGTATGCCAGCAGCCTGCATCACTCTTCTCCCTTCAGACCGGCCATAGACTGGCCGATATGCTCGACAAACCTGTTTTCCACACACTGCATGGCCAGCCGGATGGCGTTTTTGATCGCCTTGGCCCGGGAGCTGCCGTGGCAGACAATGCTCACGCCGTTGACCCCCAGCAAGGGAGCCCCGCCGTACTCGCTGTAATCGAACCTAGCCCCCATGAATTTCAGCGATGGCACCAGCAGGGCCGCCCCCATCCGTGACAGGAGGTGCCGGCCTATCTCCTCTTTGAGCATGTTCAAGGCGGCCGAGGCCAGCCCTTCCCCGAACTTGAGGAGACAATTGCCCACGAAGCCGTCACACACGATCACGTCGCACTCCCCGGTGGGGATCTCCCGGGGCTCAATGTTGCCGATGAAGTTAAGGCCCGATTGCTGCAGCAGCGGGTAGGCGGCCAGAGTTAATTCATTTCCCTTGGTGATCTCCACGCCTACGTTCAGCAGCCCCACCCGCGGCGCCTTGATGCCGAGGATCTTTTCGGCATAGATGCTGCCCATGCCGGCAAACTGCACCAGGTGCTGGGGCTTGCAATCTACGTTCGCCCCCGCATCCAGCAGAACCTTGGGGCCGGCCAAGGTAGGTACCAGGGTAGCTATCGCCGGCCGGGAGATGCCGGGGAGGCGGCCCAGGGTCAGGAGGGCCGCGGCCATTTGCGCCCCGGTACTCCCGGCCGAAACCAGCCCCAAGGCTTCGCCGCTCTTGACCAGGGAAGTGGCTACCGCAATCGAGGCATTTTTCTTGCGGCGCAAAGCCAGGGCCGGCTGGTCATCCATATGTATCACTTCACTAGCATGGACAATGGTGATCCGGTCTGGGCCCTGGTGATCCAGTTCGGCCTTGAGAGTCTCGCTGTTGCCGACCAGGAGAATTTCCACTGCATACTCGGCCGCTGCGAGTTGTGCTCCCTTAATAACCTCACCGGGGGCATAATCGCCCCCCATGGCGTCAACGGCTATCCTCACAGGCTTCAGCCTCCTTGGCCCCCAGAATAACGAACTGACCTTTGAAAACTATTTCCCCCTCAACCCGCGAATGTACGGAAACAAGGTAGGTCAGCCCCCGTACTACCTTGACCGCACCCCGGGCTATTACCTCCTCCCCCAGGTAAACCGGGCGGTGATAGCGGACCCTCGCGCTTCCGGTTAATACCAGAGGCGCGTCCACCACCGCCATGGCCAGCGCGTGGGCCTGAGCAAACAAATAGTAACCATGCAGCATATTGATTTTGCTGATCACCATGTCGCCCGTTACCACGAGGCTCGAAGTACCGCTGATGCCGGGTTCAAGCTTAACCAGGTCGCCAAAGACCAGCCTGGGGGCACCGGTGGCCTGCCTGGCTACCGATTTAACCCTTTCCCGCACTTCAGGAATACTTAGGGAAAGCCGGTCAAGACGAATGGTCTGTTTGCTGACTCCAAAGGCACGCGCCAGTTCGGCATCCGTGACAAACGGATTATCTTCAAGCCGGTGCAGCAATAACTGCTGGCGCTGTTCCTTGCTTGTCTTCAACCCGGTTACACCTCGTATTAAGACCAGACATAAATAGAGTATAATATACCCGGTAAAGTTATGCAAGAAAAAAAGAATAAGCCAGGATACCCAGGCTTATTCTCTCCCCACAAATCTTTCCTGATTCAGTCGCCACCAGCTACGACCTTCTGGCCACGGTAATAACCGCAGTTGGGACAGATGTGGTGGGCCTGCATCAGCTTACGGCAGTGCGGGCACTCCACCATGGTCGGGCCTGGTATCTGCCGCCAGATCGCCCGGCGCTTGTTCTTGCGCGCCTTGGAAACTCTTCTCTTGGGTACTCCCATTGTAACCCTCCTAACATATATTACCTTTTTTCCCGGCCCGGATTTTTCTGGCCCGGACCCATGAACTTACTGAGGACGGCCAGACGCGGGTCAACGTCATCGGGCCGGCAGTCGCATGAACCCTCGTTAAGGTCTTGTCCGCATTTAGGACAGATACCCCGGCAGTCCTCCCGGCACAAGGCCCGCATGGGCAGCGAGAGGATAATCGTTTCGGCTATCGTCTCGTCTAAGGCGACCGTCTCGCCGGCAAAATCATGCACCCCTTCCCTGGCTTCGGGAGGCACGTTATGAAGCTGGCTGATATGGCAGAACTCCTCCTCGTAGGGAAGGCGCAGGTGACGCGCAAACGGCCGCAGGCACCGGCTGCAGATAAACTCCACCGTGGCCTCCACATTACCCTTTACCACCAGGATGTGGCCCACATTAGCAACCGTACCGGATAGTTCCACCGGCCCCTGGAGGGAACCCTCCTCCGGGTCCATCACCCGCTGCGGTAGCTCCCCCTGGACGTAAAAATCCTCCTTTGCGCCTGAAGCCTGGCGCAGCGCGCTTACATCTAACTCCATCCATAAACCCCCGCATCACAAGCCGGCTCTAATACCATCAAAGGGCTGCTGGCTCTAATTATATATAGCCCGGCAGGCTTTAGTCAACCGCCGGGGTTCTTAAAACCGGCCTTTTTTTATATGATGCTTATGACAGTATGCTGACCACGCCATGCTGACCGGCGTAAAGGGATCCGCAGGGGTAGACCATGGGCAAGGATTTACGCAAAACAGGGCTGGCCGCCGCCGGCTTGCTGGTGGTGGCCGTAATGGTAATCTGGCCCCGGGATATCTTCCAGGCTGCCTCTACCGGCCTGGCGGTCTGGCTGGAAATCCTGGTTCCGGCCCTTTTCCCCTTCTTCCTAATGTCAAACATCCTCATGGGCCTCGGGGTCGTGCACGCCCTGGGCGTGCTGTTGGAACCCCTGATGCGCCCCGTCTTTAACCTCCCCGGGCCGGCCGCCCTGGTAATGACCATCGGCTACAGCACCGGGGCCCCTGCCGCCGCCCAGTTTACGGCGCAATTATACCGGGAAGGCCTATGTGAGGCCGGCGAGGCGGCCCGGCTGGTGGCCTTTACCACCAACGCCAGCCCCCTCTTTATCCTCGGCGCTGTGGCGGTAGGCATGTACGCCAGCCCAGAGATAGGCCAAACCCTGGCCTTGAGCCATTACCTGGCCAACCTGATCCTGGGCCTATTATGGCGCTTCTGGCCGAACAAGGATACTGCTGCCTGCTCCCTCCGGACAAACCTGGGCCCCTGGCAACTGCTCCGGCAGGCCCGGACCGCCCTTCTCCGCGCACGACAGAGCGATACCCGGCCCCCCGGCCAAATCCTGGGAGAGGCCATTAACACCTCTTTCCGCACCCTGATAACCGTCGGGGGTTTTGTAATCCTCTTTGCCGTGGTGATAGAAGTCCTGAATCTCCTCGGGATTATCGCGGCCATCTCCGCTTTGCTCGCGATCCCGCTAGGCTGGCTCGGGCTGGATGCCGGGCTGGCCGACGCCATTTCGCGGGGATTGTTCGAGATGACCCTGGGGGTAAAAGCGGCTGCCACCAGCAGCGCCCCGCTAGGCGACCGGATTCTGGCCACCAGTCTGATCCTGGGATGGGCGGGGCTCTCCGTTCACGCCCAGGTGGCCGGCGTCCTGGACCAGACTCCGATCAGTTCGCTGCCGTTTCTCATTACCCGGGCAGGACATTCCGTGCTGGCTACCTTCCTGGCCCTCCTGCTGGCCCCCCTGGCCCAGCCGGCTATCACCATTTTTCCCCGGCCGGGCGGCCTGGCCCTGCCGCTAATAGCCCACTACCTCTGGCAGCAATTAATCTGGATGGCCTTGGCCGTAACCTTGGCCCTGGTCGCCAGCCTGGCCATCCAAACCGCCAGCCGAATACGGAACTAATGCTCTGCTGGGAGGCGGCCGGCGAAATTCCAGGACGGCATGGACGGTCGCCCCGACCCCACCCGGCGCCGGCGCCTCGGTCTTATGCGCTATTGGCCCTGGCCCGGGTAGACTTGAGTTCCTTGCGTCCCTGGCGGACAGCCGCGGTTATTTTTTCCAGGTTTTGCTCCAATTGGGACAGGATATCGTCTGCATAGCCGTGGGCACCAGTTTTTATCTCTTGCGCCACCGACTGGGCCCGGCCGACTATTTGCTCGGCTTGGGCTTGGGCCTGGCGAGTTATCTCAGCTTCCTGGATAAGGGTCTCCGCCTGCTTTTTCGCCTGCTCCATGATATCCCGCGCCTGGACCTCAGCTTTTTTCAGCATTTCCCCCCGCTCCCGGTTTAAGGCTTCCGCCTCGGCCAGATCCGCCGGCAGGGCGCCGCGCACCCTATCCAGGCATTCCAATAAATCTTCTGCCTCAAGGACTACTTTGCTGGTCATGGGCAGCCGCCGGGCCTGGTTTATTCTCGCCTCCAGTTCGTCCAGCAACTTCAATACACTGTGCATCACCCTCCACCTTCCTTAGAAAAGTAACTGCGGTATCGCCATACCTTTTCTGCCGGTACCGTACCAACCCGGAAGCAAAACGGAGAGACATCCCCGCCCTGGTTTCTATGGCCATCATCCCAACCTCTGTCAGCAAGGCCGGCGGTATCCCGGCGACCAAGGCCTCCAGGCGCGGGTAATCATACGGGGGGTCAAGATAAATCAGATCAAACTGCCATCCCCTGGCAGCGATTTTCTTCACGGCTACGGTCACGTCCAGATTCCATACCTCCGCCCGGTCGGCAAACTGCAGTGAGTGCAGGTTTTCCCGAATTATCCGGCAGGCAGCTGGATTTTTTTCGACGAACAGGCAACTCCGTGCCCCCCGGCTGAGGGCTTCGATACCCATGCTGCCGCTGCCCGCAAAAAGCTCCAGGAACCTGCTTTCTGGAACCAGGGGCCTCCAGACATTGAACACGGCTTCACGGACCAACTGGCTGGTAGGCCGTATTCTGCCAGAGGGAACTTTTAGTTCGCGACCGCGTGCCTGGCCTGCGCTTACCCGCATACTTACCTCCAAAAAAATTCCTCTCAGCCATGTATATTATCCCCAGGGCCGGTTCATAATAATGGATGCAGGAGCCAGAAGAGCTTAGCGGTTATAAAAACCCTCCCCCATAAGCTCTTCCTCCGGTTTCTCCTCTCCCAAAAAAAGCCAGCGCTTGTCGCTGGCTTTTTATATTGGCCGGGGCGGGTTTTGCTGTTTCTGTGCCTGAACCTGCACCATCCGGTGGCACTTAGGACAAACAAAGACACCCTGGGGATCACGCGCCAGGCGATCGTAGTCCTTGTGAATTTTTGTCAGTTCCACTTCCGCGCCGCAAAGGCTGCATCGAACTTGCATTTTTATCCCTCTTTTGTCTCTCCACCGGGTATATTTTCTACAGCTTCGCCCTTTTTCCTTCTACCGTCGGTCTGGGTTTTTGTATATCCGTGGCGAAACTGGTTAAGCTAAAAACGGTGATCCGCAAAATGGAACTCGTTGATCTGTATAAACTGGCCGGCATCCACCTCGGGCTGGCCACGGAAGCCTACGCCGTTTTACGCGGCGAAGCCCAGCAAGAGGTACAGGGGGTAACTGAAAACAAATACCGTGATGAAGCGGCCGACGCCGTTGTCACTACGGTAGAGATCCTGACCGAGGTGGCGGCCAAAGCCATCAACAAGGCCAGGGGGACGTATATCACTATTGAATCCCCTGCTTTGCGCCAGCCACCCGGCCCGGTCCACCTGGCCCTGAGCCGCCTCCTGGCCGATACCTTGAAAAACGTGTTCGCCAAAATCGGCCTGGAGGCCGCCGCCCCGGTGCTCGTGGTCGGCCTGGGCAACTGGCAGGCCACCCCCGATTCCCTCGGACCTAAAGTCGTCGGGAAAATGTTCGTTACCAGGCACCTGCTGCAGTACGCCCCGGGCGTGCTGCCCGCCGGAACCAGACCGGTGGCAGCCCTCGCTCCAGGAGTACTGGGCATCACCGGCATCGAAACCGCGGAGATAATCGCCGGAGTGGTTTCCCACCTAAAACCTGGTCTGGTGATCGCCATTGATTCTCTGGCGGCCAGAAACGTCACCCGCCTGTACAGCACCATCCAGATCGCTGACAGCGGCATTGACCCGGGGTCCGGGATTGGTAACCGGCGGACAGCCTTAAGCCGCGCCGAGATGGGCGTACCCGTCCTGGCCCTGGGGATACCTACCGTGGTACCCGCAGCCGTGATCGCCATGGAAACCTTGAACTCGGCCGGCCAGCGCAACCGCAACCTGCAGGGCGAACTAGGCCCTCCGGCTATCCAGGCCATCATTAGCGACCTGTTGGCGCCCTTTGGGGGCGATCTTACCGTAACCCCCAAGGAGGTTGACGACCTGGTCACGAGAACGGCCACCCTGTTAGCTCAGGGACTGAACCTGGCCCTTTTCCCGCAACTGTCCCCGGAAGACCTGGCCATGCTCAGCGCATAATTTTGCCGGCTCAGGTATAATTCCCGGCCCCTTGACAAAAATTAAAAACAATGGCAGTGAAAAAGCCGAAGGTTGGCTGGTGATGTTCTTTGACACAGAAAACGATAGGGCGGGGTTTGCGGTCTGTGATCGTAGGGAGGGCTCCACAGGACTTCTATGTATAAGCGGGCAGAGCCCGCTTAGGTTTGCGCAAAGGAGACAGGTTAACGAAGAACATTGGCTGCGTTAGCCTGAGCCTGACCGCCTAACCTCTGTTCGTAGTCTTGGATCATCTTCCGTACCATATGCCCTCCGACGGCCCCGCACTGCCGGGAAGGAATGTCACCCCAGTAGTAACCTTCGCTGACATTCAGGCCGATTTCAGTGGCCGATTCCTGCTTAAACTTCTCCATGGCTGCGCGAGCCTGGGGAACAATAATTCGATTTGTCTTTTGCCCTTGACCCATTTAGCTCACCTCCTTTCGCGCTAGCTATTCTTATTATGGCACGGGCCACTGCTTTTATGCTCGCTAGGAGCTAGTATTATTTGCCCGCCGTTCTTATTACTTACTCACTTACCTGTAAGTTTTTGGTTTTGATACTGTAATTTCCCATCGTATTTACAGCTCGAGCCCGCCATAAATGCCCTCTATTTGCTGCCGCAGGCCCTGGTTGGCCGGGTCCTGGAGCCGCGGGTCCTGGCGCACAACGAGGCCAGCCTCACTTTTAGCGGCTTCCAGCAAGGGATAATCGCTTAGCAGGTCCGCCACCTTAAATTCCGGAAGACCGTGCTGCCTGGTGCCGAAGAATTCTCCCGGCCCCCGCAGGCGCAAATCCTCCTCAGCGATGGCAAAGCCGTCGGCGGTAGAAGTCATGATCTGTATCCGCCGGCGGGCATCCGGCGAATTAAGCAAGCCCAGGAGAAAACAGTAAGATTGGGCCGTCCCCCGGCCGATGCGGCCGCGCAACTGGTGCAACTGCGACAGGCCGAAGCGCTCCGCCCCCTCGATTACCATGACCGTGGCGTTAGGCACGTTTACTCCTACTTCAATAACCGGGGTGGCCACCAGGATATCCGTCTCTCCGGCCGTAAAGGCCCCCATCACCTGCTCCTTTTCCCCGGAGCGTAGACGCCCGTGCAAGAGCCCCAGGCGCAGGTCTGGGAATACCAGCTTTAATTTTTCAAAGAGGTCGGTTACGGCCTGGACATTAACCGCTTCTGATTCATCTATCAGCGGGCAGACCACGTAAACCTGGTGCCCCTGGCCGACTTCCTGGCGGATGAAGTGGTATAGGCGAGAACGGTTCCTTTCCGGCACATACCTGGTGATTATTTCCCGCCGGCCTGGAGGAAGTTGGTCAATTACCGAAAGGTCCATGTCCCCGTACAGGGTGAGGGCCAGGGTGCGCGGAATAGGGGTGGCCGTCATGGCTAGCACGTCCGGCCGGTAGCCCTTGGCCGCAAGCCTGGACCGCTGCTGCACGCCGAAGCGGTGCTGCTCGTCGGTCACAGCCAGCCCCAAGGCCATGAACTCCACATCTTCCTGGATCAAGGCATGGGTCCCCACCACCACCCCGGTCTGCCCGCTGGCCAGGGACTGCAAAGTCGCTTCCCTAGTGGCTGGGGAGAGGCTCCCGGTGAACAGGTCCACCCTTATCCCCAGGGGGGTGAGGAGCCGGTAAAGCTCGCGCCAGTGCTGTTCGGCCAGGATTTCCGTGGGCGCCATCATGGCTCCCTGATACGAACCGGCCATGCACTTGACCAGGGCCGCGGCTGCCAGCACCGTCTTCCCTGACCCTACATCCCCCTGAACCAGCCGGGCCATTGGATAAGGGCTCTCCATATCCCGGGCGATCTCGGTCCATACCCGCTGCTGGGCCGGCGTAAGGGTAAAAGACAAGGAAGCCCAAAACCGGTGCAGCAGTTCGCCGTCGGGCCGGTGCTGGATACCCCGAGAACAACTGCTGACCTGCTGGCGGTGCCAGGCCAGGGAAAGTTGCAGCATAAAGAACTCCTCAAAGGCTAGACGCTGACGCGCCCTTTGCCATGATAGGTGATCCGGGGGGAAATGGATGTGCCAGAGGGCCTGGGCCAGAGGAGGAAAACCATGGCGCTCCCTGATTTCCGGCGGCAGCAGGTCAGGGCAAGAGCCGGCATATTCCTGGAGAGCATGGAAAATCAATTCCCGCAACAGCCGCTGGCTCAGCCCTTCGGTAGCCGGATAAAACGGCACTATTCTGTTAGCGGCCAGGGTATGGCTGCCGGCGACAAATTCATACTCGGAAACAAAGAGTTCCAAGCCGGAACGCCCGGCCTGGACCTTCCCGGTCACCACCAGCCAGGAGCCCGGATGCATTTGGGCCGCCAGGAATTTCTGGTTAAACCATACCGCCGTAAGGCTGCCGGTATTGTCCCGCAGCCCCGCCCGTAAGACGTGCAGACCACGACGCGACCTGGTTTCTGCGCACCAGGTTATCTGGCCCATAACGGTCACGCTGGCTGACGGCTGTACTTCTCCCAGCCCTGGCAGGTGCTGTCTGTCCTCATGGCGCCGGGGGAAATGGTACAGGAGGTCCCTGACGGTCGTAATACCCAGGCGGGATAAGAGCGCAGCCCGCCGCGGGCCGACGCTTTTCAGATAGCGTACCGGCTGCTCTAGATCCGCAGCCCCCATCACCGCGCCCGCCCCCGGGAAGATCCTCCTATCATCTGCAGCACCTGCCGGTTAAGGTCAGCCAGAAGCCTGTCCAGATCCAAACCGTGCATCCTGGCTGCGGCTTCGATGGTTTCCTCCGTCGCCCCCATGCAGCTAACGCACGCCATGCCGTAGCGGGCAAATACCTCCTGGGTACGGGGATAGGCCTGGAGTACCTCCAGGATGGACATGTCTTTGCTAATCATGGCTTATCATCCCACTGGCCTATTGTCAAATTCCGAGGTCTTTGCTACAATGGCTATTACGAGGTGATAACTATGGCTAAGAAATGCGCTATCTGCGGTAAGGGCCCCAGCCGGGGACACCTGGTAAGCCATTCCAACATCAAGACCAAGCGCACCTGGTACCCCAACCTGCAGCGGGCTAGGGTACTGATTGCAGGCCGGCCGCAGAAGGTCTATGTCTGCACTAGTTGCCTGCGCTCGGGCAAGGCCCAGAGGGCGGTATAGACCGCTGCTCTTCCGGTGCCGCTGTAAGCAACGTCGGGGGTGGCGGCCATGGGGTTCGCCATCCACCTGCTATCGGGATGTCAGCGGCCACGACCGGCGCAGGATTACCTCCCCGCGCTCCAGGTTGAACACCGCTGCTTCGCCGTCTGCCAACCAGGCCACCGTCGGGCCTGGCTTTTCACCCTTGGGCAGACTGGGGCTGCCGGGGTTTAGGAACAGGATTTCATTCCTGACTTCCAGCCCGGGGATATGGGTATGGCCGCTGATGACCACGCTCGCCCCTAGCCGGCGGGCAACCTGCTCCGGGGCGGGTTGTGCCTGGTGGCCGTGGTGCACGATGATCCCTAGCCCTTCCCACCGGCAAAAGGCCAGAGGCGCCTGCAGGGGGAAATTAAGCAATTCCTCGTCTATGGGCGCGTCACAGTTGCCCCGGGCCGCGACCACCGGCACTGGGCAGGCATTGAGCAGTTCAGCCAGGTTGCCCGGGCCGTAACCCCCGGGTAAGGGATTGCGTGGCCCGTGGTAGAGCACGTCACCGGCGTGGATGACCAGCTCCACCTCCGGCCCGAAGGCCTCCCAGGCCTTCTGCCAGGCTGTCGTATCCCCGTGGGTATCGCTAATTACCCCTATTTTCACCCTCCAACTCCCTCCACAGGTTCACCATTTCCAGAGCGGCCACCGCAGCGTCATAGCCCCGGTTACCAGCCTTGGTTCCCGCCCGCTCGATAGCCTGCTCCAGGTTATCGGCCGTCAGGATGCCATAGACGACCGGCCGGCCGGCCTCCAGGCCCACCTTGGCTACTCCCTTGGCCGTTTCCGCCGCCACATATTCGAAGTGCGGCGTGGCGCCCCTGATTACAGCCCCCAGGCAGATGACAGCGTCATATTTCCCGGTGGCCACCGCTTTTTTGGCCGTGAGCGGTACTTCAAAGGCCCCCGGGACCCAGATAATGTCAATATCTTCCGAGGCGGTCCCGTGGCGGTTCAAAGCATCCAGAGCGCCCGACAGCAGGCGGCCAGTAATGAACTCGTTGAAGCGGCTAATAACAATCCCGATCTTTACGCCCTCGCCCACCAATTTTCCTTCAATGACCTTGGCCAATTTCCTTGTCCTCCCAACTATCCTATGTTTAACAGATGGCCCATCTTTTGCTTCTTGGTCCGCAAGTAGCGTTCATTGCTCTGGTTAGGCGCGATCTCAATAGGTACTCTTTCGACGACCTCCAGCCCATATCCTTCCAAAGCAGCAATCTTCTTGGGGTTATTGGTCAAGAGGCGCAATTTTTTTATCCCCAGGTCCGCCAGGATTTGGGCCCCGATACCGTAATCACGCAAGTCGGCCGGAAAGCCGAGGGCCTCGTTGGCCTCCACTGTGTCTTGGCCTTCATCCTGCAGCTTGTAGGCCCTGATTTTGTTAACCAGACCGATGCCGCGACCCTCCTGGCGCATGTACAAAATGGCCCCCTCGCCAGCCGCATCTACCATCTGCATAGCCGCGTGAAGTTGCTCGCCGCAGTCACACCGCCTGGAAGTAAAGACATCCCCGGTCAGGCACTGGGAGTGGACGCGGACCAGCACCGGCCGGCCCTGATCTACCCGCCCCTTGACCAGGGCGATGTGACAGGCGTGCTCCAGGGCGTCTTCGTAGGCGATCAAGTGAAAATCACCGTATTCCGTCGGCAGGCTGGCTTCAGCTACCTTGTGCACCAGCACCTCGGTCCGGCGTCGGTAATTGATAAGATCGGCAATGGTAAAAAGCTGGAGGTTATGCCGGTCGGCAAACTCCAGTAAATCCGGTACCCGAGCCATGGTACCGTCGTCCTTCATGATTTCGCAGATTACTCCGGCCGGGTACAGCCCGGCCAGGCGGGCCAAGTCCACCGCGGCCTCGGTATGCCCGGCCCGCCGCAGCACCCCGCCGTCCCTCGCCCGCAGGGGAAACACATGCCCGGGCCGGCGGAAGTCACCCGGCCCGGCGACAGGAGCAATTATCTTCTGGACAGTCAGGCAGCGCTCGTAAGCCGAGATGCCAGTGGTGGTTTCCCGGTAATCCACCGATACCGTGAAGGCTGTTTCGTGGCTATCCGTATTCTCCCATACCATGGGCCTGATCTCTAGCTCATCCAGCCTTTGCCCAATGACAGGCATGCAGATAAGCCCGCGGCCGTGGGTAGCCATGAAATTTATGGCCTCCGGCGTGACTTTTTCGGCCGCAATCACCAGGTCACCTTCGTTTTCCCGGTCCTCGTCGTCTACTACAATCAGCATCCGGCCGGCGGCTATCGCGGCGATAGCCTCCTCCGGCGAGCAAAAGCCTCCCATTTTACCTCCTCCAATCCTACCCTTATATGAAGCCGTTGCGGGCCAGCAGCTCCTCGGTAATACCGGCCCCGGTCGGGGACGCCGCCTGCGACAGCAGCCCCTCCAGGTACTTGGCCACCATGTCAGCCTCCAAGTTTACCCTGTCCCCGACCCCCTTTATCCCCAGCGTAGTGTGGGCCAGAGTATGGGGGATAAGGGAAAGGCTAAAACCGTCGCCGGTTTTTTCCGCTACCGTGAGGCTGATCCCGTCCACGGCCACCGAGCCCCTGGGCACCAGGTACTTACGGATTTCCTCCGGGGCGCGGATATCCAGCACTGTGGCAATGCCCACCCTCTGGCTCCTGGCGATCACGCCCACGCCGTCCACGTGGCCGCTCACCAGGTGCCCTCCAAGCCGCCCCCCTAAACAAAGGGCGCGTTCCAGGTTGACCCGGCTGCCCGGCCGGAGGTCTCCTAGGTTGGTATGGGTCAGAGTTTGGTGCATCACTTCCGCGGTGAAGGAATCGCGGCCGACGGCCACCACCGTCAGGCAGACGCCGTTTACGGCGATGCTGTCGCCCGTGCAGGTGCCTTCAAGCACCTTCCCGGCGCCGATAACCAGCCGCGCCCACGGGGCCGACCCCTCCACCCGCAAGAGCGTTCCCAGTTCTTCGATAATACCGGTAAACATACCCTTCCTCCCCTGAAGCGCCTACGCCCCCATCCGGCCTGAGGCCTGAACCATTCCAGTTTCTATTAGGCCTGGGGCCAGGCAGCCACCGCAAAGTGGTGATACCTCAGGCCTGAGACAGGGTATCCCGTCACCAGGAGATCCTCCCCCAGACGATCAACCTTCGTACCTGACAGCCTCGCCGCCGCCGCCACGCTGGCCGCGCCGCGGCCGCCAATGGCCCCCGGAGCCTCCCGGCCGCCGATCAGCCTGGGAGCCAGAAAGAAATACACCTTGTCCACCAGCCCGGCCTCCAGAAAACCAGCGTGGACCTCGGCCCCGCCCTCCACCAGGATGCTGGCTATGCCGCGCCGGGCCAGTTCTTCCGCGAGGTGCGGCAGGCTGACCCTCCCAGCCGCATCTTCCTCCACCACCAGGATTTCTACCCCCCTGGCCCGCAGGGCCTCCCGGCGGTCGGGGTCGGCCCGGCGGGTGGTGGCCACCAGCGTCGGAGCAGCCGATTTCACCGTAACTACCCTCGCCGCCACGGGCAGGCGCAGGCGGCTGTCCAGGATCACGCGCACCGGGTTACGACCCGCCCGGCCCGCCTCGCCTCCTGGGGACCCGGACGGCTGGACCGGGCCGGGTCCGGGAGTGACCGCTTTCCCGGCCTGATCGTCAGCGCGATCATATTCCCGGGCCGGAACCTTTCCCACTAGGCGCACGGTCAACAGGGGGTCATCCGCCAAGACAGTGCCTATGCCCACCAGCACGGCGTCGTGTATCTGCCGCAACCAGTGGCCGTAGCTGCGGGCCGGCCAGCCGGTGATCCAGCGGGAATCCCCCCGGGCCGTGGCCAGCTTGCCGTCCAGGGAGACGGCAGCCTTGAGGGAGACCCATGGCCGGCCGGCGGTGACAAACCTGACCCACATCTCATTGAGCTCCCGGGCCTGCTCGGCCATCACCCCGGCTTGCACCATCAAACCGGCGTCAGCCAGTTGGGCCAGGCCCCGACCGGCCACCAGCGGATTTGGGTCCACCATGGCCGCCACTACCCGGGCCACGCCGGCCGCAATCACGGCTCGCACGCATGGCGGTGTCCGGCCGTAATGGCTGCACGGCTCGAGGGTCACGTAAAGAGTGGCTCCCCTCGCCCGCGCACCCGCTTCCTGGAGCGCGTTTATCTCCGCGTGGGCCTCACCGGCCCGGTGGTGGTAGCCCCGGCCCACGATCTCGCCGTCAGGGCTGACCACTACCGCCCCTACTGCCGGGTTAGGGCTGGTGTAACCCAGGCCCTGGCGGGCCAAGTCCAGCGCCAATTGCATGTAGGAGATGTCGTCCATCTCATACCCCCAAAATAAACAGAGGCCCCGGGTATCCCGGGGCGCAATGGCAAATGAAAACACTCCTTCTCCCATCCAGACTCTCACTGTCGGCCCCGGAATTTCACCGAATCAACCCTTAGGGCTTGCGGGCTGTCACCGCCGGTACGGAATTCCACCTGTCCCCGAAGGATATCGAAAAGGTATATCGCTTTCGCCTTATCATAGCACTTTCCGGCCAGATGGTCAAGGTAATTTCGCCCTGGGGCATCCGCAGTTCTTATTAGGCTTGGCCGCCTAGCCCCGGCTCGCTCAGCCTGCTCGTCGAAATTCGCTTGCCCGGGGCCGGGCGGCCACCGCACGGAAACCGGGATGCCTCAGGTTTACTCCCAGAACTGCCGGTGGTGCTCCCAAGCGCGGTCAACCTGAGCCCTGACCGCCGGAGAGAGGTTATCGCCGGGCGGCGGCTCGGGATCAGCCAAGTCCGGGTCGTCAATTCCTGCCAGCTCGGCGATAATGCCGGCCACGGCATAAGGCATGGTCCGCAGGTTATAGCCCCCTTCCAGGGCCAGCACAACTCTCCCTCGGCTCCAGGCAGCGGCAATCCGGCCGACAGCGGCCGCGAGAAGCCGGTACCCGGCTGTGGTCAACCGCTGGCTGGCCAGGGGGTCGGCAAAGTGCCCGTCCTGGCCGGCCGAAACCAGCACCAGTTGCGGCTTGAACTTTTCCGCCATTGGCAGGAGTACTTTTTCTACCGCATAGACATACCCTGCGTCGCCGGTCCCCGGTGGCAGCGGTACGTTTATCGTATACCCCATGGCCCCGGAACCGCCACTCTCCTCGATGCGGCCGGTTCCCGGGAAAAGCGGCATCTGGTGAAACGAACAATACAGCACCGCAGGATCATTCCAAAAGGCAGCCTGGGTGCCGTTGCCGTGGTGCACATCCCAATCCACGATAAGGATACGCTCCAGGCCCCAAATCTGGCGGGCATGACTGGCAGCCACGGCAATGTTATTGAACAGACAGAAACCCATGGCCTGACCTGGCTCGGCGTGGTGGCCCGGCGGCCGCACCAGGGCCCAGGCCACCCGACACCTATCTTCCAAGACCAAATCCACCGCGGTGATGGCCCCGCCGGCCGCGAGCAAAGCCACTTCGTAAGAAGCCGGGCCCACCACCGTATCCATATCCCACATGCCGCCGCCCCGGCGGGCGAAAGCCGCCATTCTCTCCACGTAATCCTTCCGGTGCACCAGACAGACCTGTTCCACGGTGGCCGGTTGCGGGGATACCACCTGCAGCCGCTCCAGATAACCCCGCTCCGCAAGTAACCCCATGATGGCCTCCAGCCGCTTCTTATTCTCCGGGTGGGAGCCAGTCTCATGGTGGAGGTAATCCGGGTGGTATACCAGGGCCGTAGCCGCCAACACATCCACCTCCTTGCCAAATATTAGCAAAATCATCCCGCCGGCGGACAGGGCCCCGGCTCGCCTCTACAGCCTTTGCAGTTCGCGTATCACGGCTGCCGGGTCGGGCGCGGCAAAGACGGCCGAACCGGCCACCAGGATATCCGCGCCAGCCGCCACGGCCGCCCGGCCCACTTCAGGATTGATGCCACCGTCAACTTCAATCGCCGGGGCCGCGCCTAGCTTCAGGCAGAGTTCCCGACAGGCCCTGACCTTCTCCAGGGTATAAGGGATGAATTCCTGTCCCCCGAAGCCTGGATTCACCGTCATCAAAAGCACCAGGTCCACCTGGGGCAGCACCCATTTCACCAGGGAAAGGCCGGAAGCCGGGTTCAGGGCCACCCCGGCCTTCGCCCCGGCCTGGCTGATCTGGTTCAAGGTGCGGTCCAGGTGCCGGCAGGCCTCGGCGTGCACGGTGACGATGTCGGCCCCGGCCCGGACAAAAGCCTCTATGTAGGCCTCTGGGTTTTCAAGCATCAGGTGGACGTCAAAAACAAGGCGCGAGTGGGGTCGCAGGGCCGCCACCACCTGTGGGCCTAGGGTGAGGTTAGGCACAAAGTGGCCGTCCATCACGTCCACATGCAGGTAATCGGCCCCGGCGGCCTCCACCAGGCGCACCTGGTCACCCAGGCGGGCGAAATCCGCCGCTAAAATAGAAGGCGCTACTGTAGCCAACTAAAAACTCCTCTCACGGGTAGTCAGCTCCTCCAGGAACTCCAGGTAGTGGTCGTACCGGCTGCGGGCTATTTCCCTCCGGGAGACAGCCGCGCGTACCGCGCAGTCTGGTTCCCGGGAATGGAGGCAGGAGGTGAAACGGCATCGGCCCTGATACGCGTCCATTTCCGGGAAAAAACAGCCTAAATTTTCCCTGGGGATGTCCGGTAGCCGGAGCTGGCTGAAGCCGGGGGTATCGGCCACCATCCCCCCGCCGTCAAGATCAAGCAGTTCCACATGGCGGGTGGTATGCCGGCCGCGGCCGATTTTGGTACTCACTTCCTCGGTCTTGAGCCTCAAGCCAGGCTGGAGCGCATTGAGCAGACTCGATTTGCCCGCGCCGGAGGGGCCGGCAAAGACATTCACCTGGCCGGCCAGTAATTGCCGCAAGTCCTCGATACCCCTACGGCTCTTGGCGCTGGTTACGAGGGTCCGGTATCCAGCGGCAACGTACATCCTGCGCAGGAGATCAGCCTCGGCCTCGGTCACCAGATCCGCCTTATTCAGGCAGATGACCTTTTTCAACCCCTCGGCTTCTGCCATCACCAACAGACGGTCCAGCAGCGCCAGGTCCGGGCTGGGCTCGGCCAGGCCAACGACCACCACCGCCTGGTCCACGTTAGCCACTGCCGGCCGGATGAGCTTGGACTTGCGCGGCAGAACTTCCTCGATCACGCCCTCACCCGTCCTGAGCACGCGAACCCGGACCTGATCCCCTACCAGGATATCCTGGTCCTGGTAGCGCAGGCGCCCCCTGAGGGTACACCGGTACCGCTCTTGCCCTACTCTAACATCGTAGAACCCCCCCCGGCCCCGAAAGATGACACCTTCTAGCATGGGCCTTCCCGCCGCACTCAAGGAGTTCCGATCGGCCCGCTGTGGAGCAGCTTGCCGTCCATGTAAACCTCCACCACAGCCTGGCTGGCCTCACCGTAATAGGTGATGGTAGGGTTAATGCTTTCGCCGGGACCGTGGGTCTGGTCATACTCGGTATGCTCCCCAATGGCGTCCCGCACCACGATACGTACCTGGTGCTGCTGCCCGTCATCAGGCATGATTATGCCAAAAACGGAACCAGTCTGGGCCTGCGGACCCGGACCCCGGCTGATGCCCAGATCCACGCTCGTCCCTTCGTCCACGGCCGTATTAGCCGCCACCGACTGCGCAACCACATAGCCCCGGAGGACCTGGTAGTTATCCTGGTCCTCTTCCCGGACCACGCCCAGGGACAGACCAGCCGCCGTCAACGCCTTTTCGGCTTCTTCGAGCTTCATTCCTACGACTGCCGGGACTATTACCGGCTTGGGTTCCTGGCCCTGGCTTACCACCAGCACCACGTTTGTACCTTCCTTGACCTGGCTGCCCGCCTGCGGCTCCTGCCGCACCACTATCCCTGGCTGGGCCTGGGAATACTCTTTGCGCACTGGTGAAGCCACCTGCAGGTTGGCTTGTTCTATTTTTAGCCGTGCCGCCCGCTCTGTCTCCCCCTCGACCGGCGGCACCGTGGTCATGCGCGGTCCCAGGCTCACGTCCAGGACAATCGGCCGGGTCAACTTCACTTGGCTGTTGGGTGGCGGGTCCTGTCCGATCACATAACCTTCCGGAACGCTGGCATCATATCGCTGGCTTCCCATTTGCCATTTCAGACCCATTTGGCCCAGGACCTTCTCCGCTTCGGACAGAGGAAGCTGTACCAGGGGGGGCACTTGTACCTCCGCCACCACCCAGTAGGCCTGCCACCCCAGGTAAAGGCCATACAGGGCCACCCCGATCAGCACCAGGGCCACCACCCAGACGGGCAGGCGCAAACGCCGCCGCGGCATTTCCTCCTCCTCCTCAGCCACCAGCCCTGTCAGCACCTGCGTGTCATCGCTCTCCGGGCCGGCAAAAGCGTTTAAGACCCGCACCAGGTCCGCCCCCATGGCCGCTGCCGTCTGGTAGCGCTGGCCGGGATCCTTCTGCATGGCCTTCAAAACCACCTTTTCCAGCGCGGCGGGTATCTCCGGCCTTATCTGGCGCGGAGGCACCGGGTTTTCCTGGACGTGTTTGATAGCCACCGATACCGGCGAATCCCCCTGGAAGGGCAGCCCGCCGGTCAGCATTTCATAAAGCACCACGCCCAGCGCGTAAATGTCTGCCTCTTTGCCGGCCAGTTGTCCCCTGGCCTGCTCCGGAGAAAGGTAGTGGACCGAACCCAGCATGGTGCCGGGATAGGTGATGGTGGCCTCGGCCGAGGCCGCCGCGCGGGCCAGGCCAAAATCAGTCACCTTCACCCTACCGCCGCTGGTCACCAGGACGTTATGGGGCTTAATGTCCCGGTGCACAACGCCGTTTTCATGGGCATGCTGCAGGGCGTCGCAGATCTGCCGCGTGATCTGGATGGCTTCGTCCGGCGGGAAGGTGCCTTTCTCCTTCAGCAATTCTTTTAAGTTGCGGCCCGACACGTACTCCATCACCAAATAATGACAGCCCTGTTCCTCTCCCACATCATAAATAGCCACAATATTGGGGTGAGAAAGCCGGGCCACGGCCTGCGCCTCCTGATGAAAGCGGCGTACGGTGGCCTCGTCGGCAGCGTAGTTTTCCTGCAGGATTTTGATGGCTACCGGGCGCTCCAGCAACCGGTCGTGTCCCTGGTAGACCACGGCCATGCCCCCGCTGCCCAGCTTTTCCCGTACCTCATAACGATTGCCGAGTAAGTTTGGCGTAGACATACCTCCTGTCAGCCCCGCGCCCACCCTGTCCATAAGCGTCGTCGCAGCTCACCGGGTAGACCGCCATGCCGGTACTTGTGCCCCGGCATCTATTCTCCAACCCCCGCTTTTTCCAGAGCCGCCGCCAACAGCTTGCCGGCCAGGGGCGCGGCCGCCTCTCCGCCAGAACCCTGGTTCTCCAGGAGCACCGTCACCACTACCTCAGCCCCCCGAGCCGGGGCGAAGCCGGTAAACCAGGCGTGGGCTGGCCCGTGAGGGTTTTCAGCGCTGCCGGTCTTCCCGGCCACGGCCACCCCCGGCAGGCCGGCGCGTCCCCCAGTACCCTGGGACACTACCAGTTCCAGGCTAGCAGCCAGGCGCCCGGCCACCTCCGGCGTAACGGGGTTCCCTAGCGGCGTAGGCGGGACAGCCCGCACCGTCCGCTCGGCGTCTAGCACGCGCTCCACCAGGTAAGGCCGGAACATCCGCCCCCCGCCGGCCACCGCCGCGGTCACGGCCGCCATCTGCAGGGGGGTAACCAGGACCCGGCCCTGCCCAATAGCGCTTTCGGCCACGTCGTTGGCCTGAGCCGCGGTAAGGTCGGGGAAATAGCCCGGCTTCACCGGCAGCTCGAATGGCAGCGGCCGGTTAAACCAGAAGGCTTCCGCCGCCCCCGTGAGGTTTTCCCCGCCCAGGGCCAAAGCCATCTCGGCAAAGGCCACATTGCAGGAAACAGCCATAGCCCTGGAGAAGTCCACTTCACCGTGAACGCCCCAGCACCCGAGCCGCCGGCCCTCTATCACCACTTCCCCGGGGCAAAAATAGGTTTTCCCCAAGAGATCGGGCCGGCGGGCAATGACAGCCGCCCCGGTTACTATTTTAAAGCTCGATCCGGGCGGATACAACCCCTGCACCGCCCGGTTGAGCAGCGGACTTTCCGGATCCTTCTGCCATTGCTCCCAGAGAGTGTCTATCCGATTGGGATCAATTGTCGGCCGGCTGGCCAGGGCCAGTATCTGCCCCTGCGGCCGCATCACCACCACGGCCCCCCGCCGGCCCTGCAAGAGATCCATAGCCAGGCGCTGTAGCCCGGCATCCAGGGTGAGCTGGAGATTGTAGCCGCGGGCTTTCTGCCCGACCAGGCGGCGCAGCCGATTATCCAAGCCGGCCCGGCCCCCCAGGCCCATCAGCTCCGCATTGGCCGCCTCCTCCAGACCGGCCTGGCCGTAACGCGGCGAAACGTAGCCGAGCACTGGGGCTGTCACTTCGCCCAGCGGGTAGTAGCGCGCGAAGCCGTTACCTACCCCCCTGGTTTCAGCTAACAATTCGCCATGCCGATCATAAATTCCTCCCCGCTTTGTTTCCCCAGCCATGGCCGCGAACCTGGGGTTGTGGGGGTTGGCGGCCAGGGCCTCGGCCTGGAAAAACTGCCAGTACGTGAGCTGGGCCACCACCGCCAGGAAAAGCGCCATCACGGCCGCAATAATCACCGTCAGGGGGTGCCCCGGCTGCCGCTCCTCCCCCGGAGTAACCCGCAACAAAAGGCCGACAATGGCGTAATTGGTAACCAGGGAACTGCCGCCATAGCTCATAAAGGGCAGGGTAATTCCGGTCAGCGGGAGGAGCCGTGTGACGCCGCCGACGATTACCAGGGTCTGAATGGCCAGGAGGGAGGTCAGACCGGCGGCCAGCAAGACGCCAAAGGCGTCGTCAGCTTTCCTGGCGATGGCATAGCCGCGGGCCACCAGCAGCAGGTAGAGGGCCAGGAGGCCCAGGCTGCCGGCCAGGCCCATTTCTTCCCCCACGGCCGCAAAGATGAAATCGGTAGTTACGGCCGGGATTACGTCCGGGCGGCCCAGGCCCAGGCCGGTACCCAGCAGACCCCCCGCGCCCAGGGCAAAAAGAGACTGGACTACCTGGTAACCGTAGGTGTTTATGTAGGCCCAGGGGTCAAGCCAGGCCAGGACCCGGCCCTGCACGTGAGGATAAAGGTAAAAAGAAAACACGGCGCCTAGGGCAAAGATCCCCAGCCCGCCGCCCACATAAGCCAGGCGGGCTGTAGCCAGGTAAAGCATGGCCAGGAAGGTGGAGTAGAAGATGATGGCTGTTCCCAGGTCCCGCTGCGCCACCAGGAACAGCAGGGAGAGGCCGGCAAAGGCTATCAGAGGCGCGACGACATGCAGAGGCGGGAGGGCGGTAGCGGTCCGGGGGATAGCCAGGGTATGGCCGTACCGCCGCAGGTAGCTGGCTAGGAAAACCACCATGAGAACCTTGACCCCTTCTGCCGGCTGAAAACGGAAACTGCCCAGAGTCAGCCAGGCCTTGGCCCCCCCGGCCTCGCTCCCGGCGATGACTGTCACCGCCAGCAGGGACAGCCCCAGGGTGGCATAGATATGCGTATACCCCTGTTCTGCCAGCCGGCGGTAATCGGGCAAGCCCACGGCGATGAGCAGCATCACGGCCAGGCCAACGATGGCCCAGGTAAACTGCCGCTGGGCTAGGGTCGGGTCGAGGCGGGCGATAAAGAGCAAACCGAGTACGGTGAGCATGGCCGCAACGGGCAGCAAGAAGGAATCAGCCAGCCGTCCGGTGCGGGCCAGGAACACCTGGGCCAGCCCGTACCCGGCCCCCAGCCCGGCGCCGAGAACCGGATAATGCCAGTCAAGCCCACCCGGGCTGGTAAGGCCGTAAAACAGACCGCCGCCGACGGCCACCAGCAGTGGCGGCCAGAACATGCCTACATGCGTCTTGCTACCCGCAACACGACCCCCCCGACGGTAATCCGGTCGTTATCAGACAAGCGCGTGGGCCTGTGCACCGGCCGGCCGTTCAGATATGTACCGTTGGTGCTGCCCAGATCCTCCAGCCAGTACGCATTGTCCCGGCGGTAAATGGCGGCGTGCCGGCCCGAAACATATTCCTCACCTATGACCACATCGTTGCTCCGCCACCGGCCGATAACTGTCTGCTCCCCCAGGACAAACTGACGCCCGTTGGCCGGCACCTCCTCCGGCCCCTCGATCACCAGCCGCATTTCCCCGCCGGGCAACTCCCGTTTCCGCGCCGCTCCCCTGACCCCGCCGAAAACATCCCGGTAGGCGGTGCGAACCACCAGCCAGAGGAAATAGTACAGCAACGCCAGGAAGCCATAGCGCAGGAGGGCCAGCGCTATTTCACCGGCCACCTTCACTCACACCCGCCACTCCTGACTCAACTTGCCCGCCCCGCCGGGGCCGGCCCGATGCCGTAGCCCGCAGTTGGCCGCAGGCAGCAGCGATACCCGCACCCCGTGTCTGGCGCACGGTCACTGGGTGCCCGGCGGCCTCCAGCACCTGATGGAAAGCCTGCACCCTGGCCGGCGACGGCGGCGCAAACCCGGTTTCCGCCACCTCGTTAACCGGTATCAGGTTAAAATGCACCTTCAAGCCCTGCACCAGTGCGGCCAGCCGGCGGGCCTGCTGCTCGCTGTCGTTCAGCCCCCGGATCAGGGTATAGGCGATCGTCAGGCGCCTCCCGGTCATCTCTTGGTAATAACGGAGGGAAGAAACCAACTCGGCCAGGGGATGGCGCCTGTTGATGGGTACCAGGCGGTTACGCAGTTCGTCGTCGGCCGCGTGTAGGGAGACGGCCAGCCTGACCGGCAGTCCCTCGGCGGCCAGCCGCTGGATGCCGGGGACGAAGCCGCAGGTAGAGATGGCTATCCGCCTCAGGCTGAGGTGCAGCCCCAGGGAATGGCTAAGGAGGCGGACGGTCTGAAACACCGCCTCGCTGTTAGCCAGGGGCTCCCCCATGCCCATGAACACCACATGGGTGACCCGGCGACCGGCCCGCTGCAGTTCCTTGTTTATCGCCACTACCTGGCCTACCATCTCGCCGGCGGTGAGGTTGCGGCCGAAACCGGCCTGGCCGGTGGCGCAGAAAAGACAACCCATGGCGCACCCGGCCTGGCTGGAAATGCAGACGGTGTGCCGCTCCCTGGCCCTTTCCTTCTCCGGGTAGCGCATCCGCACGGCTTCAATCTGCTCCCCGTCAGCCAGTTGCAGCAGATACTTCATGGTCATCCCGTCTTCGCTGCCGGCCCGCCGCAACACCCGGGGCAGGGAAAGCTCAAGCCGTTCGGCCAGGGCTGACCGCAGTGGCCTGGGCAGATCAGTCATTTCCTCCCAGGAGGAGGCCCCTTTGCGGTGGACCCAGGTAAAAAGCTGCCGCGCCCGGTAGGGCTCGGCCCCCAGGGCTGTCACCAGTTGCTCGTATTCCTCCAAGGTACAGTTATGCGCGTCCGTGGCCAACCCGCCTTCGCAGCCGCGCCATGAAGAAACCGTCCGTGCCGTGACGCTGGGGCCACAGGGTGACGGTGCCGTCCGGCTGTACCGCCTCCCGGGGGCCTGGCCACGGCCCGAGATCCGCCACCTCTATCTCCGGGTGCCGGTCCAGGACGTCCCGGACTGCGGCTTCGTTTTCTTCTGCCAGCAGGCTGCAAGTACTGTAAACCATCTCCCCGCCCGGCGCCAAGGCACACACCGCCGCCTCCAGCAGGTCGCGCTGCAGGCGGGTGCTTTCCGCCACCTTTTCCGGGCTCTGCCGCCAGCGGATGTCCGGCCGGCGCCGCAAAGCACCGGTACCTGAACAGGGGGCGTCCAGTAGGATGAATCGAGCCCGGCCGGCCCAGGGGCTCTTCCCCAGTTCCCGGGCGTCCATGGCCATGGTCCGCACGCTGGTGAGGCCCAGCCGCCGGCAGTTTTCCGCTACCAGGTCCAGGCGGTGGGGGTGGATGTCCAGGGCGACTATCTCGCCCGCATCCCCCATTAACTGGGCCAGGTGGGTGGTCTTGGTCCCGGGCCCAGCACAAGCGTCAATCACCAGGGAGCCAGACCGGGGCCGGAGCAGGTGCCCCACCAGGATAGAGGCCTCATCCTGGGCCAGGGCCAGCCCGGCCTGGAAAAAACCGGCCCCGGTCAGATCCACCTGGCCCGGCACCACCACGGCGTCAGGGGCATACGTAGCCGGCTCGCCGGAGAGGCCCTCCTCGGCCAGCCGCTGCAGCAACCCCTGCCGGTCACCCTTCAAGGTATTCACCCGCAGTACCAAGGGTGCGTCCTCATTATTCGCGGCGCAGAGTTTCTCGGTCTCGTCCAGCCCCAGCCTGGAGAGCCACCTCTCCAGCAACCATTCCGGGTGGGAGTACTTGCGGCTCAGGTAGGCCAGGGGATTACGGTCCCGGGAGGGAAACGGCAGCCGGCACTCATCACGGAGGATCCGCCGTAGGACGGCGTTCACCAGCCCGGCCTGGCCGGGACAGTGCTTCTTGGCCATGGCCACCGCCTCATGGCAGACGGCTGCCGCCGGGATCCTCTCCAGATAATAGAGCTGGTAAGCGGCCAAGCGCAGGATGAGCAAGGCTGGCAGCGGAGTATGGGAAAGGCCCTGGCGCAAATAAGAGCCCAGGGCCCAGTCGAGGGTGTTCTTGTGCTTGACGGTCCCATAAACAAGCCGGGTGGCCAGACGGCGGTCGGCCGCACTTAACCTGGCTCTCTGGAGCCGGCCGGCCAGGGCCAGGTCCGCAAAGGCCCCCTTGGTCTCCACCGCAAAAATCACACCCCAGGCTAAGCTCCGGGCCGGGCTGATGCCCCGGGACCCGTCACCCGCGCCCGTGGCCTGCTGTCCGGCCTCAGCCGCCCGGCCGCCGGCTACGCCCGCCGCCGCGGCTGCGGTCCCGGCCGTTCCCCTGACCCTTTCCGTCCTTCGCTCCGGTATCTGCGTGTCCGCTTCTATTCGTCTCGTCCTCCCAGCATCCCGGTAATGAGGAGCATCCGCACCAGGTTCAACAGCGCGGTGAGGGCCGCGGCCACGTACGTAAGGGCCGCCGCGCTCAGGACTTTGCGCGCCTGGCCGACTTCCTGGCGGCTAACATACCCCCCTGCCTCCAGCAGAACCACAGCCCGGCCGCTGGCGTTGAACTCCACCGGCAGGGTGATCAGGTAGAACACGACTACGGCGGCAAAAAGGTAGACGCCGGCCACGGCCAAGGAGGGCAGGCCCAGGAATAAACCGATTAACAGCAAAGGGAAGGCCAGGTTGGAGCCGAAATTGGCCACCGGCACGATGGCCGAGCGCATCTCCAGGGGCAGGTACCCCACGTCGTGCTGAATAGCGTGCCCGGTTTCATGGGCCGCCACCCCTAGGGCCGCGATGGAACTGCCTTGGTAAACCCGGGGCGAGAGCCGCAGGACCTTCTGACGCGGGTCGTAATGATCAGCCAGGTCCTGGCCGATGGTCTCAATGCGCACGTCGTGGATACCGGCACGTTCCATCAACTGCCTGGCTACCTGGGCCCCGGTCAACCCGGAGGATACCGGCACCTGCAGATAGCGATTGAAGGTAGACTGCACCTTATACTGGGCATAAATGGTGACGACAATAGCCGGGATCAAGATAATAATGGTAGCATCAAAGAAGAACGGCATTGCGTTACCTCCCTGCAGGTTTTGTCGGTATTATACCACATATAGGTATGTCAAGTAAACCTCTAGGGTAGGGGGCCGCCCGTAAAACTTGGCCGGGCTCTACCGGGCCATGCCGGTTTTCTCGGTGTGCTCCTACCCCAGACCGTCGCTGACCTTTACCCGGTAGCCGCGAAGAAAGGCCTGGATGTCCATGCTTTTTTTCCCCGCCGGTTGCACCTCCCTCAAGGCCACGCCGCCTCCCTGGCCGGCAGCCACCCACAGCTCCTTCCCGTCTGCCCTGACCACTGTCCCCGGCCGCACCTCCCGGGGCCCGCCGGCAAAAGGCGCCTCCTCCGCGCGCCAGACCTTTATCTCCCGGCCCTGCCACCCGGTATAGGCGCCGGGCTCTGGATTGAGGCCGTGGATCTGGTTCACCACCGCCCGGGCCGGCGCCTCCCACCTGATCCTGGCATCGTCCCGCGCCAGGGTCGGGGCGTAAGTGGCCCGGCTGGGGTCCTGGGGCCGCCGCGGCGCCCGGCCCCGTGCCAGCAGCTCCAGAGTAGCCACCAGCACCCTGGCTCCCAGCCCGGCCAGTTGCTCCGCGAGCTCTCCGGCTGTCATCCCAGGAGGGATGGCCACCGTTTCCTGCAGGATGATGTCCCCGGTATCCACCCCCGGGGCCAGGAACATGGTGGTTACACCCGTTTCCCCGTCCCCGTTGATGATGGCCCAGTTGATGGGAGCCGGACCCCGGTAGCGCGGCAGCAAGGAGGCGTGCACATTGATCCAGCCGTGCCTAGCCAGGGCTAGCAAGCGCGGGGGAAGGATACGGCCAAAGGCGACCACCACCCCGGCCTCTGGCTCCAGTTGCCGGACGAAATCCTCTAGACCGCCTACCCCAGCTTCCTGCCAGACCGGCAGGCCCAGCCGGGCAGCCGCCACCTTGATCGCCGGCGGTTTGAGGATGCCTTTACGGCCGTACGGACGATCCGGCCGGGTGACGACCGCCGGGATTTCATGCCCGGCCCGTACCAGGGCCTCTAGCGACGGCACGGCAAATTCCGGTGTGCCCATAAAGACGATTCGCACCCGCGCCACCCCTTTACTCCCGGCCCTTGTCTTGCTCCACGAACCTGATCACCTTGTCAATAAACAGTATTCCGTCCAGGTGGTCTATTTCATGCTGCAAAACCCGCGCCAGGAGGCCGCTCCCCTCCACTTCCACCTCGCGACCCGAACGGTCCCAGCCGGAGACCTTTACCAGGCTGGCCCGCTTCACCTCCCCTTCCACCCCGGGAATACTCAAGCAGCCCTCCACGGCAATGTCCTCGCCCGCAGTGGTGACCACCACGGGATTGACGAGCCCAATCAGCCCCTCGCCCGCATCCACTACGACCACTCGTTTGCTCACGCCGATCTGCGGTGCCGCCAGTCCCACCCCGTTGGCCTGGTACATGGTTTCAGCCATGTTATCGAGAAGCCGCAGGATGCTATCGGTTATCTTCGGCACCGGCCGGGCCTCTTCCCGGAGAATTTCTGCACCCAGACGTAAAATGCGGTAGACGGCCACTGACGATCTCTCCAATCTCTCTACAACATATTCTGCGGGTCAACGTCCAAGACTATTATTACCCGTCCTGGCGGCGGGTACCTGCGGTACAACTCTGGCATCACCTGGCGGAGGGCCCGGTACAAAAGCTGGAGCTTCCTGCCCTTGAGGAAAACCTGCCAGCGGAACTGGTCCCTTACCTTGGTCAGGGGCGCTGGAGTCGGCCCCAACACCTCCAGTTCCGGCCCGGTAAACTCGGTCAAAGACTGAGCGGCAAATTCAGCCGCAGCCCGGCTTTCCTCCATCTCCCGGCTCATGAACAGGAGGCGAACCAGGGAGGTAAAAGGGGGGTAGCCGGCCTGCCGGCGCCGCTCTGTTTCCGCCTGATAGAAGCCCTCGGCGCGGTTACCGGCCAGGGCCAGATAACTTTCTTCCTCCGGCCAGTAGGTCTGGACGATAACCTCCCCGGGCAGCTCTCCCCTACCGGCCCGGCCCGCCACCTGAGACAAGAGCTGAAAAGTGCGCTCCCGGGCGCGGAAATCCGGGAGGTTCAGCATGTTATCGGCGTTAACCACGCCCACCAGAGTCACCCGCGGGAAGTTCAGCCCCTTGGCGATCATCTGCGTGCCCACCAAAATGCCGGCCTGCCCGCGGTGAAACTGCTCGTAATACCGCAGGTGGGCGTCCCGGGAGCGGGTGGTGTCCAGATCCACCCGCAGCACATCCACCGCCGGGAAAAGCTTTCTCAGTTCTGTCTCCACCTGCTGCGTCCCGGCCCCACGACCCTGCCAGACCCGGGTGGCACCGCAGGCTGGGCAGGGCTGCGGGTAGGGCCGCGTGTAGCCGCAGTAATGACAGCGCAACTGCTCCCGGGCCCGGTGGTAGGTAAGGCCCACGTCGCAGTGGGGGCAGCGCCAGACAAACCGGCAGTTGCCGCAATAAACGTAGGGGTAGAAGCCGCGGCGGTTGATGAAGATCAGAGCCTGCCGGCCGGCCGCCAGAACCTCCTGCAGGCGGCGGACCAGTAGGCGGCTAAAAATCCCAGTATTGCCGGCCCTTACCTCCTCCCGCATGTCCACCAGGCCGACCTGTGGCGGCCCGGTCCCGGTCACCCGCTGCTGCAGGCGGACCAGGCGGTAAGAGCCGCTTCCTGCCCGGACGTAGGTTTCCAGGCCGGGGGTGGCGCTGCCCATGACCAGCACCGCCCGGGTTATCTGGCAGCGCTTCAGGGCCACCTCCCGCGCGTGGTAACGGCAACCCTGGTCCTCTTTATAGGCCGGCTCCTGCTCCTCGTCAAGCACCACCAGACCCAGGTGCGGGACCGGAGCAAAAATTGCTGAGCGCGTGCCCACCACCACGCCGGCCAGGCCGGAAGCCGCCCTCTCCCAGGCATCGTGCCTTTGGCCCGCGGAGAGGCTGCTGTGCCAGACCACCACCTGGTCGCCACCCAGACGGCGGCGAAGCTGGGCCACCACCTGGGGCACCAGGGCGATCTCCGGCACCAGAAACAAACACTGCCTTCCCTGGCGGATCAGCGCTGCAATCAGGCGCAGGTAGACCTCGGTCTTACCGCTGGCCGTCACCCCGTGCAATAAAAAGGGGGCGAACCTGGCCCCTTCCACCGCCTCCGTAATCCGGGCCACCGCCTCCTGCTGCTCTGCCGAGAGCGCCGGCGGCCCGGCCAGGTCCGCCATTTCTTCCACACCCGGATAGCCCTCGCGGTACACGGGATAATCTTCTGCCCGCACCAGACCCCTGGCCACCAGGGCGGCCAGGGACCTCCGGGCCGGCCCAAGTTCCTCCACCGCCAGGCCGTTGGCGGTAACCAACCCCCGCAGCACCCTTGCCTGGGCCGGGGCTCTGGTCTCGAGGCGGGCCGCTTCCGCGGCCGCCACCTCTGGCGGCACGGCCAGGCTCACGTACCGCCGCTGCCTGCCCGTCCCTTCCCTGGCCGGCGGAGGCACCATCATGCCCAGCACCGCGCCTAAAGGATAAAAATACCGCCGGCCCATCCAGCGGGCCAGATCAAGCAGGTCCGGCCCCAGGGGCCTGAGGCCGGCTACGCCGGCAATATCCCTGATGGCCACCCCGGGTGGCTGCTCCACCCACCCCACTACAAAACCCGCTACTACCTGGCGGCCCAGAGGTACCTGCACCAGGCTCCCCAGTGCCACTTTTTCCTGCAGCTCCGGCGGTACCCGGTAGCAAAAAGACTTTTCCATTCCCCTGGCCCCCAGGTCAGGTACAACCTCCACGTAAGCATCAGGCAAAAAAAGCCAGCTCCGTTCCTTTCACCCATCATCACCGCGCAGTGTCTTCCCCTTGCCTTTTCGCAATCGCCATCCCTTCCACATCCCTTCCTCGTAGCTAGCAATACGTCTCTCCCGTATACGCCACCGTTTTCTTACTCCCATTGTAAAACACAGGGGCCAAAGGGTCAAGATAAGGCGCTCCAGATCCGCCGAAAGCCGCTCTGGACGGCGGCGGCCACCGTGGGTGCCTACCGATTCCACGGGAAGAAATGGCGGAATGGACGCCGGGGGGCGGTAGCGGCTGCTTCCGTGGCCGCGGAGGCGATTGCGTGGCCGGAGAGGAGGGCCATGGGGTTTTCCCAGGCGATACGCCTGGCCGCCTCGGTGCCGGCCAGGGAGACCACGGCCTCGACCGCCGGCCGGAGAACGGGGGGCCGGTGGCGGGAGTGGGCATCAGAGCCGAGGAAGTGCACCAGCCCGTGGCGGAGAAAGCTTTTCGCCACCTTCTCGACTTGAGGGCCGTGGGCACCGGTGAGGCTGGGGCCGTTGAGCTGGACCAATAGACCCCTGGAGACGGCCCCCTCCAGCCATTCCGGCCTTTTGATCACGCCGGCACAACGCTCGGGGTGGGCCAGGACGGGGGTTATCCCCTTGAGCTGAAGCTGAAACAAGGTATCGTCAGCCCAGGAAGGCAGGTGGTCCATGGGCAGTTCTACCAGCAGGAAGGAACGGTCGCGTCCCAGGGGGAGAACTCTGCCGTCCCTGACCGCTTCGGGGAGACCTGGATCCAGGTAGGCCTCCTGGCCGGCCACCAGCTCGAGGTCCAGATCGGATGCCGTCTCCTGCCAGGCAGCCACCGCCGCCTGGACTTCCTGCGGGCCGGCTTGGAAGTGACCCGGGAGATAGTGGGGAGTGAGGAACAGGATCTTGGTCCCGCTGGCTGCGGCCAGGCCCAGGAGTTCGCGGGCCTCTTCCTCGCTCTGCGCGCCGTCGTCCAGGCCGGGAAGAAGATGGGTATGGCAGTCGGCCACTGGCAAAACAATTGCTCCCTGGCTTGTTTGCGACACCCGGCTCACCTCACCCACGTGTATCTGCCCTTCCGGGCCCGCAATCAGCCCCTGTTGTTCCCCTCTCCGTTGTGCTGGCCGTAGTAATACTTGTAGTGGTAGTAATAGTAGTAACCGTCGCTTTCCGGCCGTAAGCCGTTGAGAACGGCGCCCAGGAGGTGGACACCGGTCTTCCCCAGGGAAGTCTTGGCTTCCTGCATCATGTCGAGGCGGGTGACCCCGGCTCGAGCCACCAGCACGGCTGCGTCTACCTGGGGCGCCAGGACGGCGGCGTCGGTCACGGCCAGCACCGGCGGGGTATCTATCAAGACTATGTCGTGCTCCGCCACCAGGCGCGCGAGCAGGTCCCGCATCCGGCCTGAGCCCAGGAGTTCAGCCGGATTCGGGGGCAGGGGCCCGCTGGTCAGCACTGAGAGGCCCGCGGCCAGGGTCGGAGAAATAACTTCCGCCGGGTCCAGGCCTTCCACCAGGACGCTGGTCAGGCCGCGGCGGTTGTCCAGGTCAAAAACCTTGTGCATGGTGGGCTTGCGCAGGTCGCAGTCCAGCACCAGCACCCGACTCCCGGTCTGGGCCATAACCACGGCCAAGTTGCAGGTGGTGGTTGATTTGCCCTCTCCCGGGCCGGCACTGGTGACCAGCAGGCTTTGGACGGGCCGGTCCAGGGCCGAAAAGCTTATATTAGTCCGCAGCGTCCGGAAGGCCTCCGCCGCCGCCGATTTGGGATGGGTCTGGGTGATCAGAGTTGGGGTGTGGTTTTCTGCCATGGGCACAGCCTCACTTTAGCCTGGAACCGACCTCGGGGATGGTGCCCAACAGGGGCAATCCCAGACGGCGCTCCAGGTCCTCAGGTTCTTTGACGGTGTTGTCCAGGTATTCCAGCAGGAGGGCCAGGCCCACGGCCACCACCAGGCCCACCGCCCCGGCCACGGCCAGGTTGAGCTTCTTGTTGGGCTTGACCGGAGCATTCGGCACCTGGGCCGGAGCGGCTAGCAGCAGGCTCACCTCGCCAAGGTTGACGGACTGGGCCACCCTGGTCTCGGTGACCTTCTCGGCCAGTAGGGCTTCGGCTTCCTCCAACTGCGTCACCTGCCGCTGCAAACGGGCTTGCTCGGTGGCTTTGGTAGTAAGTTCTGCCTGCAGCTCCTCCAGGCCCTTTTGCACTTCGGCGATGATCTGGGTCAGACCAGTGATCTCGGCTTCTTTGTCGGCCACGGCCGCTTCCTTCTCGGCCAGGCTCTGCTGCAGGGAAACATAGGCCGCGTTGACCTCTTCCACCGGCACCGTGAGCTGCTCGACCGGTATGGCCGGAAGCGGAACCTCTTGTCCTTCCGCTCCCGTGGCCGGCCCGCTCTGCCTGGCCTGCAGGGCGGCAATGGCCTCTGGCGGCAGCATCTGTTTCACGGTGATGGTGGGAGGTGTCTGGGCCAGCCTGGCTTCCAACTGCGCCCTGGCGGCCTGCAACTGCTGCAACTCCACCCCGGCCAGGGTAAGCTGCGACTGGTACTGCGTTAGGTCAGCGGTCCGCTTCTCCACTTCCTTTTGCAGCAACTCGACCCCGCGCGGCTTGGCGTTAAACTGCTTCAGGGATTCCGTGGCTGTCGTGAGTTCCTGCTCGACGTTCTGGCGCTGCTGCTGCAAGAACTCCACCGATTTTGCCATCTGCGCCTCGCTGTTTTCGGAGATAAAGGCCAGGAACTCGTCAGCCAAGGTGTTGGCGATATTGGCCGCCAGTTTCGGGTCATTGTGCTGGACCTTGATCTCGATGAGGTTGGTATCCTTCACCGCCTCCACGGCGATCATCCCGGCGAGGCTCTCCGGTGTGTACAGGACGGGGTCAAGCTGCAGCTTTTTGATCACTCGCTTGAGCACCACCGGGGCGGTTATCTGGCCCACATAGGTATTGACCGTCATTTCCGGCAGGCTCGAAACGGTGCCGACCACTGATTCCAGGCCCTGCTGGTTGGCGGGACGGCTCTGGTTGTTCTGGGCCGGCCTAGTCACCATGAGCACGGCCTTGGTTTCGTACACCGGAGGGATGACGAAAAAACTGAAGATGCCGCTGGTCACCACGGCAATGACTGCAAACAGGATGATCATGGTCCGCCACTTGCGGATGATCTCCAGGTAGTCGCGGAGTTCCATGGTGGGGACCAACGACATTCCCTGCTGGGGGAGATCGTTCAGGGCCATACCTGTGTTTTCACCTTCCTGGTTTCGACTCTGGTTCTGACATTGCCGGGCTCCGGGCACGTGCGGGGCTCGAGGTTGAAGTGGCCAACAATTTGTGGCCCGGGCGGAGGAGCACCCGCCAACCGGTTCCTGTTTCCGGTTATTCGACAAAGAACATCCAAATCCTTTTACCGGCCCCTACTTTTCTTCCATGAGATCCTCATACTGGGAGCGCAGCCCCGGGTAGCGGGCCAGGTATTTCTCCGCTTCACCCGGCCGGCCCAGCCTAGTCAGGCCGGCAGCCAGCCAAGGTATGGCCTCCTGCTCGAGGGCTTTATCATGTAAGGCACCGAGCAACCTGTCCACGGCTAGACCGTAGTCGCCTGTCAGGTAGGAGGCCTGCCCCTGGATCAGTTCCAAGCGGGGGGTGACGGCCAGTTGCGGCCCCTGCCACGGCTTGCCCTCGGCCTTCCTGGCCTGCTGTTGCACCCGGAAGGGCAGAGCCAGGGCGCGGCGTACGTATTGCCCGGCCAGTTCCTCCCTGCCGCTCCTGGTGTAGGCCTGGGCCGCGGCCAGGTACATGGCCCCCAGTTGCTCGTAGGCGCCCACGTCCCAGGGGTTAGCTGCCACCACTGCCTCGGCCTCGGCCACGGCCCGGTCCAGGTACCCCTGCAGCAGGTAAACCAGGGAGGCGGCGGCCCTGACCTGGGGGTTGTACGGCTCCAGGGCCGCGGCCCTGGCAGCCAGGTCGCGCGCCTCCTCCAGGAGCTTCTGATCGGCCTGGGCCAGGCCGAGGCCGGTGTTCACCTGGGCCAGGTCCACGGCATAGGTGGCGGTAAAGGGGTCGAGCCTTACGGCCTCCCGGTAGTAAACTTGCGCTCGTGGCAGCTCCTTAGCCGCCATGGCCCGGGCGCCGGCCGCCCCCAAACGCCCGGCGCGATAAAGGTTATAAGAAGGCAGGAAAAGGGCCACGAAGAGCAGGGCGGCCACCAGGGCAAAGACCAGGGGCCTGTCCGCTCCGGCATAGAGGCGGGCCGGCCAGAATAGCCAGAAGGCGGCGCGCGAACCGCCGCCGGCCGGAGTTGGGGCCCTGGAAGGGCTGAGGCCGGCCTCCCCTTCTTCTGCGGCCCAAGCCAGTTCGGCTCCCCGCACCACGGCCATCAGGCTCCACAGCTCCATGCCCAGGGCCGGCAGGGAGAGGTTGAAATCAAAGAAGCTGTGTCCGGCCAGGCCAAAGGCCGCCATCCCGGCCGTCCAGCTATATCCCAGCCAGTCTTCGCCTGAAACCGTCCGGCGCAGGCGAAGCAAGGTTAGCCCAAGGACGGGCCAGATGAGGGCAAAAATGGCCAGTCCGGTAAGGCCGGCTTCTGCTCCTACCTGAAAGAAATGGCTGTGCACCTCGGTGGTGAAATATTGGCTTTCCTGGTAGGTATGATAGAGGGCGTTCCAGGCCCCGCCCCCGGCCCCGGTCAACGGGTGGCCGGCTATGATCTTGAGGGCGTCGGCATAATAAGTCATCCTGGCCTGGAAGCTAGGCTCGTAGGCGCTGACGGCCTGGGCACGGGCCAGGACCTGGGTAGGCAGGAACTGGCCGGCCACCGACGGGAAGGCCTGGACCGCGAAGGTGAAATAGACCACGGCAATGAACACGGCGTATACAGCCGCCGCGGCGGCCAGGAAGGTGCGCATGCGCGGCTGGAGGTACCTGCGGCTGAGCTCGGCCACCGCCTGAACTGCGATTTCGGCTACCACCATGGCCGCCAGGCCAAGGGCCAGGGTCTCGGCTGCCGCCAGGTGGCGGCCGGCAATGACGGCCGGCAGGAAGCCCCGGGAGACGAGCATGCCGATCCCCAGGTTGATGAAAAAGGTGTAAAGGGCGGAATAAAACCAGGTGCGGGGCAGGCCGAGGAAAAAGAACAGGTAGACCAGGGGATAGAGAATCCAACCGCCCCTGGACTGGGTGCTGAGGATGGCGACCAGAAGGAGGATGTTGCCTGCCCCGTAGAGGACCCTAGCCGGGAGCCGCTCCTGGCGCGCCTGGAGGAAAAGGCCGGCGACGCTCACGGTGGTAAGGTAGGCGGCCAGGGAGTTCTTGTACTGCAGCGTGGACATGATTATATGCCCGTCAAAGGCCCCCGGGTAGTAGATCACGCCCAGGGCGGCGCCCAGGCCGATGACGGCCACCCCGACACCGGCCCAGAAAACCAGCCCCAGGAGCTGGCCCAGGTTGCGCGGGCTCCGAACCAGGCGGGAAATGATGAAATAGAGCAGGGCTAGGGAGAGGACCTCCAGCAACTCCCCCACGGCAGCCCGCATATTGACAGCCCGGATAAGGGAGAGGAGATAGGCGGCCACATAAAGGCAAATGAGGAGGTCGAGAAAACTGGCGACCGGTATACTGGCATTGCGGGACCCAGAGATGCCGGACGTAGCCGGCCCGGCGAGGGACCCCGGAGCAGCGGCATCCCCGCGCCCCTTGCCGGGGTGCCGGGAAATCCTGTCGAGGAGCCTGTCTCCGGCCCAGAAGGCAAAGGTCAGCGCCACCAGCACCTGCACGAGGAGTTGCTCCGGGGCGAAAAACAGGCCGCGCAGGTAGGGCGGCAGGACGACGAGCAGGGCCACGCCGGCCCACGCAAAGGGCCTCAGGTTCAGGTAGAGAACCGGCTGTACCTTCGTCTTGCGCCCGGCCTTCTCCTTCGGCGTGCTGCTTCGTATAACTGGCTGAGCCATTTTCTCCCCCCGCGTTGCTGACTACTGAGTATTTCCTGCCGTGTCTGGCCGGCGCCAGCCAAGCCGCATAATAACTCTTACTATAAGTTAGCCACCAGCCCGGGATTTCCTGCCCGTCGAAAAAAACAAAAATTAAGGGGCTCCACCAAAGTGAGCCCCTCTTTACCCTTAGTGCGTGCTTACCGGGTTGAACTGCCAGTATTACGGCCCCGGCCGCTGGCCGGGGCCGTATCCTGCTGTCGGGTAAGGAGGCTGCCGGGGATGCCGGTTGCCGCCCTGTGCCCGGCCGCTAGGCCGGGCAACGCCGTACCCTGCGCGGCAGTAAGTAACTTCTAGCTGCCGATCTCACCCGTGCTCACCAGCAACCGCTTGAGCATGACCGTGCTCTCTGCCCTGGTGGCGTTGGCCCTCGGCACGTAAGTGGTCGCGGTACGGCCCTTGACTATGCCTTCCTGGACGGCTACGGCTGCGGCTTCCCGGGCCCAGCCGCTGATCTGGTTGCGGTCGGTGAACTTGGCCAGCAAGGTGTCCACCTTACCGGTCACGTCCACCTTCTTGCCGGCATAGGCCAGGCCGCGGGCGACCATGGTGGCCATTTCCTCCCTGGTGATGTTGGCATTCGGCCTGAAGGTGCCGTCTTCGTAGCCCTTCACCAGGCCGGCCTCATAGGCTGCCAGCACCGCACCGTAGAACCAGTCGCCGGAGGATACGTCCTTGAACCGGCTCTGGCCTTCCTTGGCCTCGGCAATACCCAGGCTACGGGTCAGCAGGGCGGCAAACTGGGCCCTGGTAACCTGGCCCTCGGGCTCAAAGGTGGTCTCGGTCATGCCGCGCGCGATCCACCGGGAGGCCATGAGCTCGATATCCTTTTTGGCCCAGTGCAGCTGGATATCGGCGAAGGTCTTGTCATAGGCCATGACCGTGTACTTGCTGAAGGACGACAGCCTGGTGCTGACGGTCTTGGCTGCCCGGTCCACCCGGCCGCCTACGTAGGCCCACTCCAGGGTGTCCTCGTTATACCGGTACACGCCGAGTTTGTTCACCTCAACGCCGGCCACTGCGGTGTACGGGATGCTCACCGTCACGGGTTTGGCCAGAGCCACCTTCTCGCTCTGGGTGCCGCGGACCACGCTCAGGTCGAGCTCCAGGATGTTCGCGGCCACCGCCAGGCCAGACGGCAGATCCCGGGTAAGCACCTGGGCCTGGGTCTGCTCCAGCACCTGGATATTGAGGCTAACCTTGGCGGTAGCGTCAGCCAGCAGTTGCGCCGGTACCACCTGCGGCGGCAGCACTACGGCCACGCCGGCCACTTCGACGCGGATGTCCTTGCCCGCCTGGGTGGCTGCGGTAACGGCCGCGGCCGGGATAGGCACGCTGACCTCCTTGACGGTGACGTTCGCCGGAATTTCCGGCTTGATCACCACCGCCTGGGCCCCGCTGGCCACCGCCTGCTGCAGCAGGCCGGCGAACTTGCCGGCGTCAACGGCCACCTCCACGGCCCCGGTGCTGGTATTCACCGTCGTCTGGCCGAAGCCGGTGGTGGTCGTCTGGGTAGACGGAGTAACTGTACCACCGCCGCCACCGCCACCGCCACCGTCACCACCACTTATTGGCACAGGTACCGGCACTTCAACAGTTACCGACTGCAACTTGTTATCTTGCAGCCCCTGATAGGTGATACGGTAAGTATCCGTCTCCACCGTGTAACCGGGGTCGGGTGGACCGTAAACAAGCCACACGACGTAGTTGTATATTTCGTAGGCTACGCCGTAGGCAGTCCGGTATACCTGGTTATATACGATGCTGGATACCAGGTTGTCTATCGTCCCCAGATGCTGTACGATTTGGCCGATCACGGTGGAAAACTCCGTGGCAGTGGTGGGTGTCAGAGACACCTCGACTACCCCGCCACCTTGCGGTGACGAAGGTTTGCTGCCCTCGCTTACCGTGGGAGCAGCATTCGCCGGCATACCGGTGAAGGCGAGGGAGAACAGGAAGGCCAGGAACAGGACGAAGCAGATGTTCCCGGCCGCATACCGGTTGCGCGTAAAATACGCCATTCCTTATCTCACCTCCCTTCTGCGCCGGATAAACAAATCCAAAGTAATTTTACCATGGTACAGTCTGGGTGGCAAGATAAAATTTCTCGCCCCCTCGCGGCCGCCCGGCGAAGGTCCGGGAGGAGAGTACCAAAGCCAGCCGGTCTGCAACGTGAGCGACACTTGACTTAGTCCTTAGCTTAGTCTATAATTCGGCACAGGGTGAGTAACCTATGGCATTGCAGGTAAATATCCACGAAGCGAAGACCCACTTTTCCAGGCTCCTGGCCCAGGTGCTGGCCGGACAGGAAGTTATTATCGCCAAGGCCGGCAGGCCTGTCGCACGCCTGGTCCCGGTGGCGGAAAACCGGGGCAAACGGCTCCCCGGAACGGCTAAGGGCAAGATAATCATTGCCCCCGATTTCAATGAGCCGCTTCCCGAACTTATCATGGAGGAGTTTGAAAAATGAGAGCCCTCCTTGATACACATGCCTTCCTGTGGTGGATAACCGATGACCCGCAACTGTCACCTAAAGCCCGCGAGGTTATAAGTTACGGGGGCAACAACCTTTTCCTCAGCGCCGCTAGCGGGTGGGAGATAGCAATTAAGGCCAACCTTGGAAAGCTACAGTTGCCGGCTGATATTATTCCGTTTGTCTCAGAACAACTGGCCATAAATAGCATCGAGCCCTTACCTGTTAGGATGGACCACGCGTTACACGTTTACACCCTTCCGGATTTCCACCGTGACCCCTTTGACCGGTTGCTCGTTGCGCAGGCTCAGCTAGAAAACATGCCCATTTTGACAGCCGACCCACAGATCGCCCAGTACCCGGTAGAGGTTATTTGGTAATATCTCCAGTAAAACCTCGGGCCGACCGGTCACATAATGAAACCAGAGAGGGACAGAAATGCAGGTACGGTTTAAACTCTGGCTGGAAGAAGGCGGGGAGCAGGTCTTCGGCGAGGGCATTTACGAGTTGCTCCTGGCCGTAGAGCGTCTGGGATCCATCAACCAGGCGGCCAGGTTTCTGCATATGTCTTATCGCCAGGCCTGGGGCCACATCCAAAAAACTGAGAGGCGCCTGGGCGTAAAGCTCCTGGTACGGCAAGTGGGCGGTCCGGCCGGCGGCGGGGCGAGACTCACGCCCGAGGCCGAGGATATGCTGCGGCGCTACCACAGCTTCTGCCTGGACGTGGGAAAAAGCCTCAACGACCTCTATGCCAGACATTTCATCCACCCGGCAGATGGGTAGCAGAAAGCAGGGGCTACGCTGCTGCGGTACCGGATAGCCCTACGGACCGGGATCTGGCCTCGCGCCGTTACAGATTCGTGCTCCGGTGGTGCAACCCTACCAGTTCTCCCAGGCCTTCTGGTACAGGTCCAAGATGACAGGGTGAACGATACTGTTGACCTCTGCCCCTTCACGTCCGGCCAGTTCGTCAGCGGAAAAGGCGAACAGGCGCGGCAGCAGATCAAGAGTCAGGTAGCGGGTAGGCACGGCGAGCCGCAGTTTTTCCGGGCTTGGGCGATACTGCGCCCCAAGCACAAAACCCCAGTCGCCAAAGCTGGGCACGTAAGCATGGTACGGGAGCACCTCCAGGCCGGCGGCCTCCATGGTTTCGCCGACGGTCCAGAAAACCTGCGGGGCGAAGTACGGGGAGGTGGCTTGGACGGCCATGGCCCCGGCCGCGGTCAGGTGGTTTTTGATCAGGCGGTAAAATTCCACGGTGTAGAGTTTGGCCAGGGATTCGTTGTTGGGGTCGGGCAGGTCAACAATAATGATGTCGTAGCGCCCTGCGTCCTGCTCGAGGAACTTGTAGGCGTCCATGTTGACGACCTGCAGCCGGGGATCTTCCAGGCTGCCCCGGTTCAGGGAGGCTATCAAGGGGTAGGTCCGGGCCAAGGCCACCACCGCCGGGTCAATGTCTACCAGGGTCACCCGCCCGACATCCGGGTATTTGAAAACCTCCCTGGCAGCCAGGCCGTCACCGCCCCCGAGGATGAGAACCTTCTCCCGGGCCGGCACTAAACCCATGGCCGGGTGCACCAGGCTCTCATGGTAGCGGAACTCGTCCACAGAGGAAAACTGCAGGTTGCCGTCCAGATAAAGGCGTAGGTCCTGACCGCGCCGGGTCAGCACCAGGCGCTGGAAGGCGGTTTGCTCGACATGGATGACCTGGTCCCGGTAGAGCCGGGCCTCCAGGCCCAGGGCCAGACGGTCACCAAAACCGAGGCCGAGGAGGAGGAGCGCCAGTACCGCCAAGGTCACGGCCTGGAGGCAGCGGTGGTAGCGACGGCTGAGTTCGCGACGGAACAGGACCAGGCCCAGGGCCACGGTGGCCAGGTTCACCAGGCCCACAAACATGGAGCCCCGCACCAGCCCGACGCTCTTGAGCAGGTAAATATACAGGGCCACCGCCGGGACAGCGCCCAGGAAGTCAAAAAGGGTGACCTCGGCCACGGTTTGGCCGAAGCTGCGGCCGTTTTTGCGGCTGATGTGCATAAAGAGCGGGACCTGAAACCCCAGGATAAAACCGTTGGCGAAGATATAGGCCAGGGTGATGACCTGGTTCGGACCCAGGTAGACATTGACGGCATACTGGGTGAAGGCCGAAAAGCCGCCGACAACGGCGATGAGGACTTCGTTGGTGAGGACGGTCTTTTCGTGATGGACGACAAAGCGTGAGCCGAAGCCGCCCAGGCCCATGGCCACCATCATGGCCGTGATGGTCAGGGCCCACTGCACCGTGCCGTCGCCGAGGAGGTAGGAGGCCATGGCGCCGAGGAAGTACTCGTAGCTCATGGCGCACGCGGATACGGCAAACAGGGAGACGATAATAAAGAACATCCGCCGGCGGTCAATATATTCCTGGACTGGCTCCATCCATGGCACCCGCAGTTGTCTCCACTCCCACCCGGCCAAAAGAGCCGTAGGTATCCGCAGTTAGACTATGGAGGCGGCCACCACCAGCCCAATGGCGACAAATAACCCGGCTATCTTATACCCGACCAGGAGGTTGTGTTCGTCCAGCTCCTTGTTTACCTGCTCCGGCGACATGAGGTCGTAAACATAGTAGGACACCAACATGAGAACCAGCCCCAGGACCGCGTACAGCAGGGCCATGAGGATGGTCTCACTGTTGACGATGGCGGAATAAACGATCAGGGCCATGCCGACGAGAAGGCCGGCCTGCACCGCCCCAACCGCCGGGTTTTTCTCCCTGGTTTCCTGCCGGACCTTAAAGGGAGTGACCACGTCGAAGACCTTCAGGGCCACCAGAACCAGGGCGAAAAATACGGCCCACCAGATTACGGTGGCCAGATACGGATTGGCCATAAGCTGTCCCCTCTCCCAGGTGAACGTTTCTTGAGCCTTGAAGATGTACCTCATGCCTATTCATAGCAGACAGTTGGCCCATTTGCGGACTTTTGCCCGCACGCCTTTCATCCCCTCCCTTTCGGGAGGGGACTGTCCGGTGTGGGGGTTAAAAAGGTCCGCCCGCGGTCCCGGTTACTTGCCGGCGCTGAGACCGCCGCCGCGCACTGCCGGGCCGCCTACTGACCCTTCGCGTAGGCTCCGACCCGTGCTGACTACCGGCCCGCCTACCGGGTAGCCCCAGCCCCGGCTGCGGGGCCCGGCGAAAATGTCACGGATAATGCTGGCGGCCAGGAAGCCGGTAAAAAAGCTGCCGTCGCTGTCATAATGGTCACGCACGTACTGCTTTGACGTGAGCGTAATCAGACTCCGGCCCTCGCCTTCGGCCCGGGTGATGTCCACCACCCAATCGGGGTAGGCCAGGACCATGCGGTCATCCCCAGGGGGGTCGGTCATGGCCTCCGGCTTGAATTCCCGGACTATGGTCGCCGCCACCTCCGGAACGGGAGCCCCGGCTTCGTAAACGCGGGCTTCGTCCCGCCGGTCGTAGCTGCCGGGACGCACGTCATAAAGGGAATAGTTGGCGTCCAGGTAATCTTGGATGGAGTATGCGCCGCAGCCGGCAGCCGCCAGCAGCAGCAATAGGATTACCAGCCACTTGCCCATCCGCCGCAGAGCACATCCTCCCCCTTTACCGGTTCTGTCTTCCGCGGTAACTCCTCTCACGCCTGCACCGTCTATTGGGCCTTTTTCTGCACGCGGGCCTTCAGGGCCGCCAGCTCAGCCTCCACATCAGGTTTCGCCAGTTCGGCGAGTTCCCGGTCCAGGTCAGTTTCCCCGGCCCGCATCTCCCCGGCCGCCTCGGCTTCGGCCTCGAGCTGCAGCACCTTCTCCTCCATCCGGTCAAAGCCCTCCCGGGCCGTGGCACTGCCAATGCCGCTGAAGGCCTCCTGGATCTTCTTCTGGGCCTTGGCCGCCTCGGCCCTGGCTACCAGGGTATCCCTCTTGGCCCTAAGTTTATCATACTCGCTCTTCATCTGGCGCAACTGGTCGCGCAGAGAATCAGCGCTGGCCCTGGCCTTAATCCACTGCGACTCGATATCCTTTACCTTGGTTTCATAGGTCTGTTTTTCTTCCAGGGCGCGGCGGGCGAGATCCTCCCGGTCGGACTCCAAAGCCTGGACGGCCTGCTGCTCACGCTTGGCAGTCATTTCCCGGGCCTCGTCCACCTGCTGCTTCAGCCTTTTCTCTAACGCGATCTGTTTGGCCACCCCGGTCTCGGCATCGGCGATATCTTCTTCCATGTCGCGCAGGTACTGATCCAACATCTTCACCGGGTCTTCGGCCTTGTCAAGCAAGGCGTTGATATTGGCCAGGCTGACGTCCCTGATCCTTTTGAACAAGCTCACCAGTGAACCCCCTTATCTAGAAGTCGGAAGTTAGACTCCACAAAGCCAGTGGCTAGGATTCTCAGCCGGAGATAAGCGATAAACCACTAGCCCGGACTATACCCATATTGTTACCAGTTATACCCATAATATCTAACTGCCGGCTATAATTTCCAGCTCGTAGGCCTCGATGGCCCGGCCCCAACTCACTTCAAAGTCGCCGTCCCACTCTTCCACGGAAATGCATTCTTCTTCAGCTTCATCCCAGAAGTCCCAGTAGTTAACCCACCGCCCGGGTGTCGCCCCCACCTCTCCTTCCACGATGACGATCTGAGCGTCACTGGCTTCGTCCAGGTAGTATGTCTTGCCGTTGTAGGAAATCTTGTTTCCCGGCCTGGAACTCATGGGCACGGGAATCACCTCAAACATGCCCAGCTCCAGCTCGTCGTCCTGCTCAATAGAAAGCCAGAGGTGCTTGTCGCCAGACTTCAGGTGATAGTCCTTCCACTTCCAGCCGGCGTCGTCATATACCAGGTACCCCACCACCAGGTAGTCCTCCAGGTTGTACGAGACAATGTCGCCTACCTGGAGGTTATGGACGGTGCGCTTGATCACCGGCCGCTCCTTTTCCTTCCCGCGCCGCCAGAAATCAAATAGCGCCAACCTGAATGCCTCCCGCTATCGCCGGTACTCGCTGGGTTATTTCGGCAGCAGGGACCAAAATCCCTGCCAGGGCCACATAAGAATTTTCTCAGGTTGCCGCAAAGCCTCCCCTGCCCCCTGGAGAAGATGAGATACTGCTAAAACAAAAACGGCCGGCAGTAGGCCGGCTTTTCATGTGTTTTACGTCTTTCCTATTGCTTACCGTAAGAATCCATGCTAACATATCACTGTAATCTAATCTACTGTAAGGGAGCGGCGCTAAATGGAATACGTTTCTCCCACCCCCCGCGGGCAGGTGACCATCCCCAAACGTATCCGGGACGCCCTGGGCCTCTCTCCAAAGACCAAGCTGCGGGTGTACGCCGAGGGTGACAGGGTGGTATTGGAACCGATTTCGCCCCTAGATCCCCTCATGGAATCCCTGGAAGCTGAAGCTAAGCAAAAGGGATACACCAGGGAAGACCTGGAGCGGGAAGTGGAGGCCGTCAGGGAGCATCTGGTCAAAAAACTTTACGGAGAGTAACTTGTGCGCGTAATGTTGGATACCAACATCCTCATCTCGGGTATGGTGTTCATCGGGCCAGAGCGGCGCCTACTGGAACTCCTGAGAGAAGGGCATACCCTCTTGGTGAACGATTACCTTCTGGCCGAGGCTAGGGAAGTTCTGGCCCGCAAGTTTCCGGGCAAAGAACTGGTTCTTGACCAGATTCTTGAATCCTTGGCTATTAAAATGCTGCCACTGCCTCCGGCGGGAAAAGTGCGGGAGGCGGCACAGCGCCTCCGCGACCCGAAGGATGCTGTAGTCGTAGCTTCGGCGCTCGCCGCCTGCCCGGACATATTTGTGAGCGGGGATAAGGATCTTCACACTCCGGAAGTGCTGGCATTAGTACAGGTGTCTACTACCAGGGAGGCCCTGGCGCTACTGAAGAAGAAGTAAGTCCCTCACCTACGGCGGCCTGAACTCCCGTTACGTGGATGATGCCATACTCAAGGCTAAAGAGGTTATCGAGTCCCAACAAGAATTGCTGATTCTGGAGATCGAGGAGACCGAAACAAAATTGGCCCGGGCGAAGAAGAAACTGGGTTGGCCGGAAAGTAATTGAAGCCGTCATGCGGGAAGCTTTCAGGGAGGGGGTAGGCGTAAAGCCCGTCTGGCCGGCGCACACCTCCACCACCGGTTACTGGAAGTACATGGAGCGTTACGCCATCACCATCCACCAGGCCGCCAGTTTGGTTATCGCCCGGGTTTCCCGTTAGTCCGTGTCTTGTGCCCGTTAAGCGCCGTACTCCCGTCCGGGTCGGGTACCCACCGCAGGTGGGTGGTCCCGGGGTCGAGGTCTCCCTGTCGCATTGTCCACTCCCAGGGGTGGGCGAATCCAATCCGAAAGGAGCGAGAACCTGGTCATGGGGAGGCCGGCTATATTGATTAAAACAGTTAGCTTTTTTGAACCAGGACGGGGAAATGTTTGAACCGGCTATCACCAGGGTAAAGGATTGGGGGGACGGTTCCCTGTATCTAATTGATTTGCCGCAGGAACTGCGGGGGTACCACCACTTTATTTCTTCCTGGGCCATTAAGACCGAAACCGGCAACCTGCTGGTTGACGTAGGTCCGGCGGCCACAATCCCGTTGCTGCGCCAGGCCCTGAAAGACCTGGAGATTAACCGGGTGGACTATGTTCTCCTCACCCACATCCACATTGACCATGCCGGCGGGACCGGCCTCTTGCTCGAAACTTTTCCCCAGGCCAGGGTGGTGTGCCACCCTCCCAGCCAGAGGCACCTGCTGGATCCAGCCCGGCTCTGGCAAGGGAGCCTGGAGGTGCTGGGGGAGGTAGCGGTAAAATATGGGCCGATCAACCCGGTACCGGACGGTAGGCTGGCCGAAACCGCACCGGATGTAAAGGTTATCTCCGCGCCGGGGCATGCCCCACACCACCTGGCCTTCCTTTACCGGGACTGCCTGTTTGCCGGTGAGGCCGGCGGCGTCTATTTTGATGTTGGGGAGGTCTACCTGCGCCCGGCTACCCCGCCCACATTTCTCCTGCCGGTGGCCATGGCTACCCTGGACCGGCTCCTCGCCTTTAATCTGGAGGGCTGCACGATATGTTACGGCCATTACGGCTGGGCATCGTCTGCGGCCAGGATGCTCGAGCGGCACCGCGGTCAGTTGCTGCTCTGGGACGAAGTGATCCCCCGGGTGGCCGGGAAAAGACCGGGAAGGAGTGACGGTGATAAGGAGCTGATTTCTGCGGTCTGGAAAGAACTGGAGGGTAGCGACGAACTTTTTGCTCGCTTTTATCTTCTCCCGGCCGACATCCAGGAACGGGAAAGGTACTTTATCACCAACAGCATCAAGGGTTTCCTGGGTTACCTCTTATCTGGCCCGGGCGATCAAGGGGCTAATGGCCCAGGTCACAACCAGGAGTATGAAGGCCGGAACCCAGGCCTGGGCCAGGAGCAGCGGCCAGGCGGTGGATACCTGTCCGGCAGCGGCCCGCAGACCCACTGGCATGGCTCCCAAGGGGAGAAAGCGGCTGAAGGAAGCCATAAAGCTGCCCTCTGGCCAAGGGGAAAAGAGCCCGGCCAGGGCCAGCAGGGGGAACAGCACCAGAACTGCGTACAGGTGCACCTGCACCCCGGAATCGGCCAGGCCGCCCAGGAACACCCCCAGCAGGTTGGCGGCCAGGAGGGAGAGCAGGCCCAGCAGCAAGAGGAAAGCAAAAGGGACAGGCCCGCCCTCATTCACGGCCGCGAACATCACTAATACAGGCAACACCTGGAGCAGCCCGAGAAGGGTGCGGACGAGGGCGGGTTCCAGGATGCAGCGGCGGGGAGAGCGTGGCGTGAGGAACAGCCTGGCCAGCGCGCCCTGCTGCCGGTCCTGGGCCAGGCTGGCTCCGCTCCCGAAGACGCCGGTAAAAGCGACCAGCAGTGTGATTACGGTCGCCGTCACCCCGGGCGGGGTCGTGCCCAGGAGCATGTGGGCGGTCAGGGCCCCGGGGTACACCAGCTTCAGGGCCAAGCTGCGCCGGTCCCGGGTGATTTCAAGGAGTTCCTTCTGCCACATACTGGTTGGCAACATCTCGGGGCATCTCCTCTCCGGTGAGTTGCAGGAAGACATCTCCCAGGTGGGGCTCGGCTACCTGAAGGGACAGGAGGCGCCCGCCTGCCTCACCCACGGCTTCCACTACTCGTGCCAGGAGGCCGTCGTGCGGGACGGCCCATATCTGCAGTTTGTCTTCCACCTGGGCCACCTGCTCTACCCCGCTTACTTGTAGCAGATAGGCGGCCACCCGGGATACCCGGCCAGCCAGGGCGATCTGTACCCGCACCCTGGCCCGCAGGGGAGCGAGCAGGGCCTCGGGCGAGCCCTGAGCCACCAGGCGCCCGCGGCTGAGGAAGACAACCCGGTCGCAGACCGTTTCTGCCTCCCGGACATCATTGGTGGCCACCATTACCGTCACCCCGTTTTCCCGCGCCAGTTGTCGCAGCTGCTGCCACAGCTTGACCTGGGCCGGGTAGTCCAGGCCCGGGGACGGCTCATCCAGGAGGAGCACCGGCGGCCGGTGCACCAGGGCTTCAATGAGGCTGAGCTTTCGCCGCATGCCGTAGGAGTAGCCGCGAACCAGGTCGCAGGCTTCAGCCTCGAGCTGGGCCCATTCAAACAGGGCCTTGAGGCGCAACATTATCTCCTCCCGGGGCAGGCCGAAGCTCGCGGCCCAGAGCCAGGCGTTTTCGCAGCCAGTAAGATGGTCGAAATGGGCGTCCGGCTGCAACACTACCCCCAGGAGCTGGCGCAACCGGGCCTCGTTACCGGATGCTACACCCAGGATCCGGTACCGCCCCCGGGTGGGGCGGTACCAGGTGGCCAGGACCTTCAAGAGGGTGGATTTACCGGAGCCGTTCGGCCCCAAAAGCCCTACTATCTCTCCCCTGGCCACCCGGAGATCTATTCCACCGATGCCCGGGTGGCGGCCATAGTCGTAGGTTAGGTTTTCAATTTCTATGGCAAGATCCATGGGGACAGCCCTTTAAATAAAGTTAAACTGGGTATGTTTGGTCACCAGCACCGGGCCGGCGGGGACGGTTTCAGCTACCTCATAGACCAGAACACTGTCTCCCGGCGCCAGCATCTTGCCCTGGGCCTGGGCCACGGCAATGTGGCGGTGGAAATCAGGCGCTAGCTTTTTCAGCTTCCGCAACACCACTATCTTGGCTTGAGCTGGCATGGCCGGCATCACCTCCAGCACATATAAGGACGTTGGTCGGGGCCAGGCGATAAATGTTTTCCGCGTTGCTGCCGATCTCGGCCCCGGGAGTGAAATGCAGGCCGTACCGGCCCATCACTACCAGGGCGGGCCTGGTCTGCTCCACGTGCTCGAGGAAGGTGGCGAAGATTTTACCGCTGAGGATTTTCGTATGGAGATCCACCCCGTGCTGAGCGGCCAGAGCCCGGGCCTGCCGCAGGTAACCCTCCCCCACCTTGCTCAGGCCCATGTTGATAATCTCGTCGTGGAGTTTCTGCTGTTCCTGGAACCTGAAGACGGACGCTGCTTCGGGGGACAAAACCTCAGCCAGGCGGCTGAAGGCCACGTCGTGGAAAAAGGGGTCGTAGACGTAAATGGCCTCTACCTGAGAGTTATAGGCCCGGGCCAGGAACAAGGCCTTTTTAAGCGCCTGGAACGAGTAGTCGCTGCCGTCAATACCTGCCAGGATCCGGCCCCCCTCCATGCCGTCTACATGGCGCACCACCAGAACGTCCTTTCTCATCCGCCGTACCGCGCGCTCGCAGACACTGCCCACCGGCGCCTGCTCGAACTTGCCCAAACCGCGGGCCCCAAGCACCACTAGGTCATACCCGTTGCGGTTGGCTTCGGCGGCTATTTCATGGAAATGTTTCCCCTCCACTACTTTGCTGCTCGACTGCACTCCGGCTTCTGACGTGCGGCGAGAAAAGTCCTCGAGATAGGAATGAGAGATGAGTTCCAAGCCGTGCCGGATCAAGCCATCATGAATGCGCCGCTGCCGGGCTAGTTCTGCCGGCTCTTGGTAATTGGCCGGCAGGCCCGCCTCCATGCGCTGGAACGCCCGGTCGTGGAGGCTGGCGGCGTAGACGTGCATGCCGACTATCTCACGGCAGGAGGTCTTCCTGCCGATGTCAATGGCAACCTGGACGCACAAGGGGGCCCAGTCTGAATTGTCCAGGGGCAGGAGAATGTGACTGTACACTTATCTCACCTCCACAATACCTGGGATCTCCTCAGTTGCTCCTCCCTGGGCCGGGAGCAGGAGTGCCAGGCCATCCCGGCCCCGGTAACTGGTAATCTAGGTTGCACCGGCCGTGCAGATTTCCCAGGGGGGCACAAACGTTGCTGCTGAAATAGAGTTAGACGCCGGCTGCCTGGGTCACCCGGGCCCTCACCGGCTCCATGGCAGGCGCCGCCTCCACTGCCGGCACATGGGTGAGCTTCAGGCCGATGAGGATAAAGATCGCGTCCAGGATAACGGCTACGGTCACCACCAGGAGGACATGGCCGGCTGTGGTCTCCATGCCAGTGGGGGCCGTGGAGTGCGGTGCCATGTCCGCGATCCGCATCACTCCCGGAACCAGGTAGGGGAACCTGGCCATTTCCCGCACAAAGCCCATGACTCCGATGGTATAGGTCACGATTATCGAGGTGACCATGGCCGCGTAGTAGCCCCATGCAGGAATGTCCACGCTGAAGTCAATTCCCTTGGACTTCTGCACGTAGTTCACCACGGCGATAAGGGCCCCGGTGACTAGAAACACCAGCCCTATGTAGTCCTCGGTCATCCCGCCGATGTTTACCACCAGGAGCAAGCCACCCACCAACTGGAGCATAAGGCTACCGTAGCCCACGGTCCCGCCGTTGGCCCGGCGCACGAAGTAGGCCGAGGTGGCAATGACCATGAGGCTCAGGAAGGCTACCAGAGCGGTGAAGGTCCAGTTCTTGGTAATCATAATGTTGGTGAAAGGGGCGTACATGGTGCCGGCACCGTTGCCGGTGAGGGCCTGGTACAACTGCGGGATGGCCTGGCCAAAGGACTGCTGGTAATCCCTGATGGCGCTCACATACTCAAAGCCGATGAGGGGCATGAAGAAGACCGGGATCACGCCCCACAGCAGGCTGTAGCCGGTGGCCCAGTTGTAGAAGGAACGGGATTCGGACTGCCTGTCCCTCAGGGCGTAAAAGGCCATTACTGCGGCAAAAAGAAAACCGACAAAGCTAATATTGGCTACAAACCGGTGTAGGTTAAGGATCATCCAGGTAGGATTACCTAAATAAAGGAGGCTGGCGGCCAGTCCCAGACTGATTTCCGGCAACTGCTTGATCCCACCTGAGGCCAGGTCCTGCAGGACGGGCACCAGCCCTTCCGGAGGGGTAAGCATGATGGCGCCGACGCCGTTGATGATGAGCATGGTTATGGTGCCAAAGATGATGTTACCCACACCCAGGGAGAGGTGCAACCCGCGGCGGTCAGCCATGCGGTCCCACATGTACCAGTAGGCATAGAGGGTGGCCGCCTCCAGGAAGAACATAATTCCTTCCAAAACCAGCGGCCAGGTAAAGATATTGACCCCCAACATCCAGAAACCTGGTGTCAGGGCGGCAAAAAGTACCACAATTACCACGCCGAAGGTGGCGCCGACGCTAAAGACGATGGCCGTGAACTTCAGGACGGTCTTGGCGAAACGGTCGTAGCGGAGATCCCGGCGCACCGTGCCGAGGATCTCGCTGATCAGAGCCACAATCGGCCCGCCAAGGGAAATGGCCGGAAAAATAACATGGCCGACGGCAAAGGCGCCGATGGCAAAGTTCCTCCCGAGAATGGGGAACTCATGTACGGGCAGGATGGCCTCGACCTGGGCCATGGCTGTCCGCGACGCTAGCAGTGATACGATTCCCAGCACTGCTGCCGCGAGCAACAAAACGTTTCGTTTGTTCATTTCCTATCCTCCCCTTTTGCCATTGATTACAAGGTACGGTCAGAACTTTTTACCTGAACTCCCCGCAGTTTCCACCTCCCGGCCAAACCTGGTCTCTCCCCGGCTGCGACACCGGTCAGACTAATATTTCACCCCCTTTCTTGTCGTCCCTAAAGCCCTCGGGCGGCTTTACAGCACCCCAAGAGCCAGACTGGGTTTCCCAGCGGACTCCCGTCAATTTATGTGGCCCAGAATTACGTGACCCAAAAAACACCTAATGTTATCTTTATGGATCTATATAGTCCATTATGGGCGTATGAACAACCCTAGGCGGCCGTCCTATACATCTCACGTACCCCACATCCAGGGTACCTGCCCGCCGGTGCTTAGGTTACTGCTTTTCATAAATACAGTGCCTGCTGAGCCATCCGGCGAGCGAGTACGCACCGGTCATACCGGAGATCGGCCCCGGCCTGCTGTCAGCCGGCAACTATCTCCTGGATGCTCAGTTTCTGCAATTCCTCCAGAAAGGCCATTTGCGCCCGCACCCAGACCGGGTGTGCCGGACAAAAGCCCACGCGTTCACACGTCGTCCCTTCCAGCAAGCAGCGGTTAAGGGCCACTGGGCCTTCCACCGCCTCGATAACGTCACGCAGGGTTATCGCGAAGGCCGGACGCGCCAGGCGGAGGCCGCCTCTGGCCCCCCGCGCAGTCTCCACCAGGCCGGCCCGGCTCAGGCATCCTACTGTCTTGTGGAAAAAAGCTTCTGGTATCCCCTGCCGTTCAGCCACCTCCCTCGCCGCCTGCCACTCGTCATGAACCGCCAGGTCAAGGACGATCCTGACCGCATAATCACCTTGCCTTGTAAGCTGCAATGGAGCTCCCTTTTTCATTGAGGATATTATGGATCTCTTTGGTTAGTATTCTCGCTCACAACAAAAATTCCTGCTGGGGCACAAAATTTTTTTTCTACTTCACTCCCAGCCTCTGCAGCATCCGTACCATGTTTTGCCCGACAAGCTGGGCCGACTGGACAGCCAGGGGATCTTCTTCAATGCTGCGGTACCACTGCAGCCCGTCCGGCCCGTAGCCGGAATAGAGGGTGCTGATGCCGCCCGAACTGATCAGCGTCCGCTCCGGCGGCACCTCCGCGATGGGCTCTATCCCCGGTACCACTATCAAGCCCTGCCCCATCAAGAATCTTTCCAGGAAAACCAGCACCATTTCCTGCCCGCCGTGGCGCAACCCGGCATGCGTCAGGATTCCCGCTACTTTTCCCTGCAGGAGATTCTTTGTCATGTGCATCCAGCGGGTACGGTCTATAAAGGTTTTCATGCGGCCGGATACGCCGCCGAAATATGTAGGGCTGGCCAGGATGATCCCGTCGGAATCTATCATCATCTGGCCCAGCATGGCCATGTCGTCGTCCTCGATGGAGCACTTGGCCTGGCGCATGCACTTGTTGCAGCCCTTGCAGTACTGGATGTTATAATCGGTAATTTCCAAGGCCTTTGTCTCAGCCCCCAGTTCGGCCGCGGCATCAAGCGCGATTTCCAAAAGCTTGGCGGTGTTTTTCCCCTTGCGGTGACTTCCGTTGATACCTAAGATCTGCAATGTGCTTCTCCTCCCGGATAAATTCTTTTCTGCGGTTTAATTCCATCCCGCCCGTCCACTTTCCTGCCAGCATCGAAAAAGGGGGCCGACCCGGCCCCCTGGTTTTACGGCGGTTATCTGTCCACCTACACCTCCATGATGATGGGAATAATCATGGGACGGCGTCTGGTCTTCTCATAGAGGAACTTGCCCAGGCAGTCGCGAACGCCGGCTTTAATGTTAGACCAGTCATTGACCCTTTGCTTCTCGTACTTTTCCATAATCTGGATGACCTTACTACGCGCCTCCTCAAGGAGAGGCTCCGACTCCCTAACGTAGACAAAGCCCCGGGAGACAATATCCGGCCCGGCCACTATCGCCCCCGATTCCCTGTTTAGCGTTATCACCACAATCAGGATGCCGTCCTGGGCCAGTTGCTTTCGATCGCGCAGGACGATGTTGCCTACATCTCCCACCCCGAGGCCGTCAACCATTACCCTGCCAGCCGTGACTCTTCCGGCAAGAGAGGCTTTTGTGCGGGTGAACTCCAGCACCTGGCCGTTTTCGATAACGAAAACATTGCTCTCCGGAATACCCATTTCCTGAGCCAGACGGGCATGCTTCACCAGCATCCTGTACTCGCCGTGCACCGGGACAAAGAACTTCGGGCGGACCATGCCGAGCATCAATTTCAGCTCTTCCTGGCTGCCATGGCCGGAAACGTGAACCCCAGAAATAGCCTCGTGGATAACGTCGGCCCCCAGGCGGAAGAGCTGGTCCACCGTCCGGGCCACGGTTTTCTCGTTACCGGGGATCGGGGTGGCCGAGATCACCACCGTGTCTCCCGGCAGTATCCCGACCTGCCTGTGATCGGACATGGCTATGCGGCTGAGGGCCGACATGGGCTCGCCCTGACTGCCGGTGGTGAGAATTACCACCTCATCCTTGGGCAGGCTATTAATTTCCTCCAGTTCAATCAGCGTTCCCGGCGGAATAACCAGGTACCCCAGGTCAGCAGCTATGGAGACCACATTCTGCATGCTGCGCCCGGTGACGGCCACCTTGCGCCCGTAACGGTACGCCGTGTTTATTACCTGCTGTACGCGCGGCACATGGGAAGCGAAGCTGGCCACCAGGATCCGGCCTTTGGCCTGGCGGAAAAGATCTTCAAAGGTACGACCTACCACCCGTTCGGACAAGGTGTAACCCGGACGTTCCACATTGGTGCTGTCCGAGAGCAGCACCAGCACCCCGGCGTCGCCCAACTGAGTAAGACGGGCAAAGTCGGCCATTTCCCCGTCTACCGGCGTCTGGTCGAACTTAAAATCGCCTGTATAAAGGATGGTGCCTACCGGCACCTGCACGGCCACGGCCAGAGCATCGGCAATGCTGTGGTTGACGCGGATAAACTCAACCTTGAACGGCCCCATTTTGACCACGTCCCTGGGCCTGACTTGGTTGAGTTTCGCCGACCCATCAAGTTGGAATTCCTTTAATTTGCCCTCTAGCAACCCCAAAGTCAGGCGGCTGCCGTAAATGGGGACATTGAGTTCCCGCAGCACGTAAGGGAGGGCACCGATATGATCTTCGTGCCCATGAGTAAGAACAATGCCCCGCACCAGGCTCTTATGTTCCAGAAGATAAGTGATGTCGGGGATGACAATGTCCACCCCGAGCATTTCATCTTCAGGAAAAATAAGACCCGCATCTACCACCAGGATGTTATTTCCGTACCTTATTGCCAGCATGTTCTTGCCAATTTCCCCCAATCCCCCTAGAGGGATCAGGGACACCTTCTGTTCATTTTCTCCCATCCATGCACCTCCTGTAGACAAGTATCACCTGGCGCCGCGACTGTAAACTAAAATTGCCGGCTGCCTGGCCGGCAACGTGAGAAGCCGAACCGAACATATACCAGTTGTTATTATTATAGACCTTTCCTCGGACTAAAACAAGAGCCTAGAAAACGCCCCGAAAAAAATAATCCCGGTCCCTACACACCCAGGCCGATAATGTGGTATAATTCATGGTACCGGCCCTCTTAGCTTGCAGCTCTGTGATGGCACTGATTGTCCCATCATAACCTGCGTACCGCTAATGGGGGCCGGCCGCCAGCGCGGATTGGAGGGGTTCGCTCAAGTGAATTCACAGGAAAGCAATCACCATGATACCATATACCAGAAAGCCTGGGCCTATTTGCAGTCCCACAACACCGTCGTCCTGGCCACTTGCAGCCAGGGTATCCCTTGGTCGGCAGCGGTCTTCTACGCCAACCGGCAGTGGGGCCTGTATTTCGTCTCCGAGCCCCATACCCGCCACATGCAGGACATCCAGGCCAACCCTGGCATCGCCGCCACCGTTACCGAGGATTACAAAGACTGGCAGGAAATAAAAAGCCTGCAGATGCGCGGCCGGGTGGAGCAGGTCGGCACCCTGGAATGGCCTCTGGCGGCAGAGGCGTACCTCGCCAAATTCTCCTTCGCCCGTCAATTCCTCCGCCCGGACAAACTGTGGCAGGTAGCCGGTAAGAAGCTAAACGCCCGCTTTTACCGCTTCACCCCGGAAGAAGTCTACTTTCTTGACAACGCCAGCGGCTTCAGCAATCGCACGCAGGTGACGATCACCTTCTAGAGCGGCAGGCACTCCGGATGAATAGGGCCATCTAATCAGGCCAGTTATCTTCTAACGCACCTGGCCTACCAGTGGGAAAAATGGCTGTGTTTTCCGGTAAAAATGGCAGAAATGAAAAAAGGAGGCAAGGTGGAGGAATACCTGTTTGGCCGCAGGACGCAAATAACCCAATAGGGCAAAATGGATTTTGCCTAATTTTGCCTAAAACCGCTTTCTATACCTTAATGGCAGAGGTTTCCATCCCCGGAAGCCTTGCCATTTCTAACTTTTTTGGAGCCGACGGTGGGATTCGAACCCACGGCCTGCGCATTACGAGTGCGCTGCTCTACCACTGAGCTACGTCGGCTTTCGTTGGCTTCATGCGGTAACCCTTATCCAAATCAACGCCGGCAAACCAGCACCGGAGCACGGATCAGCCTCCCCTGGGTCAAGGGTATTATAGCAGAAGCCGGGTTGAGGCGCAAGGGGCCGGTGTGGAAAATGGGGAAAACCAGGGTAGAGTCAAAGTGATAAATTGCTAAGTCTATTTGGCAAGGTGCCGTGAGGTTCGCATCCTTTCAGCCCGGTCGAGGATCTTCTTGCGGATTCTAATGCTCTTGGGGGTGACTTCCACCAGTTCATCTTCGGCGATAAACTCGATGGCCTCCTCCAGGCTCAGGATTCGCGGCTCTTTGAGCCGTAGGCTTTCGTCGGAACCACTGGCACGCATGTTGGTTAGGTGCTTGCGCTTGCAGACGTTGACTTCCAGGTCGTTTTCCCGAGTGTGCTGCCCTACCACCATGCCCGCGTAGACCCTGGTCCCCGGTACGATGAAGAGGGTGCCCCGGTCTTCAAGCTGGTGCATGCCGTAGGCGTTGGCCAACCCTTCCTCCCACGCGACCAGGGAGCCCTGGAGGCGGCCCTTGATTTCCCCCTTGTAAGGCAGGTAGTCGTAGAAGTTGTGGCTCATTACCCCGCGGCCGCGGGTATTGGTCATTAACTCAGACTTGAAACCAATTAGACCCCGAGCCGGTACCAAGAACTCCAGGCGCACTTCGTTCGCTCCAATTGCGGTCATGTTGAGCATTTCGCCCTGGCGCTGGCCCAGGTTGGCAATAACCGCTCCAGCCGTCTCCTCGGGGGTAGCAACGATGAGGAGTTCCACCGGCTCCATCAGCCGGCCGCCAACTGTCTTGCAGATTACTTCCGGTTTGGACACCATCAATTCGTAGCCCTCACGGCGCAGGTTTTCAATTAGGATCGCCAGGTGCAGCTCGCCCCGCCCGGATACCTTGAAGGCATCGGGGCTGTCCGTATCTTCAACCCTCAGGCTTACGTTGGCATCCACCTCGCGGTAGAGGCGTTCGCGCAGCTTGCGGGAGGTGACGTAAACGCCCTCTTGCCCGGCAAATGGCCCGTTGTTTACCATAAAGTACATGGACAGTGTGGGTTCATCTACAACCACGGCCGGCAGGGCTTCAGGAGCCTGGGGTGAGGCCACCGTTTCGCCAATGTTTACACCGGTAATGCCAGCCAGGGATACTATCTCTCCAGCGGTTGCCAGGTCTACCTCCCGCTTTTGCAGTCCCTCAAAGACAAACACCTTGGCCACCTTGGCGGGCTCAGCAGAGCCGTCCTTTTTCAGTACCAGCACCTGCTCCCCCGGCTTGATGGTGCCGCGGTTGATCCGCCCCACGGCATAACGGCCCAGGTAGCTGTCGTATTCCAGGTTGGCCACCAGGAGTTGAAATGGCTGTCCCGGATTGACGTCAGGGGCCGGTACATGGGCCAAAATGGTATCAAAAAGGGGCTTGAGGTCATGGCCGCTCATGTCACCTACCAGGTTGGCCAGGCCCTGCTTGGCCGACGTGTAAACCACGGGAAAGTCCAGTTGCCGCTCATTAGCCCCCAGTTCTACAAACAGGTCAAAGACCTCGTTCAGCACCTCGTCGGGCCGCGCATCGGGCCGGTCAATCTTATTGACCACGACGATAGGGTTAAGGCCCAATTGCAGCGCTTTGCGCAGCACAAAACGGGTCTGGGGCATGGGGCCTTCAAAGGCATCCACCAAGAGGAGGGCACCGTCAACCATGCTCAGGGCGCGCTCCACCTCGCCGCCGAAATCAGCGTGCCCTGGGGTGTCAACAATGTTGATCTTAACCCCTGCGTAAAAAACAGCGGTATTTTTTGCCAGGATGGTAATACCCCGCTCACGTTCCAGGTCATTGGAATCAAGTACTCGTTCCGCCACCTCTTGGTTGGCCCGGAACACGCCGCTTTGCCTGAGCAAGCCGTCTACCAGGGTGGTCTTACCGTGGTCCACATGGGCGATGATTGCTATATTACGAAACTGCTCTGCCATAAGTTAGTTGTACCCCTTCCCCGAAGCTTACAATGCAACCTCTATATTGTAAAGCTAGTTGCACCAGCTCGCAAGGGCCGCCTCCAGGGCTAGAATTCCTCGCTATTTGTTGGTTGCCCGGTTGGGCATAAGGTGGTACAATAACCCTGGTTTATGCGGCGAAAAGCATCGTCGTCAGCCGCACCGGGGACTGCCGACCGCCCTACATGGATGGACTTGGCTAGTTACGGCCTTTGAAAGAGGTGGACCCTTTGGACTGGACCTGGGTTATTAACCTATGGGAACATGCCCGCCTTCAGCTTGATACTATCTTAGCGAAGGTTTTCTGGACCGTGGTAATCTTAATCGCTGCCTATCTGGCCATTATGGTGATCAGGCACCTGGTGAGCCGGCTCTTTGCGGCGACCAAGATGGATGAAAATAAGGAAAAAACCCTGGCTGCGCTCCTCAACTCGGCTTCCCGGTATATCATCTACGCCCTGGCCGCCATGCTCATCCTGGACCTCTTCGGGGTGCCCATTACCGCCCTCCTGGCCGGAGCCGGGGTAGTCGGCCTGGCCATCGGTTTCGGGGCCCAGAGTTTGGTCAAGGATATCATCACCGGGTTTTTCATTCTCTTTGAGGACCAGTTTCACGTCGGGGATTTTGTCGAGATCAACGGCACGGTGACCGGAACCGTGGAGGAATTGGGCCTGCGCACCACCAGCATCCGGGAGTGGTCGGGCCGAAAAGTCTATCTCGCCAACAGCGAAATAAACCGGGTCCGCAATTTTAACCGGCAGCAGCTACGGGCCATTGTTACCGCTACTTTTCCCTTTGACGAGGACCCAGTGCGGGTGCGGGCCACCCTGGAAGAGGTGTGCCGCGATATGGTGGAACAGCACCGGGACTACTTTCTGGCCGACGCCTCCGGGGCACTCATCGAGCCGCCTCAGATCTACGGGGTCACTGATATTGACAAGAACGACAAGGGAGCCCAGGTGACCATCATCGCCCTCACCAAACCGCAATCCCTATGGACGGTGGAGAAGGTGCTGCGGGAAATGGTTTGGCAGAAATGCAATGCCCATGGCATCCGGTTAGCCTACCCGCGGCGCGTCTACGAAACCCAGGGTGGCAGTACACTTTCGCTTGCGGCCGACGCTCTCGGCCAGGAGTCCGGCGATTGGGGCGAAAGGGCCGGCCAGTTTCCCGGCCAGCCCGGCTAAAGACGCTCCAGCCCCATATCCTGATACCCTACAAGTGTCCCACTTCCCACCTCTCATTTTCAGGATTGCCTTATGCCAGGCTCAGGATCCCGTCCACCCGGTCAGTTTTCTCCCAGGGCAAATCCAAATCCGGACGACCAAAGTGGCCGTAGGCCGCCACCTGGCGGTAAAGCGGCCGTCGCAAGTTCAGGTCGCGGATAATGGCGGCCGGCCGCAGGTCAAAAACCTGCCTGATAATCTCTACCAGCCTAGCCTCAGGAATCTTTCCGGTACCAAAGGTATCTACAGAAACAGATACCGGGTGGGCCACGCCGATGGCATAGGCCACCTGCACCTCACACCGTCTGGCCAGGCCGGCCGCCACTATGTTTTTGGCCACGTACCGGGCGGCATAGGAAGCCGAACGGTCAACCTTACTCGGATCCTTGCCGGAAAAAGAGCCGCCACCGTGCCGGGCCATGCCACCGTAAGTATCAACGATTATTTTCCGCCCGGTAAGTCCGGTATCCCCCTGCGGGCCGCCGACCACGAAGCGGCCGGTAGGATTGACAAAATACCGGGTATGCCCGTCAATCATTTCCGGCGGGATCACTCGCTTAATTACTTCTTCAACAACGGCTTCCTTGACTGTTTTCAGGTCTACATCCGCTTTGTGCTGGGTGGATATTATCACTGTATCCACCCGGATTGGCCGGTCTTCTTCGTACTCCACCGTTACCTGGGACTTACCGTCCGGGCGCAAGAAGGTTATCTCTCGGTTTTTCCGGGCCTCGGCCAGACGGCGGGTAAGGCCGTGAGCCAGGTGAATGGGCATGGGCATGAATTGATCGGTTTCATCGCTGGCGTAGCCGAACATCATTCCCTGGTCGCCAGCCCCCTCCCGGTCCAATTCGTCGCCGGCCCGGCCGCCTTCCCGTATCTCCCAGGCCTCATCAACGCCCTGGGCAATGTCGGGTGACTGCTCGTTTATGGAGGTGATCACGGCACAGGTGTCGCAGTCAAAGCCGAATTTGGCCCGCGTATACCCAGTCTCGCGAATGGTTTCCCGCACGACCCTGGGGATATCTATATAACAGTCGGTGGTAATCTCGCCGGCAACGAGTACCAGCCCGGTGGTGACGGTCGTCTCGCAGGCCACCCTGGCCTGCGAGTCCCGGGCCAGAATGGCGTCCAGGATGCTGTCTGCTATCTGGTCCGCCAGTTTGTCTGGATGTCCCTCGGTAACCGACTCGGAAGTAAACAATCTACGCGACAAACGAGTTCACTCCTTATCAACCATCTTTACTACTTCTGCCAGTATTCTCCTCGCTACCTCTTTCTTCCCGAGCTGGGGAAGCTCCTTTACCGAACCGTCAGCGAAAATCAAGGTGACGATATTAGTGTCACTGCCAAACCCGGCCCCGGGCCGGGTAACGTCGTTAGCCACCAGCAGGTCAAGGTTTTTCTCAGCCAGCTTCCTCTGGCCACTGTCCAGGAGGTCATGGGTTTCAGCCGCAAACCCGACCAGAATCTGCCTGGTTTTTCTTCTCCCGAGCTCGGCCAGGATGTCGGGAGTAGGCGCCAGTTCCACAATCAAAGGTTGCCCTTGCTTCTTGATCTTCTGGGAGGCGGCCTTTACCGGACGGTAATCAGCGACCGCGGCTGCCTTGAAGACAATATCCACGCCGGGGAAATGCTCCAGCACGGCCTGGTACATCTCCGCGGCGGTTTCTACCGGGATAACCACGGCCCCCGAAGGCGGGGCTAAGGCGGTGGGGGCGGTTATCAACACGACCTCCGCGCCCATTTCGAGAGCGACTTCGGCCACAGCATAGCCCATTTTCCCCGAACTGCGGTTACCGATGTAGCGGACGGGATCCAGGGGCTCACGCGTCCCCCCGGCTGTTATCAGCACCTTCCGCCCGGATAACTCCGTGCCGGCCCCCAACACTTCCTCCAGCACCGCCAGAATGGTTTCCGGTTCCGGCAACCGCCCCTCGCCCACCGCGCCACACGCCAGCCAGCCGCTACCAGGGGCCATGACGTGGTATCCCAAAGCCTTCAGCCGCTCCAGGTTATCTTGTACCGCCCGGTGCCTGTACATCTGCACGTTCATGGCCGGGGCAACTATCACCGGGGCCCTGGTGGCCAGCACCAGGGTGGTCAGCAGGTCGTCAGCCAAACCATGGGCCAGCCGCCCGACAACATGGGCCGTAGCCGGGGCAATGAGCACGGCTTCAGCCTGTTCGGCCAGGCGGATGTGCGGTATGGGAGTGGGGCCGGGGGCAAACATCTCCGTCCAGGTTTGCCGACCGGTCAGGCTGGCAAAGGTAAGCGGGGAAACAAACTCCTGCGCGGCCCGCGTCAGGACTACCTCTACCTGTGCCCCACACTTGACCAACTGACTTACCAGTTCAGCACTCTTGTAAGCCGCAACGCTTCCGGTTATGCCCATCAGGATTGTTTTTCCAGTTAACAAGTCTGGCTACCCCCCGCCCTTTTAAACCCTTACTTCCGCACATCTGCGCCCAGTGGAAAGGAATCACGCGCAGCGTTTGGTTCCGGCTGGTCCGGGTTGGGAGAGTGCTGCAGAAATCTTTTCGCTGGGCGGCAGGGCTGGAGTTCTGCAACCGCTTTCCAGCTTCACTTAATGCCTCGCCGCGTCTGCTGGTAGATGATTTTGCCCCTGGCAATTTCTTCGAGGGCCGTACTGACCGGACGTATTACCAGGGCGCTGGGGTTGAGATTGCCTTGCTGGAGGGCCGTTAACTGGCGCGCCCTCTTGGCCGCCAGGACGGCCAGCGTGTACTTGCTGGGGATGTACCTGGTCAGTTCGTCAATGGTCGGCTTGTTCACCCTGCTCACCTCTCCTGCATTACCCTCGCGCAACGACATTTTTCGGCTGTGAGAATGGACTTTATCTTTTCTACGGCGTCTTTCACTACATCATTGACGACCACATAGTCGTAACTGGAGACGTCCTTTAGTTCGTTCTCAGCCCACCTCAAGCGGATTTCCATGTCCTCCGGCGATTCGGTCCCTCTGCCTGCTATGCGCACCGCCAGCTCCTGTAAGGAAGGAGGGCAAACAAAGATAAAAACCCCCGCGGGGAACCTCTCCTTTACTTGGGAGGCTCCCTGGGTGTCTATTTCCAAAAGCACGTCATAGCCGGAAGCCAGATACTCCTCAACCTTTTCTCGCGGTGTCCCGTAAAAATGGTCGTAGACCTGGGCCCACTCCAGGAAGGCCCCCCGGGCCACCATCTCCTCAAATTCTTTCCGGCTGACAAAATAATAATCCACCCCGTCTTTTTCCCCGGCACGCGGGCTTCGGGTAGTAACGGAGACGGAGTAGCGTATCTCAGGCAACTGGGACAGCAGTTCGCGGCAGATAGTGCCCTTCCCCGCCCCTGAGGGGCCGGAGAGGACGACGAGCAACCCCAGCTTATTCTTCAGAGACTTCCTCCTCCCGCAGAACCGTACTTTTGGCCGACAGCCGGTGGGCCACCGTTTCCGGCTGCACTGCCGAAAGAATTATGTGGTCACTGTCGGTGATGATTACCGCCCGGGTACGGCGGCCATAAGTAGCGTCAATAAGAACACCCTTATCCCTGGCATCCGAGATAATGCGCTTGATAGGCGCCGACTCGGGGCTGACAATGGCCACGATCCGATTGGCCGAAACAATATTGCCGAAACCGATGTTAATAAGCTTAATACCCACTCCCCGAACCTCCCCACTTGCTTTTTCGGCCCATAAGCCTGAGAAACCTTCACCTCCTATTCCAGGTTCTGCACCTGCTCCCGCATCTTCTCAATTTCGCCCTTGGCCTCTATCACCTGACGGCTGATTTCCAGGTTACCGCTTTTAGCCCCGATGGTGTTTACTTCACGGTAAAGCTCCTGCAATAAAAAATCGAGTTCCTTGCCTGTAGGCCCCTGGCGTTCCAGGCACTCCCCTACCCGCGACAGATGGCTTTTCCAGCGCACAACCTCCTCGGTAATATCGCTGCGTTCGCTATAAAGGAGAACCTCGGCCGCCAGCCGCTGCGCATCCACCAGACCGGCGGCCCCCAGATCGGCCAGCCTGCGCTCCAGCCTTTCCCGCACCTCGGCCGGTATCCTGCCGGCCACCGCGGCTACCCCGGCCTGCATTTCGGCCAGGGCCTCGGCCCGAACCCACAGGTCAGCGGCCAGCCGGGCTCCTTCTGCTTCCCTGGCCTTGGTTAACTCCGTCAGGGCCTCCTTCACCACGGTGGCCAGATACGGCCACACCGTTTCTGGGCCGGCGACAACTTCCCTGACCTTGATTATCTCAGGAAAGCGGCTGAGGGCGAAGGCGCCAACATTCACCGGAATATCCAGAATTTGAGCCATTTCCCTCAAGGCCTTATGATAAGCCATTGCTAGGCCCTTGTCAACCTCTATAACGCGATTTTGCTCCCCCAGCCACTGGATATCTACAAAAATGTCTATGTGGCCCCGGAATACCTGTTCGCGCACCAATTGCCTGACTTGACCCTCCAGGGGCCAGAGTTGCCGTGGCAGGCGGATATTCATTTCCAGGGAACGACCATTCACCGCCCGGACCTCTACCTGTACCGCCAAGTCCGCGCCGGTCACCGCGGCTCGCCCGTATCCAGTCATGCTCCTGGGCATTTACCCCGGCCTCGCTACGTCCAGGTGGCCAAAGGCGTTTTGCAGGCGTTCCAGACTTTCCCGCAGCAAATCCTCACCAATGGTCAGGCTGGCCCGGAAGTAACCCTCGCCGCAAGCGCCGTACTCGTTGCCGGGCGTAATTATTACTCCGGCCTTCTCCAGAACTTCTTCAGCGAACTGGCCGGAAGTGTAGCCACGGGGAACGGGGGCCCAGACATAAAACGTGCCTTTAGGTTTGTCCAAGTGCCAGCCCAGGGAATTCAGGCCGTCAACCAAGATATCCCGCCGCTGCTGGTACACCTGACGCAGCTTCTCAATATTTTCCTGGGCCGCGGTTAGGGCTTTAATGCCGGCGTACTGGACGGCCTGGAAAACCCCGGAATCGATGTTGGATTTTAAGGTAGTCAGGGCTTTGATAATTTCCGCGTTCCCCACCGCCCAGCCCAGCCGCCACCCGGTCATGTTATATGGTTTGGACAGGGAGCCAAATTCTATGCCTACTTCCCTGGCGCCCGGCACTTCCAGAAAGCTGGGGGCCCGGTAGCAGTCGTACGTAAGTTCCGTATAGGCCGCGTCGTGGCAGATAATGAGGTCGTAGAAGCGGGCAAAGGCCACCGCCTCCTGAAACCGTTCCCGGGAGGCGACGGCCGCTGTGGGGTTGTTGGGATAGTTGAGGAACAGTATTTTGGCCTTCCGGGCCACTTCGCCGGGAATCAGGCTGAAATCAGGCCAAAAATCGTTGCCTGCCAGAAGGGGCATGGCATAAGGCTCGCCGCCAGCCAGGATGGTGCCGATCTTGTATACCGGATAGGACGGGTCGGGAACCAGGTTTATATCTCCAGGGTCCACGTAACACATAGAGATGTGGGCAATTCCTTCCTTGGAACCGAGCAGGGTCACCACTTCTGATCGCGGATCGAGCTCCACCCCGTAGCGCTCCCGGTGCCAGGAAACTACCGCCTGGCGGAATTCCAGCATGCCGGCCGAAGTGGGGTAGCGGTGGTTGGCCGGGTCCCCGGCGGCCCGCTCCAGTTCGGCGATTACGGTCTGGGGGGTGGGGGAGTCCGGATCGCCGATACCCAGGCTGATGAGTTTCTCGCCCTGCTCCTTGGCCCGGGCGATCTTTTCCTCAATCCGGGCAAAAAGATACGGTGGTAAATTCTGTAATCTGGCAGCCAAGTGCACCTAAAAACTTACCTCCTCTATTTTAGCCTTCCCCGGAAAACCTCGGTAGCCGGACCCTTCATGAAGACGTTTTTCCCCGGCTCCCAGGCAATCTCCAGAACCCCGCCCGGGAGCTCCACCCTGGCGGGGCCGGTGACTTTACCGTTCAGTACGGCCGCCACCAGCGCGGCGCAGGCACCGGTGCCGCAGGCCAGGGTCGGTCCGACACCCCGCTCCCACACCGTTACTGCCAGGCGGTCGGGAGCCAGGACTTCCACCAGTTCGACGTTGGTGCGCTCCGGGAAGGCGGCGTGCCTTTCGATCCTGGGCGCCAGGGCAGAAAAATTCAGCCGGGCGGCATCTTCCTGGAAAATGACGCAGTGGGGGTTGCCCATGGACACGCAAGTCACGGGAATGGCCAGCCCGTCCACCTCGAGTTCCCAGCCCACCACCGGGTTTTTGGCCGCCACCACCGGGATGACCTCCGGGCTGAGCCGCGGCGGACCCATATCCACGGTTACCGCGGTCACCCGGCCGCCAGTGACTTCCAGCGCCAGCGCCACTATGCCGCTGGCGGTCTCCACCTCCACCCTGGACCGGGAAGCCAGCCCCTCTTCATATAGGTACTTGCCCAGGCAGCGAACCGCATTGCCACACATTTGCGCTTCGCTGCCATCGGCATTGAAGATACGCATCCGGGCCCGACCATCACCAGCCGGCCAGAAGACAACCAGGCCGTCGGCCCCGATACCAAAGTGGCGGTCGCAGACTGACAGGGCCAGGCGGCCCAGATCCTCAGACAAGGCCTGGGCACTGGCATCCACCATGACAAAGTCATTCCCCAGGCCGTGCATCTTGACAAAATCCACTCCAGGCCACCTCTCCTTTAGCGTGCGGGACCGGATTGCCCGGCCGCGCCCGGTCAGGCAAGTTCCGCCGCCTGTGCTAAGCCCTGACCACCACCAACCTCCGCCAGATCCCAGCCACCAGAAGTTTCTGTAGCCCGACCAGGAGGGTCCAGAGGCCGGCGGCGACCAAGGCCATGGTCATCTGAATAGGACTGAGGGGAACCGTCTCAAACAGTACCTGCAACGGCCCCCAGTAAGTGACGGCTAGCTGCATCAAAACCGATACGGTTACTGCCAATAAAAGGTAATAATTGCTGCGCAAGTTGCTCCAGCCGCTGATTTCCAGGACGTAGAACAACTGGCTGAAAACCAGGGTGTTGAAGGCCATGCTGCGGGCCAGGGCCAGGTTGGTGTGACTCCAGAGCAGGGCCAGAATAAACACCGATATGGTGCCGGCACAGATCAGGCTCCCGCGTACCAGAATGTGGGTGGCCATGCCGTGGGCAAAAAAGCCTTCCCTGGGGGAGCGGGGCGGCTGCCGCATGAGATTCATCTCCGGGCGGTCCAACCCCAGGGCCATGGCCGGCAGCCCGTCCGTCACCAGGTTCATCCAGAGTATCTGGATAGGCAGGAGCGGGACCGGTATCCCCACGACCATGGCCAGCATCATGGTCAAGACTTCACCGGCATTGCAAGAAAGCAGGTACTGAACGAATTTGCGGATGTTGTTATATATGGCCCGCCCCTCTTCAACGGCCGCGGTAATAGTAGCGAAATTATCATCGGCCAGCACCAGGGCCGCGGCCTCCCGCGTTACTTCCGTTCCGGCCTGGCCCATGGCCACGCCGATATCGGCCTCCTTTATCGCCGGGGCATCGTTTATCCCGTCGCCGGTCATGGCCACCACATGGCCTTTGGCCCGCAGGGCCCGCACCAGCCGCAGCTTGTGGTGCGGTGAGACGCGGGCAAACACATCTACTTCCTCGACCGCCGCCGCTAGTTCCGCGTCACTCATGGCCTCCAACTGCATCCCGGTCAGGCTGCGGAGTTCCTCCGCGCCCAATCCCGCCTGGATAGCAATGGCCCTGGCCGTCAACTCGTGATCCCCGGTCACCATCACCGTCTTGATGCCCGCTGTCCGGCAGACCCGAATGGCCTTGGCGGTTTCCGGCCGCAGGGGATCAATAATCCCGGCCAAACCCACAAAAACCAGGTCTTTTTCTACCTGGCCGGCAGAATCGAGAGCGGCAAAGCCGGGGGGCAGATCCCGGTAAGCCATGGCCAGAACCCGGTAGGCCTGTCCAGCCAGGGCGTCATTCTGGGCCAGGATCCTCGCCTGGCGGGCCTCTGTCAGGGGCTCCACCCCGTGGCTGGTAAGAACGCCGGTACACAACTTAAGGACAATATCCGGCGCCCCCTTGATCCAGGCCCGGGCCATCCCCCCCGGCCGCCGCGTCACCACTGTCATGCGTTTACGCTCAGAATCAAAGGGGATCTCTGCGGCTCTCGGCTCTCTACTTTCGACATCTTCACGCCAGAATCCTCCTTTGGCCGCCGCTACCAGCAAGGCTCCCTCGGTAGGGTCACCCGCCACCTGCCACTCTGGGCCGGGCTTACGCCGCAGCCAGCCGCCCACAGTGATATTATCCTTCTTGAGGACGGCGTTATTGCATACCGCCGCTATCTGCAGAAACATTTCCAATTGCGGGTCCTGGTCCAGCCTTCGCCCTGCTTCGTGAAAATCACCCTGGGGCACATACCCTTCACCGCTAACCACGATTTTCCGTTCCGGCAAGGCTATTTCCCGTACCACCATCTTGTTTTGCGTCAGGGTGCCGGTCTTGTCGGAACAGATGCAGGTGGCGCAGCCCAGGGTTTCTACTGCCGGCAGTTGGCGAACAATGGCGTTGCGCCGGCTCATCCTCTGCACGCCTATGGCCAGGGCCACGGTGACAATGGCTGGCAGCCCCTCTGGAATGGCCGCCACCGCCAGGCTCACCCCGGCCAAGAACATCTGGTAAGTGGGCAGGCCCCGGGCCAGACCCAGAAAAACGACCAGGGCGCAGACCCCGAGACAAACCGCCACCAGCCACCGGCCCAAGACCCCCAGACGCCGCTGCAAGGGTGTCTCCTGCCCTCCTGCTTCTTCAATCATCCCCGCGATCTGTCCCATCTGGGTATCCATGCCCGTAGCCACGACCATCCCCCGGCCCCGGCCCCTAGTCACCACTGTCCCCTGGAAAACCATATTCCGCTGATCCCCCGGCCCCGCCGTCCCCGGCAATGGCGCTGTGCTCTTGGATACCGGGACAGATTCCCCGGTCAGGGCCGATTCATCCACCTCCATGGCCACGGTCCCCACCAGGCGGGCATCGGCCGGCACCCGGTCCCCGGCCTCCAGGACCAGGATATCCCCGGGGACGATCGCATCTGCCGGAAGGCGTTGGGTTTCTCCGGCCCGCATCACCCGGGCCTCGGGGGCGGTAAGCCGGCGCAAAGCCTCCAGGGATTTTTCCGCCCGGTATTCCTGCATAAAACCCAGGACGGCGTTTAACACCACGATAGCCAGGATGGTGACCGCGTCCAGCCATTCGCCGAGGAACGCACTCACGGCAGCGGCCCCCAGCAACACCAGGACCATGAAATCGGTAAATTGCCTGGCCAGGAGGATCGCGGGTGCCAGCCTTTGCCCGGCCCTCAGCCGGTTCGCCCCAAAAGAGGCCAGCCTCCGGGCCGCTTCTTCTGGAGAGAGCCCGCTTTCGGCGTCGCTCTGCCATACCTGGGCCACTTCCGCTACCGGCATCTGGTACCAGGCGACATCGGTTTTGGTATTCATGTTACCCCCTCACCTGCTGGTAAGTTTAGCCATGAAGATCTATATTCGCTGGTGGCCTGGAAAATGCCTCGCTATTGACAGCTCTGCCCAGCCACCATCCTTGACAACAGACAAAACTCTCCTTAAGATAGAAAGGCCAAGGTTTGAGTGTTTCTGACAAGGGGTGGGGAACAGATGGCCTTTGACACCGTAATGACAACGGCCGTGGTGGCGGAACTAGCCGGCAAATTGCTTTTCGCGGGCGTTGACCGTATCTGCCAGCCGGGCCGCCTCCAGATAGCTCTGCACCTGCACCAGCGCTGGCAACCGCTGGGCTGGCTGCTCCTCAGCGCCGAGGCTACTTCGTCCCGGGTGCACCTGAGCCAAGCCGATCCGCAGGTGCCACCCGTGCCTCCGGCCTTCTGCATGGTGCTGCGCAAATACCTGGAGGGGGGCAGAATACTCAGCGTTTCCCAGCCAGAGATGGAGCGCGTGATTGTTTTTGCAATAGCCAACCCCCAAGCTTCACTTCCCGGGGAAAAGTACCTGCTGGTGGCCGAGATCATGGGCAAGCACAGCAATATCTTGCTGGTGGATCCCGCTACCGACCTAGTTGTTGACGCCGTCAAACGCTATGGCTCAGAAACAAGCCGGTACCGGGAGGTTTACCCCGGGCAACCCTATCTGCCGCCCCCGCCCCAGAAGAAAGCCGACCCCCTGACAGTCAACCCGGAGACCTTCACCAGCCTGCTGCTGGCCGAGGACCTGGATAGCGAGGTCGCCGCGGCCCTGGCGGCCACCATTGCCGGGACCGGCCCGCAACTGGCCAGGGAAATCGTGGCCCGCGCCGGCCTGGACCCGCGGCTCCGGCTGGAGCTTTGCGGCGAAGCGGAATTCGCCGCCCTGTGGCAGGCCCTACAGCAACTTTGGCACCAGGTGCAGGAAAAAGACTTTTCCCCCACTCTGGTGAGGAATGCCAGGAAAGAGCCGGAGGCTTACAGTGCCTTGCACCTGGCCCAGTATCCCCCGGAGGCGCAGGAAGCCTGGGACAGCGTCAATGGACTGCTGGATTACTATTTTACCTGGCAGGATAAGTCGCAGAAGGTGGCCTGGTTAAAGTCCAGCCTGCAACAGGTGGTAGCCCGGAAGATGGCCCATGTCAGCGGCGAACTCGGCCGCCAGCAGGAAGAACTGCAGTTGGCCGGTTCAGCCGGGAAATACCTGGAATTCGGCGAGATAGTCAAAGCCAACCTTTACCGCCTCCAGCCCGGGCAGGAGGTGCTGGCGGCGGAGAACTTCTTCACCCCTGACTGCCCGGTGGTGACCATTCCCCTGGATCCGGCCCTTACGGGAGTGGAAAACGCGCAGGCCTATTTCCGCCGTTACCGCAAAGCCGGGCGCAAGGAAGAACAGGCCCGGCGCCGGCTGGCCGAACTGGAGGCGGAAAAGGTTTACCTCGAGAGTGTGGCCCTCAGCCTGGAAAACACCCTGGAGCTGCCCGACCTCGAAGAAATACGCCAGGAGCTCGTTCAGGCCGGCTATCTGGCCCCCGCGCCGCAGCCGGGGAAACCCTCCGGCCGGCCGGATAGGGAAATGATGCCCCGCCCCCTGGAAGCAGTGGCCTCGACCGGCGTGAAAATCCTCGTAGGCAAGAATAACCGCCAGAACGACCGCCTGAGCACCAAAATGGCGCACCCGGGGGACTACTGGTTTCATGCCCAGGGGGTCCCCGGCTCTCACGTAGTGCTGCGGACCGGGGGAGAGACACCGGAACGCCAGGCCCTGGAGGAAGCGGCCCTGTTGGCGGCCTACTTCAGCCGGGGCCGGGAGGCTGGCAAGGTGGCCGTGGATTACACCCGGGCCAGCCATGTGTGGAAGCCAAAGGGCGCCCCACCCGGAAAAGTCCTGTACGACCACCAGCAGACCCTGATGGTAAGAATAGATGCTCACCGGGTAGCCAAACTGCTGGCGCCCGGAGAGAGTTCGTGACCATTCCGCACCGGGAGTTGTGCCCGGTGCCAGCCCTGCCGCTGCCTTACCTCCCTCCCCTATTTTCCACGTAAGGGCGTACCCGCCCCTCCAGGTGGTACTGGCGGTTATACCCCAGTAGCCGGCAGCAGAATATGGCCAGCTTTACTGGCCACGGAGAAAGCCTGCGCCGCAGCTCCAGCCTTTCCTCCTGTAGGTCGGCGATCATTTGCTGCAAATCCTGGTTGGCAGCCAGAGATGACTGCAGGCGCTTTTCCGTCTCCTTCAGTTTCTCTTTCAAACCCGCGTACTCTGCCTGGGACTTGCTCAAAGCATTGTTAAATGACCCCTGCAACTGCAGCACCCGGGATTCCAGTTGCCCGGCCCGGCTGCTGAGGGCTTCCTTTTCCGCCTGCAAGGCACTAGCTTCCTCCTCGGCCCGCTGCAGTTCAGCCCGGAGCTGCTCCTTGCGCCGGTGTAGTTTTTCCATTTCTGCCCGTAACTGCTGGTTTTCCGCAGCCAACTGCTGCACCCTGGCTTGCAAAAAGCCCCAGTTCTGTTCCTGCAAGCGCAGCTGCTCCAGCTCACTGAGGAGGCTGTCCTTTTCATCCATCAGCAGGCGGGTTTCCTCGAGGGCCGCGGCCACTTCCTCCCTGACCGTGTGGATTTCTTCCTGCCACCGGTCCCAGGCTTCCTTGGTACGGCTGTTAAAACACCACGTCTGCCCGGCCACTTCCTCGAAAAAGGGAAATTTCCGCAGGATCTCGCCCACTTCCCCGCTCCGCGCCGGATCCAAGTTTTCAACTATCCGGACGATTTCTTGCTCTCCCAGCCCTTCGGGGAACCGCTCCAGGATGCGGGCTAAAAACACCTCCCCAGGCCAGGTGGCCGCATTGTCTTCCGCCTGCCACCGCTCCAGTTCCCGCACCCGCTCGGCCTCAGCGTAGACCTCGGCCTCCCGCTCGCCGGTGTGGACCATCTCGTAGGTCTGGGCCAGGTCGGCTACCTTTCTTACCTCCAGCTTGCTGCCGGGGGCAAGCTGGCACCGCTCAAACCATTCCCTTAAGCCGGAGATCAACTTCTCCTCCTGCCAGTACCAGGCATCAACCGGCCCGGTCGGAGTATAAAACTGCAGCCAGGCTATTGGCGGCAGCGAGCCGAAAAACTTTTCCAGCCGCCGGTTGACCCGCAATATTCCGCGGGCCAAATCCATGGAGCTCAGGATGTAAACCCGCCGGTTGGGGTCATTGTCCTGAAAGGTGAGCATGAGCTCGGCTCCCTGCAGGGCCGCCTCTTCGGGCTGCCGCAAAAAATCCCACGGGTCCTCCACAGCCAGATCCAGATCGCGCAGGGGGGGCAGGCTTTCCTTCAAGAACCAGAAATCACCCCCCACCCAGACAAACCGGGGGTCTCCTTCCAGACAGGCCGGGAGATCGCTTTCTTCCAGAGGCACCTCCAGAACTTCTGCGGCCAACTCGGCCAAAGCTAAGGGCACAGATGACCGGCGCAGGGCGGAAGCCACCCGGTCTATTTCCCGCTCCGAAACAGCATGTTTCAATCTCCAGGCCACCGGCATCCACTTGCCCCCTTTGAGGCGGAGAAACCGGCCGTCGTACACCAATTGCCTCTCCCCACCAATGGCCTGCCCCCGGCCGGTCAGGGCCGCATTGATTTCTGCCAGGGTCATGGGTGACCCAATTTCTTTCAAAACCTGGTAGGCCGTGGCATTGGCCGGGTTGCCGTTCAGATCCAGGGCCCACAGGCCCCGGCTCTGCTCGTAGAAAGACGAGTTCTTCTGTAGGCATCGTAAAACATTTTTTTCCAGCCGGTTCGGGCTCGTTTTTCCCCCCAGGCGCAGCCTGGCCTGAGGCAGCATCTCACTTACCGACTGCGGCTCATATTGAAAGAGGAGTTGTTTGAGAATATCGGTCAGAGAATCTGGCCGACCGCTGATAATGGGGTTAGGATTAACCACCTTCTTTTTCAATGCACCCACCACCTACCTAATTTGGAAGAACATGTAATTCAGATTAGACAAGCATAGCCCTATTTCCTTCGGGAAAATTGCCTTCTTTTGTCACACCGGTCCAAAAGTGGAGCCATAGGGCACTTGACAATGGATTAACTGAATGGCAAAATTATTAGTGGTTGGACAAAAATAACGGAGGAGGCTCACGCATGGCCGTACTTACCGAGGAAATGAAGAAAATGATTGGCGAGCAGCAATGTTTTATCGCCACCGCGGACAAGGCAGGGCACCCCAACATCGGCCCCAAGAGGTCTACCCGCGTGCTGGACGATGAAACCATCATGTTTGTGGAGGCCACGGCCAAGAAAACTTACGCCAACGTTAAGGAGAACCCGCAGGTGGCCATTGCCGTAGTGGAAAAGGGAAAAATGGATGGCTACCGCTTCGTGGGCCCGGCCCAGGTCATAGAGTCCGGCGAACTCTTTGACAAGGTGTCGGCAGAAATGCAAAAGGCCGGTATCAAGCCGGTAGCCGTGGTGACGGTGAAGGTGGACGAAATCTACTCCCTTAAGCCCGGCAAGGCAGGCGAGCGGATAGCGTAACCCTCGGACCATGGTCGGGCGACGCCGGCCCGGAGGGAGAAGGTCCTGCCCCTCAGCTCTGATCGGGACTGTGGAGGCCGAGATTTTCGACCGCGATAATCCTCCGGGCCATTTCCTCGGCCCAGCGGGGCACGAATATTTTTACTTCGGCCAGGGGGCCGGTAGTCAGGCCGTAGAGGGAGCCGGCACTTTCAAACCGCAAGGACACGGGGATACCCCCGGCCTCCAGTTTCCCGGCGATAACCCAGGCCTGGAGCTGATTTGCCGCGGCGTAGACCATTACCCATTCTCCTTCTCCCCCGCTGTTCCCGGGCGATGGCTCCCGCGCTTTGGCCCGCAACTTTTCCAGCACCTCCCGGAAATACGCCGGTAGTGGCGCCGTAAATTCCAGCGGCGCCCCGGTACGCGGGTGCTCCAGGGCCAGGTACCAGGCATGCAGCGCCTGACCGCGCAGGTCAAAGGCGGGGTGGCGTGGCCCGTAGACCGGGTCGCCGGCCACAGGATGTCCTTTGGAGGCCAGGTGCACCCTTATCTGGTGCGTGCGCCCGGTCTCCAGGCGCGCCTCCACCAGGCAGAAGCCGGTGTATCTCTCCAGGACGTGATACCACGTTACTGCCGGGCGGCCGGTTTCCACCACAGCCATCTTTTTCCGGTCCCTGGGACTGCGACCAATGGGAGCCTCGATGCGGCCCGCCTCCGGGTCCAACTGGCCGTGAACCAGGGCCAGGTAATGCCGCCTCACCCGCCGCTCCTTGATCTGCCCAATCAGCCCCTGCATCGCCATATCGGTTTTGGCCACCACCAGCAGGCCGGAGGTCTCCTTGTCGAGGCGGTGGACAATTCCCGGCCGCAGGCTGCCTCTAATCCCGGCCAGATCCCGGCAGTGGTACAGCAAGGCATGGACCAGGGTGCCGTGATTGTGGCCGGGCGCCGGGTGCACCACCAGGCCCTGAGGCTTGTTTACCACCAGCAGGTCAGTATCCTCAAAAAGAATATCCAAAGGGATGGCTTCAGGCTCTATCCTTATAGGCTCGGGCTCCGGCAGGAAGACGACGACCTGATCCCGAGGCTTCAGCCGCGAGGAAGCCTTGGCCGGCCGGCCATTGCGGGTTACCTGCCCGGACTGGATCAGGTCCTGGAGATAAGAGCGGGATACCTGGTCCAGTTGCCGGCTGAGGAACAGATCCAGACGGACGTTCCGGGCCTCTTCCGCCACCATAAACTCATACTTACCACTCGTGTTCATGTTCAGAACCGGCCTCGCTTTGACCAAAGACGGTGACGGCCAGCAACAGCACCCCGATAACGATGGCCACATCCGCCAGGTTAAAAATAGGCCAGAACCGCAAATCAATGAAGTCAATCACATAACCCAGGCGCACCCGGTCCACGAAGTTCCCCAGGGCCCCGCCCACCTGCAGGCCCAGAGAAACGCTTAACCAGGGAACCTGCCTGCCGGCCCGGTGGTAGATCAGAAACAGCAGGGCGATTACCGCCACGGTGACGACCACGAAGAAGGAGGTGCGGTCAGGAAACAAGCCAAAGGCTGCCCCTGAGTTTTGGGCATATGTCATATATACCGCGCCATTGATGACCGGAGTGCTTTCTCCAGGGATCATAAGCCGATCAACGATTATTTTCGTAGTCTGATCGAGGCCAAAGGCCATGACCAGGGCCAGCCAGAAGCGCAAGTACTTTCCTCCCCCGGATAGTTTTTCGCCTGGGGCCCACCGTGGTCCCGCCCCTATTTTAGCACAAAGCTTCACATAACTACAAGCCGGGTGCCAGACCCCGCCAGACCCCGCCAGGGTCGAGTACGGGGTACCCCTTCCCCAGCCGCAGGGCCCGGCTGATGGCCCTGGCCACCAAGGCTTTGGCCCGCCAGGCCGCGTCTGGCGGCGACAGTCCCCGGGCCAGGTAACAGACCAGGGCCGCGGACAGGACACAGCCGGTCCCGTGGGCCGTCCCGGGGAAACGAGGGCCTGTCAGCCAGTAAAACCGGCCCCGGCGGCAGTCGTACAGGAAATCGAGAGCCGTACCGGAGGCGCCGAAATGCCCCCCTTTGGCCAGGACAAACCCGACCCCGGTTTTTCTCAAAGAGGCGGCCGCTTCCTGCCAGTCGGCCGGGGACCTTATCCTGCCTCCGGCCAAAATCTCCAGTTCCGCCAGGTTGGGAGTAACCGCCCGGGCCAGGGGCAGGAGCTCCTTGGTCAGTGCCGTCACTGCTTCCGGCGCCAGCAGGCGGTGGCCGCTGGTAGAGACCATGACCGGGTCCACCACCAGGCTGGCCGGAGCCACCGGAGCCAGAAACGAGGCCACTACCTGCACAGTAGCGGCATCGGCCAGCATCCCGGTTTTGACCGCCACCGGTCTGAGATCGTTCCAGACCGCCTCCAACTGCGCCCGCACCATTTCCGGGGGCAACACATGCACGCCGGTCACTCCGGCAGTGTTCTGCGCGGTGACGGCGGTAATGCAGGTGGTGCCCCAAAAACCCAGGGTCTTAAACGCTTTTAGATCCGCCTGGATGCCGGCCCCGCCCCCGGAATCCGACCCGGCAATGGTAAGCGCTACCTGCATTATCTTACCTCCCCCAGGTCCAGCAAACGCTCCGCCAAGCCAGGATATGCGCTTCGTACCGCCGGAACCAAAACGGCAAACGCCTATTCCACCGGCCAGGCATCGCTCTCCGGCCGGCCACCCTTCTCTTTCCTCTTATCTTCGTAAAACATGCCGGTATCAGCGTCCCGGTAGTAAGGGATCTCGTCCACTGCCTCGACTGCTCCCCGGTCTTCTTCCCTGGCCGCATCGTCGCCGTAATAACTCCCGGCTCCAGCCCCCTCGGCGTGTTCGTTCCACCGGGCCACTTCCTGCCAGGCATCTTCGTCGTCATATCCGACCTGTTTATCGTAATCCTGCCGGGGGAAGGGTGGGTTAAGTATGTCCTCCTCGACCGGCCGCCCGTACCGGCTGTCTTCCTGCTCCACCCGAGCCTGGCACTCCAAGCAGTAGGCGGCCTCCGGCTCCACCGCGAGCCGATCCGGGTCAATGGGCCGGCCGCAGCGCTGGCACAGACCGTATCCCCCTTGTTCCAGGCGCTGCCTGGCAGCTTCGATCTTCTCCAGCCTGAGGCTGAACATGTCCCGCAGGCTCAGATCTTTGCTCCGCTCAAAGGTTTCGCTGCCTACGTCACCTGGATGGTTATCGTAAAGGGAAAGTTCGCCAATTGACGTTCCCTCAGGCTTTCCCAGCCCGGCCCGGAGCGTGGTCAAACGGGTCAGGGTTTCCTTCCTCGCCTCTTCCAGCCGCTGGCGAAAATATTCTTGGTCCTGCGTAGGCTTGCCCCTCTCTTATTCTGCTTTTCACGGCAGCGAACGGTTCATGACCATCTTCACGATCTCGGCAATAAAGGAACTTATCCCCGGAAGGTTGAGGAGGACTACCCAGCGCAGGATATAAATCACCAGGGCCCCCAGGACGGTGAACCCCACCGCCATACCCAGGCCCCGGGCCAGACCGGCCATGAAGTTCACCGCCAGCATCCGCCTGGGGTGGCTGAGCATGTCCAGGTACTCACCCAACTGCAACTGCTCCAGGTTATGGGCAAACTGCACCAACTGGCGGTAAAGACGCTGTTCTACTACCGGTAGCCGTCGCTCGCGCACGACCCAAGGCCTCCAGGCATAATTTGCCCATCTCAGGCCGGAATATGCCCCTGCTGCCGCAGCACCTCCAGGCAGCGCCGGCATAAATCCTGGTGCTGCGGGTCTTCCCCCACCGTGGGGTGGTAGATCCAGCACCGGCCGCAGCGCAGGCCCCCAGCCGGCTCCACCGCCACCCGCACCCCTTTTTCTCCGGTCGGCGCCTCCTGCAGTTCTATCTGGGAGACAATGAGGATCGCGGGCAGGTCCGCGGCCAGCGACCGGTAAAAGGCATAGTCCTCTGATCCGCAGGTAACGACTACCTTGCCCTCCAGGCGCTGGCCAATGGTCTTTTCCCGCACCGCCACCTCCACTTCCTGGTTTACCTTCTCCCGCAGGTCCAGGAGGCGCTCCCACCGGGTCTCGAGGTCGGGGTCAAGCAACTCGGAGTTAACCTCGGGCCAGCCGGCAAGCTGTACGCTCAGCGGCGCCCCGGGAGTCTTCGGCAGATAACGCCAAATCTCCTCGGTGGTGAAAGCCAGGATAGGGGCCAGCATGCGGACCAGGTCGTAGGCCAGGCGCCAGAGGACAGTCTGGGCCGAACGCCGTTCCCGGGAGGTGGCCAAGGAGGTATAGAGGCGGTCCTTGATCACGTCCAGGTAGAAACCACTCAGGTCGGTAACGCAGAACCGGTGCAGGGCAAAGAAGGCGTGGTGAAACTCGTACTCCACGAAGTGCTGCGTCACCTGCGCGATCACCTGCTGCAAGCGCAGCATGGCCCACCGGTCTATTTCCAGCCATTGTTCCGCCGGCAGGTCGTCCTGGCCGGGGGTGAAATCGTATAGGTTGGCCAGGAGAAACCTCACCGTATTGCGTATCTTCCGGTAGGAATCAGCCACCTGCTGGAAGATATTGCGGGAGGCCGAAACATCGCGCCGGTAGTCAGCCGAAGCCACCCACAGCCGCAGGATGTCCGCCCCCAGTTCCTGCACCACCTCGGCCGGATCAATCCCGTTGCCCAGTGATTTGGACATCTTCCGGCCCTGCTCGTCCACCACGTAGCCGTGGGTGAGCACGATCCGGTACGGCGCCCGGCCCCGGGTGGCCACCGCCGTGGAGAGGGAGGAGTTAAACCATCCCCGGTGTTGGTCACTGCCCTCCAGGTACAGGTCCGCCGGCCAGCCCAGCTCGGGCCGGGTCTCGAGCACTCCGGCGTGGCTGCTGCCGGAATCAAACCAGACGTCCATGGTATCAGTTTCCTTGCGGAACTCGCGGCCGCCGCAAGCGGGGCAAGTAAAGCCGGGAGGCAACAGGTCACGGGCCTCCCGCTCAAACCAGGCGTCGGACCCGTGTTCGCGAAAGATTTCCTGCACCCGGCGGATGACATCTTCCCCCATCACCGGCTGCTCACAGGCGAGGCAATAGAAAACCGGGATGGGAACGCCCCAGGTACGCTGGCGGGAAATGCACCAGTCGCTGCGATTGGCTATCATGTTGTAGATACGTTCCTGGCCCCAGGCCGGGATCCATCTTACCCGCTCGATTTCCTCCAGGGCGCGCTGGCGAAAACCGTCAATGGAAGCGAACCACTGCCTGGTAGCCCGGAAAATCACCGGCTCTTTGCAGCGCCAGCAGTGCGGGTACTGGTGTTCCAGCCACCCCCGCCCGAGCAGGAGGCCCGCCTGCTCCAGGCGCTCCATAATGGGCCGGTTGGCCTCAGCATACAAAAGCCCCTGCCAGTCCGGCTCCGCCCCGGTAAACCGGCCCTGGTCGTCCAGGGGGCTGTATACTTCGAGCTGGTAGCGCTGCCCCACTTCGTAATCCTCCAGCCCGTGGCCCGGAGCGGTATGGACGCAGCCGGTACCCTGTTCCAGAGTAACATGGTCGCCCAGGATCACTGGCGATTCCAGCTCCGGATGGAGTGGATGGCGGCAGATTATGCCCTCCAGGGCCTGGCCGGAGAACTCACCCTCCACCTGCCAATCGGCCAGGCCCAGGTGTTCCATGACCGGGGGAACGAGCTCCCGGGCCACCAGAAGCCGGCCAGCGGAGGTGCGGACCAGGTCATAGGTAAAGCGGGGGTTCACGGCCACCGCCCGGTTGGCCGGCAGGGTCCAGGGCGTGGTGGTCCAGATCAGCACGTAATTCTCTCCCGCCGGCAAGCGGCCCCGGCCCTCCTGAACCTGGAACTTGACATAAATGGAAGGTGAGCGGTCCAGCTCGTACTCCACTTCCGCTTCGGCCAGGGCTGTTTCACAACCGGGACACCAGTAGACCGGCTTGTGGCCGCGGTAGATGAAGCCCCTGGCTGCCATCTGGCCGAAGACCCCGATCTGGGCGGCTTCAAACTCGGGCTCCAGGGTCAGGTAGGGGCGCTCCCAGTCGCCTCGTACGCCTAGCCGGCGAAACTGGCGCCGCTGCACGTCCACGTATTTGCGGGCGTAGTCACGACAGCGGCGGCGAAATTCCACCGCGGAAATCCGGCTCCGGTCCAACCCCAAATCCTTGATGGCCTGCTGCTCGATGGGCAAGCCGTGGGTATCCCAGCCCGGGACATATGGGGCCTCCTCTCCCCGCATGGAGTGGAATTTTACCACCATATCCTTGAGGATCTTATTGAGGGCCGTGCCGAGGTGAATATCGCCATTGGCGTAAGGCGGGCCGTCATGAAGAATGAAACGGGGTCGTCCCCGGTTTTGCTGCTGTGCCTTCTGGTAGATGTCTGTTTCGTCCCAGAAGCGCATTATCTCAGGCTCACGCTGCGGCAGGCGCGCCCGCATGGGGAAATCCGTCCTTGGCAGGTTTACTGTCTGGCTGTAGTCCAAATCTTCCCTTCACCCCTTATATTTCCCGAGCAGTTTCCCCTGGAGTCTATCGGCTTATTCTAACGGCTTCGCTCGTGGGGAGCAAATACGCAAGTTTTCCAGCGTACCCTTTACCATCCAGAATAGCTTTTTCGCCGTCTCGCCTTCTCCTTCGTCGTCACCGCCGGCGGCCACGGCGTTCAGCGACAGGAAGGGAATCCCCTGCTCCCACGCCAGAGCCGCCACCCGGGATTGCGGCCGGCTAACGCCAAACAACTCCGGATGGGCTTCGCCCCGGGGAGCCTCGGCCCATAACTGGGCCACCAGCACCTTGCCCGGCAGGGCTTGGGCGAGTTCCTCGCCTGATTTCAAGGCCAGGTCAATCAGGCGGTCATAGCTGGCGCACACCTGACCATCTTCTAGGTGAACCTCTCCAGAGAGGAGGATGTCTGGGGTCTTTAGGTAGGGTACCGGCGTTTCCACCCGGCCAACGCCGATAATATATTGCACCGGTGCGAGTTCCGGAGGGAAGTATGTCGCGCCTGCCTCCCAGACTAACAACCCCGTTTCCCACCCGGCCAGTCGCCCCGTAATAAGGCCATTTACACCTCCCGCCGGCTCCGGGTGCGCCATGTTTTCCCGGAGCAACCCGGTAAAAGCCGGCAGGCTGCTGATAATGGATACGTCCATCTTGAAAATCAAGGCACCTCTTTTCACCGTTCTGGCTCAAACCTGGCCGCAAAAGCCTGCAGGCTGATCCCGGCTATCTCTATCTCCTTTCGCCGGCTGGCCAGGCCCGAGACGATACGTACCGCCCCTGGCCGCACTCCGAAAAACTCCGCCAGCAGTTCCCGCAGGGTGTCATTGGCCCGGCCCGCTACCGGCGGCGCCGTAACATTTACCCGTAACAAATCCCCCTCTCCCAGGGAAATCCGGTTCCTGGCCGAACCCGGCTGCACCCGGACCGGAAAGCGCACACCGCCGGGGATTTCTTTACCGGCCGGCATCCGGGTCTGCTCCTTCCAATCCTTCCAAGGCCGCCGCAGCCTCCTCCTGCCCCTCAGTCAGCTCCAGTTGGGCCACCAGGAAGGCTCGCAGGCGGGCCCGCAGGGCCTGGTATTTCTTGCCAAGGGCCTCCAGTTCCTCCAAGGCCTGCCGGTGCCGGGCGGCGTCCTCGGCCTGGAGGGACGCCATTTCCTGCCGGGCGACCGCCAGCATCGCCTCGGCTTCCCGGGCTGCACTGGCTTTAACCCCCTCCGCCGCCTGCTGGGCCACCACCAGAGTGGACTGCAATGTCTCCTCCAGGCTCTGGTAATGCTTTAGTTTTTCCTCCAGCCGTTGTAAACTCTCCCGCAATTCCTGGTTTTCGCGGTATAGTTCCTCATAGCCCCGGCCTATCTCGTCCAGGAACCTGTCCACTTCTTTCTGATCGTACCCGCGAAAGGACCGGCTGAATTCACGGTTCTGGATATCTAACGGGGTAAGCACGGTTCGCCACTCCTCGCCCGGAGGTGGTTAAAGACTTCGTCTATTCCCAGCCCCCGGGAAATCTGCCACATGCTCCTAAGAGAACTACATCAGCCGCTGGATCTTCACATATAGCCGGTTCTTGCGGCTGACACCGCCGATTTCTTCCACGACAATTCGACCCCGACCCCGGCAGGAGATTACTTCCCCGGCCTTCACCTGGTAGTCGGGCTTATTCACCACCCGCCAGTTAACCCGCACCTTTTCCGCCTTTATCTCCCTCTCCATCCGGGAACGTGACAGGCCGAAGCCCTGGCTGGCAATGGCATCCAAGCGGGGAGAGGCGACCGTGGTTCTGATTTCCTTACTGCGCTGGCCGGGAATGTCCAGTTCGTCGCGGCTGAGTTCCCGCACCCTGGCCGGAGAACGTCCCACCAGCTTCAGGTGCCCGCAGAGATACGCTACCAAAGATCTGTCAACCACCGCCTGGCACCGGTTATCCTGTACCAGCAGGTCGCCCACCTTCTCCCGGCGTACCCCCAGCCCTAGAACAGCCCCCAAAAAATCACGGTGAGTAAGCCCGGCAGCCGCCTGACCGGTTTCGATTTGCACGTAACCCGTATTGGGATCCACCATCCCGGCGTCAAAAAAGGCCGGAGCCATAATCAGGCGCTGCCTTTCGGCCCCGGGGTAACCCCCGTAAAGGCGGAAATTCAAGCCAGCCAGGGAGAAGATCCTTTCCCGGCACCACTGGGCCTGCCCCGGATCTAGGAAATCGCTGACCGCCGGCTGCGCCGCGGTTTCCACCCTGGCTACCAGATCGAGCAAATGCCGGAGGGCCAGCTTCTCCTCGTCGGGCACGCCGGCCAGTAACCCTTCATACCCGGACACTAGAGCGTGAGCACCACCTGAATGACCACCCTCTCTACCAGATACAGGACCAGCATGGCGGCAAAGGGAGAAAAGTCTACCGGACCCACGGCCAGCCACCGGCGGAAAGGCCGCAGGACCGGTTCGGTAACTTCGTAAATAAAATCCGTCAGGATATTCCCCCGGCTCACGGGAAACCATGACAGGACGACCCTGACGAGGACAAGGAGTTCCATCATTTGAAAGATAATGTGGATCACCTGAACGACAAAATACACTACTCCACCCCTATTCGCCCAGCTCTCCGGCCCGTTTTACGGCCTGGGCTACGGCCTCCATGACGGCTCCCCTGACGCCGGCTTTTTCCAATACCTCCAACCCGGCCATGGTTGTCCCCCCGGGTGAGGTAACCATATCTTTTAATTCGGCCGGGTGACGACTGCTGGTAGCCACCATGCCGGCGGCTCCAGCCACCGTAACCGCCGCCATTTGCCGGGCCGCTGCCCGGGGCAGCCCCTGCCGTACCCCGGCGTCAATCAGGGCTTCCACAAACAGAAAGACATACCCTGGACCGCTGCCGCTCAGGCCGGTGGCTGCATTCAGCAGTTCTTCCGCGAGAACAATAGTTTCGCCTACTGAAGCAAAAATCTGTCGCGCTCTCTCTAGCGACACTGCCTCCACCCCGGGCCCCGGACTGAGGACTGAGATGCCCTGACCGATAAGGCACGGCGTATTGGGCACTACCCGCACTACCGGCGTCCCGACCGGGAGAAGCTCAGCCAGTTGCGCCAAGGGTACCCCGGTAACAATGGAGATAAAAAGCTGCTGCGGACGGAAATGGCCCTGGAGCGGAGCCACGGCCTGCCTCCATACCTGCGGCTTCACCGCCAAAATGACCGTGTCCGCTTGCGCAACCACTTCATTATTGTCTGCGACAACCGCCACCCCATATTCCTGGGACAGCCAGGACTGCCTGGCCGGGTTGGGTTCCCCCACCCGGATGTCTGCGGCTGTACTCCGGCCGCTGCGCAGTACTCCGGCGATCAGGGCCTCGGCCATGGCCCCCCCGCCAATGAAACCAAGCACGGTTATCTATTATCCCCCTCCCTCACTACATGGCGGCTGTCCCCAGTTCGTACAACTGCTCACCGGTCAGCTCAATCCCCTGGGGGGCCAACACGAAGACCGCCTGCGTGACTTTGACCATCCGCCCTTCCAAAGCATAAACCGTGCCGCCAAGAAAGTCAATGATCCGCTGAGCCTCGGTACGCGGAGTGTTTTCCAGATTAAGCACCACCGGGCAACGGTTACGCAAGGCCTCCGCTATCTTCTGCACGTCGGCGTACTCCAGGGGGTGAAACAGGCATACCTTTACCGACCGGGCCGACGGGAGACGAATGATATTGGAACGCTGCGTTTCATTCTCTGGCTCCCATGATTCTTCCTCTACCTCTTCCTCCAGTCCTAAGAAGGACCACACCCTATTGAAAAAGCTGGCCAAAAACCCTTACCTCCTTCACCCCGCCGCCATAAGGCTTCGCCACACCCGGCCGCCTCCTAACGCCGGCCAAAAATCGCGGTCCCTATCCGCACCATATTGCTCCCCTCTTCGATGGCCACTTCAAAATCCTGGCTCATGCCCATGGACAAATACTGCATTTCTACCCCCGGCCTAGCGCCCGCGGCTATTCTTTCCCCCAGGAGGCGAAGTTCCCTGAAGACAGGACGAGTATCTTCGGAGTTGCCTGTGAGGGGGGCGATGGTCATCAGACCACATACCTTCAGCCGGGGATAGTCGGCCAGCCGGTGCAAAAAGGGCATAACCTCTCCCGGGGCCAAACCGTGTTTGCTGATCTCCCCGGCCACGTTTACCTGCAGCAACACCCTTATCGCTTCCTGGTCGGTCCTTTCGGCCTGCCTCTGGAGTTCAGCCGCCAGCCCCAGCCGGTCCAGGGAATGGATAAGGTGAACCCATGGCAGTAATTGCCGTACCTTGTTGGTCTGCAGGTAGCCGATAAGATGCCATTCCACCGCGTGGCCAAGCTGGGCATACTTGGCAACAGCCTCCTGCACCCGGTTCTCACCCACGGCCGTAACCCCGGAGGCTATCGCCTCCTGCATTCTCTCCACCGGGACATTCTTGGTAACCGATATGAGCCGCACTTGGGAAGGATCCCGGCCCGACCGCCGGCAGGCGGCCGCAATCCGCTCCCCGACCCTTGCCAGATTGGCCGCAATCTCGCTCATGGTTGTTCTACACCCATATTCAGGAATCCTTCCATATTCCAAAACCGGTGCCGAATTTTTCAGGCCAGGCCTATCAGGGTGGCAAAACGACCGGTCACGCCCCCGGCGGCCCGGTACGAGAAAAAGGCCTGGTGGTGACAGGAGGTACAGGCGTCCGCCACCTGGATATTGCCGGGGACGACACCGGCCTCGGCCAGGGCCAGGACATTGGCCCCGGCCAGGTCCAGGTAGCCCTTTCCTTCCCGATACCGCCAAACCTGACCCCAGGCCGGCCCGAAGGCCTGTTCACCAGCCGTTCTTACCTCTTCACCCACCTGGTAACAGCATGGGCCAATATGCGGTCCCAGACATACCTGGCAGGACTCCGCCCGGGTGCCAAAGGACCGGCACATCACCTCCAGGACGGCCTGCGGGGTTTTTAGCACCGTACCCCGCCACCCGGCATGGGCCAGGCCGATAACGCGGTTTTCCGGATCAAAGATCAGCACCGGCACGCAGTCGGCAAAATAGGCGGCCAGCACTACCCCCGGGGCATTAGTGACCATACCGTCTGTCTGCGGCAGGGCTGTGGAGTGAGTTACCGCCCCCCGCCCCTGGTCCTTGGCTCCTACCACGGCTACCTGCCGGCCGTGGACTTGCCCAGCACTTACCCACGTCTCCCAGGGAAACCCGGTATCTTCCCCTACCCGGCGCCGGTTCTCCCGCACCGCGACCTCGTCGTCGCCAACGTGATAGGCGAGGTTCAGGCTGGAATACGGCCCCGCACTGACTCCGCCCCGGCGGCCGGTAAAAAAGGCCCTGACACCAAAGGACGCCCATTCGGCCACCTGGTAGAGTTCTACCTGGCTGTCTGTAGCTGGGAACAAGGCTGTCCTTGGTGGAGACGGAGCGGGTGCAGTTCCCGGATCCAAGAGTTTCACCTCCAGATAGACGCCCTACCACCTTCGCGGCACCACCCACGACCCCACGGCCAGATGTTTAGTTAATCTTACCGTTTTCCTGGGCTGGCGTCAAGCAACGGGAGGAATCCGAAAAATTTCATTTGGAATTATGGCGGTACTGGAGTTATAATATAGGTAAAGGCAGAACCCCCTTAGGCCTTTAAGCCTATTACGGCTGGCGCTCGAGGGTCGGACCTGAACCGAAGCCCTGACGGCTCCAGGGGGGATCTCTGCGTGACTCTTATTGACCTGCTCAACTTTGTTCTGGGGCTGGCATACTTTATCACCGGCTTTGTTATTATGTTGCAGTTCTTCCAGTACCGGGAGCTCAGTGAGTTGAAGATCGTCAACAACCTCTGGCTGCTGGGTATGTTCGGGCTCCTCCTTGGCGTCAGCCTGTGGCTGCAGTTTTTTCTGCCTTTCCTCCCGCCGGAGGCGGTACAAGCCGAGTACGTGATGCTGCTCCAGGTCCTGGCGGGGGCGGCGGCGTATGCGTTATTCTATTTCTACGGAGCGCGCCTCCTGCGCATTACCAACCCCCGGTACCGCCGGTGGCAGGCGACCAGTTTTTTCTTGGTAATTCTGTGGCTGGCGATTTTTATGCTGGCGGCCGTTTACTACCAGGATCGCCAGGAATGGCTGCGCAGCAGCATGGCTTGGGCCAATTACCTGCTCGGCCTGCCGGGTGTGCTACTGGTGGCCCTGGCTTTCAGCAGCCAATTGCACCAGTTCCGCCATGAGGCCGAGCCTTTTCTCAACCACTGTCTGCACGGAGCCATAGCTTGCCTGGCCGTGTATGCCGCCATCACCATGGTCAGAATACCGTACACCCCGTTGGGAGAATTCTTTTTCGGCGACCAGACTGCGAACCTGGTGGACATACTGCTTCAGGTTCTCCTGGCCTTGTGCGGGCTGGTGTTGAGCTGTTTCATCCTGAGAATCATGCAGATTTTCGACCTGGAAAACTGCCGTAAACTGGAGGATGCGCAACGAAAACAGGCAATTCTCCAGGAGAGGTTGCGCATCGGCCGCGACCTCCACGATGGGGTAATCCAGTCTATCTATGGCACCGGATTGCAGATCGAGCAAGCCCTGCGCAAGCTGGACCCGGCCAGCCCGGCCGCCGCGTCCCTCGTCTGCTCCCTGCAGGACATGGACCGGGTGATTGAAGACATCCGGGGCTATATCATGAAGCTCTCGCCCATGCAGGAGGAGACAGGCGGCCCCACGCGGGCACTCCAATCCCTCTTTACCGAATTTACCCGGCGCTCCGGTATTCCGGCCGACGTGAAGTTTATCGGCCGCCTGGACGGGGCCGTAGAAGCCGATGTTTTTCACCACCTTTACCACGTGCTTAAAGAGGCCCTGGCCAATATTACCCGGCATGCCCGTGCCGGCACGGTGGAGGCTATGATCGAGGTGCGGCCTGGGGAACTTCACTGTACCCTGCGGGACGACGGCATTGGCCTACCCCGGATCTTTCCTCTCGGCGGGTACGGGTTGCGCAACATCCGCGACCGCGTGGCCTGCCTGGGAGGGGAAGTAAAGTGGTCGAGTGAGCCCAAGAAGGGAACCGAACTGAGGATAAGACTCCCGCTGGGGGTGAGAAATCATGCGATTGCTGATAGTGGATGACCACGAGATAGTGCGGATAGGTCTGCGGTCTCTTTTCAGCCAGCAGCCGGGTTTTGAGGTGGCGGGAGAAGCGGCTTCGGTGGCCGAAAGCATGGCCATGGTGGAGGAACTGCGGCCGGACGTGGTCTTGATGGACGTGCGGCTGCCGGACGGCAGTGGCATTGAAGCCTGCCGGGCCGTCCTGGAGAGATTCCCGCACGTCAAAGTGCTGATCCTCACTTCTTATGCTGACGAGGAGGCGGTGGTAGCGGCAGTCATGGCCGGCGCCCATGGCTACGTGTTGAAAAAGATTTGGAGCCACGACCTGCTGGCGGCCGTCGAGCAGGTGGCTCGCGGGCAGACCTTGATGGACCAGGAGATGGTAAGAAAAGCTCTTCGCCACGTCCAGGAGCGGGCCGGCCTTGACCAGCTTACGGCCCAGGAAAAAAAAGTCCTCACCTTGATGGGGGAGGCCAAAACCAACCGCCAGATAGCAGAGACTCTTTTCTTAAGCGAGAAGACGGTGCGCAATTATGTTACCAGCATCTTGCACAAGCTTGACCTCAGCAACCGGGCTCAGGCCGCCATTTTTGTCCAGAAACACGGCCTCCTCACCACGTCACCGGGCTCTGAGCCGTGAACAGGGCATAAACCAGGAGACCGGCCAGGAAAGAAAAGATGACTATGCCCGTTCCGATCCCAATACCAGCGGCCCTCTTCGCGCCCAACTTCTCAGCCCCCCACGCCATGCCTAACATGAGCAAAAAGACGTCCACGGGGTTAGTACACCTCCTTTGGCCTCAATGGACTCCAGCCTCAGGAAAATCCTTTGGGCGGGTGGCCGCCTGCGGGCTCTGCCTCCAGGATTTCCTTGCGGTTAATGGCCGGTACGGCTCAGCCTTCAGCTAGGATTTATTTACCTAAAGTTTAGCATCAACTGTCCTGCCGCAGTAGAGATCAATGTCCTGATAATATCAGGACATTTGTCATAAAACAAGAAGCTCGCCGAAGCGAGCCATAAAAAAGAGGTACCCATAATTGTTGGAAAGCCAGGCGAAGTTTTTCGGGGCCACCCCTACGCAGGTAAGTCTACCAGGATTACATCCACACCTAGTTTTCTTACCTGGTCCCAGGGGACAACCACATCTTCATTTCGGCCCAGCAGACCCAGCAGGCGCTGGTTGCCCGGAAGGATAATGGCCTTGATCCGTCCATCTTCCAAATCCAGATCCACATCCTTGATCAGTCCCAGCCGCCGGCCATCCGAGACGTTCACCACGTCCCGCGCCTTCAGGTCGGCAATGCGCATCATCGCGTCTCACACCTCCCGTAAGATTGCCCATGTTCTACTATATGATCCTGCCGGAAGATGTGTGCAATGAAACCCTACTTTCGGGCCAAATATTCCCGCGAGGCGCGGAAAACCTCCATCAGCCGGGATCTGACTTCTATCCGAGCCGCCCCCGCCTGCCCGGGGCTGTCATGGCTGCCCATGGCAGGAACGGCTTCCGCTTCTCTGGCCACGTCAACGAAGCACAGGGGCGGGAACAGGATACACCACCAGTTCTCCCCTTTCCCCTCTCCTAGAACCAGTCTGATGGCCTCATACTCCCCGGCCGGGAGGGTAAAATTATTGTAGGAGCGTGTGGGAAAGCTGTAATATCCCATCTCGGCCCGCACCGGGTAGGTCCGGCCGGAGACTGCCAGCTCCTGTGCCGCCACCTTTTCCATCAGGGGCAGGCTCGCAAGGGCGATGCTCCGGGCTTGTTCTACGGTACTGGCGTGGGCCAGTTTCGGGGTCAGGGCGGCCATAACCGCATCTCGCACCTGGAGTTTCACGGCCTGTTCCCCGGGCTCGTCGCTCGTAGCCATGACGTGAAACCGGATAAGGTTATCAGGAGTGTATGCCTGGTCTACCTTTTCGCCCTGCAGCAGATAGGCAGCACTGCCCAGAGCGATAACTACCAATAAGAGTACCGAAATCATCCGCTTCTTCATGGATATCACCTCCAGAATATACTTGGTGTGCTTACATATGCTTGCGCATGTGATTCAGGGCTGCTTTTTCCAGCCGGGAAACCTGGGCCTGGGAAATCCCTATCTCCTCGGCCACCTCCATCTGCGTCTTGCCTTCGTAGAAACGAAGGGTGAGGATCAATTTTTCCCTTTCACCCAGCTTTTGCAGGGCCTCCCGGACGCTGATACCCTCCAGCCAGTTAGTATCAACGTTCTTTTCATCGCCGATCTGGTCCATAACATAGATGGGGTCCCCCCCGTCATGATAGACCGGCTCGAAAAGGGAAACCGGATCCTGGATGGCCTCCAGAGCCAGGATTATCTCTTCCCGGGGGATCTTCATCTCGGCCGCGATCTCCGAAAAGGAAGGTTCGCGCCCGTTCCTCCCGGCCAGGATATCCCGCACCTGCAATGCCTTGTACGCGATATCACGCAGGGAGCGGCTCACCCGCACCGGGTTATTGTCCCGGAGAAACCGCCGGATTTCGCCAATAATCATGGGAACAGCGTAAGTCGAGAACCTGACGTTCTGGCTCAGGTCGAAGTTATCAATGGCCTTCATCAAACCAATGCAGCCAACTTGAAACAGGTCGTCTACATGCTCCCCCCGATTGTTGAAGCGCTGAATGACGCTGAGGACCAGCCGCAGATTCCCCTGAATCAGCTTGTCCCGGGCAGATGGTTCACCTTGCTGCATGCGGCGGAAAAGCTTTTGCATTTCCTCATTGGACAGGACGGGGAGTTTGGACGTGTTTACCCCACATATTTCCACCTTGTTGACCAGCATGGCTGAACCTCCCTTGCCAGTTTAATTATTACCTAGCCAGGGAGGTTTTATTCCCGGTTGCCATCACTCAGCCTGATTCCAGGGGCATGACCGTGAGACCATTCACCCGCCTAAAGTGTGCCTAATGGATTTTTTCTTTCCCCTGCCTTCGGCGCGTGGTATAATGATTTCGGCACGAAGTATATGCCGGAAAGGATTTTGCCCCTTGACCGTCAATGTCTTTGACCGCAGCGTAAAGGCCCTAGCCCGGCGCTACCCGGGACCCTTTGTCAAAGTCGCCCTTGGCTCT